>NZ_CP076538.1:4373847-5030617 GCF_018885265.1 Amycolatopsis aidingensis
AGCAGCCCTGGCTACCGCAGTAGCAGCCACGACCACCGGGCCGGATCACCATGTGCCCTATCTCACCCACGTAGCCCGCGGCGCCGCGCAGCGAGGAACCCTGGGCGACCACTCCCCCGCCGACCCCGACGTCGGCCGAGACGTACACCGCGTCCGCGGCGCCCCGCGCCGCGCCGCGCAGGTGCTCGGCCAGCGCGCCCAGTTCGGCGTCGTTGCCCACCAGCACGGGGATCCGCAGCACCGCGCCGAGCCGGTCACCGAGTGCGACATCGCTCCAGCGCAGGTTCGGCGCCTCGCGGACCAGCCCGTCGGAACGGCGCACCACCCCGGGCACCGAGATCCCCGCGGCGGTGGGCCGCACCCCGAGGTCACTGGCGAGGACCGCGGTGGACTCCAGGATGTGGGTGATCACCTCGTCCGGCTCGCGGGTGCGGCCGTGCAGGTTCCAGCTGTTCCGGCCGAGGATCTGCCCACCGAGCCCGACCAGCGCGATCGCCACGTGCTCCACCTGCACGTCCACCGCGAGCACCACGGCCGCCTGCGGCTGCGGCAGCACCAGCAGCGAGGGCCGTCCGGCGCCGCGGCCGGGCCGCGGCACCCGCTCCTGCACCACACCGGCCTCGGCGAGGCCGTCCACCAGTGCCTTGATGGTGCTGCGGTTGAGGCCGAGCTCCGTCGCCAGCGCCGCTCGGGTCAGCGGGCCGTCGACGTGCAGCACCCGCAACAGGGTTGTGCGGTTGTACCGGCGCACCTCGTCCGGTCGCGCCACGGATGTGCTGGTCACAACGTGAGTGTCCCACCGTCACGCTCAGCGAGACGCGACGGTCGCGCGCTTGCGGGACAGCGCGTCCACCGTCGCGGCCAGCAGCAGCACCAGCCCGGTGACGATGGACACCACCGCAGCATGCTGTTTGAGCAGGCCGAGCCCGTTGGCGACCACGGCGAGGACCGTGCCGCCGATCACCGCGTCGAACACCCGCCCGCGTCCGCCGAACAGCGAGGTTCCGCCGATCACCGCCGCGCCGACCGCGAACAGCAGGGTGTTCAGCCCGCCTGCCTGCGGGTCCACCGAACCGACCTTGGAGGAGTAGACGATGGCGCCGACCGCGGCCACCGAGGAGCAGACCACGAACACACTGGCCCGGATCCTGGTCACGTCGATGCCGGCCCTGCGCGCCGCCTCCCGGTTGCCGCCGACCGCGTAGATGTGCCGCCCGTACCGGGTCCGGTTCAGCACGTAGGTGCCGATGGTCAGCAGCACCAGCACGATCGGGACCACGTAGGGGACGCCGGAGATCACGATGCTCGGGTTCGGCGAGCGGTTGATGGTGAGCAGGTAGGTGGCCACGGCACCGAGCGCGGCGACCCCGCCCACCCTGGCCAGCACCAGCGCGGTCGGCTGGGTGACCAGGCCGCGCCGCAGCCGGGAGAAGTGCCTGCCAAGGGTCACCGCGGCGAACCCGCCCGCGGCGACCACGAACAGCAGCCAGCTGCCCGCGGTGGACAGGTTGCCGTTGGCCACCTGGTTCAGCACCGGCGAGGTGCTGATGCCCAGCACCCCGCCCTCGCCGATGAACTGCAGGATCACGCCCTGCCAGGCGAGGAACAGGGCCAGGGTCACCACGAAGGAGGGCATACCGATCTTGGCGACCAGGAAGCCGGTGATGCAGCCGATCGCCGTGCCGACGCACACCGCGAGCAGCATCTCCAGCCACGGGTTGGCCGCCATCCCGGACAGGGCGATCGCGATGGCCAGCACGGACATGGCCGCGCCTGCCCAGATCCGCAGCAGTAGCGCCAGCAGCACCGCCAGCACCAGCGCGGCGATGAACAACACGAACACACTGGTGCCCATGCCGCCGAGCAGGTTGCCGCCCTCCACGAAGTGCATGGCCAGCACGGCGCCTGCGACCCCGGAGGCCGTGCCCGCGGAGAGGTCGATCTCACCGACCAGCAGCACGAACACGATCCCCATCGCGATGATGGTCTGGCCCGCGCCCTGGGCGAGCAGGTTGGCGATGTTGTTCAGGGAGAGGAACACGTCGGAGAGGCTGGCGAAGACGACCACCAGCGCCAGCAGCCCGAGCAGCGCGGGCAGCGAGCCGAGCTGCCCGCCGCGCAGCCGGGTGAGGTAGTCCCGGATCGCCTCGGAGCTCGACATCGCCGTGGTGTCGATGCCGAAGTCGGTGATGGCGGCATTGCCGGGTTTGGTCTGGGTATCAGGCACGATCGGCTCTTTCACAGGAGTGCGGACTGGGGCGGGCCAGGCCGAGCTCCCCCGACCGGCCCGCGGTGATCAGTTCGACGACCTGGCTGTGGGTGACGTCCTTGACCGGCACCTGGGCCACCATCCGGCCCAGGTACAGCACGGCGATCCGGTCGGACACCTCGAAGACGTCGGCCATGTTGTGGCTGATCAGCACCACGCCAAGGCCCTGCTCGGCGAGCCTGCGCACCAGGTCGAGCACCTGCCGGGTCTGCGCGACACCCAGCGCGGCGGTGGGCTCGTCCAGCAGCACCACCTTGCTGTCCCACAGCACCGACTTGGCGATCGCCACGGTCTGGCGCTGGCCGCCGGACAGTGCCGACACCGGGGTGCGCACCGACTTGACCGTGCGCACCGACAGCGAGGCCAGCGTCTCCCGCGCCGCGTTCTCCATGCTCGCCTCGTCCAGCAGCCAGCGGCTGCCACGCTCCCTGCCGAGGAACATGTTCTGCACGATGTCGAGGTTGTCGGCCAGCGCGAGGTCCTGGTAGACGACCTCGATGCCGAGCGCCGCCGCATCCTTCGGGCCGCGGATATGCACCGGCTCGCCGCGGAAGGTCACCGTGCCGGAGTCCGCCCCGTGGATCCCGGCAATGCATTTGATCAGGGTGGACTTGCCGGCGCCGTTGTCACCGACCAGCGCCGTGACCTCGCCGGCTCGCACGGCGAAGTCCACGTCGTGCAGGACGTGCACCGCGCCGAAACTCTTGTTCAGTGCGGTCAGTTGCAGGATGGGATCGGTCATCGTGGGTTCTTTCGCTGGAGGCCGGGGCGGGGAGCGGGAGCTGCGGGGGACGCTCCCCGCCCCGGCAGGCTGGTGATCAGGAGATGCCGAGCTCGGCGCAGGTGTCCTGCAGGTCGTCGGTGCAGACGTCGGAAGCCGGGACGTAGCCCTCGTCGATCACCGTCTTCACGTTGTCCTTGGTGATCAGCTGGGGCTCGAGCAGCACCGACTTGACCTGCCTGCCGCCTTCGGGGTCCTCGGTGACATCCGAGGCGAGTTCGTCCGCGGCGGCGGTGTCCCCGCTGGCCAGTGCGGCGGCCAGCTTGGCGGTGGCGTTGGCCTCCTGCTGGATCGGCTTGAACACCGTCATGTACTGGTCGCCGCGCAGGATCGCCTTCAGCCCGGCCGGGGTGGCGTCCTGCCCGGTCACCGGGACCCGCCCGTTGAGGCCGTTCTTCTTCAGTACGGTGATCACCGCACCGGCCAGCCCGTCGTTGGCGGCGACCACGCCGTCCACCGTGCCGCCGTTGCTGGTGAGGATCTGTTCGAAGGTCACGCCGCCCTTCTGGTTGTCCCAGTCGTCGATCCGCTGGCTCTGCACCAGCTTCAACTCGCCGGACTCATACAGTGGGCCGAGGACTTTCTGCTGGCCCTCGTAGAACAGCGAGGCATTGTTGTCCGTGGGCGCGCCCTCGATCTCGATCACCTCGGCGCCCTGCTTGCCCTCGAGCGCCTGGGCCAGGCCCTGCCCCTGCAGTTCGCCGACCTTCACGTTGTCGAAGGAGACGTAGTAGTCGGAGCTGCCGCCGAGATTGAGCCGGTCGTAGTCGATGGTGGGGATACCCGCGTTCTGCGCCTTGGTCGCAACGGCGCTGCCGACCTCGCTGTTGATCGAGGCGATGACCAGCACCTTCACCCCCTTGGCGATCATCCCGTCGGCCAGGGTGCTGAACTTCTGCACTTCGCCCTGCGCGTTCTGCACATCCGGTTCAAAGCCCTCGGCGCGCAGCGCCTTCTCCAGCATGGGCTTGTCGAAGCCCTCCCAGCGGGCCGAGCTGGCCGTCTCCGGCAGGATCACCCCGACGGTGCCCTTGGTCTCGCCACCGGACTCCGCGGGAGCGTTCTGCTCACCCTCCGGAGCCGCCGTGTTCGCACCGCATGCGGCCAGGGTGAGCGCCGCTCCCATGGTCGCCGCGGCGAGCGCAAGCCGCCTGGTCCGGCCTCGTGTACGCATCCGTCGTTCCTTCCCGTGCCGCTACGCGACGGCCCGGACCGATCCGGCGCCCCATCGCGCATATGTTGTGGGCGACAACATATGCGGAGACACACTGCGAGGGAAGACACATTTTGGCAACGAACGAACCGGGAAATTACCCGGACTTACCAGGAACGCAACGTGGCGATGCGCTCTTCCAGCTGCTCGACGGTGGCCATCGCGATCGGTGGCCCGCCGCACACCCTGCGCAGCTCGTTATGGATCGCGCCATGCGGCTTGTTGGTGCGGTGGTGGTACATCCCCACCAGGGCGTTCAGCTCCTTGCGCAGCGCATGGATCCGCTCCCGCACGCTCTGCGGCTTGGCCGCGGGCTGCTCGTTCGCGGCCTCCTTGGCGGGCTTACGCCGCTTCTCGTCGGCCAGCTGCTCCTCCTGCCGCTTGCGCAGCAGCGCCCGCACCTGGTCCGGCTCCAGCAGGCCGGGCAGCCCCAGGTACTCCTGCTCCTCCTCGCTGCCGGAGAACACCGCGGTGCCGAAGGAGTTCCCGTCGTAGATCACCTGGTCCAGCTCGGCCGAGGCACCCAGCGAGGTGTACGCCTTCTCCTCCTCACCGGGCTCGTCCTCGGTACGGTTCGCCGCGACCAGCAGCTCGTCGTCCCAGCCGTCCTTCTCCCGATGCGGCTTGCCGAGCACGTGGTCCCGCTCGGCCTCCAGCTCGCTGGCCAGCTCCAGCAGCACCGGCACACTGGGCAGGAACACGCTCGCCGTCTCGCCGGGGCGCCGCGCCCGCACGAACCGGCCGATCGCCTGCGCGAAGAACAGCGGGGTGGAGGCGCTGGTCGCGTAGACGCCGACGGCCAGCCGGGGGACGTCCACGCCCTCGGAAACCATCCGCACGGCGACCAGCCACCGCTCGTTGGAATCGGCGAACTGGCCGATCCGCTTGGTGGCGCCGGGGTCGTCGGAGAGCACCACCACCGGTTGCTCCCCGCTGATCCTGGCCAGCTGCTTGGCATAGGCCCGCGCGGAGTCCTGGTCCGTGGCGATCACCAACCCGCCCGCGTCCGGAACGCCACCGGCCCGGACCTGGCTCAGCCGGGTGTCGGCGGCCTGCAGCACCGAGGGGATCCACTCCCCGCCGGGGTCCAGCGCGGTGCGCCAGGCGCGGGCGTTCTGCTCCGCGGTCAGCGGCTCGCCGAGCCGGGCGGTGAACTCCTCCCCCGCGCTGGTCCGCCAGGAGGCCTCGCCCGAGTAGGCGAGGAAGACCACCGGCCGGACCACGCCGTCGGCCAGCGCGTCGGCGTAGCCGTAGGTGTGGTCGGCCTTGCTGCGCATCGCGCCGGAACTGCCCTCCGGCTCGTAGCTGACGAACGGGATCGGCGAGTCGTCACTGCGGAACGGCGTCCCGGTGAGGGCCAGCCTGCGTACCGCGGGGGTGAAGGCCTCCCGGATGGCGTCCCCCCAGGACTTGGCGTCCCCGCCGTGGTGGATCTCGTCCAGGATGACCAGCGTCTTGCGGTTCTCGGTGCGCACCCTGTGCAGGGTCGGGTGGGCCGCCACCTGGGCATAGGTGAGCGCGACGCCCTGGAAGTCCGAGGAGGTGACCCCGGTGGTGTTGCGGAAGTTCGAGTCGATCGCGATCCCGGCACCGGCGGCCGCGATGGCCCACTGATGCTTCAGGTGCTCGGTCGGGGTCACGATGGTGATCGCCTCGATGGTGCGGTCGGAGATCAGCTCGGCGGCGATCCGCAGGCCGAAAACCGTCTTACCCGCCCCCGGGGTGGCGACCGCGAGGAAGTCCTTGGGCCTGGTCGTCAGGTACTTGGTGAGCGCTCGGCGCTGCCACGCGCGCAGCGGGCGCGCGGTGGCGTCGTGTTCGGGCTGGGGTGCGGCGAACCCGCGCTGCGCATCAGCTGCCGGCGTCGGATTCTGTTGGGCCGTGTCCGACACGGAAGGTCCAACTCCTCTCGCGGGCATACGTGACAACATGCGAACGTCCTCACCCTGCTGGTCCGGCCTCCCTGCCGGTGCCGCGGTGAGGACAGCGATACGAGCCTACCTGGCTCGGCCGCGTGGGCCCCGCCACGGCACGCGGGTCCGGCGGGGGCGCAGGACACGCCAGACCGACCCGCCGGGCCGAACGCGCCGGGATGGACCATGCTTAATGGCGCGATGAGTGGAGCGGGATCCGAGGCCGCCGCAGGCGGCGAGGGGCAACCTGCGCCCCAGCAGGGGGGTGGCAGGAAGGGTCCGCTGCGCCTGCTCCGCCGCACCCTGAGCAAGGCATGGGACGGCGCCATCTTCTCCGAGTCGGCCGAGGCCGCGTTCTGGCAGACCCTGTCCCTGCCGCCGCTGCTGCTCGGGCTGCTGGGCAGCGTGGGCTTCATGGGCGACTGGTTCGGCCCCGAGGTCGTGCGGGCGGTGAACGACCAGATCATCGCCTTCTGCGAGAAGATCTTCAGCGGCAGCGTGGTCAACCAGATCATCGAGCCGACCGTCGCGGACATCCTGAACAAGGGGAAGGGCGAGATCGTCTCGGTCGGTTTCCTGATCTCGCTGTGGGCCGGTTCCTCGGCGATGGCCTCGTTCGTGGACGCGATCACCGTGGCGCACGGTCAGTACGGCGTACGCAACGACGTGTGGCAGCGGATCTTCGCGTTGTTGCTGTACCTGGCCGGGCTGGTGCTGGTGGTGATCGGGCTGCCGGTGATCGCGATCGGCCCGGACCTGCTCACCGAGTTCTTCCCCACGCAGTGGCAGCCCACCGTCGCCTACTGGGTGAGCACGCTGTACTACCCCACGCTGGCCGTGCTGATCGTGCTCGCGCTGGCCACCCTGTACAAGCTCGCGCTGCCGCGCAAGCTGCCATGGCACCGGGGACTGCCGGGGGCGGTGCTGGCGATGGGGATCTTCCTGCTGTCCAGTGTCGGGCTGCGCATCTACATCACCTGGATCACCACCACCGGCTACACCTACGGCGCGCTGGCCACCCCGATCGCGTTCCTGCTGTTCACCTTCTTCATCGGGATGGCGATCGTCGGCGGTGCCTACTTCAACAGCGCGATCCAGGAACTGTGGCCTGCCAAGATGACCCGGCGGCAACGGCGCAAATGGCGCAGGCTGGAGCTGGAACGGGCGAACGAGCGGATCCGCTCCGAGGAGGGCCGCAAGCTCTGGGAACGCACCACCATGCCGCTGCGCAGGCCGAACCGCGCCGGGCGGGAAGCCGAAGGCGCAGGCGAGGAGCCCGCCGGCACCGCGCAGGACGCGCAGGACACCACAGACACCGAGGCCACCGAGGACCCAGCCGAGCAGGCCACGGCGGAGGGCAGGACAGAACCCGCCGGGGGCGAGCCGACCAGGGGCGACGCCCCCGCGGACTGGCGACCGGCGCAGCGCGGTGACCGCTAGCGCGAGCTACCGCTCGTGCTATTCCTCGCCACCGGGGGGCAGGTTCTCGAAGATCCGCTTGCACTCGGGGCACACCGGCGAGCCGGGCTTGGCGGATTTCGTCACCGGGAAGACCTCACCGCACAGCGCCACCACGTGCGAGCCCATGACCGCGCTCTCCGCGATCTTGTTCTTACGCACGTAGTGGAACATCTTCGGTGCGTCGTCGTCGGTGCTGTCGGTGCCCTCGGGGCGGGTGTCGACATCGGGCAAGGTCTGCGTACTCACCCCTCTATCATGCCTCACCGGCCTCGCGCGGGCGTAGCGCACCGCCTGCCGTGCGGCAGGATGAGCAAGCATGACGAGCACATCCCACCTGAACGTGTCACCCGAGGTAGCCCACGCGCTCGCCGGAGGGCATGGCGTGGTCGCGCTGGAGAGCACCCTGCTGGCACACGGGCTGCCCGCGGGCCGCAACCTCGAGGTCGGGCTGCGGCTGGAACGGGTGGTCCGGGAGGCGGGCGCCATTCCGGCCACCATCGCGGTGCTGGACGGCGTCGCCCGGATCGGCCTGGACCGGGCACAGCTGGAGCGGGTCTGCGATCCCGGCGCGGGGCTGGCCAAGCTGTCCCGGCGCGACCTCGGGGCGACGATCGCGCTCGGCCGCTGCGGGGCGACCACGATCTCCGCTACCTCGGCGCTGGCGCATGCCGCCGGCATCGGCGTGTTCGGCACCGGCGGGCTCGGCGGGGTCCACCTCCCGCTGCCGGGCGAGCAGGTGAGCTGGGACGTCTCGGCCGATCTCGGCACCCTGGCCGCGCTGCCGACCCTGGTGGTGTGCTCGGGGGTGAAGTCGGTGCTGGACATCGCGGCCACCCTGGAGGTGCTGGAGACCCACTCGGTGCCGGTGCTGGGCTACCGCACCGAGCACTTCCCCGGGTTCTACCGCCGCTCCACCGGGCTGCCGGTGTCCCAGCGGGTGGACGACCCGGCGGAAGTCGCCGCCGCCGTCCGCGCGCACCGCAGGCACGCGGGCTCGGGACTGCTGCTGGCCAACCCGGTGCCTGCCGAGTACGAGCTGGACCGCGCCCTGCACGACCGGCTGCTCGCCGAGGGTATGGCGAAGCTGCGGGCCGGGGGCGTGCGCGGCTCGGACGTCACCCCGGTGCTGCTGGAGCACTTCCACCGGGCCAGCGCAGGCGCCAGCCTGGACGCCAACGAGGCGCTGGTACTGGCCAACGCGCGGCTGGCCGCCGAGGTGGCGGTGGAGCTGAGCCCGCGGTGAGGGTCGTGGTGGTCGGCGACGCGGGGGTGGACCTGCTCGCCAGGCCGGAGGGTGGCATCGTGCCGGGCGGCGATGTGCGGGCCGGTGCCCGGCTGGCCTGTGGCGGCGCCGGGGCGAACACCGCGCGCTCGCTGCGCGCCTGCGGTGCCGAACCGACGCTGGTGGCCAGGATCGGCGCGGACGCGGGCGGCAGGCTGGTCCGCGCCGAGCTGGCGGCGTCGGGGGTGCACTGCGCCTTCGCCGTGGATCCCGAGGCCGCCACCTGTTGCGTGGTGGTGCTGCTGGACGCCGAGGGCCAGCGCAGCATGCTGGCCGACCGGGGCGCGGCCGCCCTGCTGCGTGCGGAGGATCTCGCGGGCTGTATCCCTGCGGGAGCGGCGCACCTGCACCTTTCCGGTTACGTGCTGCTGGAGGAGTCCTCCCGCGCCGCCGGGCTGGCCGCGCTCGCCGCGGCCAGGGCCGCGGGCCTTTCCACCTCGGTGGACCCGCAGGCCGCGGCACTGCTCACCGACCCGGCCGCGTTCCTTGCCGACATCAGGGGTGTGGACCTGCTGCTGCCCAACGCCGCCGAACTCGCCGCGCTCACCGGCGGCCCCGAGCCCGCCTCCGCCGCGGCGCTGCTCGGCACGGTGGGCGCGGTGGCCGTCACCTCGGGGGCGCACGGGGCGGCCTGGGTGGATCGGACCGGGGTGACCACGGTGCCGGCCGAGGCCGTGGACTGCGTGGACAGCACCGGCGCCGGGGACGCCTTCGACGCGGGGGTGCTCACCGCCTGGCTGCGTGGCCACTCCCCCGCGCGGGCCCTGCGCGCCGGCACCCGGCTCGCCGCCCGCACCATCACCCACCTCGGCGCCTGCCGACCGCCCTACTGACGTACCTACCGTCCGCAGGCCGAAGCTGGTTGCGTTGGTCCATACCACTATCGGGTGTTTGGAGCTGACATGTCGCGACGTCATCTGGCCGTCCCGATCACCGTCATCACAATGCTGTCCGCGGCACTACCGGTCACCGCCTCCGCCGCCGTGGCCGGCCAGGATCACGCCGTGCCGCCGCTGGAGGACATCAGCGTGGGCACCACGGAGGTGGCCTCCGGGCTGGAGCGCCCCACCGCGATCACCGCGCTGGACGACGGCAGCGGCAGGCTGCTGGTCGTCGAGAAACCCGGCCGGGTGCGGGAGTTCCATCCCGACACCGGCCTCGCCCCCGAACCGGTACTGGACATCACCGGCAGGGTGAACGACGACGCCAACGAACGGGGCCTGCTGGCCATCACCCCGGCCCCGGACTTCGCCTCCAGCCAGGACGTGTACCTCGCCTACACACGGACCTCGGACGACGCGGTCACCCTGTCCCGGTTCGACGTCGGCAGCGGCACCGAGCAGGTGCTGCTGGCCCAGGAGCACTCCAGGTTCAGCAACCACAACGGCGGCGACCTGGCGTTCGGCTCGGACGGTTACCTTTACTGGAGCCTCGGTGACGGCGGCGGGGCGGGTGACCCCTTCGACGCCGCGCAGGATCTGGGCACCCTGCTGGGCAAGATGCTGCGGATCGACGTGAGCCGGTCCTGCGGGGAGTTGCCGTACTGCATCCCGGAGGACAACCCGTTCGCGGGCGTCGAGGGGGCGCGCGGCGAGATCTGGGCCTCCGGTCTGCGCAACCCCTGGCGATTCTCCTTCGACCCCGCCGACGGCTCGCTGTGGATCGGCGACGTGGGGCAGGTCTCCTGGGAGGAGGTCGACCACATCGCCGCGGACGCGGGCGGGACGAACTTCGGCTGGTCCTGCATGGAGGGTAACGAGGTGTACAACCAGGATCGCTGCGATCCTGGTGCCGAGTACACCGCGCCGGTGCTCACCTACCCCACCGGGACCGCGGGGAACTGCACGGTGATCGGCGGCCACGTCTACCGGGGTGAGCAGTTCGCGGACCTGGTCGAGGGCACCTACGTCAGCACCGACTACTGCTCGGGCACCGCACGGGCGGTCCGGGAGAACGCCGACGGCAGCCACACCAGCGCCGAGATCGGCAGCTTCCCCCAGTGGGTCACCACCTTCGGCACCGACCAGGCCGGCGAGCTGTACCTGGCCACCGACCGGTCCGGCCAGCTGCACCGGGTCTCCTTCGAGGGCACCGCGCCGCCGGGCTGCGATGTTCCCGCCTGGAGCGCCACCACCTCGTATGTGCCCGGTGACGAGGTCTCGCACAACGGCCGCCGGTGGGAGTCCACCTGGTACTCCACCGGCGCCGAGCCGGGAACCGCGGGCTCCTGGGCGGCGTGGCGCGACGCAGGCCCCTGCTGACCCAGGACGGGCGGGTAATGGGTCAGCCGTCGATGACGCGGTGGTCGGTGGATTCGATGGCCTTGGCGTCGCGCTGGTAGCGGTGCGCGTCCTCGGCCTTACGCGGCGGCCGGTCGTTGGCGATCAGCACCGCGACCCACGGCAGCGGGATGGACAGCACGATGAACGCCAGCGCGAGCCACCAGGTGTGGTAGAAGACACCGGCCAGGATGAGGCAGGGAAACCGCATCCCCATCATCAGCGCGTACTTGCGCTTGCGGGCCGCGTACTGGTCATCGTAGGAGGGTTGGGCCTCGGTGATCAGTACCGGAGCGGAGCGCTTGTCCGGTTCGCTCATTCCGGCACCACCTCCGGCTCCATCGTCCCACCGTGCCCGCTCATCCGACAGTGGGGGCGTCCAGCCAGCGCAGTGCGGCCACGACCAGGGTTTCCACCCCGGTACTCAGGGTCGGATGCAGTACCGGCGCGAACAGCGCGGAGTGGTTCGACGGCACGTCCTGCTCGAACCGGCCCGCCGCGGCCGCCGCGGTCACCTCCCCCTCGTCCAGCCCGCCGACCAGCCAGAACACCGAGGGCGCCCCGGCTGCGCGGCCGAACTCGCCGAAGTCCTCACTCCCGGTGACCAGCGGTGCCGGCATCGCCCGTTGCGCGCCGAAGTGGTCCTGGAACACCGTCGCCAGCTCGTTGGTGGCCGCCTCGTCATTGCTGGTGACCGGAAAGCGGGTGATCTCGGTGATCTCCGGCGGATGCGGGGCGCCCGCGGCAGCGGCCTCGCCGCCCACGATCCGCCTGATCGCCGCCAGCACCCGCTCACGCACCGGCTCCTCGAAGGTCCGCACGTTCACCTCGAGCGTGGCCTGGTCGGCAATGATGTTGTGCGCCGTGCCCACCCGGATCGAGCCCACGGTCACCACGGCCTGCTCGGTGGCGGCGATCTCCCTGGACACGATCGTCTGCAGCTTCAGCACGACGGATGCGGCCAGCACCGCCGGATCCACCGTGGTCTCCGGGCGGGAACCGTGCCCGCCCCTGCCGTGCAGGACGATCCGCAGCGCGTCGGTCGCGGCCATCAGCACCCCGGGCCGGGTGAGCACCCAGCCCGCGGGCCCGGGCACCACGTGCTGCCCGAGCACCACTGCCGGGGTGGGCGCATGCTCCAGCACCCCGTCGCGCACCATCGCCGCGGCACCGTCGCCGACCTCCTCCCCCGGCTGGAAAACCGCGAGCAGGGTGCCCGACCACTGGTCCCGCTGCCGCGCCAGCAACCGGGTGGCGCCGGTCAGCCAGGTGGCGTGCATATCGTGCCCGCAGGCATGCATCACCGGCACCTCGTGCCCGCCTGCCGACTCGTCGGTGGCCCGCACCGTGCTGGCGTACTCAAGGCCGGTCCGCTCCTGTACCGGCAGGGCGTCGATATCGGCGCGCAGCAGCACCACCGGCCCCGGCCCGTTGCGCAGCACCCCGAGCACCCCGGTGCCGCCGATCCCGGTGTGCACCTCGTACCCCGCGGTGGACAGCCGCGCCGCCAGCTTGCGCGCGGTCTCGTGCTCGGCGAAGGACAGCTCGGGATGGCGGTGCAGATCGCGGTAGAGCTCCTCCAGTTCGGGCAGCAGCTCCGGCAGCCCGGCCAGCACGGCGGCACGTCGATCGGTCGTCACGGGACCATCTGATCACGGCCCGGGGCGGATGGCAGCCTCGACCGCCTCGATGTCCTCGGCGTCCAGGCCGAGATCACCCCGCATTTCGGCCCGCATCCGCCGGTAGCCCAACTGTCCCTCCCGCCACAGCTCCCGGTGCCGCTCCGGCTGCACCCCGGCCAGCAGGGCCGAACAGAGCCGGGACCGGGGCAGCGTGGCGCCGGGCAGCATCGTCCGCACCTTCTCCGGTGCGTGCAGGTTCACCGGCCCGAGCGAGGCCCGCAGCTGCGCGGAGCTCGCGCGCAGGTCCTGTTGCAGCTGCTCCTCCAGGCGCTCACCGCGCTCCCGCACGCGCATCGCCTGGTACAGCACGAAGTCGAAGGACTCGATCGCGCCAATCACCTCGGCGTAGCCCGCCGCCCTGCCCTCGTAGCGCCGCTGCTCGCCGTCGCGCTGGCGTTCCCGCTGCCACCGCTGGTCCTCCCGTTGCTGCTCGCGCCGCCACCGGCGGTCCTCACGCCAGCCGGCGATCAGTTGCGCGGTGACCACCCCGATGAACCCGAGGGCGGCGACGACGATGGGAACCCACACCGGAACCTGGGTTGAAGACACGCGAACACGTTAGTTCATGCCACGATAACCACCGTGAGTAGCGATCTTCCCGAGTTCTCCGCCGAGTTCTGCGCCCGCCTGCGGGAGGCCTTCCAGCGGACCGGCTACCACGTCGACGGCGTGCTGGGCGCGCTCGGCTGGCAGGCACACGCCGCGCTCGGCCGCGGCGAGCCCGAGCCCGCCCACCGGGTCAGCATGGACCTCGCCGAGCTGGGCACGCTGATCCGGCTGTTCCTGCTCGGCTGCACCGAACCGGCGGCGGCGGTGGCGGCGGCGCTGCACCCGGCCGGGGTGGCGGACGCACAGGCCGCCGGGCTGCTGCGCCCCGCGGGGGACGGCCTGCGGGCCGCCCTCGACCTGCGCCCGCACGGCGCGAACGGGGCCTCCTGGTGGGTACTGTCCGACCTGGACTCCGAGCAGGCGGGAGCCCCGGCAGCGAAGGATCACGTGCTCGGGGTCGGGCACGCCTCGCTGAGCCTGGTACGGGCCACCACCCGGCGCCCGGTCGGCAGCCTGCTCGACCTCGGCACCGGCAACGGGGTGCAGGCCCTGCACGCCACCCAGCACGCCGAGCGGGTCACCGCCACCGACGTCTCGGCCCGCGCGCTGGCACTGGCCGGTGCGAACCTGCGGCTGAACGGGGTGCACGGCGAGCTGCTGCGGGGCGAGTGGTTCGCCCCGGTGGCACGCAGGCGGTTCGACCAGATCGTGTGCAATCCGCCGTTCGTGGTGGGCCCGCCGCGGGTGGACTACATCTACCGCGACTCCGGGCTGGCCGGGGACGACGCCAGCGCGCTGGTGGTACGCCAGCTGCCGGGTTTCCTCGCCGAGGGCGGGATCGGCCAGCTGCTGGCCTCCTGGCTGCACGTGGAGGGCGAGGACTGGGCCGACCGGGTGCACCGGTGGCTGCCGCAGGGAACCGACGCCTGGTTCGTGCAGCGGGACGTGGCCGACCCGGTGCTGTATGTCGGGACCTGGCTGCGGGACGCCGGGATCGACCCCCGCTCACCCGAGGGCAGGGCCAAGGCGGGAGCCTGGCTGGACTGGTTCGCCGAGCACGACGTGGCCGGCATCGGGTTCGGCTTCGTCACCCTGCGCCGCACCGATGGCGAGCCCACGGTGGTGTGCGAGGACCTGCGGCAGGCCTACGACGACCCGCTGGGCGCCGAGGCAGGCGGGTGGCTGGACCGGGCAGACTGGCTGCGCGCGCACGGGCAGGACCTGCCCTCGGCCACCTTGGTGGTGCCGGACACCGTAATGCTGGAACGGATCGACGAACCGACCGACGAAGGCTGGACGACCGCGATCCGGCGGCTGCACCGCACCGACGGCCCCGGCTGGCAGCACGAGCTGGACGAGCTGGCCGCGGCGCTGCTGGCCGGCTGCCGGGGTGCGCTGCCGCTGTCCGACCTGCTCGGCCTGCTGGCCGCCGCGCACGACCAGCCGGTGGACGAGCTCACCGCCACGGCCCTGCCCATCGTCACCGAACTGGTGCGGCACGGCATGCTGCTGCCCGCGGAATGGGGCAGCCGATGAAGGCTGTCGTAACCAGGGTCACCGAGGCCACCGTCACGGTCGATGGCGAGGTGGTCGGTGCCATCGCCGAACCCGGCCTGCTGGTGCTGCTGGGGGTGCACAAGGAGGACACCACCGAGCAGGCCGCGACGATGGCGCGCAAACTGCACGAACTGCGCATCCTGCGCGATGAGGAATCCTGCGCGAGCACCGGCGCCCCGCTGCTGGTGGTCAGCCAGTTCACGTTGTACGGCGACACCCGCAAGGGCCGCCGTCCATCGTGGACGGCCGCGGCCCGCCCACCGGAGGCGGAGCGGCTGGTGCAGAAGGTCGTCACCCGGCTACGGGACCGCGGCGCCCCGGTGGAGACCGGCCGGTTCGGCGCGATGATGTCGGTGCACAGCGTGAACGACGGACCGTTCACCGTACTCATCGAGGTTTAGCCTCCCGGTTCTCAGGAAAAGCTCAGGTTTGGTGGAGCAACCGCCCTCGGTGAAAAGCCGTCTTCTGGTCGGGATATCGGGAACGATTTCGAACCGCGAAGCGTTGATCCGGATGTCCAGCCAGCAAGTTGGTCTCGTCCGGAGGGTTCCACAGGCCCCCCGTACGAAGCACAAAGCGCAGGCGTGGAGACCGCAGCACGTCAGCCCGCACAGGGGAGGCAGTATGTCCGTCCAGACACTCGAGCGTGAGGCTCGTGGGATCCGCGAGCGTGAGATCCCCACCACACCCATCGAGGCCGAGGTAACCGCGTTGCACGCGGAAGCAGACCTCGACGCGCAGGGCCCGGCTGCCGACCTAGTCCGCGTGTACCTCAACGGGATCGGCAAGACGGCACTGCTCACCGCGGCCGACGAGGTCGAGCTCGCCAAGCGGATCGAGGCTGGCGTCTTCGCCCAGCACATGCTGGACACCGAGGAGAAGCTCTCCGCGCAGCGGCGCTCGGAGCTGCGTGCGCTGGTCCGGGACGGGGAGCGGGCGAAGAACCACCTGCTCGAGGCGAACCTGCGGCTCGTGGTGTCGCTGGCGAAGCGCTACACCGGACGGGGCATGCCGCTGCTGGACCTGATCCAGGAGGGCAACCTGGGCCTGATCCGCGCGGTGGAGAAGTTCGACTACTCCAAGGGGTTCAAGTTCTCCACCTACGCCACCTGGTGGATCCGCCAGGCCATCACCCGTGGCATGGCCGACCAGGGCCGCACCATCCGGCTGCCGGTGCACCTGGTGGAGCAGGTGAACAAGCTGGCGAGGATCAAGCGGGACCTGCACCAGCAGCTCGGCAGGGAGGCCACCAACGAGGAGCTGGCGGCCGAGTCCGGTATCGCCGAGCACAAGGTGGCGAACCTGCTCGACCACGCCCGCGACCCGGTGAGCCTGGACATGCCGGTGGGCAACGAGGAGGACGCGCCGCTCGGTGACTTCATCGAGGATGCCGAGGCCACCGACGCGGAGAGCGCGGTGATCTCCGGCCTGCTGCAGGACGACCTGCGGCGGGTGCTGGCCACCCTGGACGACCGGGAACAGCACGTCATCCGGCTGCGCTACGGCCTCGACGACGGTCAGCCGCGCACCCTGGACCAGATCGGCAAGTACTTCGGGCTCTCCCGCGAGCGGGTACGCCAGATAGAGCGTGAGGTCATGGCCAAGCTCCGCCAGGGCGAGCGGGCCGACCGGCTGCGCGCGTACGCCAGCTGACCCACCGTGATGCACCCGTTCGGCCGCGTTGACTTATGACATGGGTCACGAGACGGTCGAACGGGGGCTGAGCGGGCAACGTCCGCGCCGCACGGACGTCCACCTGGTGTCAGCTTCGCGGTGGGTGCTCGCACCTGAACCGCTTTCCCCGGAAGGTCGGGTCCGTCGGGGTGGGCCCGGCCTTCCGACTTTTTCCTGCCGGGTAACGTTCAGGCTCCCCGAACCGCGTGCAAGGGAGCCCGCGCCGTGTCCACCACCCCCTTCCGGCACACCGAGGTGCTGCCGCTCGGCAAGGACGAGCACACCGAGTACCGGCTGGTCACGCCGGAGGGCGTGCGCCCGCTCGAGGCCGCGGGACGCCGGTTCCTCGAGATCGAGCCGTCCGCGCTGACCACGCTCGCCCGCACCGCCGTCACCGACATCCAGCACCTGCTGCGCTCCTCCCATCTCGCCCAGCTGCGCGCGATCGTGGACGACCCGGAGGCCAGCGGGAACGACCGGTTCGTGGCGATGGACCTGCTGCGCAACGCGGCCATCTCGGCCGGAGGCGTGCTGCCGATGTGCCAGGACACCGGCACCGCGATCGTCATCGGGAAACGCGGCGAGGGTGTGCTCACCGGCGGCGCCGACGAGGAGGCCCTTTCCCGGGGCGTCTTCGAGGCATACCAGGAGCTGAACCTGCGTTACTCGCAGCTGGCCCCGCTCACCTTCTGGGAGGAACGCAACACCGGCACCAACCTGCCCGCGCAGATCGAGCTGTACCACCGGGACGACCCGGCCGGGACCGCCGATCCGGCTTACGAGTTCCTGTTCCTCGCCAAGGGCGGCGGCAGCGCGAACAAGACCTTCCTGTACCAGGAGACCAAGGCGGTGCTGAACCCGAAGCGGCTGGCCCGGTTCCTGGACGAGAAGCTGCGCGGGCTGGGCACCGCGGCCTGCCCGCCCTACCACCTGGCCATCGTGGTCGGCGGTATGTCGGCCGAGTACAACCTGAAGGTGGCCAAGCTCGCCTCGGCCCGCTACCTGGACGAGCTGCCCCGCACCGGCTCCGAGCTCGGTCACGGGTTCCGCGATGTGGACCTCGAGCAGCAGGTACTGGAGCTGACCCGGCAGTTCGGCATCGGCGCCCAGTTCGGTGGGAAGTACTTCTGCCACGACGTGCGGGTCATCCGGCTGCCCCGGCACGGCGCCTCCTGCCCGGTCGGCATCGCGGTGTCCTGCTCGGCCGACCGGCAGGCCAAGGCGAAGATCACCGCGGAGGGTGTGTTCCTGGAGCAGCTGGAACGCGACCCGGCCCGGTTCCTGCCCGAGGTCACCGAGGAGGACCTGCCGACCGAGGTCGTAAGGGTGGACCTGAACCGGCCGATGAGCGAGATCCGGGCCCAGCTGTCCGCCCTGCCGGTGAAGACCCGGCTGTCCCTTTCCGGCCCGCTGGTGGTCGCCAGGGACATCGCGCACGCCAAGATCGCCGAACGGCTGGAGGCAGGCGAGCCGATGCCGAGGTACCTGCGGGACCACCCGGTGTACTACGCGGGACCGGCCAAGACCCCGGAGGGTTACGCCTCCGGTTCCTTCGGGCCCACCACGGCAGGCCGGATGGACTCCTACGTCGAGCAGTTCCAGGCCGCCGGTGGCTCCCAGGTGATGCTGGCCAAGGGCAACCGGTCGAAGAAGGTGACCGAGTCCTGCCACCGGCACGGCGGCTTCTACCTCGGCTCGATCGGCGGCCCAGCCGCCCGGCTGGCCAAGGACTGCATCCGTGCGGTCGAGGTGCTGGAGTACCCCGAGCTCGGCATGGAAGCGGTGTGGCGGATCGAGGTCGAGGACTTCCCCGCGTTCGTCGTGATCGACGACAAGGGCAACGACTTCTTCGCCGAGACCGCCGAGCCGGTACTACAGATCGCCTTCCGCGGCTGAGCCCGAACCTGCCGGGAACAACTCCGCCAGCCGGTCCAGGGTCTTCTCGATCGCCGCCTTGTTCCGCTTCGGGAACGAGCTGAGGCTGATCAGCAGTGGGATCCTGGCGGTGCTCCAGTCGAAGGTCTCGGTGACCCTGGTAACGCCGTCGCCCGCCGGTTCCAGCCGCCAGCGCCAGCGGTGGCCGTTGAAGTGCCGCCAGGCGATCAGCCGGTTCTCCTCGAACTCGACCACCGTGTTCAGGATCTTGTAGGACGCGCCCATCTTCATGTCCATCCCGAACCGCGAGCCCAGCTCGAGCCGACGGGGGCCCTGCGAGCGCGCGGCGAGCACCGAACCGGACCCGTCGATCAGCGGGTGCTTCGCCGGATCGGTGAGCAGCTCGAAGATCTGCTCCGGCGTGGCGGAGACCGTCCTGGTGGCCGAGACCTGGCGCGTACCCATGGCCTCACCCTACCCGTCAGTAGCCCACCCGGCGGCGCCGGTGCGTCGGCCGCGCCTCCGGCGGCGGGGTGAGCGCCCTGGTCTGCACCCGTTCCAGCACCACCGAACTGGTCAGGTTGCGCACCTCGGTCCGCGAGGCGAGCTGGTCCACCAGGAAGGTCTGCAGGTGCGCGCTGTCCGCCACGGCCACGTGCAGCAGGAAGTCGGCCTGCCCGCTGACGTGGAACACCGCCCTGGTCTCCGGCAGGGAGAGCACGAACTCACGGAAGGCCGTGGTCACCTGGCGGGTGTGCGGCCGGACGTTCACCGCGATCACCGCCTCCAGCACCAGCCCGGCCGCGGCGGGGTCCACGGTCACCTGGGAGCCGGTGATCACGCCGAGCTCGCGCAGCCGCCGGACCCGTTGCAGGCAGGAGGAGGGTGCCAGGCCGACCCGCTGCGCGAGATCCCGGTTCGGCACCGTCGCGTCGTTCTGTAGTTCCTCCAGAATCAGCCAGTCGACCGAATCCAGTTCGGTTGTTTTCTCCACAACCGTCCATACTACGTCGGAGCTGGCGGCTACCCGAACCGGCTCGGCCAAGATACGGGTATGCACATCGCCTGGACCTCGTTCCTGATCGCCTTCGTCGTCCTGCTGTTCGTTCCCGGGCCCGACTTCGTGCTGGTGACCGGGAACGCCATGCGCAGCTCCCGCGCGGGCTGGGTGACCGCCGCCGGGGTGACCTGCGGGCTGATGGTGCACGCCTGTCTGGCCACCCTCGGGTTGTCCGCGCTGGTCGCGGCGGCACCCGCGGCGATGACCGCGGTGAAGCTGCTCGGCGCGGCCTACCTTGGCTATCTCGGGTTCAGCACGCTGCGCCGGGCCAGGGCGGCCGCCGCGGCACCGAGCGAGTCGGCGGTGCCGGACCGGCCGCTGCGGGCACTGTTCCTGCGCGGGGTGCTCGGGGACGTGCTGAACCCCAAGGTCATGTTGCTGTTCCTGACCCTGGTGCCGCAGGCCATCGACCCGCACGCGCCGGCGATGCCACAGGCTGCGCTGCTGTCCGGCGTCGTGGTCGCAGGCTTCGCCCTGTTCTGGTCCCTGGTGGTGCCGCTGGCCCGGTCGATCTCCGGGCTGCTCGCCGCGCCCCGCAGGCGGCGGCTGTTCGAGCGGGGCTGCGGCGCGGCCCTGATCGGGATGGCCGCCGCTGTGGCCGGCAGCTGAGAGCCTGTTCCGGAGTTGGGCTTTGCCTGCTCAGGGCGAGTGGAAGAACTCGCCCGCCCGTCGCCCACCACCACCCGAATCGAGACGCTTCGCGCCGCTGTGCTCAGCGGCGAAGAGCCCGCGGGCGACGAGGCCGGGCGCATGACCTGCGATGGTGACGATCGTGACCAGGTCCGAGCCCGGCCGAGCCGACTGCGTCCGCGAGTTTGGAAACAGGCACTGAGCGCGGCGGATCACTCCTTGCGGTTCTCGTAGTGCAGTTCCACGGTGCGCTCGCCCAGCGGCTGGTCGAGCCGCACGGTCACGGTCGGGTACCGGATGTCCATGGTGCAGGCCTCGGCGTCCTTCGGTTCGGTCTCCACCAGGTTGACCACGACTTTCTCGGCGGTCTGCTCGGCCAGCTCGGCGCTTGCCTTGCCGCAGCCGCCTTCCATGGCCACGATCTCGAGCGTGCGGCCGTCCTTCCTGGCGGTGACCTCCTGCGGGAAGCCCTCGGGCAGGTCCGGACCGCTGATCCGCTGGTCCGGGACGTTGCCCTCCTCGGTGCCCGGCGGGGCCGGCGGCACCGTCTCGTCCTCCGGGGAGTCGGCAACCGGTTGCCCGCCGGGGGACTGCTGCTCGCTCGCCGGGGGCTGCTGCGCGGTATCGGTTCCCTGGTTGCCGCAGGCCGTCCCGGCGAGCACGACGGCGAACGCGGCTACCAGCATCCTGTTCCACCTCATGCCGGTAAGGACGGAACGAGTGGACGGGTTGGTTGCACCGGCCGCGTCGAAGGTGACGACTCCCTTGGTTGTACCCGCAGATGCGGGGACAGAGCGTAGTTCTGCGGTACGACCCCGGCCAGTACCCTCAGCGCGGTCGACTTCCCCGGTCCGGGGGGCCGAGCCGCGCCGGCGTCTCACCCCGCGCCACCTCGATATCCAGTTCGGACAGTGCAAGAGTATGCCCGAAGTGGACGGACACGTGGTCGAACCGCACCTCTCGACAGGCGGCCAGACCGGCGTCCAGGGTGCGCAGCACCTCGTCCCAGTCCGGATGTCTAGGACTACCGGGTCTTGTCCAAACGCACCAGCGTCTGCTCGTACTCCCGCACGAACTCCGCCAGCACCTCGGCCACCGGCCGCACGCTGCGCATCCGGCCCACGATCTGTCCCACCGGCATGGACACCACCGAGGGATCGTGCGCCGCCTGCAACCGCTGGTGCGCGTGCGAGACCAGCAGGTTCTGCAGCGGCATCGGCAATGGCTCCGGTGCGCCCGGCTCCGACCATGCCTCGGTCCACCGGGTCTTGAGCAGCCGGGCGGGTTTGCCGGTGTAGATCCGGGTGCGCACGGTGTCCGCGGAGCCCGCGTCCAGCAGCGCCCGCTGCATGGCATCGGAGTCCGCCATGGTCTGCCGGTACTCCTCGGTGGCCAGCCAGACCGAGCCGGTCCAGGCCCCGGACGCGCCGAGCGCGAGCGCGGCGGCCACCTGCCTTCCGGATCCGATCCCGCCCGCGGCCAGCACCGGAGCCCGCTCGCCAACGGCGTCCACGATCTCCGGCAGCAGCACCATGGAGGCGATCTCCCCGGTGTGCCCGCCCGCCTCGTAACCCTGCGCCACCACCAGGTCGACGCCGTTGTCCACATGCCGCACGGCGTGCTCGGCCTTGCCCGCCAGCGCGGCCACCGGCACCCCGGCGGCGTGTGCCTGCTCGATCACGTCCACCGGGGGCGAGCCGAGCGCGTTGGCGATCAGCGCGATCGGGTGCTTCAGCGCGACCTCGACATGCGCCCTGGCCACCGAGTGCAGCCAACCGAGCACGCCCGCGCGCTCGTCGGTGCCGTCCGGCAGGTCGGGGACGCCGAGCTGGGCCAGGGTGCGGTCGACGAAGGCGCGGTGCTCGGGAGGGATCATCTCGGTGAGGTCGGTCGAGCTGCCCTCGGTGGGGATCTTCGACGGCATCACGATGTCCACCCCGTACGGCCTGCCGCCGGTGTTGGCGTCCATCCAGTCCAGCACCGCGTCCAGTTCGGCCGCGTCGTTGAACCGCACGCAGCCGAGCACGCCCAGCCCGCCCGCCTTGCTGATGGCGGCCGCGACGTGCTCGGAGGGCGTGAATCCGACGAGCGGGTACTCGATGCCGAGGGTGTCGCACAGCGCGGTACGCATCCGCATCTCCTTAGCTGCTGGTCCGGTCGACGGCGGGCTCGTGCTCGCTGGCGTAGCGCTGCGCCCAGGGATAGTCCGGTTTCCCGCTCGGCGAGCGGCCGATCCGCTCGGCGACCCAGACGCTGCGCGGCACCTTGTACCCGGCGATCTCGGTCCGCACATGGGCCTCGATCGCCGCGAAGTCCGGGGTGGCGCCCTGCCTGGTCTGGATCACGGCGCCGACCCGCTGCCCCATCCGCTCGTCCGCGACCCCGATGACCAGCGCGTCGAACACGTCCGGATGGGACTTCAGCGCGGACTCCACCTCCTCCGGATAGACCTTCTCGCCGCCGGTGTTGACGCACTGCGAGCCGCGGCCGAGCAGGGTGACCGTGCCGTCCTCCTCGTACCGGGCGTAGTCCCCCGGCACCACGTACCGGGCGCCGTCCAGCTCCACGAAGATGGTCTTCGACTTCTCCGGGTCCTTGTAGTACCCGAGCGGCACATGGCCACCCCTGGCGATCCGGCCGGTCGCGCCCGGCACCGGGTCGATCCGGTTACCCTCCTCGTCCAGCAGCACGGCCTGCTTGCCGAAGTTGACCCGCGGCCCCGCGGTGTGGTCGGCGTCCTTGCTGACCATGCCGATCCCGGTGAACCCGCTCTCCGAGGAGCCGATCGCGTCCGTGATGACCACATGAGGCAGGCAGGCAAGGAAGTCCTGCTTCACCGAATGCGAGAACAGCGCGGCATGGCTGGAGACCGCGACCAGCGAGGAGGCGTCGTACTCGCCCTCGCGGTAGGCGTCGACCAGCGGGCGGGCCATCGCGTCACCGACGATGGTGAGTACCTGGACCTTGTTGTCCTGCACGGCTTTCCACACCTCGTGCGGATCGAACTGCGGCACGAACACCACCGGGCTCCCGGTGAACAGGGCGCCGAATGCGGCCCACTGCGCGGCGCCGTGGATCAGCGGCGCCGCGGGCAGCCGGACCAGGCCGCCGCTCTCCTTGCCCTCGGCTGCCAATGCCCACTCGTCTGGGACGTACTCACCGGTGACGAAGTTGATCCCGCCGCCGAGCACGCGCCAGACGTCCTCCTGCCGCCACACCACGCCCTTCGGGTACCCGGTGGTGCCGCCGGTGTACAGGATGTAGTGGTCATCGGCGCTGCGCTCGGGGAAGTCCCGTTCCGGCGAGCTGCCGGCCAGCGCGGTCTCGTAGTCGACACAGTCCACCCCGCCGTACCCGGAGTAGTCCGCCTCGCTGCCGTCGTCGATCACGACAACATGTTTCACTTTGGGCGCCTTCGGCAGGACGCCCGCGACCAGCTCGGCGTACCGGCGCTCGTGCACGAGTGCGACCAGGTCGGCGTTGTCGAACAGGTACGCCAGCTCGCCGTGCACGTAGCGGTAGTTCACGTTGACGGCGATCGCACGCAGCTTGTACGCCGCGATCATCGCCTCCATCGTCTCGATCGAGTTGCGGGAGTAGACCCCGACGTGCGAGCCGGCCCGCACGCCCTGGTTGGCAAGGTGATGCGCGAGCCGGTTGGCCCGCCGTTCCAGTTCGCCGAAGGTGACCCGTTTCGTGCCGCACACGATGGCAGTGCGGTCCGGCACGGCATCAACGGCGTGCTCGAGAAGATCCGCGATGTTGTATGCCACTCGCTTAAACTAGAACATGTTATCGTTCTGGGCAATAGAACTGAGCAGGCTCACCTGATCGGAAGGCGGCGAGATGACTGAAACCGCGTCGGAAGCCCCGCACGCGCTAGTGGAACAACGAGGGCACACGCTGATCGTCACGATGAACCGGCCGCACGCCCGCAACGCGCTGACCGGCGAGATGCTCACGATCATGACCGAGGCCTGGGACCGGGTGGACGAGGATCCGGAGATCCGCTGCTGCGTGCTGACCGGTGCGGGCGGCGCGTTCTGCGCCGGTGCGGACCTGAAGTCGATGAGCCGCAACAGCCCTTCGGGCGCCTTCGAACGCGGCAGCTTCGACCCGAGCCGGATCGACGGCCTGCTGAAGGGACGCAGGCTGACCAAACCACTGATCGCCGCCGTCGAGGGCCCCGCGATCGCGGGCGGCACCGAGATCCTGCAGGGAACCGATATCCGGGTCGCGGGCGAGAGTGCGAAGTTCGGCGTGTCCGAGGCCCGCTGGGGCCTGTTCCCGCTGGGCGGGTCCGCGGTGCGGCTGCCGAGGCAGATCCCCTACACCCTGGCCGCGGACATCCTGCTCACCGGACGGCATCTGACCGCGGCCGAGGCCAGGGACATCGGGCTGATCGGGCAGGTCGTCCCCGACGGTACGGCGCTGGAGCGCGCGCTGGAGATCGCGGAGCGGATCGCCGCGAACGGGCCACTGGCCGTGCGGGCGATCCTGCGCACCATGCGCGACACCGAGGGGATGCACGAGGAGGAGGCGTTCACCCTGGACGCCAGGTACGGCATGGAGGTCTTCGCCAGCCAGGACGCCAAGGAGGGCCCGCGCGCCTTCGCCGAGAAACGCACCCCCCACTTCACCGGCAGCTGAGGGGTCAGATAGCGCGGTCGTGGGAGGACCAGTAGGGGTCGCGGAGCTTGCGTTTGTAGAGCTTGCCGTTGGGGTCGCGGGGCAGCTCCGGCAGGTAGTCCACGCTGCGCGGCAGCTTGAACTTCGCCAGCCGCGCGCGGGCGTGCTCCAGCAGCTCCGCGGTGAGCTCGGCGGAGGGAGTCACCCCATCGGCCGGCTGGACCACGGCCTTGATCTCCTCACCCCAGTCCTCGTGCGGCACGCCGAACACCGCCACATCGGCGACCTTCGGATGCGTCACCAGCTCGCCCTCGATCTCCGCGGGGTAGATGTTCACCCCACCGGAGATGATCATGTCGTTCTTCCGGTCGTGCAGGTACAGGTAGCCGTCCTCGTCCAGGTGCCCGACGTCCCCGAGGGTGAACAGGTCGCCGACCCTGGCCTGCTCGGTCTTGGCCCGGTCCCGGTGGTACTCGAACCGGGCGTCGCCCATCTTCATGTACACCGTGCCGACCTCGCCGGCGGGCAGCTCGGCACCATCGTCATCCAGGATCCGGATCGTGGACCCCGGCCACGGCCTGCCGACCGAGCCCGGTTTGCGCAACCACTCCTGCCCGCTGATCACCGTGCCGCCGCCCTCGGTCGCCGCGTAGTACTCGGTGACCACCGGACCCCACCACTCGAGCATCCGCCGCTTGACCTCGGGCGGGCAGGGCGCGGCGCCGTGGATCATGTTGCGCAGCGAGGACATGTCGTACCGCGCCCGTACCTGCTCCGGCAGCGCCAGCAGCCTGCGGAACTGCGTGGGCACCATATGACTGTGCGTCACCCGGTGCCGTTCGATCAGCCGCAGCATCTCCTCGGCGTCCCAGCGGTCCATCAGCACCGCGGTGTGGCCGAGCTGGATCGAGATGGCGACGAAGTTCAGCACCGCGGTGTGATAGAGCGGCGAACCGCACAGGTGCACATGGTCGTCGAAGGGCGCCAGCCCGAAGATGCCGAAGAACCAGGTGGACGCCGCGGGCACCTGGTCGGGGTCGGCACCGGTCAGCGGCCTGCGCACGCCCTTGGGCCTGCCGGTGGTGCCGGAGGTGTAGAGCATCGGCGAACCCGCGGTGCGGTTCGCGGGCCGCTCGCCCGCACCCGAGGCCAGCTGCCCGATGTCCCGGAACCCCGGTACCGGGCCGACCGCGAACCGGGCATTCGCCGGTACGCCCGCCTCCTCGGCGGCCGCAACAGCGGCCTCGGCGAACCGCTCGTGCGCCAGGAAGGCCTTGGCCCCGCTGTCGGTCAGGATGTAGGCGACCTCCGGACCGACCAGGTGCCAGTTCACCATGACCACGTAGAGCCCGGACTGGAGCGCGGCGAAGTAGGCCGCCAGCAGCTCGGCGCCGTTGGGCTGCAACACCACCACCACGTCGCCTGCCTCGAGGCCGAGCTCGCGCAGGCCGCAGGCATAGGCGTTGGCCCTGGCGCTCAGCTGGGCGTAACTGATCTCGCTGCCGTCGGTGTCGACCACGGCGGTGCGGTCCGGCTGCTCTTCCGCGATATGCCACAGGCCGGGGGTGCTCACTGTCGAGGTGCTGGACATACCCTCGAATCTAGAACTTGTTTCACCATTGGGCAAGGTGTCAAACCCACGACCACCGACGCCTTGCCGAGATTTCGAGAACGTGTTTCACTTCTGATGTGACCGCAAGTACCAATCCAGTGCCTGCCGCGCAGCCCCCGTTGTCCGCACCGCTGGAGGTGGGCTTCGACTACACCCGCTCGCTGGGACCGGTGCTCGGCCGGTTCGTCGACGGCCTGCGGGAGCGGCGGATCGAGGGCGCCCGGGGCAGCGACGGCAGGGTGCACGTGCCGCCGGTGGAGTACGACCCGGTGACCGCCCGGCCGCTCACCGAGTTCGTGCCGGTCGCCGAGGTGGGCACGGTGGTGTCCTGGTCGTGGATCGCCGAGCCGCTGGCGGGGCAGCCCCTGGCGCGCCCGTTCGCCTGGGCGCTCATCCGGCTGGACGGGGCGGACACCGCGATGCTGCACGCCATCGACGTACCCGGCCCGGAGCACCTGCGCACCGGTATGCGGGTCCGGGTCCGCTGGGCGGCCGAGCCGGTGGGCCACATCAGGGACATCGCCTGCTTCGTCCCCGAGGACACCCGGCACGAGCCGGGGCCGTTGCCCGCGCCTCCCCCGGTCGCCGAGCGCGCCGACGGCGAGCCGGTCGGCACCGTCATCACCCCGATCCACCTGCGGTACCAGCACTCGGCATCACCGGAGGAGAGCAGGTACCTGCGCGCGCTCGAGCAGGGGCGACTGCTCGGCCAGCGGTGCCCGGAGTGCCGCAAGGTCTACATCCCGCCCCGCGGCGCCTGCCCCACCGACGGCGTGCCCACCACCGAGGAGGTGGAGTTGCCGGATACCGGGATTGTCACCACCTTCTGCATCGTGAACGTGCCCTTCCTCGGGCAGCGCATCAAACCGCCGTACGTCGCGGCCTACATCCTGCTGGACGGGGCGGACATCGCTTTCCTGCACCTAGTGCTCGGCTGCGCGGCCGAGGAGGTGCGGATGGGCATGCGGGTGCGGGCCGCATGGAAGCCCCGCGAGCAGTGGTGGACCACGCTGGAGAACATCGAGTACTTCGAGCCTACCGGCGAACCGGATGCCGCCTACGAGTCCTTCGCCCACCACCTCTAGAGGTCAGCAATGAACGAAGTCGCCGTCGTCGGGTTCGCGCAGGGCCACAACGTCCGCCGCAGCGAGGGCACCACCAACGGGGTGGAGATGCTGGTCCCGTTGCTCGCCGAGGTCTTCGAGCAGACCTCACTGTCCAAGGAGGACATCGGGTTCTGGTGCTCCGGTTCCTCGGACTACCTCGCGGGCAGGGCGTTCTCCTTCATCGCCGCAGTGGACGCCCTCGGCGCCTTCCCGCCGATCCACGAGTCGCATGTGGAAATGGACGCGGCATGGGCCCTGTACGAGGCCTGGCTGAAGATCCGCACCGGCGAGGTGGACACCGCGCTGGTGTACGGGTTCGGCAAGTCCTCGGCAGGGCAGCTGCGCCGGGTGCTCGCATTGCAGCTCGACCCCTACCTGGTCGCTCCACTGTGGCCGGACTCGATCAGCATCGCGGGAATACAGGCAAGAATGGGCATCGAAGCCGGGCTGTGGAGCGAGCGGGAGATGGCCGAGGTCGCCGCGCGCAGCCTCGCCGATGCGCGGGAGAACCCGCTCGCCCAGCGATCCGGCGCCGAGGACGCGGCCACACTGCTGGAGCGGCCGATGTTCGCCGACCCCCTGCGGAAGCACGATATCGCCCCGGTGACCGACGGGGCGGCCGTGCTGGTACTGGCGGCGGCGGACCGGGCGGCCGAGCTCGCGGACCGGCCCGCGGTGATCACCGGCATCGAACACCGGGTGGACTCCCCCACGCTCGGCGCAAGGGAGCTGACCCGTTCACCCTCCACCGAGGCGGCCGGGGCGGCCGCCGGCGGGGACGGGGTGCAGCTCGCCGAGCTGCACGCACCCTTCACTCACCAGGAGATCATCCTGCGCAACGCGCTCGGCCTCGGGGAGAACGTGCGGGTGAACCCCTCGGGCGGGGTGCTGGCGGGCAACCCCATGTTCGCCGCGGGCCTCGCCCGGATCGGCGAGGCCGCGGGACAGATCCTGCTGGGCAACGCCGACCGGGTGCTCGCCCACGCCACCAGCGGCCCGGCACTGCAACAGAACCTGGTGGCGGTACTGGAGGGGCGCGACTGATGGCCAAGCAACTCGCCGCCGTACTCGGCACCGGGCAGACCCACCACCGGGCCAAGCGCACCGATGTGTCCATCCCCGGGCTGCTGCGCGAGGCCATCGACCGGGCGATGGCCGATGCCGGGGTCGAGTGGGCGGATATCGACGCCGTGGTGCTCGGCAAGGCCCCGGACCTGTTCGAGGGCGTGATGATGCCGGAGCTGTTCCTCGCCGACGCCCTCGGCGCCACCGGCAAGCCACTGCTGCGGGTGCACACCGCGGGCTCGGTCGGCGGATCCACCGCGCTGGTCGCCACCAGCCTGGTGCAGTCCGGGGTGCACCGGCGGGTGCTGACGGTGGCCTTCGAGAAGCAGTCCGAGTCCAACGCGATGTGGGCGCTTTCCATCCTGCCGCCGTTCCAGATGCCGGTCGGCGCCGGCGCAGGCGGGTACTTCGCGCCGCATGTCCGCTCCTACATCCGGCGGTCCGGCGCACCCGCGCACGTCGGCGCGATCGTCGCGGCCAAGGACCGGCAGTGCGGCGCGCTCAACCCGTTCGCGCACCTGCGGCAGCGCGAGATCACCGTGGAGTCGGTGCAGGCCTCGCAGATGCTCTGGGACCCGATCCGCTACGACGAGACCTGCCCATCCTCCGACGGCGCATGCGCGATGGTGATCGGGGACGAGGCCGCGGGCGAGGCGGTGCCGGGCGGCGCTGGCTGGATCCACGCCACCGCCATGCGCACCGAACCGACCACCTTCGCAGGCCGGGACCAGGTCAGCCCGCAGGCAGGCCGGGACGCCGCGGCCGCGCTGTGGCGGGAGGCAGGCATCACCGATCCATTGTCCGAAGTGGATGCCGCGGAGATCTACGTGCCGTTCTCCTGGTTCGAGCCGATGTGGCTGGAGAACCTCGGGTTCACCGCCGAGGGCGAGGGCTGGAAGCTCACCGAGTCCGGCGAGACCGCCCTGGGCGGCAGGCTGCCGGTGAATCCCTCCGGCGGGGTGCTGTGCACCAACCCGATCGGCGCATCGGGAATGCTGCGGTTCGCCGAGGCTGCCAAGCAGGTGATGGGCCGGGCGGGCGACTACCAGGTGGACGGCGCGGGGCGCGCCCTCGGGCATGCCTATGGCGGCGGCTCCCAGTACTTCGCCATGTGGGTGGTCGGCGCGGCCAAACCCGGGTGAGCCGCGCTGCGGCTCATGCGAGCGCGACCAGCTCGGTGCTCTCCTCGATGGTGCCCCGCGGTTCGGCGGTGGCGTTCACCCTGGTGGTACGCAGGTCGATCTCGCTGCCCAGGGTGGTCAGGAAGGCCGTGTCCGCCGCGTCCCGGCCGGTGGCGATCCGCACCATACTCGACCGGGGCGCGAGGCGGCTGGCGTCGAAAAGGTACCAACGGCCGTCGATCGCCGCCTCGAACACGGCGTGGAAGTCCATCGGGGACAGTCCAGGCGCGTACACCGAAACGAACCGGGCCGGGATGTCCAGCCCACGGCAGTAGGTGACGCACAGGTGGGCGAAGTCCCGGCAGACGCCCTCGCCGGCCAGCAGCGTCTCCAGCGCGCCGTCGGTCGGCCTGCTGGAGCCGGAAACGTACACCAGCCGCCTGCCGACGTACCGCACGATCGCGCGCACCTTGCTCAGCGGATCCGGCAGGCTCCCGAAGTCGGTGAGCGCGATGCCGATCATCCGGTCGGAGGGGCAGTACCGGCTCGGCCGGGTGTAGGTGATCAGGTCAGCCTCGGTCACCGGGCCCGGCTCGGCGGGCCCGCCCTGCCGCTGCGCCCGGTAGGAGATGGTGACCTCGCCCGCTGGCAGGTCGAGCACGTGGATCCTGGTGCCGTGCGGCAGCCCGGTCGGCGGCACGGCCGGGATCGGGCCGGACGGCCCCTCGATCTCGAGCCGCTCCGTGCCGACCCCGGCGGACTCCGCTGCCGCGACCGACAAGGCGAGTCTGCCCGGCTTGGTGACCCGCAGGGACAGCTCGGCTTCGAGGGTGCTTCGTCCGGTCGCGACAGTCATGCCGGCCATCATCCCTGACCGGTAGGCGCGCCGGGTAGCGGGCGGGTTACCCGTAAGCGACCTGGTAGTGCTTGATGCCGTTCAGCCAGCCGGAGCGCAGCCGGTCCGGCGCGGAGACCTCCCGGATGCCCGGCATGCTGTCGGCGATCGCGTTGAAGATCAGGTCGATCTCCAGCCGCGCCAGGTTCGCCCCGATGCAGTAGTGCGATCCGGTCCCGCCGAAGCCCACATGCGGGTTGGGGTCGCGCAGGATGTCGAACTTCATCGGCTCCTCGAACACCTCGGGGTCGAAGTTGGCCGAGCTGTAGAACATGCCGACCCGGTCCCCCTTGGCGATGTGCTGCCCGCCGAGCACCGTGTCCGCGGTCGCGGTGCGCTGGAAGGCCACCACTGGGGTCGCCCAGCGCACGATCTCGTCCGGCGCGGTCTTCGGCCGCTGCTGCTTGTACAGCTCCCACTGCTCCGGATGATCCAGGAACGCCTTCATGCCATGGGTGATCGCGTTGCGGGTGGTCTCGTTGCCCGCCACGGCGAGCAGGATGACGAAGAAACCGAACTCGTCCGAGGACAGTGACTCACCGTCGATATCGGCCTGTACCAGCTTGGTGACGATGTCGTCCATCGGGCAGGCGCGCCGCTGCTCGGCCATGTTCCACGCGTAGCCGACCAGTTCGGCGGAGGCGGCGATGGGTTCCACATCGTATTCGGGGTCGTCGTAGCCGATCATCTGGTTGGACCAGTCGAAGATCTTGCCCCGGTCCTCCTGCGGGATCCCGAGCAGTTCGGCGATCGCCTGCAGCGGCAGCTCGCAGGCGACGTCCGCGACGAAGTCCCCGCTGCCCTTGGCCTTGGCCTGCTCGACGATCTGCCCGGCCCGCTCCCGCAGCGCATCCTCCAGCCTGCCGATCGCCCGCGGGGTGAAGCCCTTGGAGACGATCCGGCGCAGCTTGGTGTGCTGCGGGGCGTCCATGTTCAGCAGCACCAGCCGGTTGGCGTCCAGGCCCTCCTCGGTCATGGTCTCGTCGAACCGGATGATCGCCGTCTTCTCCCGTGAGGAGAACAGCTCGCTGTCCTTGGACACCTCCTTGACGTCCTCGAGCCGGGTGACCACCCAGTATCCGTCGTCCCCGAAGCCGGCCTTGTTGTGCGGCTGCGGATTCCACCACACCGGCGCGGTCCGGCGCAGCTCGGCGAACTCCGCCAGTGGCAGGCGGGTGGCGTACAGGTCGGGATCGGTGAAATCGAAACCCGCTGGGATCAGCGACGAGCCCATCGGCTACCTCCGGTGGTCGGCTCCAGACACCCAAAGAGGACATGAAACACGTTCTAACCACCGATTGAAGCATACACCGTTAACCTTGGGAAGAGTTTAGTGAACACCGTTTACTCAAGCAATCAGGATCTTGAAACTACAGGTAGAGCACCGATCGCCGGAGAGTGACCACTCGGCGGTTGACACAGGGCGGCGTTGCCCATAGCAAGAACATGTTCTACTTTGAGGTTTGTCGAGCGTGAGGAGAACGCCGTGGGCGATGCCGTAATCGTGGAAGCCGTCCGTACCCCGATCGGCAAGCGGCGCGGCTGGTTGTCCGGGCTGCATGCCGCCGAGCTGCTCGGCACCGCGCAGTCGGCGCTACTGGAGCGGGCCGGGATCGAGCCCGCGCTGGTGGAGCAGGTGATCGGCGGCAGTGTCACCCAGGCCGGGGAGCAGGCGGGCAACGTCACCCGCACCGCCTGGTTGCACGCCGGGCTGCCCCAGGAATGCGGTGCGACCACGATCGACGCCCAGTGCGGCTCAGCCCAGCAGGCCACCCACCTGGTCGCCGGGCTGATCGCCGCGGGCGCGATCGAGGTGGGCATCGCCTGCGGAGTCGAGGCGATGAGCCGGGTCCCGCTTGGCGCCAACCGCGGCAGCGAGGCCGGGTCACCCCGGCCGGAGTCCTGGTCGATCGACATGCCGAACCAGTACGGCGCGGCGGAACGGATCGCCGTCCGCCGCGGGCTGAGCAGGCAACAGGTGGACTCCTTCGGCGTGCGTTCCCAGGCGGCCGCGGCGCGGGCCTTGGCGGAGGGCCGGTTCGACCGGGAGGTCGTCCCGGTGAAGGCCCCGATGCTGGACGAGAACGGGTTCCCCACCGGGGAGACCCGGCTGGTGCGGCAGGACCAGGGACTGCGGGAGACGACCGCGGAAGGGCTCGCCCGGCTCTCGCCGGTGCTGGAGGGCGGGGTGCATACTGCGGGCACCTCCTCGCAGATCTCCGACGGCGCCTCGGCCCTGCTGCTGATGGACGCCGAGCGGGCACGGCGGCTCGGGCTGCGGCCCCGGGCCCGGATCCGGGCGCAGGCGCTGGTCGGCGCGGAGCCCTACTACCACCTGGACGGTCCGGTGCAGGCCACCGAACGGGTGCTGCGGCAGGCCGGGATGACCATCGATGACCCGGACCTGTTCGAGGTGAACGAGGCCTTCGCCGCGGTGGTGCTGTCCTGGCAGCAGGTCCACCGGCCGGACGAGGACAGGGTGAACGTGAACGGCGGCGCGATCGCCCTCGGCCACCCGGTCGGCAGCACCGGCACCCGGCTGCTCACCACCGCCCTGCACGAGCTGGAACGCCGGGACGGCAGCTGCGCGCTGGTGACGATGTGCGCGGGCGGGGCGCTGTCCACCGGCACCGTGCTGGAGCGGCTCTGACCCGGTGTCAGCGGAGCACGATGCGGACCGCGGGACCGTTCTTCACCCGCTCGTAGCGCACCCTCGGCTTGCCGGGCCGCCAGGATTCGATGATCAGCACGTCGTTACGCACCGCGGTCAGCGCCACCTGGTTCAGCCGCAGCAGGAACAGGTCGAAGGAGCCCGCGGGCGACTCGTCCCCCACCAGCGCCTCGAACTCCGCCGGATCGGTGACCTCGGCCGCCACCCCGGACAGCTTCGCGTCCCCCTCCTCCATCGAGGCGTCACCCGGATTGGTGTGCAGCGCGTAGCGCGGGTCGCGGCGCAGGTCCCGCGCCTTCGCCGCGCCCAGCATCATCCCGACGGTCAGGTCCCGGCCACGGAACTCGACCTCGGTGCCGCTGAGCCGCGGTGAGCCGTCCCGGCGCATGGTGGCCAGCACGTGGTGGTTGTAGTCCTCCAGCCGCGCCTGGACCGCGGCGGCCAGCATGGGCGCTTCCGTTTCGAACTGCTGCCAAGTCGTCATACAAGCAGTATCGCCCCGGGCACCGACAGTATCGCGACGGCCCTCAGCTACCGTAGACCGGCTCCGGCTCCGCAGCCTCGGCGAGCAGCCCGGCCACCACCGGCCCGAGCTCGGCCGGCTCCCAGCGGGCACCCTTGTCCGCGGCGGGCCCGTGCCGCCAGGCCTGAGCCAGCGACACCCTCCCACCGTCCACTTCGAACACCCGGCCGGTGACCTCCGCGGACTCGGCGCTGCCCAGCCAGACCACCAGCGGGGAGACGTTCTCCGGTGCCATCGCGTCGAACCCGTCCTCCGGCGCGGCCATGTCCTCCGCGAAGGCCCGCTCGGTCATCCGGGTCCGCGCCGCCGGGGCGATCGCGTTCACCGTGACCCCATAGCGCGCGAACTCGGCCGCCGCCACCACGGTCAGCCCGGCGATCCCGGCCTTGGCCGCCGAGTAGTTGCCCTGCCCGATGCTGCCAAGCAGGCCGGCGCCGGAGCTGGTGTTGATCACCCTGGCAACCGGGGTGCGCCCGGCCTTGGCCTCGGCGCGCCAGTACTGCGCGGCATGCCGCATCGGCGCGAAATGCCCCTTGAGGTGGACCCTGATCACCGCGTCCCACTCGTCCTCGCCGAGGTTCACCAGCATCCGGTCGCGCAGGAAGCCCGCGTTGTTCACCAGCACGTCCAGCCCGCCGAACTCCTCGAGCGCGGTGTGCACCAGGTTCGCCGCCCCGGCCCAGTCGGCCACGTCGTCGGCATTGGCCACCGCAGTGCCGCCCTCGGCCCTGATCTCGGCCACCACCTGCTGCGCGGGGCCGCCGGATGCGCCCTCCCCCGCCAGACCGGTACCGATGTCGTTGACCACCACCCGCGCGCCCTCCCTGGCGAAGGCGAGAGCATGGGCGCGGCCGATCCCGCGGCCCGCACCGGTGACGATCACGACCCGGTCGGCAACCATTCCGTTCACGATTTCTCCCCGGATGACTCGGCCGTACTGGCGGAAAGGAAGGCGGGGACCTCGCCCCCGCCGTGCACCGCCAGCGCGGCCCCACTCACATAGGACGCCAGCGGCGAGGAGAGGAACACGGCACAGGCGCCCACCTCCTCCGGTTCGGCCAGCCGCCGCAACGGGACCACCGAACCGACCGCGGCCACCCCGGCCTCGTCGCCGTAGTGCAGATGCGCCTGCTCGGTGCGCACCATTCCGACGTCGAGCGCGTTCACCCGCACCTTCGGGGCCCACTCCACGGCGAGGCTGGCGGTCAGGTTGTCCAGCCCGGCCTTGGCCGCGCCGTAGGAGGCGGTGCCCGGCGAGGCCCGGCAGCCGCTTACGCTGCTCACGTTCACGATCGCGCCGCCGGATTCCTGTTGCTGCATCACGGAGTTCGCCCGCTGCGCCACGGTGAGCGGGGCGAGCAGGTTGAGCGCGACCACCTTCTGGTGAAACCGGGGCGAGGCCGTGGCCGCGTCCGCGAACGGTGCGCCGCCCGCGTTGTTCACCAGCACGTCCAGCCTGCCGTGCCGGTCCGCGAGCTGCCCGACCAACATGTCGACCTGCTCGGGCTCCCGTACGTCGCAGGGCAGGAACTCGGCCTCCGCGCCGTCCACGGCCACCGGCTCCGTGGGCGGGTTCCGCGCGCAGACCACCACCCGTGCCCCGGCGCGCAGAAAGGACCTGGCGATTCCGGCACCCACGCCGCGCACGCCGCCGGTCACCAGCACGACCGCGCCGTCCAGCCGCAGTTCCAGTGTCACCGGCGAACCTCCAACCGCTGGCCTGTACCCGGACACCCTGCTAACGTACCAAGCAAGTGCTAGGTTTGGAAGTTGAGGCGAGATGCCGACACCGATCACCACCGACCAGGTCGAGCCCGGAATCACCACCGTCACCGTGAACGCGCCACCGGTGAACGCACTCACCGTGCGCGGCTGGTTCGACCTCGCCGATGCCGTCACCGCCGCGGGCCGCGACCCCCGTTGCCACGTCGTGCTGCTGCGCGCCGAGGGGCGCGGGTTCAACGCGGGCGTCGATCTCAAGGAGATCCAGCGTGACGACGGGTTCCACGCGCTGATCGGCGCGAACCAGGGCTGCGCCGCCGCCTTCTCCGCGGTCTACGAGTGCGCCGTGCCCGTGATCGCCGCGGTGCACGGATTCTGCCTCGGCGGCGGGATCGGGCTCGTCGGCAACGCCGATGTGGTGGTCGCCGCGGAGGACGCCAGTTTCGGACTGCCCGAAGTGGACCGTGGCGCGCTCGGCGCGGCGACCCATCTCGCCCGGCTGGTACCGCAGCACCTGATGCGGGCGTTGTACTACACGGCCAGCACCATCGACGCGCATCAGCTGCACCACCATGGCTCGGTGTACTCGGTGGTGCCGCGGGCCGAGCTGGACCAGGCCGCGCTCGAGGTCGCCCGGCGGATCGCGGCCAAGGACACCGCGGTGATCCGGGCCGCGAAGCAGGCCATCAACGGGATCGACGTGCAGCCGGTGCATCGCAGCTACCGCTTCGAGCAGGGATTCACCTTCGAGCTCAACCTGGCCGGTGTCTCCGACGCGGCCCGGCAGGAGTTCCTTGACAACGGAGGGGGACGCTGATGCCGGACAAGCGGATGACCGCGGACGAGGTGGTCGCCGAACTCGCCGACGGGATGACCATCGGGATCGGCGGCTGGGGTTCGCGCCGCAAGCCGATGGCCCTGGTACGCGCCATCCTGCGCTCCTCGCTCACCGACCTGACCGTGGTGTCCTACGGTGGGCCCGATGTCGGCCTGCTGGCCTCGGCGGGCCGGATCCGCAGGCTGGTCTTCGGGTTCGTCACCCTGGACTCGATCCCCTTCGACCCGTGGTTCAACCGGGTCCGCGAGGCAGGCGAGATCGAGGTGACCGAGTACGACGAGGGAGTGTTCGGCACCGGGCTTTCGGCCGCCGCGCAACGGCTGCCGTTCCTGCCCAGCCGGGCGGGTCTCGGCTCGGATGTGCCGAGGCTGAACCCGCAGTTGCGCACGGTGCGCTCCCCCTACGCCGATGGCGAGGAACTGCTCGCGGTTCCCGCGCTGCGGCTGGATGCCGCGCTACTGCACCTCAACCGCGGGGACGCGCGCGGCAATGTGCAGTACCTCGGGCCGGACCCGTACTTCGACGACCTGTTCGCGCTCGCCGCCCGGCGTTGCTACGTCTCGGTGGAACGGATCATCGAGACACCCGAGCTGACCGCATCGGCCCCGGTGCAGAGCCTGCTACTGAACCGTGGCTCGGTGCACGGGGTGGTGGAATCCCCGCGCGGGGCGCATTTCACCACCGCCGTCCCGGACTACGGCCGGGACGAGGCATTCCAGCGGCACTACGTCGCGTCCGCGAAGGACCCCGATGCCTGGCCGCGGTTCGTCGACCGGTTCCTCTCCTGTGACGAGGCGAGGTACCAGGCCGAGGTCGCCAGGTTCGCCGAGGAGGCAGCGTGAACGCACCGACCCGCGCCGAGGTCGCCGCGGTGGCCTGCGCCGAGTTGTTCCGCGGCGATGGCGAGATCGTGGCCAGCCCGATGGGGCTGCTGCCCGCACTCGGGGCCAAACTGGCCCGGCTGACCTTCGAACCGGACCTGCTGCTGTCCGATGGCGAGGCGTTGCTGCTCGCAGGGACCCCGGGCGTGGACGATCCGGTGGTCGAGGGGTGGCAGCCGTTCCGCAGGATGCTGGACACCGTGGTTCCGCACGGAAAACGGCATGTGGTGATGGGCGCCAACCAGATCGACCGGTACGGCAACCAGAACATCTCCGCCATCGGCGAGCACGCCAGGCCGAAACGGCAACTGCTGGGGGTGCGGGGCGCGCCGGGCAACACGGTCAACCACCGCACCAGCTACTGGGTTCCCCGGCATGGCACCCGGGTGTTCACCGAGCGGGTGGACGTGGTGTCCGGGGTCGGCTACGACCGGGCGCGGGAAGCCGGGGTGCTGCGCTACCACGATGTGCACCGGGTGGTGACCAACCTCGGCGTGCTGGACTTCGGCGGTCCAGGGCATCGGATGCGGCTGGTCTCGGTGCATCCGGGAGTCACCGTGGCCGAGGTGGAGTCGAACACCGGCTTCGAGCTGGACACCACCGACGTCGGCGAGAGCAGATCGCCGACCGCCGAGGAGCTGCGCCTGCTGCGCGAGGTGCTCGATCCGGGTTCGCTGCGGGACAAGGAGGTCCCGTCGTGAGTACGCTGCCGACCCGGCTGACCGAGCTGACCGGGGTCCGGCATCCCGTGGTGCAGACCGGCATGGGCTGGGTCGCCGGGCCGCGGCTGGTCTCGGCCACCGCGGAGGCGGGCGGGCTCGGCATCCTGGCTTCGGCCACCATTTCCTACCAGGAGCTGGCCACGGCGATCGCCGAGACCCGCGGCCGTACCGCGCAGCCGTTCGGCGTGAACCTGCGCGCGGACGCCGAGGACGCGCCGCGCCGGGTCGACCTGCTGATCAGGGAGAACGTGCGGGTCGCCTCCTTCGCCCTCGCACCCCGCAGGGAGCTGATCGACCGGCTCAAGGAGGCCGGGATCGTGGTCATCCCCTCGGTCGGCGCGGCCCGGCACGCGGAGAAGGTCGCGGCGTGGGGCGCGGACGCGGTGCTGGTACAGGGTGGCGAGGGCGGCGGGCACACCGGCGGGGTGGCGACCACGCTGCTGCTGCCCTCGGTACTGGACGCGGTGGACATCCCGGTGATCGCAGCGGGCGGCTTCTTCGACGGCAGGGGCCTCGCCGCGGCGCTGGCCTACGGCGCGGCGGGTGTCGCGATGGGTACCCGGTTCCTGCTGACCAAGGAAAGTACCGTGCCCGAGGAGGTGAAACGGGCCTATCTGGACCGTGGGCTGGGTGACACGGTGGTCACCCGCAAGGTCGATGGCCTGCCACACCGGGTGCTGCGCACCGGGCTGGTGGACTCGCTCGAACGTGCCGGCCGGGTCGGCGGCCTGGCGCGTTCCGTGCGCAACGCGGCACGTTTCCGCAGGCTGACCGGCCTGTCCTGGCGTTCCATGCTGGCCGAGGGGCTGGCCATGAAACGCGGCACCGAGCGCAGCTGGGCACAGGTGCTGATGGCCGCGAACACCCCGATGTTGCTGCGCGCCGGCCTGGTCGGCGGGGACACCTCCGCGGGGGTGCTCGCCTCCGGGCAGGTGGTCGGCCTGCTGGACGACCTGCCGAGCGTGTCGGAGCTGATCGAGACCATGGTGGACGACGCCGCCGGGATCATCCGCGCCCTCGGCGCCCGGTGAGCCTCAGAGCTCGCGGACGACCCGGCAGGGGTTGCCCGCGGCGAACACCTTTGGTGGCAGATCCCTTGTCACCACGCTGCCCGCCCCGACCACGGTGTTCTCCCCCACGGTGACCCCGGGGCAGACGATCACTCCGCCGCCGAACCAGACGTTGTCGCCGATCGTGATCGGCGCCGCGTTCTCCCAGCGCGCTCGCCGTGCCTCGTGATCCTCCATCGGATGCAACGCGGTGAGCAACTGGGCCCGTGGCCCGATGGACACGTCGTCGCCGATCGTGATCCGCGCGCAGTCCAGCAGGATCGCGTCATAGTTGAGGAAGCTGTTCGACCCGATCTCGATCAGGTAGCCGTAGTCGCACTGGAACCGCGGCATGATCCACGATCCCGTCCCGATCCGGCCCAGCAGCTTGCCCAGAATCCGCCCCCGCCGCTCCGACTCACCCGCCCCCGTCGCGTTGAACTCGTCCACCAGCCCCTGCGCCCGCCGCCGTTCGGCGACGAGTTCGGGGTCGCCGTCCTGGTACAGCTCGCCGCGCAACATGCGCTCCTTCTGCTCACCCACCCCGCCACCCTAGCCCGCATCGTGTTTGCCGCCCACGCGCGTGTGTTTGCCGTTCCCGCGCACGCGTTGGCCGTTCCCGCGCGTTGTGTTTGCCGGTCAGGTAACCGTGTTGGCCGGTGACGAGCCTGTGGCTGGGTTTCAAGCACGCCTCCGGCGCGCCGCGGAGCACTGGCGCTCCACACATCACCACTAGCAGGGCTGGTTACTAGCGCCAGCACCCCACGGAACGAGCACCCCGGGCCCGACCCGACAGGCATTCTGTGTCGAACACGCATTCGAGTGAATACCAGCGGGTACACATTCACGCGGGGAATTCTTGTCGGTCCCGTCGATACAATTATGGGTATGGACAGACACAGTTCTGATCCGCACACGGATCCCCCAGAAGACGCACTCACCACACTCGACGCCTTGGAGGCCAACGAACGCGCCATCGCCCGGCTGGAAGCGCGGCGGGTGCTGCTGGTGGCCGACCTCGCCCACGACGGGGACGAACGGGTCTCGCTGGTGACCGAGATCGCCGGACGCCTCTACTGGACCCGGCACCGGGTGGAAGAAGCCCTGGCACTGGGACAGCACCTCACCCGGCTACCGAACACCCTCGCCGCGTTCCGCGAGGGCCGGATTGACCAGGAGAAGGTGAAAGCGGTGGTGGAACCCACCGCGGTCCTCACCGACCACCAGGCCCGCGAGGTCGACCAGCGGATGGGCGACAAACTGGAACGCAAAGACCGCACCAGCCTGCGGCGGTCGGTGCGCTACCAGGTACTCGCGGTCGACCCCGACGGAGCGGCGCGGCGCACCCGGGCCCGGCGGGCACAACGATCCCTGGAACTCATCCATCAAGACGATGGGGTGTCCAGCCTCATGGCCGACCTCCCGACAGAGGTCGCCACGGCGATCTACGCACGCTGCGACCGGGCCGCCCGACGGATGCGGAAAGAAGGCGACAGCCGCACGTTGGAACAACTACGGGCGGACGTGTTCGCCGACCTCGCCCTGCGGGAGCAGGGTGAGATCCGGGCGCCGCGCACGGAGGTGTATCTGTACTTCGCCGCCAGCTCCCTGCTGGGGCTGGACGAGCAGCCGGGATATGTGGCCGGGCACGGGCACATCCCGGCGGCGTTGGCGCGGGAGCTGGCCACCCACCCCGACAGTGTGTGGCGACGGTTGCTGACCGACCCGGCCACCGGGCATCCCACCGACCTCGGACGCACGCGGTACCGGCCCCCGGCGGCACTGGATGAGTTCGTGCGGGTACGAGACCGGGAATGCCAGGGCATCGGGTGCCACCGGCCCTCGCAGCAGTGCCAGAACGACCACACCACCGACTGGGCCCAGGGCGGGGGCACCAACGAAGAAGAGCTGGTGGGCTACTGCGAACGCGACCACCACCTGAAGGACCTGCCGGGATGGAAATACGAGGTGATCGACGGGATACCCACCATCACCACACCCCACGGAGACATCCACCAAAGCCCCCGCGAACCCCTGCACGAACCCCTCACCCCAGACAACGACAAACCACCCTTCTGAAGTGATCAGTCGCCGTCAGAGGCGTTCGATGATCGTCACGTTCGCGGTGCCGCCGCCCTCGCACATGGTTTGCAGGCCGTAACGTCCCTGGCGGCGTTCCAGTTCGTGCAGCAGGGTGGCGAACAGCTTGGTGCCGGTGGCGCCGATGGGGTGGCCGAGCGCGATGCCACCGCCGTTGACGTTGACCCGTTCCGGATCGGCGCCGGTCTCCTCCAACCAGGCCAGGACCACGCTGGCGAAGGCTTCGTTGACCTCGAACACGTCGATGTCCTCGACCTTCAGCCCGGTCTTGCGCAGGGCGTGGGCGGTCGCCGGGATCGGGCCGGTCAGCATCCACACCGGGTCGGCAGCCCGCACCGAGAGGTGGTGCACCCGCGCACGTGGGGTCAGGCCATGCTCGCTGACGAATCGCTCCGAGGCCAGCAGCGCGGCGCTGGCGCCGTCAGAAATCTGGCTGGCCACGGCCGCGGTCAGCCGAGAACCCTCGGCCAGCGGGGGCAGGCCGGCCATTCGCTCCAGTGTGGTGTCCCTGCGCGGTCCCTCGTCCTTCGCCAGGTCGCCGAAGGGCACCGTCTCCCGTTCGAACCTGCCCGCGTCAATGGCCGCGATCGCGCGGCGGTGGCTCTGGTAGGCGAACTCCTCCATCGCCTCCCGGGAGATGTCCCAGTGCTCGGCGATCAGCTCCGCAGCCCGGAACTGCGAGATCTCCGCCGCTCCATAGCGCTGCTGCCAACCCTTCGAGCCGGAGAACGGGTCCTCGAAACCATACTCCTTGCCGGCCAGCATCGCGGCGCTGATCGGGATCTGGCTCATGTTCTGCACCCCGCCGGCCAGCACCAGATCCATCGTGCCGGACAACACCGCCTGCGCGGCGAAATGCACTGCCTGCTGGCTGGAGCCACACTGCCGGTCCACGGTCACCCCCGGCACCTGGTCCGGCAGGCCCGCGACCAGCCAGGCGGTGCGGGCGATGTTGCCGGACTGCGGACCCAGCGTGTCGGTACAGCCGAGGATCACATCCTCCACCAGCGCGGGATCGACACCCGTGCGCCGGACCAGCTCCCCGATCACATGCGCCGCCAGGTCCGCGCTGTGCACCGCACTCAACCCGCCGCCACGCTTGCCGACCGGAGTCCGCAGCGCGTCCACGATGTACGCCTCAGCCATCTCGCCTCCCTATCCCTTCCGTACCGGCCTGCGCCGGGTGGCGATGCCGTCGAGCAGGATCCCGAGGTACTGCTCCGCGACGTCGTGGGCGGCCAGCGGGCCGTCCGGGTTGTACCAGCGCACGGCCACCCACACGGTGTCCCGGATGAACCGGTACACCAGCTCGATGTCCAGATCCGTCCGGAAAGCACCGGTCCGCACCCCCTCGGCGAGGATCCCGTTCCACAGGTCGCGGAACTCCCGGTTCCGCTCGTCCAGATAGGCGAATCGCTCCAGCTGCACCAGGTGCTTGGCCTCGTTCTGGTAGATCGCCACCTCGGCCGGATGGGCATGGATGGACTCGAACGAGGCGACCACCACGGCCTCCAGGGTCTTCCGCGGCCCCAGATCGGCGGCGACGATCTCGGCGTAAGTGCCGAACAGCTCGTCCAGGAAACCGCGCAGAATCTCGTCGGCCATCGACTCCTTCGAGTCGAAGTGGTGGTAGAGGCTGCCGGAAAGAATGCCGGCCGCCTCGGCGATATCGCGGACCGTGGTCGAGACGAAACCACGCTCGGCGAACAGCCGCGCGGCCAGCGCGAGCAGTTCGGCCCTGCGGCCCGTCCCGGACTGGCGGGGTGTGGATGTCTTCGTGCTCATCTGCCCCTCACGCATGCTGGCTACTCACCGATACCACCTCACCGGTCAGGTACGAGGCGTACTCACTGGCGAGGAATACCATCACATTCGCGACTTCCCATGGCTGCGCCGCCCTCCCGGACACCTCCCGTCCGGTCAGCTCGGCGAGCAGCTCCTCGCTGGTCACCTTGGCCAGGAAAGGGTGCATCGCCAGGCTCGGTGACACCGCGTTCACCCGGATCCCGTGCTGGGCCGCCTCCACCGCCGCGCTGCGGGTCAGCGCCATCACCCCCGCCTTCGCGGCGGCGTAGTGCGCCTGCTCGGCCTGCGCGCGCCAGCCGATCACCGAGGCGTTGTTCACCACCGCTCCCCCGCCGCCCTGCTCGATCATCCGGCGCAGCACGGCCCTGGTCATCCGGAACGTCCCGGTCAGGGTGACGTCCAGTACCCGCGACCACTCCTCGTCCGTCATGTCCACAATGGCCTTACTACCGCCGAGACCGGCATTGTTGATCAGCACGTCGATCCGGCCGAACCGCCGCACCGCGCCCTCGACCAACGCCTGCACCTCGTCCTCCGCGGTGACATCGCAGGCGATCGGGTGCACCTCGCCGAGCGGGCCCAGCTCGGCGGCCTGCTCACCCAGCCTGCGCTCGTGCCAGTCGCTCAACACCACGCTGGCGCCTTCCTCGAGGCTGCGCCGCGCCACGGCCGAGCCGATACCGGTTCCCGCGGCCGCGGTCACCACGACCACCTTGTCCCGGAGCAGGTCACGGCCCTCGGGATAACCGGGCAACGGAATCACGGGCGTACCTCCCTCGGCAGGCCGAGCACCCGCTCGGCGATGATGTTGCGCTGGATCTCGTTGGTACCGCCGTAAATGGTGTCGGCGCGGCTGAAAAGGTACAGCCGCTGCCACTCGTCCAGTTCGCCGGAATCCGGGTCAGCCACCAGCGAGCGCGCGCCCCGGACCAGCATGGCCAGCTCGCCCAGCGAGCGATGCCAGTTCGCCCAGACCAGCTTGGACACCTCGGCCACCCCCGGTGCGGAGTCCCCGAGGGTGCGCTCGGCATGCGCCCGCATCACCTCGAGGCCGACCCACGCCCTGGCCAGTCGCTCGGCGATCACCGGGTCCTCCATCGAGCCGTTCGCGCGCGCCAGCTCGGTCAGCTGCCGCAGCTCGCGGCGGAAGCCGACCTGCTGGCCGAGAGTGGCCACCCCGCGCTCGAAGGCCAGCGTGCCCATCGCGACCCGCCAGCCATCGCCCGGCTCGCCGACCACCAGCCCGCGCTCGGTGCGGGCGCCGTCGAAGAAGACCTCGTTGAACTCCGAGGTGCCGGTCAGCTGCCGGATCGGCCGGACCCGCACGCCATCCTGGCGCATCGGCACCAGGAGATAGGACAGCCCACGATGCCGGGCCGAGCCAGGCTCCGTGCGGGCCAGCACGAAGCACCAGTCCGCGACCTGGGCCAGCGAGGTCCACACCTTCTGCCCGTGCAACACCCACTCGTCCCCGTCCAGGGTGGCGGTAGTGGACACCGCGGCCAGGTCCGAACCGGCTCCCGGCTCGGAGTATCCCTGGCACCACAGCTCACGCACCGCGGCGATTCCGGGCAGGAACCGGCTCCGTTGCTCCGGCGTGCCGTAGGCGATCAGGGTCGGGCCGAGGAGTTCCTGGCCGAGATGGCTGACCTTCGCGGGCGCGCCGGAACGGGCGTACTCCTCGTGGAAGATGACCTGTTCGCGCAGCGTCGCCCCCTGGCCACCGTGCTCGACCGGCCAGCCGAGGCAGGTCCAGCCCGCAGCGGCCAGCTGCCGCTCCCAGGCGATCCGCTCCGCGAAGGCCTCGTGCTCGCGGCCGGGCCCACCGAGGCCGCGCAGCCCGGCGAACTCACCGGTGAGGTTCTCGGCCAGCCAGGACCGGACCCGCTCGCGGAAGTCATCCTCGGACACCGGGACCTCCTCGGCTCTGTTCAAGTACCGCGTTCCCGCGTAGGCTACCCTACCAAGCACTTGCTAGGGAGGCGTGATGGTTGTCGAAGCGGACACCATTCCGGCGGCACTCGCCCGCGCCGCCGAGCTGTTTCCCGGCCGGGAGGCGCTGGTGGACGGCCAGGTCCGGCTGACCTATCCCGAGCTGTACCAGCGGGTACGGCACTGCGCCGCACTGTTCGCCGCGCACGGCGTCCGGCCGGGCGACCGGGTGGCGATCTGCTCGCCGAACACCCACCACTGGGTGATCGCCGCGCTGGGCGCACTGCACGCGGGCGGCACGCTGGTGCCGATCAACACCCGGTTCACCGGACCGGAGATGCTGGACATCGTCGAGCGCAGTGCGGCCACGGCGCTGGTGGTCGCAGGCCCGTTCCTCGGCACCGACCGACTGGCCGAGCTGCGCGCGGCCGGATTCGACCGCCCGATCATGATCCTGCGCGTCCCGGTCGAGGGTGCGGCACCGGCCGAGCGGGGAGTGCTCGACTGGGACGCGGTGGACGCGACCGATCCGGGCGGGGCCGACGCCCGTGCGGAGGCGGTGCGGCCCGAGGATGTGAGCGACATCCTGTTCACCTCGGGCACCACCGGACGCAGCAAGGGGGCGATGACCAGCCACCGCCGGTCGCTCGGCGTCGCCGAGGCCTGGGCCGCATGCGGCGGGCTGACCGCGGACGACCGCTACCTGGTGCTCAACCCCTTCTTCCACAGCTTCGGCTACAAGGCGGGCATCCTGGCCGCGCTGCTGCGTGGCGCGACCCTGCTGCCAGAGGTCACCTTCGATGCCGTGCGGACCCTGCGCACGATCGAGCGGGAACGGATCACCGTGCTGCCCGGTGCGCCGACCATCTACCAGACCCTGTTGGACTCCCCAGCCTGCGGCGAGTACGACCGCACCAGCCTGCGGCTGGCCGTCACCGGCGCGGCCACCGTCCCGGTGACCCTGGTCGAGCGGATGCGGACCGACCTCGGGTTCGACACCGTGCTCACCGCCTACGGCCTGACCGAGGCCGTGGTGGCGACGATGTGCCGCCCCGAGGACGACTCCGCGACCATCGCCCGTACCTGTGGGCGCGCGGCCGCGGGCTTCGAGGTGCGGATCGCCGAGGACACCGGCGAGGTGCTGCTACGCGGCCCGAACCGGATGCTCGGCTACCTCGACGACGCCGAGGCCACCGCCGGGGCGATCGACGGCGAGGGGTGGCTGCACACCGGGGACGTGGGCACCCTGGACGAGCACGGCTACCTCACCATCACCGACCGGATCAAGGACGTCTACATCTGCGGCGGGTTCAACGTCTACCCCGCGGAGGTCGAGCAGGTGCTCACCCGGCTGCCCGGGGTGGCAGAGGCCGCGGTGGTCGGTGTGCCCGACACCAGGATGGGCGAGGTCGGCAAGGCATACCTTGTCGCAAGCCCCGGCTACACACTGTCCACCGCGGACATCGAACGGCATTGCAGGCAGAACCTCGCCAACTACAAGGTTCCCCGCCAGGTCGAGCTCCGGGAACGGTTGCCCCGCAATGCCGCTGGCAAGGTCCTCAAGCGGCTGCTTCGCGACGAACAGGAGAATCGATGACCGACGAGGTGGTGCGGTACGAACGACGCGGGGCGACCGCGCTGGTGACGATGAACCGTCCCGAGTACCGCAACGCGCAGAACTCGGCGATGACCTACGCCCTGGACGCCGCCTTCACCCGCGCGGTGGCTGACGACGAGGTGAAGGTGATCGTGCTGGCCGGCGCGGGCAAGCACTTCTCGGCGGGCCACGACATCGGCAGCCCCGGCCGGGACGCGGACACCTCCTTCGACCGCAAGGCCGTGCTGTGGTGGGACCACGTCGGTGCCGAGGGCGGGGACGCCCGCTTCGCAAGGGAGTCCGAGGTCTATCTCGGCATGTGCCGCCGCTGGCGGGAGATTCCCAAACCCACCATCGCCAGCGTGCAGGGCGCCTGCATCGCGGGCGGGCTGATGCTGGCCTGGGCCTGCGACCTGATCCTGGCCTCCGAGGACGCCTTCTTCGCCGATCCGGTGGTCCGGATGGGCATCCCCGGGGTGGAGTACTTCGCGCATCCCTGGGTGCTGGGCCCGCGCGCCGCCAAGGAGGTGCTGTTCACCGGGGAACGGTTCACCGCGGCGCAGGCCAAGGAATGGGGCATGCTCACCAGGGTGGTGCCACGCGCCGAGCTGGAGACCGAGACCCTCGATCTGGCCACACGGATCGCCGGGATGCCGCGGTTCGGGCTGGCACTGGCGAAGAAGGCGGTCAACCAGGCCGAGGACCTGATGGGCCTGCGCAGCGGGATGGACTCGGTGTTCGGGCTGCATCATTTCGCGCACGCGCACAATGCCGAGGTGGCCGGCGGCGACTCGCTCGGCGGGCAGGACGCGCGCTCGATGCGGGACGCGGGCTGAGATGGACCTCGAGCTGGACGAGCAGGCCACCCGGTTCCGCGAGGAGGTGCGCTCCTGGCTGGCCGAGAACGTGCCGCGCACGCCGCTGGCCTCCTTCGACACCGCCGAGGGCTTCGCGCAGCACCGGGACTGGGAGGCGAGGCTGGCCGAGGCGCGGCTGTCGGTGGTGGCCTGGCCGAGGGAGTTCGGCGGGCGGGGCGCGAGCCTGCTGGAGTGGGTGCTGTTCGAGGAGGAGTACTACGCCGCGGGCGCGCCGGGGCGGGTGAGCCAGAACGGCATCTTCATGCTCGCACCAACCCTGTTCTCGCACGGGACCGAGGAGCAGCGGCTGCGGATCCTGCCCCCGATGGCGCGCGGCGAGCAGGTATGGGCGCAGGCCTGGTCGGAGCCGGAGGCAGGCAGCGATATCGCCGCGCTGCGCAGCACCGCCACCCGCACCGAGGGTGGCTGGCTGCTTTCCGGGCAGAAGACCTGGAGCTCGCGCGCCACCTTCGCGGACCGGGCGTTCGGGCTGTTCCGCAGTGACCCTGACAGCGAGCGGCACCGGGGACTGACCTACCTCATGTTCGACCTGCGGGCCGAGGGCGTCCGGGTGCGCCCGATCCCCCAGCTCGACGGCGAGCCCGGCTTCGCGGAGATCTTCCTGGACGAGGTGTTCGTACCGGACGAGGACGTGCTCGGCGAGCCGGGCGAGGGCTGGCGGGTCGCGATGACCACCGCGAACAACGAACGCGGGCTGTCCCTGCGCAGCCCCGGCCGGTTCCTGGCGGCGGCGGACCGGCTGACCGGGCTGTGGCGGGAGGTCGGTGACCCTGCCGACACGGCGCTGGCCAGCCGCGTTGCCGACGCCTGGATCGGGGCGCGGGCCTACCAGCTCTACACCTTCGGCACGGTGACCCGGCTGCGCGAGGGCGGCAGCCTCGGGCCGGAGTCCAGCGTGAACAAACTGTTCTGGTCGCGGCTGGACCTCGAGTTGCACGAGACCGCGCTCGACCTGCTCGGGCCCGAAGGGGAGCTACGCGCCGAACGCCGCTGGGTGGACGGCTGGCTGTTCGCACTGGCCGGGCCGATCTACGGCGGCACCGACCAGATCCAGCGCAACACCGTGGCCGAGCGGCTGCTCGGCCTGCCGAGGGGTGAACGATGAGGTTCGCGCTTTCCACCGAGCACAAGGACTTCGCGGCAAGCATCGGTGACTTCCTTTCCGACGTGGACACAGCGGCGGCGGCGCGAGGCTGGGCGGCTGGCGAGCAGGGTCCCGGGCTGCGGGTGTGGCGCGGTCTGGCCGGGATCGGGGTCACCGGGCTGCTGGTGCCCGAGCGGTTCGACGGGCTCGGTGCCGACGCCGTCGGCCTGGTGGTGGCCTTCGAGCGGCTCGGGTACCACGCGGTGCCTGGGCCGTGGGTGGACACCGCCGCCGTGCTGCCGATGCTGCTGGAGGACGAGCTGCTGGCCGGGGTGGCCTCCGGCGAGACGATCGCCTCGATCGCGCTGCCGCCGCACGTTCCGTACGCGCTGGACGCGGATGTGGCCGAGGCGCGGATCGCGGTGGCCGGTACGCGGCTACGTGCTTTCACCCCCGGCAGGCCGCTGACCTCGGTCGATCCCTGCCGCAGGCTGTTCGAGGTACGCGAGGGCGAGGTGCTCGGCACCGCGGTCGACCCGCCCCTGGCCTTCGACACCGGTGTGCTGGCCACCGCGGCCCAGCTGCTCGGCGCGGGCCAGTGGCTGCTGGACGCCGCGGTGGACTATGCGTGTCGGCGCAGGCAGTACGGCCGCGAGATCGGCCGCTATCAGGCGGTCAAGCACCTGCTGGCCGATGTGGTCACCCGGCTGGAGCTGGCCAGGCCGCTGCTGCACGCGGCCGCGATCGCGGTCCGGGACGGTGCGCCGAGCCGGGCACGGGACGTGTCCGCGGCCAAGGTGGCGGCGGGCGAGGCCGCCGCCCTCGCGGCCCGTACCGGGCTACAGGTGCATGGCGCGATCGGCTACACCGCGGAGCACGAGCTCGGGCTGCGGCTGACCAAGGTGCGCGCGCTGGTGGCGGCCTGGGGAACGCAGGGCCTGCACCGCCGCCGGGTGCTGGACGCCGTCACCGGGACGGCCGCATGACGCCGGAGCAGCAGGCGCTCGGCGAGACGGTGCGTGCCGTGCTGCGGCGCTCCGCCGAGCGGGACGTATGGCCGCTGCTGTGTGCGCAGGTCGGGGTGGCGGCGCTGGCGATCCCGGAGTCGTTCGGCGGGCTGGGCGCCGGGCTGGCCGAGCTGCAGGTGGTCGCCGAGGAGCTGGGGCGGGAGCTGGTGCCCTGCCCCTTCCTGGGTTCCCCTGTGCTCGCCGCGCAGGCCCTGCTGGAGTGCGGGGACCAGGCAGCCTGTGCCCGGCTGCTGCCCGGAATCGCCGAGGGCAGGGTGACCGCGCTGGCCTGGGCGGACGAGCACGGCCGCTGGTCGCCGGAGCACGGCTGCGCCGTTTCCACCGGGTCCGTGCTGGACGGGCGGGCGGAGTACGTGCTGGACGCCGACCTCGCCGAGGCACTGCTGGTGGTGGCCGAGGTGGATGGTGAGCTCGGCCTGTTCGAGGTGGATCCTGCGCGGGCCGGGGTGCGGCGGTCGGAGTCGATGGACCCTGCCCGCCGCCTGGCCACCGTCGAGCTGCGGGGTGTTCCCGGCCTGCGAATCGGCGGGGACTTCCGGGCGGGCCTGCGCCGGGTGCGGGAGACCGCCTGCGCGGTGCTGGCCGCCGAGCAGGCGGGTGCGGCGGCCCGCGCGCTGGAGATCACCGTGGAGTACACCAAGCAGCGACAGCAGTTCGGCAGGCCGATCGGCGGTTTCCAGGCGCTCAAGCATCGGATGGCCGATCTGTACGTGCTGGTCGAGACGGCGTACTCCGCGGCCCGCGCGGTGCAGGGAGCCGGGCCGGACCGGGGCAGGCTGGCCGCGGCCGCCAAGGTGCACTGCTCCGAGGCCCTGTCCACGGTGGCCGCCGAGATGATCCAGCTGCACGGGGGAATCGGTGTCACCTGGGAACATCCGGCGCACCGCTACTTCAAACGCGCACACGGCGCCGCCCAGCTCTTCGGTCAACCACATGAGTACCTCCCCCAACTGCTGTGAGTGGCCCGTTCCCTGCATTTTTCGCAGGGGAACACAGTGGCGCGTCAGCGCCTCCGTCTGGGTGGCGGTGGGAGACGGGTGGGAGGGCCACTCACAGCAGAGGTCAGCGGACCTGGAGGTCGATGCAGGCGTAGAAGGCGTTGGCGGTGTCACCGATGTTCCACACCGCGAGCACCTTCTGCCTGCCACTCACCCCGCCCAGGTTCACCGTGTGCGAGACCGAGGGCGGCGGCTGCTGGTTGTGGCCGTCGACCTCGGCGATCTTGCGGCCGTTCAGGAAGTACTCGTAGTTCGCCGTGCGGTGCCGCGCGGTGAACGTCCAGTTGAAGGTCACCGTGTTCCCGACCGAGGTCGCGCGCCAGCCCTTGCTGTCGTCGTCCAGCTCGGCGAACCGGGAGTTGCCGCCGCTGCAGCTACGCAGGCCCTTGGGGCCCTCGACGCTCTGCGGTTCCCACTTGATCTGGCCACAGGGCACGGTGCCCTGAGCACATTGCGCCTGCCTGCTCGGCGGCGAGGACACGTACCCGTGCGCGTTGGCGACTCCCGCCGGGACGACCACGAGGGCGAGCGGAGCGATACCCGCACCCACCGCAGCGGCAACGAGCTTCCGTTTCGTATGCATGTCGACTCCTCTTCGGAGAACGGCGTTCCCAGTGGCGTTCCGACAGATCCGGCATTCCGGGATCTTCGAAAAGCAGGGGCCACTACAAGGAGGGAACGGTAGGGCGAAGAGCCAGGAACGGCCCTTCACCATGAGGGCGACATTGGCATCGGCGTACCGCGGCGAGCCGGCTCCCATTCCACGGTCATGCTTACCAATGTGGTCCAGACCATACGACGCCGTTTCCATTGTGGTCAAGAGGCGACAACGCGAGACCGGAACGGGTTAACGGGTTTCCGTAGCGCATTGCAGCAGGCGCACTCATTCCGATGCGTCCACTGCAACGGAAACCATTCTTGGCGCCTTGAGGACAGTTCCTGACCAATCCTTCACGGCAGATGGTGACTCCACGAATCCGCATCCGGCTTCCTTTCACTCACACGAGTGAACTTGTTCCACCCCCGGAACGGGAACATTCCATGGGACCGGGAAAGCCGCCGAACCCCCATGCGTGCCCCGAACCGGCGTCGGGGTTCCCCCGGTTCGGTCTCCGGGCGCGTCCCGGATGCAACCTGGCCTGCGTGCTGGGAATCCTGTCCGGTGCGTGCCGCGACCGCGGCCACAGGGACGTCTACGAGAAGGGGGACAACCACCATGTCCGAGCCACGGACGCCGGAAGCCGCAGCACAACGCCTCGGCATGCGGTCGGCCGGGATACTGGCGCTGGCAGGCACCGCACTCACGATCGTGAGCACCCTCCTCCAGCAACGGATGGACATCCCGCGCGGCGACCCACTTGGGGTGCTCGCCCACATCGATGCGCGACCGTGGTTCGCCGCGGCCCTGGCCGGCATGCTCGGGATGTTGTGCTGGGGCATGGCCTTCACGGCAGCCGGTCGCAGCCTCCGGGACCCTGCGGGCAGGACGCTCGCCCGGCTGGCCGAACCCGTGCTTCTCGTCGCGGTCGCGGTGTTCGCGGTGCACTACGCACACGACGGGTTCAGCGGCGGCGCGCTCGCCGCGCAGTGGTCCTCCGGTGAGCGGGAACCGGCCGCCGCCCTTGCGGACAGCCGCGTCATCGAGGCGCTGATCGGCGGCACCTCCATCCTGTCCCAGACCCTCATCGGCCTGGCGCTGGCGCTGTACGCCCTGGCGATGCTGCGCGGCAGGCAGTACCCGCGGGTGCTGTCCTGGGTGGGCCTCGTCGGTTCCGCCGGATGGTTTCTCGGCGGCTCGGCGCTGTTCCTGCGCCTGCCCGGAATGTCGTTCGAGGTCCTGCTCCCCTGCACCGGGCTGGCCACGGTCTGGGTGGTGGGTGTCGGGATCACGCTGCTGCGCGCCCGGGTCCCGCGCCGCTAGAACCAGTCGTCCGGCCGCGGCCAGGTGAGCAGTCCGCCAAGGTCCTCGCGCGGCTGGCCGTCCCCGGCACCGTCCGGCTCGGTGACCGTGTAGCGGCCGCGATAGAACAGCAGCGGCCGCTCGTCCCGGATCTCGCCCAGCGTGGTCACTCTGCCGATGACCACATAATGATCGCCGGCCTCGTGCACCGCATCCAGCTCGCAGTCCAGCCAGGTCAGCGCGCCGTGCAGCAGCGGGGCGCCGGAAGGAACCGTGCTCCACTCCACGGCGGCGAACTTGTCCTCGCCCCGCGCGCCGAACACCCCGCTCACCGCGCGCTGCCCCGCGGCCAGCACGTTCACCGCGAAATGCCCCGCCCGCTCGATGGCCCGCCAGCTGCGCGAGGTGCGGGCCGGGCAGAACAGCACCAGCGGCGGGTCGAGGGACAGCGCCGCGAAGGACTGGCAGGCGAACCCGACCGGCTGGTCCCCGTCCAGGCCGGTGACCACCGTGACGCCCGTGCAGAAGTGCCCGAGTACCGACCGGAACCGGGCGGAGTCGAAGGCGGGGGCGGCCGGGGTACTCATTGCTCGCGCGCACCGACCGAGAAGTCGTGCCCCCACAGGCTGACCGCGGTGCTCTCCCGCGCGATCCAGCTCTGGTCGTCCACCTGCCTGCCCTCGCAGCCGAACTCCACATCGAACCCACCGGGGGTCTTCATGTAGAAGGACAGCATCAGGTCGTTCACATGCCTGCCGAGGGTGGCCGACATCGGCACCTTCCGCCGCAGCGCGCGGTCGAGGCACAGCCCGACGTCGTCGGTGTTCTCCACCTCGACCATCAGGTGCACGATCCCGCTCGGCGTCGGCATCGGCAGGAACGCCAGGCTGTGGTGCCGCGGGTTGCAGCCGAAGAACCGCAGCCAGGCAGGCTCGCCGTCCGCGGGCCTGCCCACCAGCTGCGGGGGAAGGCGCATCGAGTCGCGCAGCCGGAACCCGAGCACGTCCCGGTAGAACTCCAGTGCCGCCTCGTCATCGTGGGTGGACAGCACCACGTGGCCCAGCCCCTGCTCCCCAGTGACGAAGGTGTGCCCGTAAGGGCTGACCACCCGCCGGTGCTCCAGCGCGACCCCGTGGAACACCTCCAGGGTGTTGCCGGAGGGGTCCTCGAAGGTGATCAGCTCGTACACCCGCCGGTCGGCCAGCTGCTCGGCGGTGCCCTCCTTGAACGGCACCCCCGCGGCCTGCAGGTTCCGCCGCACCTCATCCAGCTCCGCCGCGTTGGCCGTCTCCCAGCCCGCCTGCGCCAGCCGGTCGGTCTCCCCCGGGAAGATCACCAGCCGGGCGGGGAAGTCGTCCATCCGCAGGTACAGCGCGTCCGGGTCGGTGCCCTTGCCTTCGACCATGCCGAGCACCTTGAGCCCGTACTCCCGCCACTTCGCCATATCCGTGGCTTCGATCCGCAGGTAGCCGAGTGAGCGAATCCCCATAATCCTTCACCTGGTCAGGAAGTCGATGGACAGTTGGTTGAACTCGTCGAACTTCTCCAGCTGGGCCCAGTGCCCGCAGCGGCCGAACACGTGCAGCTGGGCCCGCGGGATGGTCTTCAGCGCCAGCAACGCGCCGTCCAGCGGGTTGACCCGGTCCTCCCGGCCCCAGATCAGCAGCACCCGCTGCCGTAGCCGGTGCGCCTCCCGCCAGAGCATGCCCAGCTCGTAGCCATCGGGGTCGGCGAAGGACGCACCCATCGCCGCCATCGCGGCCAGCGACTCCGGTGCGCTCGCCGCGGCGAACCGCTCCGCCACCAGCTCCTCGGTGATCAGCGACTGGTCGTAGACCATCACCCGCAGGAAGGCCTCCAGCTTCTCCTTGCTGGGCCCGGGTGGCGCGGCGAACCGGGCCAGGTTCTTGATGCCCTCGGTCGGATCGGGTGAGAACACGTTGACACTCAGCCCGCCAGGACCCATCAGCACCAGCCTGCCTGCCCGGTCCGGATGGTCCAGCGCCAGCCGCACCGCCGCGCCGCCGCCCAGCGAGTTGCCGACGATATGCGCCCGCTCGATGCGCAGCGCGTCCAGCAGGCCGACCACGGCGTTCGCGCTGTGCCGGAAGTACTGCGGGTGCTCGGTCGGCTTGTCCGAGCGGCCGAAACCCGGCTGGTCCACCGCGATGGTGCGGAAGGACTTGGCGAACACCGGGATGTTGCGCGCGAAGTTACTCCACGCCGAGGCTCCCGGCCCGCCGCCGTGCAGCAACAGCACCGTCTGCTCGTGTTCGGCGCCCGCCTCGTGATAGTGCAGCCGGAGGCCACCGGCGATCTCGACGTACTTGCCCTCGGTCATCGGTGCCCCTAGACCATCGAATCCTGGACCGGGAGGCCGAACTCCCCGGTACCGAACATCGTGTAGGCACGTTCCGGATCATTGGCGGCATGCACCCGCCCTGCGTGCGCGTCCCGCCAGAACCGCTGGATCGGGGTGCCCACCTTGAGCGCCCGGCCGCCGGAGTTCTCGAAGAGCCGGTCGATCGCCGCGATCGCCCGCTCGGTGCCGCGCACCTGGTCCCTGCGCACCCGCAGCCGGGTGGAGAACGGCAGCTTCTCCCCCGCCTCGGCGTGCGCGTACAGCTCACCGATGTTGTGCGTGAGCTGCAGCCAGGCCGCGTCGATCTCGCTGGCGGCCTCGGCGATCCGCACCTTCGCGAAGGGGTCCTCATTGGACTTCTCGCCCGCGTAGGCTGCCCGGACCCGCTTGCCCTGATGCTCCACATGCGCCTCGTAGGCGCCCTGCGCCATGCCGATGATCGGCGCGGTGATCGTGCTCGGATGCACCGAACCGAACGGCAGCTGGTACAGCGGCCCGGAGTTCGCCTCCTGGCCGGGCGTCTTGCACTTGGAAGTGGCGACGAAGCTCAGCGCCCGGTGCTGCGGGACGAACACGTCATCCACGATGATGTCGTTGCTGCCGGTGCCGCGCAGGCCGACGGTATCCCACACGTCGTCGATGGTGTAGTCGCTGATCGGCAGCAGGTAGGTGCAGAAGTCCACCGGCTTGCCCTCGGCGTCGAAGGCGGGAGCCCCAAGGAACACCCAGGTGGCGTGGTCACAGCCGGAGGAGAAGCTCCACCTTCCGGACAACCGGTAGCCACCTTCGACCACCTGCGCCTTGCCCATCGGGGCGTAGGACGAGGACACCAGCGTGTCCTCGTTCTCGCCCCACACCTCCTGTTGCGCGCGCAGGTCGAACAGCGCGAGGTGCCACGGGTGCACGCCGAGGATCGAGGCCACCCAGCCGGTGGAGCCGCAGGCGGACGCCACCAGTTTGACGGCGGTGTAGAAGCTGACCGGGTCGGCCTCGTACCCGCCGAAGGGCCGTGGTTGCAGCAGCTTGAAGAAGCCGGTCTCCTGCAGGGCCTTGATCGACTCGTCCGGAATCCGGCGCGCGTCCTCCGTGTCCTGGGCCCGCTCGCGCAGCGTGGGCAGTAGCTCCTCGATTCCAGCGAGCACCCCGCGGGCGTCCGGTGCGGCCATGTCCTGCCCCATCCCTTTGCTCATCCATCCCTCGCGGTCGTGGTGGCATCGTCCGCGCCACCGGAACCAAGACTAGAACATGTTCTCGTTTTTGTCGAGTCGGCCCAGCTCGCCCCCGACTCGATCTTCAGTCCACTATGGATCGGTCGACCGCGGGAACGGCTGCATGCGAACCGGCACGGCGGCCGGAGAACACGCAGTCCGCGAGCGACAGCCCGCTGACGTAGGAGCGAGAACATATTCCCACCGCGGACCGGCCCGCGGCGTAGAGCCCTGGCACCGGCGCGCCGTCCCGCCCGCGGACCTGCCCGGTGTCCTCGTCCACGACCAGCCCGCCGAGGGTCAGCATCGGGCAGGGGTAGCCGAGGTTCGGCCGGATCGAGACGTCCACCAGCGAGTACGGCGGGGTGCGCAACGGTCGGCTGAACTCCGCCGGTTTGCCTTCCGGGTCCGCTCCCCCACCCTCGGCGGCCGCGTTGTATGCCCGCACCGAGGCGGCGAGCCCCTCAGGGTCCACCCCGGCGCGCCGCGCCACGGCCTCGACCGAGTCCGCGCTGACCCGGCCCCTGCCCAGCAGGTAGAGCGCCTGCAGCCACTGGAACCACTGGCTCTGTGCGCGGGCGGTGCGCCGGGCCTCGCGCACGATCGCGCGGTCGATGAGCAGCCAGCCCCGGCCGCCGTGCCCGCTGATCAGCGCCTCGCCGATAGCGGCGCCGTAGCGGGACTCGTCGATCACCCTGCGGCCGTCGGCACCGACCAGGATCCCACCGAGGAAGGCGCTCGGCGGGGTGAGGAACCGCCAGGCCGAGATCCGGTCCAGCGCGGCCGTCGCCGCACCCGCCTCGACCCCGAGCCGGATCCCTGAGCCGTCGTCACCCGCCGTGCCCAGCGGGAGCCCGCCCCGGTAGGCGGGCGCGTGCTCGCGCATCAGCCCCCGGTTGGCCACGAAACCGCCCGCCGCCAGCACCACCCCACGGCGCGCCGTGACCCGCAACTCCCGGGCGAACCGCCGCTCCAGCGCGGTCACCCCGCGGTTCAGCAGCCTGCCAAGCGCGGGCACGTAGAGACCGGGTTTGGCCGCGTACCGTGCCAGCAGCCGATGCGCGGCCCGCACCCAGGCCGGGGCGTCCCGCAGGCTGTCCAGTACCACTCCGGTGACCGTGCCGTCCGGGCCGGTCAGCAGCCCGCGGGCACGCGACTGGGGCAGCACCCGGACACCACGCCGCCGCGCCGCCGCCGCGAGGCGGGCGAACAGCAGCTTGCCCGAGGTACCCCGCCCCTTCACCCGGTGCCCGCGCGGCGCGGGCGGCGCCACCTGGCGAAATGCCCCCGCCGCCTCACTGCCCGAGTAGTACAGGTAGTAGTCGTCATTGGGATACGAGGTCTTGTCCGGGCACAGGCTGCCCTCGAACGGCACCCCCTGCCGCTCCAGCCAGGTGATCATGGCGGTGCTGCCGGAGCAGAAGCGACGCAGGGTCGGTTCGCTCACCACGTCCCCGGCCTCCAGCCGGAGGTAGTCGTACATCGCCTGTTCCGAGTCGGCCACCCCGGCGGCGCGCTGCTGCTCGGTGCCGCCGCCCGCGTACACCACACCGCCGGAAAGGGCGCTCGCCCCTCCCCCTGCGAACCGGTCCACCACCAGGACCTCGGCCCCCGCCTCGGCGGCCTCGATGGCCGCGCAGGCCCCGGCCGCGCCGAACCCGATCACCAGGACATCGGTGTACGTTTCCGCGGGATCTGCCATGCGCATCACCCTAGAACTGAAACACGTTCTCGTCTATGGTGAGGGCAACGGCGGCCACCTGGCTGCCATAAAGCTATAACGTGTTTCAGAATATCGCTCGGAGGTGGCATGACGAGCCAAGGCGGCCACGAGGAGTTCGACGTCGTCGTGGTCGGCAGCGGGGCCGCGGGCATGACCGCCGCGCTCGCCGCCGCCCATGCCGGGCTCCAGGTCGTGGTGGTCGAGAAGGCCGGCCGGTTCGGCGGGTCCACCGCCCGTTCCGGTGGCGGCGTGTGGATCCCGAACAACGAGGCACTGGTGGCCGCGGGAGTACGGGACACGCCCGAGCGGGCGCGCGAGTACCTGGCCGCCATCGTCGGCGACGTGGTGCCCGCCGAGCTGCGCGAGACCTACCTGGACCGGGGTCCCGAGGTGCTCGCCTTCCTGCACCAGCGCACCCCGTTGCGGATGCGCTGGGTCCGGGACTACGCCGACTACCACCCGGAGGCACCCGGTGGCCGCGCCGGCGGCCGGTCGGTGGAGCCAGGGCCGCTGGACGGCCGGATCCTGGGCGCGGAGCTGGCGAACCTAGAGCCGCCGTACAGCGCGCTGCCCAAGGGCGTGCCGATGACCCAGGCCGACTTCCGCTGGCTCAGCCTGGTGGCACGGCATCCACGCGGGCTGCTCCGGCTGTGCGGGCTGGGCCTGCGCACCCTCGCCGGCCGGGTCACCGGCAAGAACCTGCTGTCCATGGGCCAGGCGCTGGCCGCGGGCCTGCGCGCGGGCCTGCTGCGCGCAGCGGTACCGGTATGGCTGGACACCCCGCTGACCGGCCTTGAGATGGCGAACGGCCGGGTCACCGGGGCGCGGGTGGAGCGCGAAGGCAGGCAGGTACTGCTACGCGCCCGGCGCGGGGTGGTGCTGGCCTCCGGCGGCTTCGAGCACAACGAGGAGATGCGCGTCAAGTACCAGCGTCCCCCGATCGGCACCGAGTGGACGGTGGGCGCGAAGGCCAACACCGGGGACGGGATCAGCGCGGGCCTGGCGCTGGGCGCGGCGGTGGACCTGATGGACGACGCCTGGTGGGGGCCGTCCATCCCGCTCACCGGCGGGCCCTGGTTCGCCCTTGCCGAGCGCTCGCGACCTGGCTGCGTGCTGGTCAACGGGCGGGGCAGGCGGTTCGTCAACGAGTCGGCCCCGTATGTGGAGGCCGTGCACGCCATGTACGGCGATGGCGACGGCCCGGCCGAGAACATCCCCACCTGGCTGGTGTTCGACCAGCGCTACCGCAACCGGTACATGTTCACCGGTCTCGGCCCACGCCAGCCGCTGCCGGGGCGCTGGTTCAAGGCCGGGATCGCGGCCAAGGCGGGCACGCTGGCCGAGCTGGCCGAGCGGATCGAGGTACCGGCCGGCGAGCTGGTGGCCACGGTGGAGCGGTTCAACGCCTTCGCCCGCGCCGGCGAGGATGAGGACTTCGGCCGCGGGCGCAGCGCCTACGACCACTACTACGGCGACCCGCGTAACCGGCCGAATCCCAGCCTCGGTGCGCTGGAGCGGGCGCCCTTCTACGCGGTCCGGATCGTGCCCGGTGACCTGGGCACCAAGGGTGGGCTGCGGATCGACACCAGGGCACGGGTGCTGCGCGAGGACGGTTCGGTGATCACCGGGCTGTACGCGGCTGGCAACGCCAGCGCCGCCGTGATGGGCCATACCTACGCGGGTCCTGGCGCGACCATCGGACCGGCCATGGTGTTCGGCTACCTTGCGGCCGAACACCTTGCGATCAACAATCCGACCAGCGAGGCGGTCGAGCGAGCAGGTGGAGGTAACCGATGACCAAGGCAGATGGCGTGCGCACGATCGACGCCGGCGCCCCGCCGGCCCGGTTCGCCCGCGGCTGGCACTGCCTCGGCCTCGCCGAGACGTTCAAGGACGGCAAGCCACACGCGATCAACGCCTTCGGCACCAAACTCGTGGTGTTCCAGAGCCAGGACGACGGCAAGCTCAACGTGCTGGACGGCTACTGCCGGCACATGGGCGGCGACCTCACCCAGGGCACGATCAAGGGCAACGAGGTCGCCTGCCCCTTCCACGACTGGCGCTGGGCCGGCAACGGCAAGTGTGTCTCGATCCCCTACGCAAAACGGGTTCCGCTGCGGGCCAGGACCCGCTCCTGGATCACCATGGAGGAGAACAAGCAGCTGTTCGTATGGAACGACCCTGAGGGCAACCCGCCGCCGGATGACGTGGTGATCCCCCGGATCGAGGGCGTCTTCAACGGCGAGTGGAGCAACTGGACCTGGGACTCGGTGCTCATCGAGGGCGCCAACTGCCGCGAGATCGTGGATAACGTGGTGGACATGGCGCACTTCTTCTACATCCACTTCGCCTTCCCGACCTACTTCAAGAACGTGTTCGAGGGACATATCGCCACCCAGTACCTGAACACCAAGGGCAGGCCGGACGTGGGGATGGCCTCGAACTACGGCGGCGAGGAGAACCTGCTGCGCTCGGAGGCCTCGTACTACGGTCCCTCGTACATGATCAACACCTTGCTGAACACCTACAAGGGTCTCGAGATCGAGAACGTCCTGATCAACTGTCACTACCCTGTTACGGAGGACTCCTTCGTGCTGCAATGGGGCGTGATCGTCAAGAAGCTGCCCGGGGTTTCCGACGAGCAGGCGGACAAGATCGCGGGCAAGTTCGCCAAGAGCATCGGCGTCGGCTTCATGCAGGACGTGGAAATCTGGAAGAACAAGACCCGGATCGACAACCCGCTGCTGTGCGAGGAGGACGGGCCGGTTTACCAGCTACGTCGCTGGTACGACCAGTTCTATGTGGACGCGGCCGAGGTCACCGAGGACATGACCGGCCGGTTCGAGTTCGAAGTGGACACCACGAGGGCGAACGAGGTGTGGTCCAAGGAGGTCGCCGACAACCTGGCCCGGCAGCAGGAGGCCGGGGTGTGAGCGCAGGCCAGGAGAGCAACACGACCGAGCGGCAGGAGTTCCTCAGCGGCGGCCTGCGGCCACACCACTGCGCCTCCTGCGGAACCTGCGTGCTGGTGAAGAAGAACAGCATGCAGCACACCAGCATCCAGTGGACCACCGATCCGGCCACCAGCTGCCCGGTGTTCGCCGAGCGGGTGGCCGGCGGCGCGAACACGGCGCTGCTGGACACCTGCGAGAAACTGGCGGACAGCATCGCGCAGGCGGCCTGGGACGGCAGCCTGGAGGTGGGCGGTGCCTGAGTCTCACGTGCTGCGGGTCGCCGAGGTGGTCGAGGAGACCGCGGACGCCTGCTCGGTGGTGTTCGACCCGACCCCGGAGCAGGCCCGGCGACTGGAGTACCGGCCGGGGCAGTTCCTCACCGTGCGGGTGCCGAGCGAGCGGTGCGGTTCGGTGGCGCGGTGCTACTCGTTGTCCAGCTCTCCACATACCGGGGACGCGCCGAAAATCACGGTCAAGCGTACCGCGGATGGTTACGCCTCCCATTGGATCTGCGACAACCTGCGGGCCGGAGCGGACCTGGAGGTGCTGCCGCCCAGTGGCGTGTTCACCCCGGCCTCGCTGGAGGAGGATCTGCTGCTGTTCGCCGCGGGTAGCGGGATCACCCCGGTCATCTCGATCGTGAAATCGGTGCTGGCAAAGGGAACCGGCAGGCTGGTGCTGATCTACGCCAACCGGGACGAGCGCTCGGTGATCTTCGGCACGGAACTGCGGGAGCTGGCCGCGGCCGCGCCGGACCGGCTCACCGTGGTGCACTGGCTGGAGACCGTGCAGGGCTTGCCGGACGCCGAACGGCTGCGGGCACTGGCCACGCCGTTCGCCGGGTACCAGGCGTTTGTCTGCGGACCCAAGCCGTTCATGACCGCCGCGACCAGCGCGCTGAAGGCACTGGACGTGCCGCGGAACCGGATGCGCACGGAGAAGTTCGTCTCGTTGGGCGGTAACCCGTTCGAGAAGGTGAAACCGGCGGAGGTCAGCTCGGAGGAGCAGGGACCGGCCTCGGTACACGTCGAACTGGATGGGCAGCAGCACTCCTTTTCCTGGCCGCGAAAGCAGAAACTGCTGGACTTGTTGCTGGAGCATGGCCTGGACGCACCCTTCTCCTGCCGGGCAGGCGCGTGCAGTGCCTGCGCCTGCCGGATAACCTCGGGCGAGGTGCGCATGCTGGAGAACGACGTGCTCGAACCGGACGATCTGGACGAGGGCATCGTGCTGGCCTGCCAGTCCCTTCCGGTCACCGACGACGTGTCCGTCAGCTACGAGTAGGAGCCCCGATGCCCATCGACCCTGCCGTCGCGATCGGTGCCGAACTGGACGAGCTGCGCTTCGCCTGGACCTCCTCCGACGTCCTGCTCTACCACCTCGCCCTCGGCGCAGGTGCGAACCCGACCGATGCCGCCGAGTTGCGCTACGCCTACGAGGCGGACCTGCGGGTGCTGCCGAGTTTCGCCACCGTCGCGCCGAACCTGCGTACCTTCGAACCGCCGTCGGTGTCCTTCCCCGGGGTGGAGATCGATCTCGCCAAGGTGGTGCACGGGAAGCAGGCGGTCACCGTGCACCGGCCGATCCCGGTGGAGGGTAAGGCGGTGGCCCGCACCCGGATCACGGACGTGCTGGACAAGGGCAAGGCCGCGGTGATCCTGCAGGAGACCACGGTGACCGAGCCGGACGGCAGTCCGCTGTGGACTGCCGAATCGAGCATCTTCGCCCGTGGCGAGGGCGGATTCGGGGGCGAGCGCGGGAGCTCGGACCGGATCGACCCGCCGGACCGCGCACCCGACGCCGTTGTCGACACGCCGACACTGCCGCAGCAGGCCCTGCTGTACCGGTTGTGCGGTGACCGCAACCCCCTGCACGCCGACCCCGAATTCGCCGCCCGCGCCGGGTTCGAGGTACCGATCCTGCACGGGTTGTGTACGTACGGGGTGGTTGCCAAAGCCGTCACCGACGCGATGCTGGACGCCGACGTCACCCGCATCCGCTCCTGGTCGGCGAAGTTCGCCGGAATCGTGCTGCCAGGCGAAACCCTGCGCACCCGGATCTGGCAAGAGAACGGCAACCTGGTGGTCACCACCGTCGCCCTGGACCGCGACGAAGCCCCCGTACTCACCGACGCCCTCCTCGAACCCACCCCATAATTCGTGTTTGCCGCCTACGCGCGTGTGTTTGCCGTTCCCGCGCACGCTTTGGCCGCCCACGCGCACGCTTTGGCCATTCCCGTACATTGTGTTTGCCGCTCAGGTAAACGTGTTGGCCGGTGACGAGCCTGTGGCTGGGTTTCAAGCACGCCTCCGGCGCGCCGCGGAGCACTGGCGCTCCACACATCACCACTAGCAGGGCTGGTTACTAGCGCCAGCACCCCACGGAACGAGCACCCCGGGCCCGGCCCGGCATGCATTCTGTGTCGAACACGCATTCGAGTGAATACCAGCGGGTACACATTCACGCGGGGAATTCTTGTCGGCCCGAACGGTATCATTGTGGGTATGGACAGACACAGTTCTGATCCGCACACGGATCCCCCCGAAGACGCACTCACCACACTCGACGCCTTGGAGGCCAACGAACGCGCCATCGCCCAGCTGGAAGCGCGGCGGGTGCTGCTGGTGGCCGACCTCACCCACGACCGGGACGAACGGGTCTCGCTGGTGACCGAAATCGCCGGACGCCTCTACTGGACCCGGCACCGAGTCGAAGAAGCCCTGGCACTGGGACAGCACCTCACCCGGTTACCGAACACCCTCGCCGCGTTCCGCGAGGGCCGGATTGACCAGGAGAAGGTGAAAGCGGTGGTGGAACCCACCGCGGTCCTCACCGACCAACAAGCCCGCGACGTCGACCAACGGATGAGCGACAAACTGGAACGCAAAGACCGCACCAGCCTGCGGCGGTCGGTGCGCTACCAGGTACTCGCGGTCGACCCCGACGGGGCGGCGCGGCGCACCCGGGCCCGGCGGGCACAACGATCCCTGGAACTCATCCATCAAGACGATGGGGTGTCCAGCCTCATGGCCGACCTCCCGACGGAGGTGGCCAGTGCGATTTATGCACGCTGTGACCGGGCCGCCCGACGGATGCGGAAAGAAGGGGACAGTCGCACGTTGGAGCAGTTGCGGGCGGACGTGTTCGCCGATTTGGCCCTCCGAGAAGACGGCACGATCCGGGCGCCGCGCACGGAGGTGTACCTCTACTTCGCCGCCAGCTCCCTGCTGGGGCTGGACGAGCAGCCCGGATACCTGGCCGGGCACGGGCACATCCCCGCGGCGTTGGCGCGGGAGCTGGCCACCCACCCCGACAGCGTCTGGCGACGGCTGTTGACCGACCCGGCCACCGGGCATCCCACCGACCTCGGACGCACGCGGTACCGGCCCCCGGCGGCACTGGATGAGTTCGTGCGGGTACGAGACCGGGAATGCCAGGGCATCGGGTGCCACCGGCCCTCGCAGCAGTGCCAGAACGACCACACCACCGACTGGGCCCAGGGCGGGGGCACCAACGAAGAAGAGCTGGTGGGCTACTGCGAACGCGACCACCACCTGAAGGACCTGCCGGGATGGAAATACGAGGTGATCGACGGGATACCCACCATCACCACACCCCACGGAGACATCCACCAAAGCCCCCGCGAACCCCTCCACGAACCCCTCACCCCAGACAACGACAAACCACCCTTCTAGGGGTACGTTACCGGCCGGGCACCAGCAGGTTGACGTGTACCAGGTGGTGATCCGAGGCGTCGTTCAGCCGAGCCAGCGGCGATCCTGCGGTCGGCCAGAACACGCCGTCGCCGATCGGCAAGAGACCGCGGGAGGGCAGTACGTAGTCCACCCGGAGGTTACCGGGGGCGTTGTCGTTGAAGTCCGCGGTGTCGAAAAACGCGGGGGTGCCATGGCCCTGGTTCGCACCGCCCTGCTCCCTGGCCGCGAAGTAGCCGCCGAGGCTGCCCGGCCACGTGTCGATCACCCGCCGCGCGTCGAGCAGCTGGTTGATCGCGCCTGACACGCTGTCGCCGTCGTGCGGGTCGGAGTTCTGGTCGCCGGCGATCACGAACCGCGCTCCGGGCCGGAGGCCGCCACGCCTGCCGGCGTCATCGTAGATATAGCCACCCTTGCCGGGGGTCACGTAGTCGGCCCAGAAGCGAATCTCATCGTGGTTGCGGGTGCCGTTGCGGTCTTCGGCACCGTCGAACGTGGGCGGCGTCGGGTGCGAGGCGAGGAAATGAATCCTCGCCCGCCCGACAAGGACCGGCACGTCCCAGTGCGACTTCGACGACAGGCGCAGCACGTCCAGGACCTCTGGCGAGTACCAGTCCGCGGGAGCCGGGGTCGCCGGATCGTCGGGCAGCATCGCGCCCGGCATGTCCTTCCAGCGGAACGTCTGGAAGGTGCGCACCGCGCCGGTGTCGATCGGGTACTTCGACAACACCAGCATGCCGTACTGGCCGGGGAAGAAACCGAAGCCGTGCGCGTCGTCCGCGGTGCCGGTGCGGCCGTCCCGATTGAGATCGAACCCGGTCGGCAAGCCGGTGTTGGACGGCGCGGTGAACGCGTACGGATAGTGGATCGGCTTGGCGCCGTTCTGGCCACGCTCCAGATAGTTGTCCCGGAACAGATCCGCAGCGAGGTTACCCGCCGCATAGTCGAACTCGTTGACCAGCAGCACGTCCGGCCGGTTGCGCTGGATCACCTCGGCGACCTCGCGGGCCTGCGCGTTGTCCGGGGTGGACAAGTCGGTGATCAACTGCCCAGCCTCGGCGCGGTTGAGCGAGGCGTTGAACGTGGCGAAGCGGACCGGCTCGAACCGGCCCGGTCCCGGTTCAGCCTGGGCGGCCGGCGCGGTCAGCACTCCGACGGCCAGCGCCAGCACGGGCAGTAACGCGAGTCGGGCTCGGATCATGATCAACCTCCACCAGTCGGCGCGTCACCCTGCCATGCCCAGGCCACGAACGGGTGATGCGTTGGTGAACACTCGCATATCCTGTGCTGCTAGTCTCGCTCGGTGGTCGCGCACAGAATCTTCGTGTATGGCGTTACCGGGTCGGGCAAAACCACGGCGGCCGCACGGATCGCGGCGGCCACCGGACTCCCGTGGCATTCGGTGGACGACCTGACCTGGGAACCGGGCTGGGTGCAGGTGCCCGATGACGAGCAGCGCAGGCGGATCGCGGCGATCTGCGCGGGTGAGGAATGGATCCTGGACACCGCCTACGGCAAGTGGCTGGAGATCCCGCTGGCCAGGGTGGAGCTGATCGTCGCGCTGGACTACCCGCGCTGGCTGTCCCTTGCCAGACTGCTGCACCGCACCGCCCGGCGAATCCTTGATCGCAGGCTGGTCTGCAACGGCAATCGGGAAACACTCCGGCAGGCGCTCTCCAGCGATTCGATCATCCGCTGGCATTTCCGCTCGTTCCACCGCAAGCGGGAACGCATCCGGCGATGGTCCGCCGACCCTTCCGGCCCCACCGTGCTCCGCTGCACCTCGCCCCGCCAGCTGGACCGCTGGCTCAGGCAGCTGCGGCCAGCACCAGACCACTCGTCGGAACCCCGGTACCCGCGGTGACCACGACATGCCGCACCCCGGCGACCTGGTTCACCGCGCTGCCGCGCACCTGACGCACCCCCTCGGCGATGCCGTTCATCCCGTGAATGTAGGCCTCGCCGAGCTGACCGCCGTGCGGGTTCAGCGGCAACGCGCCGTCCAGCTCCAGCGCCCCGTCCCGGACGAAGTCCTTGGCCTCACCCCGGCCGCAGAAACCCAGCTCCTCCAGCTGCATCAGCACGTACGGGGTGAAATGGTCGTACAACACCGCCACGTCCACGTCCGCGGGGCCGATCCCCGCCTGCCGCCACAGCTGCCTGCCGACCACACCCATCTCCGGCAGCGCGGCAAGCTCCTCGCGGTAGTAGCTGGTCATCACGTACTGGTCCGGGGCGCTGCCCTGCGCAGCACCGGCGATCACCGCGGGCGGGTTACGCAGCTCACGGGCGCGCCGCAGACTGGTGATCACCAGCGCCACCCCGCCATCGCTCTCCTGGCAACAGTCCAGCAGGTGCAGCGGTTCGGCCACCCAGCGCGAGGCCTGGTGCTCGGCCAGGGTGATCGGCCTGCCGTGGAACCACGCCTTCGGGTTGGTGGCCGCGTGCTTGCGGTCCACCACCGCGACCCGGCCGAAGTCCTCGCTGGTGGCCCCGTAGTCGTGCAGGTAGCGCCGGGCGAGCATAGCCACCGTGGCGGCCGGGGTCGCGATGCCCATCGGGTAGTGGAAGCTGTTGTCCACCCCGGAGGAGTTGACCTGCTGCGCCGCGGCCGTGGACACCTGGCCGAAGCGCTGCCCGGATCGTTCGTTGAACGCGCGGTAGGCGACCACCACCTCGGCGACCCCGGTGGCCACGGCCATCGCCGCCTGCTGCACCGTCGCCGCCGCCGCGCCGCCGCCGTAGTGGATCCGGCTGAAGAACGAAAGATCGCCCATGCCGAGTTCGCGTGCCACCGCGATCTCGCTGTTGCCATCCATGGTGAACGAGACCAGACCATCCACATCGGACGGTGAAAGGCCGGCGTCGGCCAGCGCCGAACCGACGGCCTCCGCGGCCAGTCGCAGCTCGCTGCGCCCGGAGTCCTTGGAGAACTCGGTCGCGCCGATCCCGGCAATTGCCGCCGCGCCGGACAGTGTCATGCCGCCTCCGGTAGTTCGATATGGACCGTTCCGGTGACGTGCTCTCCCAGCGAGCAGCTGCCGGAGACCTCGACCACCGCCTCGGTGCCGGTGCGCTCGGCCACCCTGCCGCTCAGGGTCAGGGTGTCGTAGGCGTAGCAGGGCACTCCCAGCCGGATCCGCACCGCGCGCACCAGGGCCCGCGGGCCCGCCCAGTCGGTGACGAAACGCTGCACCAGCCCGGTGTCGGTAAGGATGTTCAGGAAGATGTCCTTCGACCCCCTTGCCACCGCGGCATCCCGGTCGTGGTGCACATCCTGGAAGTCACGGGTCGCCAGCGCGGTGCTCACCACGAAGGTGGGCGTCACCTCGATGCGCAGCGGCGTCAGCTCGGTACCGGTCTCGACGGCGGTCATCGGACGATCCTCCAGCCTGGCAGGGTCAGCTCCTCGTCCACCCGCAGGAAGACCACCTCGACCGGCAGCCCGATGTCGACCTCCCCCGGATCGGCATCGACCAGCTCGCCGAGCATCCGCACTCCCTCGTCCAGCTCGACCAGCGCGACCACGAAGGGCAGCCGCTTGCCGGGGACCCCCGGGTGGTGATGCACCACGTAGCTGTACACGGTCCCGGTACCGGCGGCCACCACGTAGTCGGGAACCGCGGCGAGGTCGCCGTCCGGTGGCATCGGACCGGGCGGATGCCGCAGCTCGTCGCCCCAGCGCTGGATGCGCAGCTCGCCCTTCCTGGTGCCCTCCCAGAAGAACTCGGTGTCCCTGCTGATCACCGGGCGCAGCACGGCGGTGTGCTCGACCTCCCCGGCTGGCCCGGCCTCGGGTGGCCGGAACTTGAGCACCCGGAACATCATCTCGGCGACCAGCTCGGCACCGGAGTACCAGTTCGTCCGGGTGGTGACGAACCAGCCCTCGCCAAGGCCGGTCCGCTTCGGACCGACCACGCTCTCCAGCCTGCTGGTGGCCGAAACCTCCTCGCCGTAGCGCAGGTAGCGGTGGTAGGTCTGCTCGGAGTTGGTGGCGACAACCGAGGTGAACCCGGCCTCGTCCAGCGCCGAGATCATGGCACCGAGCGGATCGTCCTCGGCCCGCGTGCCATGCAGGCCGTTCATCGTCCACACCTGCATCATGGCCGGCGGGGCGACCGGCCCCTCGTGGCCTGCGGCCCTGGCCGCCTCCGCGTCGGTATAGACCGGGTTGGCATCACCGATGGCTTCGGTCCAGTTGTGCACCATTGGCAGGTTCACCGGATCCCGGCCCGGCCGGGCCCGGGATTCCCCTTGTGCGGCAAGGTGCTCGGCCGTCGCCTGCACCGCGCCGGTCATCGTGGCACCCGGGGCAGTCCGAGGCCGGAGCTGGCGATCAGCTCGCGCTGGATCTCATTCACCCCGCCGCCGAAGGTGAGCACCAGGTTGCGCCGGGCCTGGACGTCCAGCCATTCCGCCAGCCCGGCCGTTTCCGGATCGGCCGGATCTCCGTGTCGTGCCACGATTTCCTCCAGTAGTCTGCCCACCCGCTGGATCCGCTCGGAGCCGAAGACCTTGGTCGCCGAGGCGTCCGCCACCGCGACGCCTCCGGCGCCGGAGGAGGCCGCGACCTGCCAGTTCAGCAGCTCGTTGATCCGGGTGGCCGCCAGCGCCTCGGCCAGTGCCGCGCGCACATCCTGCCGGTCCAGCAGCGGGAAGCCGTCCGGGTCGGCGCGGGCGGCCGCCCAGGAGCGCACCCGGTCGTACAGCCCCCCGATCCGGCCCGCAGGGCCGAGCATCACCCGCTCGTGGTTGAGCTGGGTGGTGATCAGCTTCCAGCCCCTGTTCTCGGTGCCGACCAGCATCTCAGCCGGAACCCGCACATCGGAGTAGTAGGTCGCGTTCACATGGTGCGCGCCGTCGCAGGTGATGATCGGCGTCCAGGAGTAACCGGGATCGCGGGTGTCCACGATCAGGATCGAGATGCCCTTGTGCTTCGGGGCGTCCGGGTCGGTGCGCACCGCCAGCCAGATGTAGTCCGCGTCGTGGCCACCGGTTGTGAAGATCTTCTGCCCGTTCACCACGTACTCCTCGCCCTCGCGCACCGCGGAGGTGCGCAGCGCGGCGAGGTCGGTTCCCGCCTCCGGCTCGCTGTAGCCGATGGCGAAATGCACCTCCCCAGCCAGGATCTTCGGCAGGAACCGGGCCTTCTGCTCCGGCGTGCCGAAGGCCTGCAGGGTGGGACCCACGGTCTGCAGCGTGACGGCGGGCAGCTGCACATCGGCGCGCGCGGCCTCGTCGGCGAAGATGTGCTGCTCGATCTCGCCGAAGCCCCTGCCGCCGTACTCGGTCGGCCAGCCGACGCCGAGCCAGCCGTCCCGGCCCATCCGCCGCACGATCTCCCGGAACACCGGCCCGTGCCGGTCCCGCCGCATCCGTGCGCGTTCCTCGTCCGAGACCAGCCCGGCGAAGTACGCCCGCAGCTCGGCCCGCAATTCCCGTTGCGCCGTGGTCAGTTCCAGGTACATTCCGCTCACCCCGCCACCAGGTCGCCGAGCCGGTCCAGCCGAGCTCGGGCGCCGCCCACATCCCTGGCGAGGCTCTTGGCCAGCGCATAGTAGTGGTGCAGCGGGTAGGTCACGTCCAGGCCGAGCCCGCCGTGCAGGTGGTGGCAGGCGGCCAGCGCGCGGGGCGCCTCCTCGGCCAGCCAGTATGCGGCGATCCCGAGGTCCGGCTCCGGGTCACGGCCGGTCGCCAGCCGCCAGACCGCGGAGGTGGCGGCGAGGTGGACCGTGCGGGCCGCCACGTACACATCGGCGACCTGCTGGGCCACCGCCTGGAAGGTGGCCAGCGGCCGGCCGAACTGCTGCCTGGCACCGAGGTGCTCGGTGGTCAGCCGCAGCGCCCCGGCCAGCACGCCGTCGCCGAACGCGACCGCGCCTGCCAGCGCGCAGCGGTGCAGCACGGCCAGCGCCTCGCCGCCGCGGTGCGAGCCCAGCAGGTCGGCGTCCGCCACCGGGGCACGATCGAGCAGCAGCGTGCCTTCGTTCCCCGCCGGGACCAGGCTCACCCCCTCGGTGGCCGGGTGCAGCAGGAACACGCCGATGCCGCCGGGCATCGTGGCCGGGACCAGGATGCGCGTCGCGGTGGCCGCGAACGGCACCGCGATCTTGGTGCCGGACAGCACCCAGCGCCCGCCGGAGCTGCTCGCGGTGGTGGCCGGGCTGCTGGTCAGCGGTGCGGAGGGCTCATGCAACGCGGCGGTGAGGACGTCCTCGCCCGCGGCCACCCCCGGTAGTACGTCCGCCCGCTGCGCCGGTGCGCCGAGCTCGTTCACCGGCAGCACGCCGAGCGCCAGGGTGGCCAGCGCGGGCACCGGGGCCGCCGCGCGGCCGAGCTCGGCCAGCAGCACGGCAACCTCCGCGAGGCCCAGATCGTCCCCGCCCAGCTCGGCCGGCAGTGCGAGGGACAGCAGCCCGGCCTTGGCCAGCGCCCGCCACAGCCGCTCGTCGTACCCGTGCTCGCCGAGCGCCCGCTCGGTGTCGAGTTCCTTGGCGAGCACCTCGGCGGCGAGGTCGGCGACCGCCCGCTGGTTCTCGTCGAGGGTGAAGTCCACGCTCGCTCCTCGCTCCGACGCCGCGGTCAATACTGAAACTTGTTCTAGTCTTAACCACGGCGGCGGATCACGGCAAGTGCCACTCCCCCACTCCCCAGGAACCTACTCTAGAGTAGGTATCCATGCGGCAGACCTTCCTCGCCCGCAAGGCGCTCGGCCTGGCGATCACCGCCAACGCGATCCGGCCGGTACGCGGGGCACGTGCGGCCGTTCCCACCTTCCTGGCCGGCATGCTCGCCACCGAGCTGGCCCCGCAACTGCTCGCGCTGAACCTCGCCGACACCGCGGCGCATGTGGCACGGCACGGGATCCGCGGCCGTGCCGATCGGGCCGGGCTCGCCATGGCGGCCGCCTCGGCAGGCGGATTGGGCGCGGCCATCCTCTCCGCCCAGCGGGCCCGGGGCGAGGTGGAGACCGCGCTGGTGGAGGCACTCGGCCCCGGCTACGCCGACCGGCTCGGCCCGCCGCCTCGCCCGGCCGGGATCCGGCGGGACCGGGACATCGCCTACGCGCCGGGCGGCAGGCGGTTCCTGCTGGACGTGTACCGGCCCAGGGTGCCGGAGCAACCATGCCCGGTGCTGCTGCAGGTGCACGGCGGAGCCTGGATGTACGGCAGCAAGGATCTACAGGGGCTGCCGCTGATGGTGCACCTGGCGCGACGCGGGTGGGTCTGCGTGGCGATCAACTACCCGCTCTCCCCCGCCGCGCGCTGGCCCGCGCATATCGTCGCCGCCAAGCGGGCCGTGGCCTGGATCCGCGAGCACATAGCGGACTACGGCGGCGATCCGGCACGGCTGGCGGTCACCGGTGGTTCGGCAGGCGGGCATCTGGCCGCGCTGCTGGCGCTGACCGCGGACGATCCCCGGTTCCAGCCGGGTTTCGCGGAGGCGGACACCAGTGTGCAGGCCTGCGTGCCGCACTACGGCGTCTACGACTTCGCCGCGAGCAGCGGCTCCAGGGCGAGTACGGCGCGGCTGCGGGCCGTGCTGGCCCGGCGGATCGTCGGCAAGGATCCGGAGGAGTTCCGCGCGGACTACCTCGCAGGCTCACCGCTGGACCGGGTCACCGGGTCCGCCCCGCCGTTCCTGGTGCTGCACGGGGAACGCGACTCACTGGTGCCGGTGCGGGAGGCCAGGGAGTTCACCAGGCGACTGCGCGAGGTCTCCGCCAACCCGGTGGGCTACGCGGAGCTGTCCGGTGCGCAGCACGCCTTCGACCTACTGCCCTCGATTCGTGGCGCGCACGTGATCCGGGGTGTCGCGCGCTTCCTCGAGGCCACCGTGCGTCCACTCAGGACCCCGGATCCCTTGGCAGGCCGAGCAGGCGCTCCCCGGCCACGTTGAGCAGTACCTGCGTGGTGCCGCCCGCGATACTCAGGCAGCGGGAGAGCAGGAACTCGTGTTGCGCGGCCGAGCCGGGCCCGTCCGCGACCGCACCGGCCGGGCCGAGCAGGTCCAGCGCAGCCTCGGCCACCGCCTGCCGCTGCCGCACCCCGGCCAGTTTGCGCACACTGGACTCGGCTTCGGCCTGCTGCCCGTCCAGCCTGCGCAGGGTGGCCCGCAACCCGAGCATCGAGCCTGCCGACCCCTCGGCCACCAGCACGCCGAGCCGCTCCAGCAGCGCCGGGTCCGGATCGGCCGGCGCCGCGGAGAGCAGGGCCTCGACCCCCTCCCCCACCGCGGAACCACCGCCGAGGGCCACCCGCTCACTGGCGAGGGTGGTGCGGGCGAGCCGCCAGCCGCCGTCGACCTCGCCCACCACGCAGTCGTCCGGCACGAACACCTCGTGCAGGAACACCTCGTTGAACACCGACTCCCCGGTGATCTCACGCAGCGGCCGCGTCTCGATCCCCGGTGCGCTCATGTCCACCAGGAAGTAGGTGATTCCCTTGTGCTTGGGTGCCTTCGGATCGGTTCTGGCCAGGCAGATGGCCCAGTCCGCGGTACGGGCGAGTGAGGTCCAGACCTTCTGCCCGGTGAGCAGCCAGCCGCCGTCCGTGCGCACCGCGGTGGTGCGCAGCGCGGCGAGGTCGGAGCCCGCGTCCGGCTCGCTGAACAGCTGGCACCAGGTGATCTCACCACGCAGCGTGGGCCCGACGAACCGCTCCTGTTGAGCCGCGGTGCCGTGCCGCAGGATGGTGGGCGCTGCCCAGGCACCGATCACCAGATCGGGCCTGCGCACCCCGGCGCGAACCAGCTCGGCGTCGATCACCAGCTGATGCGCCGCCGGGGCGTCCAGCCCGTACGGCCGCGGCCAGTGCGGCATGAGATACCCGGTCTCGGCTAGCCGTTCGCGCTGCCGCCGCGGCGGGAGAGCGGCGATCTCCTCGGCCACCGCCCGGGCCCGCTCGGCGACCTCGTCCTCGGCGTAGTCACCGAGGTCCAGCTCAAGCCCGCGCCGGGTACCGCGCAGCGCCAGCTCGGCCGCCCGGCGGCGCCAGCGCGCCGACCCGCCGAACAGCTGGCGGGTCGCCACCGCACGCCGCAGGTAGAGGTGGGCGTCGTGTTCCCAGGTGAAACCGATCCCGCCGAGCACCTGGATGCAGTCCTTGGCGTTGTCCACCGCCGCGTCCAGCGCATAGGCGGCGGCCGTCGCCGCGGCGAGGGCGTGCTGGCCCGCCCGGTCCCCGGCGGCGCGGGCGGCGTCCCAGGCCAGTGCGGCGGCCAGTTCCGCGCGGCACAGCATCTCCGCGCACAGGTGCTTGACCGCCTGAAAGGAGCCGATCGGCCTGCCGAACTGCTCGCGCACCTTCGCGTACTCGGCCGCGGTGCGCACGCACCACCCGGCCACCCCTGCCGCCTCGGCGGCGGCCAGGGTGAGCGCCAGGTCATCGACCGTGGACCCGCCAAGGTCCGGCAGCAGCGCGTCCGGCGGCACCCGCACCTCGTCCAGGTGCACGAAGCCCAGCTCACGGGAGGTGTCCATGGCGGGTGCCGGGGTGATGCGCACCCCGGGGCTGCCGGGCGGCAGCAGGAACCACTCCGGCCGCCCATCCAGTTCGGCGGCGAGCAGCAGGTGGGCGCCGGGCCGCGCGTCCGCTACCGGGCCCAGCCGTCCGCTCACCAGCAGCCCGCCCTCGGGGTGGGCGCTCGCCCCGGCCCGCTCCCCGCAGGCAACCGCCACCCGCGTCCCGCCCTCGGCCAGCACGGGCAGTAGCTCCTTGGCCTGCCGGGAGTCCGGGGCGGTGGCGAGCGCGAGCCCGGCGAGCAGCCCGCCGAACACCGGCCCCGGCACCAGGCCGGCCGCGACCTCCTCCAGCCCGGCGGCCAGATCGGTCACCGAGCCACCCGCACCGCCCAGCCCCTCGGGCACCGCCACGCCGAACAACCCGAGCTCGGCGAGCTCGTCCAGCAGATGGGCGCCGGTGTCCGGATCCCGCACCGCCGAGCAGGGCTGCCGCCTGCTCACCCATGCCCTGATCGACTCGGCCAGCGCGCGCTGCTCCTTGGTGATCGCGATCGGCACGAGCCCTCCCATGAGCGGACGACGGACACGACGTACCCACACATAGTAGAACTTGTTTCAGTTTTGTGTCTAATGGGCCTGCAGTTGAACAAGCCTCCATATTGGGTACGCTACGCCTACAAAATGAAACAGGTTCGCTCAACAGGGGGAACAGACCGATGGCAGGCAAGCCCAAGGCGTCCGGGCAGACCAAGTCCCGTGGCGGCCTGAGCACGATCGGCGGCGAGGAGCTCGGCTCCGCCGCCCAGCGCGACCGGCGCAAGCGCATCATCGACGCGACGCTCGCGCTCGCCGCCAAGGGCGGCTACGACGCCGTGCAGATGCGCGCCGTCGCCGACAAGGCGGATGTCGCACTGGGCACGCTGTACCGCTACTTCCCCTCCAAGATCCACCTGCTGGTGTCCGGGCTGGCCAGGGAGTTCCAACGGGCGCAGGACAAGCTCGAGCGTGGAACCATCCCCGGGGACTCGCCGATCGAGCGGCTGCTGTTCGTCCTCGGCCGCAACACCCGGATGATGCAGCGCGACCCGCACCTCACCGAGGCGATGGTGCGGGCCTTCATGTTCGCCGACACCACCGCGGCCGCCGAGGTGGAGCTGGTCGGCCGGACGATGGAGAACATGTTCGCCACGGCGATGGGCATCGAGGAGCCGACCGAGAACGACCGCGCGGTCTTCCACGTGATCGCCGATGTCTGGATGGCCAACCTGGTCGCCTGGGTCACCCGCCGCGCCTCGGCCGCCGATGTGGCGCACCGCCTCGAACTGGCGGTCCACCTCCTGCTGGACAAGCAGGGCACGGACAGCGGAGCTCAGTAGCGGCGCACGGTGGTATAGGGGATGGATGAGATCCCGCTTGCTGACCGTGTTCCTTGCCCTGTTGCTGGCGGCGACGCCGGCCGTGGCGGTCGCGGACGCGCCCGCCACCGGACACCCGTCGTGGTCCGGCCGGTTGCTGTCGGCCGAGCGGGTGGACGTCACCGCCGACCCGTTCCCGGACGGGACCCGCGGGTACCGGATGCGGTACCTGTCCACCACCCCGGGCGGCGGCTACACCGTGGTCAGCGGGTTCACCCTGCTGCCGCCCGGTCCCGCACCGGATGGCGGATGGCCGGTGCTCGCCTGGGACCACGGCACCACCGGAATCGGCGACCGGTGCGCCCCCTCGCACGACCCCGGCGCCGCCTACGGTTCCCAGCTTGGCTCCTTCCTGCGCAACGGCTACGCGATTGCCGCCACCGACTATGCCGGCCTCGGCACGCCGGGGGTGCACCCATACCTGATCTCCGAATCGGAAGCACTGGCCACTGTGGACTCGGTGCGCGCGGCGAGGCGGCTGGCACCGGAGCTGTCGGCGCGCTGGTTCGCCGTTGGCCACTCGCAGGGCGGCCAGGCCTCGTTCGCCACGGCGGAGCTGGCCGGGGAGTACGGCGACGGCCTGGACTTCCGCGGGTCGGTGGCCTACGCCCCGGCACCGAACATGACCCCGTATGTAGACCAGGGACCCGCAGGCGACCCATTGGAGCAGACCTTCTACTCGATGATGCTGGTCGGGCTGAAGACCCAGCATCCGCGCCTGCACTACGCCGACTATCTCGGCCGCCGGGCACTGCGCCTGCTGCCCGAGGTGCACCGGGAGTGCATCGACGACCTCATCGCGCGGTTCGTCCGGGCCGGGTTGCCTGCCGAGCAGTTCGAACCCGACGGCGAGGCCGCCACGAAGCGGCTGCGGAACTGGTTCGCGGAGAACGAGATCGGCCACGAGCGCGCCGACGGCCCGGTGTTCGTGGCCCAGGGTTCCGCCGACCAGGTGGTCCCCCGGGCCGGAACCGACGCGATCGTCGCAGGGTCCCGCAGCCACGGTTCCACAGTGGACTACCAGGTGTATCCCGGCGCAGACCACGGCAGTGTGCTGACCGCCGCCGAGGCGGACGTCCTCGCCTGGCTCGCCAGGCACTGACCGGAGGTGGTGGCCGGATCCGGCGGGACCGGCCACCACCGGGCTCAGCTGGTCAGCTTGGGCAGCACCTCGCGGCCGAAGACCTCCAGCCACTCCTCCTGGTTCCGCCCCACGTTGTGCAGGTAGATCCGGTTGAACCCGGCGTCCACGAACTTCTGCAACGCGGCCCGGTGCACATCGGGATCGGCGGAGACCACCATCCGGCCCTCGAAGTCCTCCGGGCGCACCAGTTTGGCCATCTGCTCGAAGTCGAACGGCGATCGGATGTCGGCCTTGGGGAACTTCATCCCGCCGTTCGGCCACTGCTCCATCGCGTTCTGCCAGGCTTCCTCGTCGGTGGCGGCCCAGGAAAGGTGCACCTGCAACAGCTTCGGCATGGTGTCCGGGTCCTTGCCCGCCTTGCGGGCGCCCTTACCGAAGTTGTCCAGGATTCCGCTGAGCTTCTCCAGCGAGGCGCCGGGGGTGATCAGCCCGTCGGCGAGCTCCCCGGTCTTGCGCGAGGTGTACGGCGCGGCCGAGGCGATGTAGATCGGCGGCGGGGCGTCCGGCAGGGTCCACAGCCGGGTGGTGTGCAGCTTGAAGAACTCCCCGCTGTGCTTGACGTCCTTGCCGCTGAACAGTTTGTTGATGACCTCCAGCGCCTCCAGCATCCGGCGCACCCGTTCCGGGGCCTCCGGCCAGTAGCCGCCGATGATGTGCTCGTTCAGCGCCTCCCCGGACCCGATCCCGAGCCAGGTCCGGCCAGGGTAGGTGGCCTCGAGGGTGGCGGCGGCCTGCGCGACCAGCGCCGGATGCAGCCGGAAGGAGGGGCAGGTCACCCCGGGCCCGAGGTCGCCGGAGGTGTTCTCGGCCAGCGAGGCGAGCACACTCCACACGAACGAGGCCTCGCCCTGCGCCGGCACCCACGGCTGGAAATGGTCGGCAGCCATCTGGCCGGAGAATCCGTGCTGCTCGGCCAGCGCGGCCAGGCGCACCGACTCCCGTGGAGAGAACTGCTCCAGTGCCGCGGCGACACCGATCTGCACGTCACTCACGAACTTCCTCCTCAACCGATCCGGCCGTCGATCTTCCACTCGGAGGCCAACCTACCCCGGCTCGGGCGGTCGGCGCCTATCACCGGTAGGCCGCGACGATCTCGGCCAGGCCGTCCAGCTGGCGCAGTACCTCGCCCTCCGGCTGCGGCCGCAGCACGAAGGTGGCCCGCTGCACGCCCGCCTCGGCGTAACCGTCGATGACCGCGCGGTTGGCGCTGTCCACCCCGCTGACGGTCACCTCGGCCTTTTCCGTGTGCTCGGCGAGCAGGTCCAGCTGCGGCCGGATCTCCGCGGGGTCGCTGACGGCGAAGGGGAGCCAGCCGTCGCCGTGGGTGGCCACCCTGGCCAGGGCGGCGGGGCTGTTGCCGCCGATGTAGATCGGCGGGTGCGGCCGCTGCACCGGCTTCGGCCAGGAGAAGATCGGATCGAAGTCGACATACTTGCCGTGGTACTCGGCCTGTTCCTCGCGCCAGATGATCTTCAGCGCCTCGAGCTGCTCGTCCATCAGGGCACCGCGGGTGCGCGGGTCGGTGCCGTGGTTGCGCATCTCCTCCTTGTTCCAGCCCACCCCGACACCGAAGATCACCCGGCCGCCGGACAACGTGTCCAGGCTGGCGACCTCCTTGGCGGTGTGGATCGTGTCGCGCTGGACGAGCAGCGCGATGCCGGTGCCGAGCCGCAGATCGGTGGTCGTGCCCGCGGCGGCGGTCAGCGCGACGAAGGGGTCGAGGCTGCGGTAGTAGACGCCGGGCAGTTCCCCGCCCATCGGGTAAGGGCTCTCCCTGCTGGCGGGGATATGCGAGTGCTCGGCGATGAACAGCGAGTCGAACCCGCGCTCCTCCAGCGCGGGGCCAAGGCGGTCGGGCCGGATGCCGTCGGCGGTGACAAAGGTGGTCGCTCCGAACTTCATACGTGCCCCAACCGCCCCACCCGCCCTGCTATTCCGCAGCTCAGACGTTGCGGCGGTACTGGCCGCCGACCTCGAAGAAGGCTTCGGTGATCTGGCCAAGCGAGCACACCCGCGCGGCGTCCATCAGGGCGCCGAACAGGTTGCCGCCGCTGGTGGCCACCTCGCGCAGCTGCCGCAGCGCCAGCCGCGACTCCTCCGCGTTGCGCTGCTGGAAGTCGGCGAGCCGGCTCAGCTGGGACTTCTTCTCCTCCTCCGTCGCCCGCGCCAGCTCGACCTCGCCCTCCTCCTCGTCCGCACCGCTGGGGTTACGGAAGGTGTTCACACCGACGATGGGCAGCGAGCCGTCGTGCTTGAGCCGCTCATAGGTCATCGACTCGTCCTGGATCTTGCCCCGCTGGTAGCCGGTCTCCATCGCGCCGAGCACCCCGCCCCGCTCGGAGATCCGGTCGAACTCGGTCAGCACCGCCTCCTCGACCAGGTCGGTGAGCTCGTCGATGATGAACGAGCCCTGCAGCGGGTTCTCGTTCTTGGAAAGGCCCCACTCCTTGTTGATGATCATCTGAATGGCCATCGCCCTGCGCACCGAGCTCTCGCTCGGGGTGGTGATCGCCTCGTCGTAGGCGTTGGTGTGCAACGAGTTCGCGTTGTCGTACAGCGCGCACAGCGCCTGCAGCGTGGTGCGGATGTCGTTGAAGCTCATCTCCTGCGCGTGCAGCGAGCGACCCGAGGTCTGCACGTGGTACTTCAGCTTCTGCGAGCGCTCGCCCGCCCCGTACCGCTCGCGCATCGCCACCGCCCAGATCCGCCGGGCCACCCGGCCCAGCACCGAGTACTCCGCGTCCATCCCGTTGGAGAAGAAGAACGAAAGATTCGGCGCGAAGTCGTCGATGTCCATCCCGCGCGCCAGGTAGGACTCCACGTAGGTGAACCCGTTGGCCAGGGTGAAGGCCAGCTGCGAGATCGGGTTCGCCCCGGCCTCCGCGATGTGGTAACCGGAAATCGACACCGAGTAGAAATTGCGCACCCCGTGCTCGATGAACCATTCCTGGACATCGGCCATCATCCGCAGCGAGAACTCGGTGGAGAAGATGCAGGTGTTCTGGCCCTGGTCCTCCTTGAGGATGTCCGCCTGCACGGTGCCGCGCACATTGCGCAGGGTCCACTCGCGCAGCTGCGCGGCCTCGGACTCGGACGGCTCCCGCCCGTGCTCCGCGCGGAAGGCGTCCATTTTCTGGTCGATCGCGGTGTTCAGGAAGAACGCCAGGATGGTCGGTGCCGGGCCGTTGATCGTCATGGACACCGAGGTGGTCGGTGCGGTGAGGTCGAAGCCCTCGTAGAGCACCTCCATGTCCTCCAGTGTCGCGATGGAGACCCCGGAGGTGCCCACCTTGCCGTAGATGTCCGGCCGGGTGTCCGGATCGTGCCCGTACAGGGTCACCGAGTCGAAGGCAGTGGACAGCCGCTTGGCCTCGGAGTCCGAGGAGAGGTACTTGAACCGCCGGTTGGTGCGGAACGGGTCGCCCTCCCCCGCGAACATCCGCGCCGGGTCCTCCCCCTCCCGTTTGAACGGGAACACCCCGCCGGTGTAGGGGAAGTATCCCGGCAGGTTCTCCCTGCGCAGGAAGGACAGCAGCTCACCGGGGTCGGCGTAGCGCGGCAGCGCCACCCGCGGGATCCTGCTGCCGGAGAGGGTGTCCCGCCACAGCTGAGTATGCAGCTCCTTGTCCCGGATCCGCACCACCAGTTCCTCGGCCCGGTAGGACTCGGCCAGCTCGGGCCAGGCCTCCAGCAGCCGCCGCGACTCGGCGTCCACCTCCTGCTCGGCCCGCTCCAGCAGCCGGGAGAGGTCCTCGGTGCCGGAACCGGCTCCGGCCAGCGCCTCCCGCGCCGCGCGCAGGTGCTCGCGCTGGCGTACCGCCTCGGCCTGGGCGCGGGTGTGCTCGTGGTACCCGCGCACGGTCGCGGCGATATCGGCGAGGTAGCGAGTGCGCGAGGAGGGGATGATGGTGGAGGCGTCGGTGGAGACCTTGCCCTCCACCGCGGGCAGCACCCCTGCCGAGACGGAGAGGCCGAGCTCGGCCAGGTCGTCCCGCAGGTGCTGGTACAGGGCGGTCACCCCGTCGTCGTTGAACTTCGCCGCGCTGGTGCCGTAGACCGGCATGTCCTCCGGCGCGGAGCCGAAGGCCTCCCGGTTGCGCACCAGCTGCCTGGCCACGTCCCTGCGGGCGTCCTCGGCGCCGCGGCGCTCGAACTTGTTGATCGCCACGGTGTCCGCGAAGTCCAGCATGTCGATCTTCTCCAGCTGGGACGCGGCGCCGAACTCCGGCGTCATCACGTACAGCGAGTAGTCGACATGGTCCACGATCCCGGCGTCGCCCTGGCCGATCCCGGGGGTCTCCACGATCACCAGGTCGTAGCCCGCCGCCTTGCAGGCCAGCACCGCCTCGTCCAGCCCGGTCGGGATCTCCCCGCTGGTCGTGCGGGTGGCCAGCGAACGGAAGAACACCGGCGCCCCGTCCAAGCAGTTCATCCGGATCCGGTCACCCAGGAGCGCGCCGCCACCGCGCCGCCGGGAAGGGTCGACCGCCAGCACGGCGATGCGCAGCTTGTCCTCCTGGTCCAGCCGGAACCGCCGGACCAGCTCGTCGGTGAGCGAGGACTTACCCGAGCCCCCGGTGCCGGTGATGCCCAGCACCGGCACGGTGCGCCCCCGCGCCGCCTCGGTGATCGCCGAGGTCCACTCCCCCGGCAGGGTGTCCGCCTGCAGCCGGGTGATCACCCTGGACAGGGTGGGCACATCGCCGGAGAGCAGGGTGTCCACCGTGCCGGTCTCCCTGCTGCCGAGGTCCACATCGCAGGCCCGGATCATCGAGTTGATCATGCCGGGCAGGCCCATCTCCAGGCCGTCGTCCGGGGAGAAGATGCGCGCCACCCCGCGCGAGTGCAGCAGCTCGATCTCCTCGCGCACGATCACGCCGCCGCCCCCGCCGAACACCTTGATATGCCCGGCGCCACGGTCGGCCAGCAGCTCGACCAGGTAGCTGAAGTACTCCACGTGCCCGCCCTGGTAGGCACTGATCGCGACGCCCTGGACGTCCTCCGAGATCGCCGCGGTGACCACCTCGTCCACCGACCGGTTGTGCCCGAGATGCACCACCTCGGCGCCCTGGGACTGCAGGATGCGCCGCATGATGTTGATCGAAGCGTCGTGCCCGTCGAAGAGGCTGGATGCGGTCACGAACCGGACGGGGTGCTCCGGCCGGTACAGTTCGGCGTTCATCCCTCCAAAATACTTGGACTTCCTACTATTTTGAAGGCATGACCCACCGTGATGACGGTCACCCGACCCGTTACTGCGCTGCCGCGGAGCGGCGCGCGATCCACTGCCGCATGGCGTACTCGACCAGGGTGATCAGGGTCTGCTTCGTCGACTCCCTGTCCCGCGCGTCGCACCGGACGATCGGGGTGTTCGGGTCGATCGACAGCGCCTCGCGCACGTCGTTGACGTCGTGGTGCAGCACCCCGTCGAAGGTGTTCAGCCCGATGATGTACGGCAGGCCGCGATCCTCGAAGAAGTCCACCGGGGCGAAGGAGTCGGCGAGCCGCCGGGTGTCGGCGAGCACCACGGCCCCGATCGCGCCGCGTACCAGGTCGTCCCACATGAACCAGAACCGCTGCTGCCCCGGCGTGCCGAACAGGTAGAGGATCAGGTCCTCGTCCAGCGAGACCCGGCCGAAGTCCATCGCGACGGTGGTCGTGGACTTGTTCGGGGTCGCATCGAGGTCGTCGATGCCGGTACTGGCATCGGTCATCATCGCCTCGGTGGTCAACGGGACGATCTCGGACACCGACCCCACGAAGGTGGTCTTGCCAGCGCCGAACCCGCCGGCCACGACGATCTTGGCTGACGTCATGGTCGGCGCCGCGGTGCCGCCGCCCGCCGCCTGGCGGGCTACACCTTCCGCATTCCGCGGTGCCTTAAAGCCGACGGAGTCCACTCAAAACCCTTTCCATCAACATCAGATGTTCCTCGGCGCCGTCGTCACTCGAGACGGTCCTGTGCACAGCGATCAGACCCGCATCTGCCGCGTCACTGATCAGGACTCGCGCGACGCCGAGCGGAACCCGGAGGGCCGAGACGATCTCGGCGACCGACCGCGGGGTCCGGCATTCTTCCATGATCAATCGATGTTCGACCAGCTCGGGCGCCGGCATGGTGTCGTGCTCCCGGGTGGAGAGCAGTGTCTCCAGCTCCAGTGCGTAGTTGGCCTTGGTCCGGCCACCGGTGATGGCATACGGGCGGACGAACCCCGTTTCCTCTTCCGCCGCCGGTAAGGGGATGGCTTCGGCAGACACGCGCTGCTCCTTTCCGGTCGAGTGCCCAGGGCGTGCGGCGCCCGCGTCGCCGCGCGAGTCCTCCTTGCTCTTCTTCTTACGCTTCTTCCGGCCGCGCCCGGAGTCCAAGGTGAAGGAGTTGAGCACATCGGCGAACGTGCTCTCCTCCGCGCGCCCTTCGGCGGCGCCGCTCCCCTCCTCCTGGGGCCGGCGATCCGCGCCCGGCTCTTCACCGAAGAACCCCGATCCCGTGTTCATCAGCCCACCGGTTCACCGATCAGCGAGCCGCCCGAGCTCTGCAGCTGCGCGCGCAGCTCCGGGGTGAGGATCTGCCCGACCCGGTCCACGAGCAGGGTCATTTCATAGGCCACCTGCCCGATATCGCAGTTCGGGGCCGCGAGTACGGCCAGGCAGGAACCATCGCTGATGGACATCAGCACCATGATGCCCAGCTCCATCTCGACCACGGTCTCGTTGACCGCCCCGGCCTCGAAGCACCGCGCGGCGCCCTGGGTGAGGCTCACCAGCCCGGAGGCGACGGCGGCCAGCTGGTCGGCCCGGTCCAGCGGGAGGCGGTTCGACGAGGTCAACAGCAGGCCGTCCGCGGAGACGACGACCGCGTGGGCCACCCCCGGCACCCGCTCGGCGAAGTCGTTGACCAACCATCCGAACTGATTCTGTTGAGGCTGTGCCCCTTCCGGCGAGGTCATTCACCCTCCACTTTCTCTTGGTTGCCGTCGGCCGGTTCAGCGGTCTGGTGCCGGCCCCGGCGGATTCCCTGCTGGAAGCTGCTCAACCGCCCGCGGACGTCGGCGGGATCGCGCTCGGCGCGCGGTGCCGCCTTCGCCGGTCCGGCGCTGCCCGGCATCAGCCGTTCGCCACGACGACGCCGGGGCAACCCCGCCGAAGTATAGGCGGACGGTGACGAGCTCATCGCGGACCGCGCGGACCGGTGCCGCTCGTCGGAGGCGAACGACCAGTCGCCTTCCGACCGCGTGCCCTGGGTGTCCTTGCGGTCCTGGGTGGACTGGGGATCCTGGGGGTGCTCTTGGTTGCCGCCCGCACCGCCGGGCCGCTGCTCCGGCCGGGCCTGCTGCGACGCGCCGGGCTGCTCGCCCGAACTGCGCCTGCGTCCCCGGCTGAGCCCCTGCTGGAAGCTGCTCAACCTGCCCCGGACATCGGCCGGATCCCTGGTGGGCAGCTCCGCAGCCTTGCCGGTGGACTCCTCCGCGCCGCCCTCCGTGCGCGCCGCACTGCCCGGCATCAGGTACTCCCCGCGCCTGCGGCGGGGCAGGCCCGCGGGGGTGTAGCTGGACGGCTCGGTCCGGGACACCGCCTGCACCGTACGCCAACTCTCGTCGCTGGCGAAGTCCCAGCTCTGCATGGCCGCGCTGGCCGCGTCGCCACGCTCCTCCGCCGCCTTCGGCTGCTCCTCGGCGGTGCGGAACCACGCGGAGAGGGTGGCGTCGAAGATCGGGGTGGTCTCGGTCCGCCAGTCGTCGGCCTGCTGTGCCCTGCGGGCGGCGTCGGCGGCCGTGGTCGCGGCGCTCCACCAGTCGCTCAGCACGGTGCTGTTCGCCTCGAACAGTTCCTTGCCGCCGGGTACCGCCCCCGGCCTGCGCCGGTCCGCCTTGCCCGCGGCCGGGTGCTGCACCCGCTCGGTGGTCTCGGTGTCCTCCGCGGGCTCGGTGCTCACGGCGTCCTGGGTGTCCTGGGTGTCCCCGGCGCCCGCACCGTCCTCGGTGGCCTCCGTGGCCCCGGTGGCCACCTCCTGGGCCGACGCGGCCTCGTCCGGACCGTCCTGCTCGGTCGGCCAGGCGGCAGCGGGCTCGGCGGGCTGCGCGGCCTCCGGCTGCGCAGGGCTCGGCGCGGGCTGGGCCGGTTTCGGCTGCTGGGGCCGCGTGGAGCGGTCGGCATCCTGGTCGTCCCGGTCGATCGGGCTGAACAGCGCCGTCCCGGAGACCTCCATCTCCGAGGGAGGTCCCGCGGTACGTGGCGGCGGGGCCTGCGGGCCGCCGCCGAACCCGTTCACCGCGGCGCCGTGCCCGGTCCCCGGCCGCTCCACCGGAGTGCCGTTCACCTGCCGCTGCCGCCGCGGCAGCGGGGCGCCAGCGGGCTGCGGCGCCGATTCCGGCTGCGCGGGCGGTTGCTGGGCGTCCTCGCCCACCACCAGGCCCGCCGGGACGGTGACCGTGGCGCGCACGCCCGCGATGTCCTTGCCGCCGTGCAGCGTCACGCCGAAGCCGTGCCTGCTCGCCAGCCTGCCGACCACGAACAGGCCCATCCGGCGCGAGGTGGCCAGGTCCACCGAGGCCGATTCGGTCAGCCGGGCGTTGGCCTCGGCGACCTCGGCCTCGTTCATGCCGATGCCCTTGTCCATGATGTCCAGCGACAGCGAGCCGTCCTCCATCAGCTGGGGGACCACGATGACCTGGGTGTCCGGCGCGGAGAACGCGGTGGCGTTGTCCAGCAGTTCGGCGAGCAGCCGCATCAGGTCGCTGGCCGCGTAGCCGAGCACCCGCGAGGCCGGCGGGGTGCGCACCACGACCCGCTGGTACTGCTCGATCTCGGAGACCGCGGCCCGCAGCACGTCCGTGGTGCTGATCGGCTGGCCCGACCTGCGGCCGGGCTCCGCCCCGGACAACACCATCAGGTTCTCGTTGTTGCGCCGCATCCGGGTGGCGAGGTGGTCGAGCTGGAACAGGGTGGCCAGCTGGTCGGCGTCCTCCTCGTCCCGCTCCAGCCGCTCGATCAGCTGCAGCTGGCGCTGCACCAGGCTCTGGCTGCGGCGGGAAAGGTTGACGAACACGTTGCTGTAGCCGGTACGCATCGCGGCCTGCGCGACGGCCAGCCGCAGCGCCTGGCTGTGCACGGCGTCGAAAGCCCTGGCCACCTGACCGACCTCGTCGGCGGTGCGCACCGGGACGGGCTGCAGCTCGGTGCTCTGCGGACGGCCCTCCTGGATGTTGTGCACGGCGGCGGGCAGCTGGGTGTCGGCGACGTCCAGCGCGCTGGCCCGCAGCACCCGCAGCGACCGGAGCAACTGCCTGGTGATCACGAAGACCACCGCAGCGGCCAGCACGAACGCGCTGAACAGCAGCACGGCGAGCAGTCCCGCGTCATTACTCGAACCCTCGACCAGCGCCGCGGTGGTCTCCCCCAGCCCGGTGCCGAGCCGGTCGGCCACGGTGCCGAGCTGGTCGGTGACCGCGGTCGAGGCCTCCTGCCAGCGCTGCGGGTCGATCCCGCTCAGCGCGTCCCCCGCGGCGACCTGGCTCGCAAGGTCCTGCCGCGCCGCGAACTCCGCTCCGGAAACCGTGCCGTCGTACAGCTGCCGCTGCGAGCCGCTCGCCGCCGCCCGGAACTCGGTCAGCCGGTCGGCCAGCCGGACCTGCGCGGCCCGCACCTGGTTGAGCTCGTCCGGGGTGAGCCCCGCGCGGGCGATCCCGTAGCCGACCAGCGCCTGTTCGAAGGAGACCTGCTCGGCCGCGGCCAGCAGCGCGTGCAGCGCGGTCGGTGTCCCGCCGATCTCCGGGTCGCTCAGCTGCGAGACCAGCGTCGTGTCCAGCGCCAGCAGCGCGCCGGTGATCGCCGAGTACTCCTCGACGGCCTGCCCGGGGTCCAGCTGGCCCGCGCCGACCTGCTCCCGGATCCCGGACAGCCGGTCCAGTTGCGTGGCGGCCTCGCGCTGGGCACCGCTGAGCGTCCCGTCCAGTTCCACCGCCCGGTCCGCGGCCTCGGACATCGCCGGGATCGCCCGGTCGAGCTCCCCGCGCGTGGTCTGCAGCTCGGCGGAGTCACCGGCAAGGCCCTGGTTCAGCAGCCGCACGGTCTGGGTACGCTCGTCCTGCACCTCGCCGAGCACCGAACGCACCTCGCCGTTCAGCGCGACCAGCGCCTCCATCCGCTCGTAGCCGTCCGCGCGCTCGACCTGGCCGGCTATCGTGGTGCCCCCGAGCACCAGGGCGATGAGCATCGGGACGAGGGTGACCGCGGCCAGCTTGACCGGCAGGCTCCAGTCGCGCCACTGCAGCAGTTCCCGCCACTTCAGCCGCCACTTCGGCGGGCGGGGCGCTTGCTGGCCGAGGAGCTTCCCAACAGGCACTTGTCCTTGTCCTGCAACGGTCACGAAGGTGACTCCCTGTCCGGTTCGCCACTGGTCTGGTCGGTGCTGGTTCGTTCGGCGCTGGCGCGTTCGGTACTACTGTCCATGTCCTGTCGACCCCCTGGCCCCGGCTGGCTGCAACTCGCACGATGCAAGTGCAGGCGCACAAGCAGCCGCACGAGCGTCCGGCCGAGCCGACACGATGGCCAAGCTGGCGAAAGAAGCGTACACCAATCGGGTGGAAATCAATTTCTCCGCGCATACCCGACATGACCAGCCGAAATGATGTTGTGAACAGTTTCGCAAAGTCGTCTCGGCAACGCGACTTCTCCGGATGGGCAATTCGGCTACAGATTCCATGGAGTCACCGGTTCGCGTGTCACCCACTCAGACCTTGCAACGCCGGGGAGTCGCGGTCGACGCCTACCGGGCGTATCCATACACCAGGATGAAGCGGAGATAAATTCCACGATGATGTGGTGTTTCATCGTCGGGCCGAGGCGGCCGATCGGCCGCGCCACCGGAACACCGCTCCCCGACTCGTGATCACGAACGGTAATTACCGACCGGCCACACTGCCCGTTGCCGATCATCGTACATCCACCTGCTGCCGCATTCTCGCGGGTCAGCTCTACTTCCGGTCGGTCCACAACCCACTAACGAGTGAGGACGATCGGCGTCGCTACCATATGCGCCCTGCCTCGTGCAGTCGCCAGCCAGCCGCCGAACCAGTCCCGCCTCCGGAGAGCCCATGCCCGACGTCGCACGCGCCACCACGGCAGGCAGCCCGCTCGAGGAGACCGGTCGCATCCCGGTGATGTTCGGCGGGCGCGGGGAAGAACCCCGGCCCGCGACCAGCGTGACCCCGGACTACGAGCGCATCCACCGCAGCTCCGAGTTCCGCGCCCTGCGCGGCAGGCTGCGCCGGTTCGTGTTCCCGGTGAGCCTGCTGTTCTTCGCCTGGTACCTCGGCTACGTGCTGCTCGCGGCCTACGCGCACGAGTTCATGAGCACCAAGGTGTTCGGGCAGGTCAACATGGCGATGGTGCTCGGTGTCCTGCAGTTCCTCAGCACGGTCGTGGTCACCGTGGCCTACCTGCGGTTCGCCCGGCGGCAGGTCGATCCCCGGGTGGCCGAGATCCGCAGGCAGGCCGGGGTACCCGAGCAATGAGCACGGCACTGGCCGCGGACGAGCGGATCCTCAGCGACCCGGTACTCAACACCGGGGTGTTCGCGCTGTTCGTCGCCATCACCCTGTTCGTGGTCTACCGGGTGAGCCACCGCAACCGCTCCACCGCCGACTACTACGCGGCTGGCAGCGTGTTCACCGGCAGGCAGAACGGGATCGCGCTGTCCGGCGACTTCCTCTCCGCCGCATCCTTCCTCGGCATCGCTGGCGCGATCGCCATCCACGGCTACGACGGCTTCCTGTACTCGATCGGGTTCCTGGTCGCCTGGCTGGTGGACCTGCTGCTGATCGCCGAACTGCTGCGCAACACCGGCCGGTTCACCATGGGCGACGTGCTCAGCTTCCGGATGCGGCAGCGACCGGTCCGGGCGGCCGCGGCGACCTCAACGCTCGTGATCTCGTTCTTCTACATGCTCGCGCAGATGGCGGGCGCCGGCGGGCTGGTCGCGCTGCTACTGAACATCCACAGTGGCTTCGGCCAGGCGCTGGTGATCGGCGTGGTCGGGCTGGTGATGGTGCTGTACGTGCTGGTCGGTGGCATGAAGGGCACCACATGGGTGCAGATCATCAAGGCCGGCCTGCTGATCCTCAGCGCCACCGGGATCACCGTGTTCCTGTTCGGCAAGTTCGGCTTCAGCTTCTCCGGGCTGCTCTCCGCCGCGGCCGACAACAGCCCGCTGGGCGAGCAGTTGCTGGAGCCCGGCGGGCGGTACGGCGCGAACGACACCAGCAAACTGGACTTCGTCTCGCTGGCGGTGGCGCTGATCCTCGGCGCCGCCGCGCTGCCGCACGTGCTGATGCGGTTCTACACCGTGCCGAACGCGCGGGAGGCCCGCCGTTCGGTGGTCTGGGCCACCGCATGCATGTTCGTGTTCTACCTGTGCACCCTGGTGATCGGGTTCGGTGCGGCCGCGCTGGTGGACGCCGACACCATCCGGAACGCGCCGGGCGGGGAGAACTCCGCGGCCCCGCTGCTCGCGCTGGAGATCGGCGGCACCCTGCTGCTGGGCATCGTGTCCGCCGTGGCCTTCGCCACCATCCTCGCGGTGGTGGCCGGGCTGACCATCACCGCGTCGGCCTCATTCGCGCACGACGTCTACGCCAACATCGTCAAGCGCGGGAAGGCCAGCGCGGACACCGAGATCCGGGTGGCCCGGTACACCGCGGTGGTCGTCGGCGTGCTCTCGATCATCGGCGGTATCCTGGCCAACGGACAGAACGTCGCGTTCCTGGTGGCGTTGGCCTTCGCGGTGGCCGCCTCGGCGAACCTGTCGACCCTGCTGTACTCCTTGTTCTGGAAGCGCTTCAACACCATGGGAACTCTCTGCGGTATCTACGGCGGGCTGGCCGCCTGCCTGGTCCTGGTGCTGTTCTCGCCGGTGATCTCCGGTGCCCCGGACTCGGTCTTCCCTGCGATCGACTTCGCCTGGTTCCCGTTACGCAACCCCGGCCTGGTGTCGATCCCGTTCTCCTTCCTCTGCGGCTTCGTCGGCACCCTGCTCGGCAGGACCAAGGCCGATCCTGGCAAGCACGCCGAGATGGAGGTCCGTTCGCTGACCGGCATCGGCGCCTGAGAACCTGATCTGGTGAGCACCACCTTCGACCGGATCAGGCGGTTCCTGACCGAGCACGCACTGCCGAGCCCATGTCTCGTCGTCGACCTCGACGCGGTGGCGGACCGCTACCGCGAGCTGGCGGCGGCGTTCGGGGACGCGCGCATCTGCTACGCGGTGAAGGCAAACCCGGCCCCGCCGGTGGTCTCCACCCTGGTGTCGGTCGGCGCGAGCTTCGACGTCGCCAGCCCGGGAGAGATCGAGCTGTGCCTCACCCAGGGCGCGGACCCGGCCGCACTGTCCTACGGCAACCCGATCAAGAAGCCGTCGGCGATCGCGTACGCGCACCGCGCCGGGGTGCGCGAGTTCACCTGCGACGCCGAGGGTGACCTCGACAACATCGCCAGGCACGCACCGGGGGCGCAGGTGCAGGTGCGGCTGCTGCCGGAGACCCCGGACTCGGTGACCCCGTTCGGCCGAAAGTTTGGCTGTGTTCCGCAGCGAGCAACCGAATTGTTGCTACGCGCGGTCGAACTCGGGCTGGAGCCGACGGGGGTGAGTTTCCATGTCGGTTCGCAACAACTGGACCCCGCGGCGTGGGACCTGGCCGCGGCCGCGGCGGCGAAGGTGTTCACCGCCTGTGCCGAGCAGGGAACGACGCTGCGCAGGCTGAACATCGGCGGCGGCTTCGGGGTGTCCTACGACCGGGAGGCACCGTCGCTGGCGGAATACGCGGGCACGGTCAGCGCGTCACTACGAGCGCACTTCGGGCATCCGCTGCCCGAGCTGGTGCTGGAGCCGGGCCGGGCCATGGTGGCCGAGGCCGGGTTGATCAGGGCCGAGGTCGTGCTGGTCGCCCGCAAGTCCGCCACCGACCCGGTGCGCTGGGTCTACCTCGACATCGGCAGGTACAACGGTCTTGCCGAGACGGAAAACGAGGCGATCGCCTACCGCATCGAGCCGGTCGGCGGGGCCGGCATCGCGGCGGAGGAAGGGCCGGTGATCCTCGCCGGGCCGACCTGCGATGGTGATGACGTGCTGTACCAGCACACCTCATACCGGTTGCCGCTCTCGCTGCGCGCGGGCGATCAGCTGGACATCCTCGCCGCCGGCGCGTACACCGCAAGCTACTCGTCGGTGGCGTTCAATGGGATCGAACCATTACCTACGTACTGCATTACTGGAGGGAGATTGATCAGTGCGCACTGAGTACCTGCGGCCACCGATCGGAGCGTTCGCCGGTCGGCACGTCCTTGCCGAGCTGGAGGGAATCCCGGCCGCGGCGCTCGATGATGTCGCCACGCTGCGCGACACCCTGGCCACGACGTTGAGTGAGGCCGGTGCGACGGTCTGCGATGTGATCTCGCACCAGTTCCAGCCACAGGGCGTGACGGTGCTCGCCATGCTGGCGGAGTCGCATGCCTCACTGCACACCTACCCGGAGATCGGTGCCGTGTTCGTCGACGTATTCACCTGCGGCGAACGCGCCGATCCCGAACGGGCGGCGGAGCTGCTGGCCAGCAAGCTCGGCGCCGCCTCGGTACGCATGTCCACCGTCGACCGCGGGCACCAGCCCGCAGCCCAGGGGAGCTAGATTGACCGTTACACCACACCAGATCGTCGAGCCGCTCGGCCCGGGGCTGTCCCGGGTGTGGGACCTTCCCGAGGTCCTGCTCGATACCCGCACCGAGTACCAGCACGTGGTGATCGCCAGGACGGCGCAGGGGGTCACGCTGTTCTGCGACAACGACCGGCAGAGCACCGAGGAGAGCCAGCTCGTCTATCACGAGGCACTGTTCGTGCCCGCCGCGCTGCTGGCCGACCAGGTCCGCCGGGTGCTCGTGATCGGCTCCAGCGAGGGTGTGCTCAGCCAACAGGCGGTGGCCTTCGGGGCCGACCGCGTGGACCATGTCGACATCGACCGCGAGGCGGTCCGGGCCTGCGCCGAGTACCTTCCCTATGGCTACTCGCCTGCCGAACTCGACGCGGCCGAGCGCGCGGAGGGCCCGGTCCGGATGCACTACCGCGACGGCTGGGAATTCCTCGCCGAGGCGGCTGCGGGCACGCAACGCTACGACGTCGTGGTGATCGACCTGCCGGACGAGAACGCCGACCCCGAGGCGCAACACAACCGGCTCTACGCGAAGGACTTCCTGCGGCGCTGCACCGAGGTGCTCGCTCCCGGTGGCGTGCTGGCCGCCCAGGCGGGCTGCCCGACGTTGTGGCGCAACGAGACGCTTATCGCGGCCACCCGGCGGTTCTCGGACATCTTCGGCACCGTGGTCTACTTCGGATCCGACGAGCACGAGTGGGCGTTCCTCAGTGGACGTGCCGACCAGATCACCGACCCGGTGGCGGGGATGATCAGCAAGCTACCCGAAGCCGGTTACCGACCATCCTCTGTGGACGCCGAGGCGCTACGTGGCTGCACGGTGCTGCCCTACAGCGTCCGGGCCGCCCTGGCTAGACCTTCTGGCCGGACTGAACGCGACGAGTGACGGCGCGCTCGGCCACGAAGGACACCAGCGGAACGCATCCGGCGAGCAGCACCAGTACCGCGCCCTTCACCGACCAGCGTGCCTTGATCGCCAGGTCCACGGTGAGCACCAGGTAGATCATGTACAGCACACCGTGGATCGGTGAGTACACGGCCGAGGGTTCCGGATTGTCGAAGCCGTACCGCAGCACCATGACGAAGACCAGGCCGAGCAGGCCGACACCGGTCACGTATGCGGCAATCCGGAACCTGGCCAGTGCACCGCGCCAGTGCGCGGTCGGAGCGGAGTCTTGGGTCTGCGCGGTCATGCTGTTGCCGGGCCTCTCTACTTCTCAGCGGGAGTTCTCCTGGTCGCGAGCATGCAGCTCGGCCAGGTAACGGTTGTAGGCGGCGAGTTCGTCATCCTCCTCGGCCTCGGCCCGCGCGCTCGGCGCCGCGGTGACCGGGGGGCGCGGGGCCCGCGGTTGCGGGTGCCGCGCGGGAGCCTCGGATGCCTCCGCTTCCTGCTGCGGGGGGCGCTTGGCGAGCTTGCGCAGCCGCCAGAAGACGAAGGCGGGGAACAGGCCGAACAGGGGCCACTGCAGCACGTAGCCAAGGTTCTGGAAGCTGCCGCTCGCCGAGGCGAAGCGTTCCCACTGCCACCAGGCGAGGCCGCTGCACACCACCATGCTCAACACGCACACGCCGACCATCAGGAGTCGGCGGGTCAACGTCGAGCTTGCGGCCACACCTCGACGCTAGCACCCGCACGGAGACGGCGGGCGTGGTGGCCGCCCGTACCGGGAGGTCAGCGGCCCCTGGCCGCCTTGGCGTAGCGGTCGGCGAGCCCGAAGACCTTCTGCGCGTACTCCACCGAGTGGTTGTACGACATGACCCCGGCCCACCAGCCCTGCGCGGTGGCCATATCCCTGCCGTCCGCGCACAGGTAGTGGGCCGCGGCCAGTGCGGCGTCGTCGATCTGCTGCGGATCGCCGCGCCCGTCGCCGTTGCCGTCCGCGGAGTACCGGGCCCAGGTGCTCGGGATGAACTGCATCGGGCCCACCGCCCGGTCGTGCCGGGCGTCGCCGTCGAAGCGGCCGCCGTCGGTGTCCGCGATGGCCTTCACCCCGGGCGAGCCGTCCAGCGGCACCCCGATGATCGGCTTGGACGGCCTGCCGTCCGCGCCCAGCACGGCGCCGCCGTAGCGGCCGTGGTTGGACTCGATCCGGCCGATGCCGGCCAGCGTGGCCCAGGACACCCGGCAGGCGGGCTGGGCGGAGCGCAGCGCGAGTTCGGCGTGCCCGTATGCCATCAGCGCCCGTGCCGGGACCCCGACGGCGGGTTCGGTGCGCGCGGCCCAGTCGGCGATCGACTGCGGGCCGGAGCGCCGCGGCGCGGGCGGATCCTGCCGCTCGGACGCCCCTGCCGGGGCCTTGCCGCCGGCCAGCATCGTGTTCACCGGGGCTACGCTGCCAGGTTCCACCTCGGCGGCGGCCACCTCGAGCGCCGGGATCTCCATCGTGGTCGGCCCGGCCTCCGGCGTCACCGCCGCGGTCACCGCCCACACGCCACCAGCCCCCGTGGCCAGCACGACCGCCACGATGAGCAGCCTGCCAAGGATCCCGGCGCCCCGGCGTCGTGCCGAGATCCCGTCTCCCGCCTCCGGGGCCGCGGAGTCACCGTCCTCGGTGCCCGCCTCGGCCGACGTGCCGCGCACGAACCACTGCCTCTCGCTCGCCAGGATGATGCAAACCTATGCGATCAACGACGCTACGCAGGCTAGCGTTACGCCGTCGCGAGACGGTGGCGCGGCGCGCCGCCCGTTCGGCTGGTGCTCCCGGCGCGGGCGTCAGCTGGCGTCGCGGCGCTGCCGGGCCAGCCTTGCCACGCACCACGCGGGCGCGCTGCCCCGGCGCAGGTGCTCCAGCACGGTCAGCGGGCCGAGCCGCTTGCTCAGGTCCGCTGGCGTCAGCCCGGCCGCCCGGTAGTCGAGCGCCCGCTGGTCCAGCGGGCTGATCCCGGCGTCCCACCACCGCTCGGCCTCGGCGACGTCGCCGATCATCTGCCACCAGCCCGCGGCGGCGTTCAGCAGCTCGGCAGGCACCTCGGGCAGCCTGCTGCGCATGGCCGCGAGGTAACCGGGGTCGGCGGAGTCGACGTTCGCCCAGGAGTCGGCCCCGGTGCGGCTGCGCTGTCCGGGAATTCCCGGCGCCGGTTGCGGCGCGTCGGCCAGCCATGCCGACGCGATCCGGTCGACCTCCTTCTGCTCCGCGCTCTGCTCGCGCTCGGCGGCCCACTGCCGGATCAACGCATCAACTCCGGGATCTCCGGTCATCCCCTGCCTCCTTCACAACGCACTGCCGTAGCCGCAGCACGGGTCGAACACTGGGTCGTAGCGAACACTGCTGATATCGGTTCTGGTTCCTTACCGGCTCCGGTCTCCGCCGGGCACGGGGTATTTGTCGCTGGATGCTGCGGCAATCGGCCGCTCACGCAATGTGAGCACCGTAGGACCGGACCCCGGTATTCCGCCAGACCCCGAGTGCGATGAATTCGTCGACCAGCGTCTCCATCCCCGCATTCCACCCGGATGGTCGAATCTTGTGCCCGGATCGTGGACTCGTTGACAGTGCGTAGTCATACCGCCCGTGCGCAGCATGTTAACCGGCACGGTTACCGTGCCGGTCGCGTCCGGGAAGTCAGTCGAAACTCAGGAAAACACGTTCTCCACGAACGTCACAATGGCCTCGGCGCCGTCCCGCAACCAGCCGAGCGCGGTCCGCACCGCCTCCGCGGACTGATTCGGTTGAGAAATCAGGAGAAACAATACGAGTGCGACAGCACCGACGATCAGGATCTTCTTAATTCCCGGCGACATGGCTCCATCCGATCAAGTCGTCGGTCCCCGCGTCGGTCACGGAGCCCGGTTACCCTCCCAGCCAACATGGCCATCATCCCGCAGCGAGCGGACACATGGATGCCTATCACACGGACGGGCAACTTTGTGCCAACTATGCTGACTCACCGTATCCGACGAGCCGTTCCCCACTCTAGGAGAACCGCGCCCGAACCTACCACCGGACACGCCCAGGCCCATCCCCTCAGCGGGGCACCCGGATCGGTCCAGCCGTCCACGAACGGCCAACGCGTGCGCGCAGGGAGCCAACGCGTGCGCGTGGGCGGCAAACACGCCGCGCCGGTGTGTTTGCCGCCCACATGCACGCGTTGGCCATTCACATGCACGCGTTGGCCGTCCATGAACACGCGTTGGCTGTTCGCGGTCAGTTGATCACGCCTTCGGCGCGCAGGCTCGCCAGTTCCTCCTCGGCCAGGCCGAGTTCGGTGAGCACCTCGGTGGTGTCCGCGCCCTTTTCGTGCGGCGGCTGCGGGGTGGCGGGCGGGGTGCGGTCGAACTTCGGGCCCGGTGCGGGCTGGACCACGCCGCCGACCTCGACAAAGGTGCCGCGCTCGGCGTTGTGCGGATGCTCGGCGGCCTCCCAGGGCGACAGCACCGGCGTCAGGCAGGCATCGGTGCCCTCCGCCCTGGCGACCAGCTCGTCCCTGGTGTACTTGCCGATCGCCTCGGCGACGATCTCGCGCAGCCGCGGCCACTCGTTCTGGTCCAGGTGGAAGGGCAGGTTCTCGGCGTCCAGGCCGAGCACGGACACCAGGGCAGCCCAGAAGCGCATCTCGATCGCGCCGACCGCGACATACTTGCCGTCGGCGGTCTCGTAGGTGTCGTAGAACGGGGCGCCGCCGTCCAGCATGTTCTGCCCCCGCTCCCCCGGCCAGACGCCGGAGGCGCGCAGCCCGTGCAGATGCGTGGTCAGCAGCGCAGCCCCGTCCACCATCGAGGCGTCGACCACCTGGCCCTGGCCGGACGAGGTGCGCTCGTACAGCGCCGCCAGCACGCCCATCGCCAGGAACAGCCCGCCGCCGCCGAAGTCGCCGACCAGGTTCAGCGGCGGCACCGGTCGCTCGCCGGCGCGCCCGATGGGTTCCAGCGCCCCGGCGAGGCCAATGTAGTTGATGTCGTGCCCCGCGCTCGGCGCCAGCGGGCCATCCTGCCCCCAGCCGGTCATCCGGCCGTACACCAGCCGCGGGTTACGCGCATGGGCGTCAGCCGGACCGAGGCCCATTCGCTCGGCCACCCCCGGCCGGAAGCCCTCGACCAGCACATCCGCCTTCTCCACCAGGCGCAGCACCAGCTCGACCCCCTCGGCCGACTTGGTGTTCACCCCGATGGTGCGGCGCCCGCGCATCAGCGGGTCATACGGGAAGCCCAGCACGTCCTCGCCGGGAGCCGCCCGGTCCACCCGGATCACCTCGGCGCCGAGGTCGGCGAGGATGGTGCAGGCGAACGGCGCCGGTGCCAGCCCGGCGAGCTCGATCACCTTCAGCCCGCGCAGCGGACCAGCATTCATGCGGTTCTTCCTTTCCTCGGCCCAGCTCAGAGCGTGCGGGAGATGATTTCCTTCATGATCTCGCTGGTACCGCCGAAGATCCGGGAGATCCGGATGTCCGCCCAGGCCCGCGCGATCGGGTACTCGGTCATGTAGCCGTAGCCGCCGAACAGCTGCAGGCAGTCGTCAACCACCTTGTTCACCCGCTCGGTGGTCCACAGCTTCGCCATCGCGGCGCCCTGCACGTCCAGCTCGCCGCGCAGGTGGCGCTCGACGCACTGGTCGAGGAAGGCCCGTGCGACGGCGGCCTCGGTCGCCGCCTCGGCGAGGGTGAACTTGGTGTTCTGGAAGTTGAACACCGGCCTGCCGAAGGCGGTGCGTTCCTTGGTGTAGTCGATGGTCTGATTGATCGCGGCCTCCATCCCGGCCACCGCCGTCACCGCGATCAGCAGGCGCTCCTGGGGCAGTTGCTGCATCAGCTGGATGAAGCCCTGCCCCTCCGCGTCGCCGAGCAGGTTGGCGGCGGGAACACGCACGTCGTCGAAGAACAGCTCCGCGGTGTCCTGGCCCTTGAGTCCCACCTTGTCCAGCACCCGGCCACGCCGGAAGCCCTCGGTCGCCGTCTCCACCACCAGCAGCGAGACACCCTGCGCGCCCGCCTCCGGGTCCGGATCGGTCTTCACCGCGACCACCACCAGGTCGGCATGCGCGCCGTTGGTGATGAAGGTCTTCGCCCCGTTGATCACGTACTCGTCCCCGTCCCGGACCGCGCGGGTCTTGATGCCCTGCAGGTCGGAGCCGGTGCCCGGTTCGGTCATCGCGATCGCGCCGACGAACTCGCCGCTGGCCAGCTTGGGCAGCCACTCCCGCTTCTTCTCCTCGCCGGCATAGGCGAGCAGGTAATGCGCCACGATCCCGTTGTGCACCGAGACGCCCCAGGCCCCATCGCCCGCGCGGGCCTGCTCCTCGTACAGCACGGTCTCGTGCGCGAAGGTCCCGCCGCCCCCGCCGTACTCCTCCGGGATGGACAGCGCGAGCAGGCCGACCTCGCCAGCCTTGGTCCACAGTTCGCGGTCCACCATCTTGGCCTCGATCCAGCGCTCCTGGTTCGGGGTCAGCTCCTTCTGGCAGAAGGTACGGGCGAGATCGCGAAAGTCCTCCAGGTCGTCGGTGCTCCACGAGCTCCGCTGGATCTGCAGTGCCACGGCGGGCCTCCTGAACGTGCGCGGGCTGGAAAACATTCCATGCAGGATGTAAGTTCTGCCGAGAATGTACATGCCGACCAGACTGAAGGTAAAGGCCGACACCGGGAGGAACCCGTGCCAGCGCAGCACAACCGGCATCGCACCCAGGCCGAGCGGCGGGAGCAGACGCGGACGGCCCTGCTGGACGCCACGATCGACTGCCTGGTGGAGGTCGGCTACGCCCGCACCTCGGTGCAGGAGGTCTGTGCCCGCGCCGGGGTGTCCAAGGGCGCGGTGCAGCACCATTTCTCGGCCAAGGCCGAGCTGATGGCCGCGGCCGTGGAGCACCTCACCGAGAAACTCAAGGAGCAGCGCCTCGCGGCAATGGCGGACCTGCCCGCGGGCGCCGCGCGCGTGCCCGCCGCGATCGACCTGCTCTGGGAGGCCTACTCGGGCACCCTGTCCACCGCGGTGACCGAGCTGTGGGTCGCGGCTCGCACGGATCCGGAACTGCGCGCGGCCATCCGGCCGGTGGACCGCGCACTGGGCAGGTCGGTGCTGGAGAACATCGCCGCGGTGACGGAGAACATACCGCGGGAGCGGGTGGAGACCCTGTTCTGGCTCACTGTCAACCTCACCCGCGGCCTCGCACTGGACGCCGAGCTGGGCGGGGATCCCACCCGGCGCAAGCAGCTACTCGAGGAGTGGAAGCGCATCGCGGTCGAGCTCTACACGGGCGACTGAGCGAAGGGAGTGCGGCCGGCCCGGCCCTCGCTCGGGCCGGCTGCACTACTCCAAGATGAGGCGATTCGTCCCCTCCCGTGACGTTTACTTCCGTTAACATCTCCCGCCGCGTACCGGCGGTATGGTGTACTGGTCGGTAACCAGAGTCGGTCCGCACGGAGGTGGCGATGACCAGCACGACCTCGCAGGCCCTCGGCAAGGAGACGCCGAGCACGATCGGCGGCGTCGCGGGTGCCCCGCCCTCGGCGCGGGCCGCGGAGCTGGTGTCCCGTGCGATCGGCGGGAAGGACTCCGCGCCGGTGGACATGCACGCTCCGTTCACCGGGCAGATCACCGCCACGCTGCCGCAGGCCACCGACGCCGACGCTCGCGCGGCCTTCGCCGACGCCCGTGCCGCGCAGCGGGACTGGGCGCGGCGCCCGGTCCGCGAACGCCAGCGGGTGCTCATCCGGCTGCACGACCTGGTGCTGGACCGCCAGCGGGAGGCGCTGGATCTGGTGCAGATCGAGGCGGGCAAGGCCCGGCTGGACGCCTTCGACGAGGTGAGCGCGACCGCGCTGGTGGCGGCCTACTACGGCAAGCACAGCGCGAAGATCCTCGCGCCGCGGCGGGCACCGGGGGTCATCCCGCTGGTGACCAAGGCGGGCGAGCTGCGGCATCCCAAGGGTGTGGTCGGGGTGATCTCGCCGTGGAACTACCCGCTCGCGCTCACCGCCATGGACGTGCTGCCCGCACTGGCGGCCGGGAACGCCGTGGTGCAGAAGCCGGACAACCAGACCGCGCTGTCCGCGCTATGGCTGCACGAGCTGGCCGAGGAGGCCGGGCTGCCACCGGGAGCGTGGCAGATCCTGCTCGGCAGGGGCTCGCGCATCGGGACCGCGCTGGTCGAGGAGTCGGACTACCTGTGCTTCACCGGCTCCACCCCGACCGGCAAGGCCCTGGCAAGCCAGGTGGCGAACCGGCTGACCGGCTACTCGCTCGAGCTCGGCGGCAAGAACCCGATGGTGGTGCTGCCGGACGCCGATGTGGACAAGGCCGCCGCGGGCGCGGTCACCGCCTGCTTCTCCTCCGCGGGGCAGCTGTGCGTCTCGGTGGAACGGATCTACGTGCACGAGAGCATCCGGGATGCCTTCACCGAGGCGTTCGTGGCCAAGACCAACGCGATGCGGCTCGGCGGGGCGCTGGACTACGGCGCCGGGATGGGCTCGCTGACCTCGGCCGAGCAGCTGGAGAACGTCTCCGCGCACGTGCGGGACGCCCGTGCGCACGGCGCCACCGTGCTGGCTGGCGGGCGGGCGCGGCCGGACCTCGGCCCGCTGTTCCACGAGCCCACCGTGCTCACCGACGTCCCGGAGACGGCCAGGGTGTTCGCCGAGGAGACCTTCGGCCCGGTGGTGTCGATCTACGGCTATACCGAGGTGGACGCCGCGATCGCGCGCGCGAACGACACCGAGTACGGGCTGAACGCCAGTGTCTGGTCCCGGGACACCGAGGCGGCCTGGCGGGTCGCCTCCCGGCTGAAGGCCGGCACGGTCAACATCAACGAGGGTTACGCGGCCACCTTCGGCACCGTCGGGGTGCCGATGGGCGGGATGAAGGACTCCGGCGTCGGCCGCCGCAACGGGGCCGAAGGGTTGCTGCGGTACACCGAGTCGCAGTCCATCGCCGCACAGGGTGGCCTCAAGCTGCGGCCGTTCCGGGGGATGCCGCCGAGGCTGTGGGCCAGCGCGATGACCGCCAGCATGCGGGCGCTGCGCAGGCTGCCCGGCCGCTGAGTTCGGCCGCCGGGCGCTCCCGTCACGCCCTGGTGAGCAGGCCGCGGTCATAGGCGATCGCCACCGCCTCCGCGCGGCGGCTCGCGCCCAGTTTCGCCATCGCCCTGGACAGGTGCACGCTCACCGTCTTCTCGCTGATGTAGAGCTCGGCCCCGACCTGCCGGTTGGTCCGGCCGAGCGCCACCTGCTGCAGGACCGCCTGCTCACGCTCGGTCAGCGGACTGAGCACCTCCCGCTGCGGTGCCGCGCCGGGCAGCTCGATCCGGGCCCGGGCCGCCACCTCGCGGACCGCGTCCCGCAACGGCTGCGCGCCCAGTTTCTCCGCGACGGCATGCGCCTCGGACAGCTCCCCCGCCGCGGCCTCGGCGTCCAGCTCGTCGCCGGTGGCCAGCAGCGCCTCGGCGTGCTGCCAGCGGGCGATCGCCTGCTCGTACACCGCGCCGTAGTCGAAGGCCTCCACCACCTCCGCCCAGCGTCCGGGCCGCGCAGGGCCGCGCAGCCCGGACGCCGCCGCCTCCACCCTGGCCAGCCAGGCGCACCCCTCCCTGCCGAGGTTTCCGGACCGCGGCCGCCCGTGCTCGGCGCACAGGCGCGCGTGCTCGGCCAGTGCCTCACCATCGGCGACGGCGGTGGCCGCCACCTCCTCGTTGCCGCGTAGCCGGGCGGAGGCCGCCAACGCCGCCGCGGCAGCCGTGCCATGCGCGGCCAGCCGGAGCCCGCCGAGCTGGTAGCCCTCGAACTCCTCCAGCCAGCCGATGGACTCCTGCGCCCGCCGGACCGCCTCGGCGTACTCGCCCTGCCAGTAGGCCAGCTCGATGCCGGCCGCCCCGCCGGAGAGCGGGATGTCGATATCGGAACGCCAGCGCGGGCGCAGCCCCTCCAGCAGGCGTTCCGCCTCGGCGAACCGGCCACGCGCAACGACGATATGCGCCCACGCCGCAGCCAGCCGCGCGGCCACCACGGTGGACACGCCCCGCTGCGGCCGCCCGATGACGTCCTCGCCGGGCCAGTCGCCGCTGATGTAGCGCAGGACAAGGTGCCGGGCGCGGAGCTCGAGGCCGAAGGAGCTCCAGCTCAGCCCGGTCTCCTCGGCCCGCTCGATACCGCGCCGGTACAGCTCGACGGCCGGGCCGATCTCGGCCTGGTCGTCGTGGCTCATCGCGAGGAAGTACAGCGCGCGCAGCTCGACGTTCAGCGCGCCGGCCTCCCTGGCCTTGCGCTGCGCCTCGCCAAGCCGTTCCCTGGCCTCGGCCGCGTTGCCAGCGGCATCGGCCAGGGTGCCGATGGTCACCAGCGCGGAGGCCTCGGCACCGACCGTGCCCGCGGTCCGCGCGTGCGCCACCGCGGTGCGCGCGCTCCACAGCGCCTCCTCCGGCCTGCCGAATCCGCGCATGATCTGCGCCCTGGTGGCCAGCACCCACGCCCTGGTCGCGTCCGACTCGGCGTCGGTGAGCAGGTCCCAGGCCCGCCCGATCGCGTCCAGGGACTCCTCGAAGGTGCTGTCCAGGGACATCAGCGCCTCGGCCAGCCTGCGCCAGGTCCGCGCGGCCCGGTCGACCCCGGTGGTGTCGTCGATCGCCTGCACCGCCGAGCGCGCGTACGCGACGGCCCGTTCCGGCTCCCCGGAGGTGCCTGCGAAGTAGGAGGCGTGGTGCAGCAGCTGCAGCTCGTCCACCCCCTGCGGGCGCTGCTCGGCAGGCACGGCGTCCCAGATCCGCAGCGCCTGCTCGACATGGCGCAGCGCCGCGCCGGGCGCGCCGAGCTCCTCGGCCTCGTCCGCGGCCCGTTTCGAGGCGGCCAGCGCGGTGGGCAGGTCGTTGCACTGCAGGCTGTGGTAGGCGAGCCGGGCGTTGCGCCCCCGCCCGGTGTCCTCCGGCTGGGCCAGCAGCCGCGCCGCGTACACCCCGTGCATCCGGGACCGTTCCCCCGGCAGCAGGTCGCCGTACACCGCCTCGCGTTGCAGGGCGTGCCGGAAGGCGTAGAACCCGTTGTCCACCACCAGCACGTGGTGCTGCACCGCCTCCCGCACCGCCTCGTCCAGCTCCAGCTCGCCGAGCCCGGACACCTCGGTGAGCACGGCGTGCGAGGCCGGGCCGTTGGCCACCGAGGCCACCCGCAGCACCCGCCTGGTCTCCGGGGACAGCCGTTCGAGCCGGGCCAGCAGCACCTCGGCCAGCCCGGATGGGAGGTCGTCATGGGCGGACCCGGAAGCGAGCAGTTCCTCGGCAAAGAACGGGTTGCCCTCGGACCGCCGCACCACCTCGGCCACCAGCTCCGCATCGGCCGGGCCCTCGACCAGCGCCTCGACCAGTGCGCGCGCGTCCGCCTCGGCCAGCGGCGGCAGCTCGATCCGCTGCACGCTGGCCAACCGGACCAGCTCGGCCAGCACGGCGCGCAGCGGGTGCCTGCGATGCACCTCCTCGCCCCGGTAGCTGGCCAGCACCAGCAGTTTCTGCGTGCGCAGCCGGGACAGCAGGAAGGAAAGCAGGTTGCGGGTGGAGCCGTCCGCCCAGTGCAAGTCCTCCAGCAGCAGCACCACCGGCTGGTGCTCGGCGATATCGGTCAGCACGCCGAGCACCGCGTCGAACAGCTGCAGCTGGCCGAGGTCCTGCTCGGTGTGCACGCGATGCGGGTTCTCCGGATCGGCGGAGACCTGCTGGTGGTCGGTACCCGCGTGCGCGCCCGAAGCCAGGCCGTCGACCTGCGGCAGCAGCCTGCCGAGGGCGGGGCGGGCGCGCACCGCGCCTGCGACGGCCCGGTCGGTGGCGCTGCCCAGGGGGGTGAGCGCCTCGGCAAAGGGCAGGTACGGCAGCCCGCCCTCGCGCACGTCCAGGCAGCGCCCGGTCAGCACGAGTGCGCCCTGGCTCGCGGCGTACGAGCCGAGCTCGGTCAGCACCCTGGTCTTGCCCACACCGGCGTCACCGGCCAGCAGCACTGCGGCCGCCTCGCCGCGCCGGGAGCGCGCGAAGGCGGTACGCAGCTGCCGCATCTCGTCGGTGCGGGCCACGAGCGGTATTCCGGAGCCAAGTCGGGGCACGGTGTGCATTGTGTCCTACCGGTCCGACAGTTTCCGCCGAATTGTGGCCAAGGAGGGTTGTTCAGAACGACCCAGCGACCGCGGGCCGCCAGGCCCATGGTCACTGCGGCGCGCAGCGCCGCCGCTTGGGTGGCGGTGGGCGACGGGCGGGAGGTTGTTGCAGGTCACCTCGCTGGTGAGGCGCATTGCGGACCTGAATAACCCGACCGTAGAGCAAGGACACAAGACGGTGCGCACGGGGCTCAGCAGGCCCGTGCCCGCTGGCCGGTCGCCTCGTGCTCGCCGCCACGCTGCCGGGGCACCCGCACCGGCTGGGCCGGAGCGTTCGCGCCACGCCGCCTGCGCGCGGCCCGCCCCGGCCAGCGGATACCGGCCGCCTTGCGCAGTTCCTCGGTCCGGTAGGCCACCTCGGCCTGTACCGCCTGGAAGATCCAGTCCTGTCGCATGATCCCTCGTTCCGATCCTGCTCTCATCGCTACGAGGATCAGATTCGTCCTGAGGGCATGGCCCCGGCATCGGGAGATCACCCATGGCCGGACGCGAACCGGCCCCTTACCCCTGGCCGTACGGGCTCAGGCGGGGTAAGGGGCCGGCCGGAGACGGTATGTTCGGCAACGCAGGGAATACGTGCGCGACGGATGCCGAACTGGTTTCTCCAGAATGTACGGTTCGCCGGTCACATCCGGCCGGAGTTGTCGGTCACCGTGGTGAGCAGGCCACGCCAGCCCGCACGGGACACGCGCAGCGCGCCCGCCGTGGGAGCCTTCGAGTCACGGATGCCGACCCGGTCGGCGGTCATCGCGACCTCGACGCAGTCGTTGTCCCCCGTGTAGCTGCTCTTTCTCCACTGCACCCCGATAAAATCACGCATAACTTCTCGCTCCTTGATGTACTATCCGAAACGCTCACCGGCCGCGATGATGACGGCGACCGAGTCGTCCGGCTTCAACGCAGCGGCACGAAGATGATCGAACATAAGCGAATATCGACGCACCTCGGGGGGCAACTCGAGAAAGAACCCGCTTCCGGTGCTCTCCAGATAGACCACGTCCGGATCGGCGTGTTCGGGATATCCGAGTATCACGAACGGACCCTCCATCCCGGCGTGCGCACCCGCGGCGAACGGCAGTACCTGCAGGGTGACGTGCGGCATCCTGGCCACCTCGGCCAGCCGGTGCAGCTGCCGGGTCATCACCTCACGGCTGCCGACCACCCGGTGCAGCACCGCCTCGTCGATCACCGCCCAGTACTCCGGCGGGTTCGAGTCGGTCAGCAGCTCCTGCCGGGCCATCCTGGCCGCGACCCGGCGCTGGATATCGGACTCCTCCGCGTCCGGCCGCATCCCCCTGATCACTTCGCGGGCGTACTGCTCGGTCTGCAGCAACCCGGGCACCAGCAGTGCCTGGAAGGCCTGCAATGAGCTGGCATCCGCCTCGAGGCCGACGAAAGTGCCGTTGAACACCTCCTTGTAGGCATGCCACCAGCCCTGCTTGCGCGCCTCCCTGGCGAGCTGGACCAGCGCCTCCCGGTCGTCCCCGGATACGCCGTACAGCTCGAGCATGTCCCGGACGTCGCGCGGGGTCACCCCGACGTGCCCGGTCTCGATCCGGCTGATCTTGGAGGCCGAGCACTCGAGCTTCTCCCCCACCTCGTCGATCGTCATGTCCGCCGCCTCGCGCAGCCTGCGCAGCTCGGTCGCCAGCCTGCGCCGCCGGACGGTGGGACCCTGGCCCCGCGCCATAGTGGACCTCCGCGTCGGCTCCGGTACAACACCTCACGCCATATCTAACCAGTTGTTCACACGGGTGGTGATCTACTGGCTGGTTCGAGTGCGGCACGTACGCAGCTGCAAATTGCAGACTGCGAATGTAAAGTGGAGGCAGGCGTCAATCCGGCGCCGGGGATCACCGAGCTGTGGAGGCGGCGTGCTCGATCGTGACACCATCGTCGGCCCCCTGCAGGCTTCGGTGCAGCGCAGGCTGGACGATCTCATCCGATCGGTGGGAAAGGCGGATGACGAGCGGGCGGCCGAACTCGGCAGGCGGGAGGTTCCCCTCCTGGTCGAGACGTTACGTTCCGTGCTCGCCCTGCACGAGCCGGACGCGCGGGGCCGGTGCCCGATCTGCCGGCCAAGGGGTTCCCGGCTGCTGTTCTGGCGGCGCAACCGCACCCCCTGCCGCGCATACCTTGCGGTGCAGTTGCGGCTGGAGGGGATGGACGAGCCGACCGCAGTGATCCCGAACGTCACCAGCCATCAGCGACGTCGCAAGCCACACCTCGACTACGCGGGTTGAGCGCGCGTCGCGTTCCCGACCGGAGGGACCGGGGTTGCCCCCCGATCGATCCCGGCCTCTCCGGTCAACATGCCTTCAGCCAGCTGCATTCGAGGTCGTACCGCCCGGTGGCCTCGTCCGCCGAGCGGGGCGCCGGGACATACGCGGGCTTGCGGGCCGCGTTCACGCCCTCGTACTGGGCCAGCCGCACGGCCACCGCGTCCTCGAGCGGCCGCACGTTGCGCAGGGTCTGGTTGCTGACCATCGCGAACACCAGCTCACTGCCGTCCGCGGCGGTCACGTAACCGGCCAGGGCACTGACCCCGGTGTAGGAACCGGTCTTGGCGTGCACATTGCCCTCGGCCGGGGTGCCGCGCATCCGGTTACGCAGGGTGCCGCCGACCATCCGGTCGGACACCCCGGCCACCGGCAGGGCCGCGTGGAAGCGGTCGAACCAGGGCTGCTCGCGCGCGGCCAGCAGCAGCGCGGCGAGCTGCGCGGGCGCGATCTGGTCCATCCTGGACAGCCCAGAACCGTCCACGATGTACAGCTCGTTCGGATCGACATCCATGGACGGCAAGGACTTTCCGATAGCGGCCACACCGGAGGGCCAGGTGCCCCGGTCGCTCTCCACCTTGCCCATGGCTTTCACCAGGGTTTCGGCGTGCATGTTGTTGGACAGCTTCAGGAACGGCGTGAGCAGCTCACCGACCGGCATGGACCGGTGCTCGGCCAGCACCCGCGCATCGGCCGGAGCCACTCCGCGCGCGGTCTCCCCCAGCACCCGCACCCCTTGCCGGGCCAGCGCGTCCCGGAAAACCGCGGCGGCAAGGCCGGTCGGTTCCCAGACCGCACGGTAGGCGCGCACCGGTGCGCCACCCTCCGGGATGGAGCCGCGCACGGTGATGGTGTTGCCGCCGTGCTCCCGCCGCACGCTGATCCGGGCAGGCTGGCCAGGCTCGCTGGTGGTGGCGGTGTTGACCACCCGCACGTAGTCGTTCGCGGGCACCAGCTCGACCTCGGCCGGTGCGCCGCTGCGGCCAGGACTCACCCGGACCACGACCGAACCGCTGTCGTAGTCGGTGTCCGGGGCGATGGTCAGCGCGGAGATCTGCGCGTTGTAGTAGTACGGCTCGTCGTCCCAGGCCCACCCGGTGCCCAGCCGTACCTCGTCGAAGAAGCTGTCGTCGGCGACCAGCCTGCCCCGGACCACGCGCACCCCGCTGTCGGCGATCTCGGCGGCCAGTGCCTGGTAGTCGGCGGCGAGCATGGTCGGGTCGCCGCCGCCGCGCAGGTACAGGTCGCCGGACAGCACCGGGCCGAACCGGCGGCCCGGCGAGACGACGGTGGTACGGAAGCGGTGCTCCGGCCCGAGCCGGTCCAGCGCGGCGGCGGTGGTGAGCAGCTTGCCGGTGGAGGCGGGCTGGCGCCGCTGCTGGCTCTGCCGGTCGTAGAGCACCTCACCGGTGTCGGCCCTGCGCACGATCAGGCCGACATCGGCGCCGGTGAAGGCGGGATCGGCGAGGATGGCGGACAGGTCCCGGCCGAGCGGGTTGTCCGATTCGGCGATGGGCGCCCCGACCGGGACGAACACCAGCGCGCAGAGCAGGACGGCCAGCAGCGCGCAACGGCGCGAACGGGACATGTAACCCCCAGACATCGGTGGACGGTCACGGATAGTAGCGATTCACCGACGTCCCGGCTACCCCGTTAGTCGAGCACGCGCAGCAGGCCCTCCTGGACCACGGTGGCGATCAGGGTGCCGTCGGCGGCGAAGAACCTCCCGGTGGCCAGGCCACGGGCACCGGATGCGCTGGGCGAGGCGCAGTCGTACAGGAACCACTCGTCGGCCCGGAACGGCCGGTGGAACCACAGCGCGTGGTCCAGGCTGGCCCCGAGCACCTTGTCCAGGTCCCAGTAGACCCCGTGCCGGGCCAGCACCGAGTCCAGCAGGGTCATGTCCGAGGCGTAGGTCAGCACGCACACGTGCAGCAGCTGCTGGTCGGGCAGCCGCCCGTCGGCCCGCATCCACACCTGGTTGCGGGCCTCGCGCTCGCCGCTCTCCCTGGTCACCCACGGCGGGTCGTTGACGTAGCGCAGGTCGATCGGCCGCGGCCGCACCTGGATCCCGAGCCGGTCGGCGTAGCCCTCGGCGCGCTCGGCCAGGGTGGGCAGGGACTCCGGGCCGGGCACCTCCGGCATGGCCTCGGCGTGCTCGACCCCGGGCTCCTCCTTCTGGAAGGAGGCGGACAGCGAGAAGATCGCCTTGCCGTGCTGGATGGCGATCACCCGGCGGGTGGTGAACGAGCGGCCGTCCCGGATCCGGTCCACCTCGTAGACGATCGGCACGCTCGGGTCGCCGCCGCGGATGAAGTAGGCGTGCAGCGAGTGGACCTTCCGCTCCTCCGGCACGGTGCGCCCGGCGGCGACCAGTGCCTGCCCGGCGACCTGCCCGCCGAACACCCGGACCGGGGAGTGCGCGGGACTCACCCCGCGAAAGATGTTCTCCTCGATCTTCTCCAGGTCCAGCAACGCAATAAGCCGGTCGAGCACCGGCTGCCCACCCGCCTCACGGGCGGTGTCCAGCGCCGAGGCGGCGTCCCTCGCGAGTTCGGTCACGCTGCCCGACCTTACGCGGCGTGCCCGGTCACCGGCTGCTCAGGCGTGATCCTCTTCACCGAGCCGGTGCACCCTGATCAGGTTGGTGGAGCCCACTGTCCCCGGCGGGGAGCCCGCGACGATCACCACCAGGTCGCCTTCCTGATGCCGCCCCATCTCCAGCATCGCGTGGTCGACCTGGCGGACCATCTGGTCGGTGGAGTCCACCGAGGGCACGATCCTGGTCGCGGTACCCCAGGTGAGCGCGAGCTGGCTGCGCACGCTCTCCTCCGGGGTGAAGGCCAGCAGCGGCAGCCGGGTGTGCAGCCGGGCGAGCCTGCGCACGGTGTCCCCGGACTGGGTGAAGGCCACCAGTGCCTTCGCGTTCAGCCGCTCCCCGATGTCCCTTGCGGCGTAGGAGATGACCCCGCGTTTGGTGCGCGGCACGTGGCTCAGCGGCGGCACCGCGGGCGAGTCGCGTTCCACGGCCTCGACGATCCGGCTCATCGTCTCCACCGTCTCGATCGGGTAGCGCCCGACACTGGTCTCCCCGGAGAGCATCACCGCGTCGGCGCCGTCCAGCACGGCGTTGGCCACATCCGAGGTCTCGGCGCGGGTCGGCCGGGAGTTGTTGATCATCGAGTCGAGCATCTGGGTGGCCACGATGACCGGCTTGGCGTTCTCCCGCGCGATCTGGATGGCCCGCTTCTGCACCAGCGGCACCTGCTCCAGCGGCAGCTCGACGCCGAGGTCACCGCGGGCGACCATCACCCCGTCGAAGGCGAGCACGATCGCCTCGAGGTTGTGCACCGCCTCGGGCTTCTCCAGCTTGGCGATGATCGGCAGCCGCCTGCGGCCGAGCCGGTCCATCACCTGGTGCGCCTGGTCGATGTCGGCAGGCGAGCGCACGAAGGACATGGCGAGGAAGTCGACGCCGAGTTCGAGCGCGAACTCCAGGTCCTCGATGTCCTTCTCGGACAGCGCGGGCACGGACACGTCCATCCCCGGCAGCGAGACGCCCTTGTTGTTGCTGACCTGACCGCCCTCGGTGATCTCGCAGACCACGTCCGGGCCGTCGACCTCCTGGACGACCATGCCGACCTTGCCGTCGTCCACCAGCAGGCGGTCGCCGGGCTTGGCGTCCTCGGCGAGGCCCTTGTAGGTGGTGGAGACCCGGTCGTGCGTGCCGTCCACGTCCTCGACGGTGATCCGCACGATGTCGCCGGTGCGCCACTCCACCGGCCCGCCTGCGAAGGTGCCGAGCCGGATCTTCGGTCCCTGCAGGTCGGCGAGGATGCCGACCGCCTTGCCCGTTTCGGCCGCGGCGCTGCGGACCATGTCGTAGACCTGCTTGTGGTCCCGGTGACTGCCGTGGCTGAAGTTCATCCGCGCGACGTCCATACCGGCGTCCACGAGGGCCCGTACCTTCTCCGCCGTGGCGGTCGCCGGGCCCAGGGTGCATACGATCTTCGCTCGTCGGCTCACGCCTGTAGAGCCTAAACCCTCTGCGCCCACGAGTCTGTACCGATCCCGAAATCGATCCACCCGTGTTGACAACTCGTAACCGAATGTTCCCGCAATGCACCCGATGTCGCATCCGGGACCGGTCAGCGCCGCGGGAGCTCGCTCACGCCGACGTGGTCCCGTGCCCACTCGTTGAACGGGCGCACCTGCCGCCAGGCCGCGCGGACCCGGTCCAGGCAGGCCGGCTCGTGCAGGGTGTCGTCCGGATCCCAGGTGTGCACCGCGTACAGCGACTTGTGCCGCAGCAGCTCGATTCGCGGATGGTCGGCGGCGAACCCGCGTGGCTTGGTGCGCAGCGCCTCCCCTGCGATCGTCCACCCGGCCACGCGGAGGTCGTCCAGGATCCCGGCCAGCCGCTGCCCGTGCAGTTCGGTGTCCACCGCGCGGCGGAAGGCGGCCAGCTGGTCGGTGGCCAGATGGAAGCAGCCGCCACCGACCCGCAGCCCGGCCGGGCCCACCTCCACGTAGCAGGCCCCGCCACCCCTGCCCTGCTCGATCACCCCGCCGCAGTGCGTCTTGTACGGGCTCTTGTCCTTGCTGAACCGCACGTCGCGGTACGGCCGGAACACCTTGCCCTTGCCGAAACCGTCCCCGAACTCCGGTTCCAGCTCCGCCAGCAACGCCTCCATGGGCGCTCGCACATCGTCCCGGTAGACCTGGACGTTGGCGTTCCAGTAGGTCTTGGAGTTGTCGGCGACCAGCCCGTCGTAGAAGTCGATCGCGTACTCACCGAAACCCTCGAAGCTCACCGGGGCACGATAGCGCGCGGTTCACCGCTGCGAGCGCTGGACGGAGCGCGCGACCATGCCGCGGATTCCCGGGAGCGTCATGGTGCGGATCATGAGGTCACGTGCCAGGACATGCGCCCTGGTGGCTGGCGCGTACTGGCTGGTCCCCTTGCGGGCCAGCGCCTGCCGCTTGCGGATTTCCGGGCGCAGCGGGGTCTCCCAGCGGGCCAGCGCCGTGGCGATATCGTCGCCGTTCTCTTCCAGCACGGCACCGAGTCGGTCGGCCCCGGCGAGCGCCAGTGCCGCGCCGTAACCGGCGAACAGCGTGACGCACCAGGCCGCGTCGCCGAGCAACACCACCCGGCCGTGGCTCCACCTTTCGGTCACGATCTGGCTGACGGCGTCGAAGTAGGCTCCGGCCGGGTCGGCCGTAAGTTGCCGGAGCGCGTCGGGTACACCTCCGCCCAGATCCCCGAAAGCCGCGGTCAGTGCCCGCGCTGGCCCCTGGCTCAGCTCGGCAGCGGGATCGGGAGTGCGGTAGGTGAAGAACGCCGAGGATCGCCCGGGCCCCAGGTTGAGCACTGCCGCGGTACGTCCAGGACCGATGAACGTGGCGCCCGTGCCCTCCGGTATGTCCCGCGGAGCCTCGGCGAGGGGGAACGCCCCGACCACACATCGCAGGTCCACCCGGAAACCGGACTCGGAGCCGAACACGAGCTCGCGGACACCGGAGTGCAGGCCGTCCGCGCCGACCAGGAGCGCGGCGCGCTCGGAGGTGCCGTCGCTCAACGCGACCCGTACGCCGTCCGCATCCTGGGTGACCTCCCGCACGACGGTGCCGAACCGAATCCCCGCGACCTCGCGCACCGCGTCGTACAGCACGGACTCCAGGTCGCCCCGGAACACGGTCAGCGCCCGTCCGCCCAGCGCCGCCTGCGCCAGCGCGGCCGGGACGGTGAGCTTCTTCCTGCCATCGGACCTGACCAGGACGGAGGCGAACGCCCCGAGGTCGTGTGCCGCGAGCGCGGGCAGCACCCCCAGACGTTCCGCCGCGTCGTAACCCTGCCCGAGCAGGTTCACCAGGTATCCGCCGCTGCGGCGGGCCGGGGCTCGCTCGGCCACCAGCACGTCCCATCCCGCCTGGTGCAGCCGCAACGCGGTGGCCAACCCGGCGATCCCGGCACCCGCGACGAGCACTCGACGTTTCCTGTTCCCAGCACCCTCGGTCACTACCGCTCCTCACCGCCGAAGTATGAGCATGTGTTCAAATCAAGTATGAACACATGCTCATTCTGATGGCAAGCCGGGTAGCATGGGCGCGTGCCAAGAGGTGTCGCCATCCCGGAGGTCCGGCAGCAACTGTTCGCCGCGGTGGAGCGCGTGATCGCCCGTGAGGGGCCGGGCAAGCTCAGCGGCCGGGCGGTCACCGGCGAGGCGGGAGTCGCCACCGGGCTGCTGTACGCGCACTTCGCGGATCTCGACGACTTCCTGGCCGGCTACGCCGTCGACCGTGCCTTCCTGGTCTCCGCGGCGGCCGCGACCCTGCCGGACCGGGCCGGCACCGGCAGCGTCGCGGGGAACCTGTGCGAGGCCGTTCTCGGCACCCCGCCCGCGACCATCCGGACGTTGCTCAGGCTCCTGATCTCCAGGCCGGAACTGGCGGAACGGGTCCGCACCGTGCTCGGTGCGCAGACGGCGGGTCTGGACGCGATCGAGGAGGCCGCCGCGAGCTACCTCGCCGCGGAGCAACGCCTCGGCCGGGTGGCGGCGGCCGTCCAGCCCGCGGCGCTGGCTCTCGCCGTCGTCGGGGTACTCCACCACGTCGTACTCGGCTCGGCCGCCGAGGCCGATGTGCACACACGCGTTCGGCGGGCCATCACGGCGCTGGTCGAGCCCGTCACCACGGCGGCGCCACGCTGACCGGCTTGTGTGCGGGGTGTGCCACGATGGCGCGTGTGACCACGACCAACCAGCGCGAGTACGGCGGGATGTCCGCCGATGCCCGCAAGGCGCGGCGGCAGGAGGAGCTGCTGGGGGCCGGGCTGGATCTGCTCGGCACGGCGGGAATGTCCGGGCTGACCGTGCGCGGGGTGGTGGACAGGGCGCAGCTGGCGCCGCGCTACTTCTACGAGAGCTTCGGCAACATCGACGAGCTGGCGCTCGCCGTGTTCGACCGGGTGGTCCAGGAGATGATCGAAACCGGCCTTGCCGCGATCGCGGCGGCGGGGTCGTCCCTGCGCGCGCGGGTACGCGCGGGGCTCGGCGCGGTCGCGGAGTTGCTCACCGAGGATCCGCGCAAGGGGCGGGTGCTGCTGATCGAGTCGATGGCGAGCCCGGTGCTCGCGCCCCGGCGGCAGGAGGCGGCCGGCACGATCGCGCGACTGGTCGCCGAGCAGGCCGACGGCGATCCCGCCTACCGGCCCGCCGACCCGGCGACCACCGCGATCACCGCCCGGTTCCTGGTCGGCGGGTTCAGCGAGGCACTGGGCGCGCTGATCCACGAGCCCGGCGCGCAGGATCGCACGGCCGTGGTGGACCGCTGCACCGAGCTCTTCCTGGCCTGCGGCGGCGTCTGACTCCGAGACGGGCGGTCAGATCGGGCGGGCGTCGATCGTCTTGCGCAGCTTCCGCCTGGCGTGCTCAACCCGGCGGGCCCGGTAGGCGATCGGGAAGTACCGCAAGCGTTCCGGCAGCAGCGGCACCGTGTAGGCGACCAGTCTGCCGATCAGCCGCAGCCTGCGCTCGTCCGCCTCGCTCCAGCGCAGCCCGAGTGCCCGCCGGGCGGGTTCCGGGGTGGTGCCCACGGTCACGAAGTACTGCAGCCGCCCCACCGGCGCGGTCACCATCCGCCACAGCGGCCGCAACGCCCGCGGCAGCCCCAGCGGCGGGCCGATGTTCCGGACGCCGTTGAGGTAGTCCCTGGCGACCACACTCGGCCGCAGCTGGTTGCGCACCATCTCGTCGAAGTAGCGCAGGAACTCGGCGTAGGTGGCCGGGATGTGCTTGGGCGACACCGAGAAGTTCCGCAGCAGCTGCACCGTCTCGGCGTAGTAGTCCTCCTTCTCCCGCTCGGTCAGCGGGCGGCGGGCGAAGTACCGCGCCCCTTCGAGGAACGCATAGGCACCGGTGAGCAGCACCCAGGCCCACGGCCCCGCGGACAGCGCCGTATGCCGGGTGCCTTCGGCGTCGGTGGTGTTCAGGCTCGCGTGCATCTCGCGTAACCGGTCGGCCTCGGCCAGCGCCTCGGTTCCGCCGTACACCCACATCTGCACCGAGGCGATGCTGCGCAGCGCGCGGCCGACCGGATCGGTGCGGAAGGTCGAGTGCTCGTCCACCACCGCGGCGATGGTCGGTTCCATGGTCTGCAGCAGGAACGCCGTGCCCGCGGTGAGCGAGAAGGTGACCAGCCCGACCTCCTCCCACATCCGGCTGCCTGGCTCGAACGGGCGGCGCGGCCCGCGCGCACCGATCGGCGTCGTCATCCGCTCCGCCTGTGTCACGCGACCACCTCCGCCATCTAGTAACACACGTTGGCAGATTAGGTATCTGGAAACAGGCGTGTCAAGATTTCGCGGTTCCGGCCAGGGAACTCAGAGTGCGATGCCCAGTACCGCACCTCCCAGGGCGTAGACGACCACCGTGATCAACACCAGGGCGATCACGTTCAGCCAGACCCCTCCCCTGATCATCTGGCCCATGGTGATGTGCCCGGAGCCGAAGGCGATGGCGTTCGGCGGGGTGGCGACCGGCAGCATGAACGCGCAGGTCGCGGCCAGCGCGGCCGGGATCACCAGCAGCATCGGCCCGAACCCGAGCCCCACCGCGACCCCGGCGAGGATCGGGATGAACGCGGCCGCGGTGGCGGTGTTGCTGGTCAGCTCGGTCAGCAGCAGCACCAGCCCCGCGGTGATCAGCACCAGCAGCACCGTTGGCAGGGTGCCGAGCGCGCCGACCTGGTCACCGATCCACTCGCTCAGCCCGGTGTCGGTGAACTGGCTGGACAGGCTCAGCCCGCCACCGAACAGCAGCAGCACGCCCCAGGGCAGCTGCTTGGCCGTGTCCCAGTTCAGCGTCCGCACTCCCCTTGCCCCGTCGACCGGCAGGATGAACAACACCACGGCCACCGCCATGGCGATCCCCGCATCGGAGATGCGCTCCAACCAGGGAAGTGCCTCCGCGACGGCGTCGATATCGGCGAGGGTGGGGATGAAGATCCAGCTCAGCGCGGCGGCCACGAACACGACGAGCGCGTTCCACTCGCCCCGGCTCATCGGGCCCATCTCCGCCAGCTGCTCGCGGATCAGTTCCCGGCCGCCGGGCAGGGTCTTCGAGGCGGGCGGGAAGACGAACCGGGACAGCACCAGCCAGGCCAGCACCAGCAGCACAACCGAAATCGGCACGCCGAAGAGCATCCACTGCCCGAAACCGATCTCGATCCCGAAGTTCTCCTCGAGGTAGCCCACCATGAAGGTGTTCGGCGGGGTGCCGATGATGGTGCCCAGCGAGCCGATCGAGGCGGCGTAGGCGATTCCCAGCATCAGCGCGGTGGCGAAGTTGGTGTCCCCCTTGCCGCTGCCGAGCTGGCCGACCAGGCCCAGCACGGACAGCCCGATCGGCAGCATCATCACGGTGGTCGCGGTGTTGCTGACCCACATGCTGATGAACGCCGTGGCGATCATGAAGCCGGCGATCAGCCGGACCGGGCTGGTGCCGACGGCCAGCACGGTGCGCAACGCGATCCGCTTGTGCAGGTTCCACCGCTGCATTGCCAGCGCCAGCATGAACCCGCCCATGAACAGGAAGATCACGTCATTGGCATAGGGCGCGGCCGCGTCGTCGATGCTGGCCACGTTGAAGACCGGGAACAGCACCAGTGGCAGCAGGGCCGTCGCGGCCAGCGGCAGCGCCTCGGTCATCCACCAGGCCGCCATCAGCACCGCCACCGCCGCGGTGGCCTTGCCCGCGGTGGACAGGCTGTCCGGCAGGACGAGAAAGACCAGCAGCGCGAGCACCGGCCCCACCGCGAGACCGATCCATTGGCGTTTCACCGTCCCCGGCTTCAACGCCGTGGCCGGGTCGTCCTGCACCTGTGACATCGCTCACCTCCGGTTCGAGTGCCGGAAATGTACCGCGAGATCAGCTTTCCGGTCACACCTTTCCGCGCACCCGGCGGCATCGTCCATAGTGATCGGATGCGGAGCGGCGAGATCACCATCCGACTGGACGGCCACACCCTGCGCTGTGCCGACGTGGCGATGGCCGCGGCGGCCACCGGACCGGTGGCGCTGGAGATGTCCCCCTACGCACTGCGCACCGCCGAGCAGTCCTGGCGGCTGGCGGAGGACCTCAGCTGCCGTCGCACTGTCTACGGCCGCACCACCGGGGTGGGCGCCAACAAGGACGACACCGTGCGGGGCGAGGGATCCACCGAGCACGGCCTGCGGCTGCTGCGCAGCCACGCGGGGGCCGGCGGCGACCGGATGCCGGACGGGCAGGTCACCGCCATGATGCTGATCCGGCTGAACCAGCTGCTCGCCGGGCATTCCGGGATCAGCCCCGCCCTGATCACAGCGCTGGGCGACGCCTTGCGAGCCGGGTCGCTACCGCTGGTGCACCGGCTCGGCGCGATCGGCACCGGAGACCTCACGCCGCTGGCCGAGACCGCGCTGGCACTGGCGGGCGAGCACACCTGGCTGCGCAACCCGGTCCCGGCGGTGCCGGTACACGCCGGCGACGCGCTGGCGTTCATGAGCAGTAACGCCGCCACCCTGGCCGAGGCGACCCTGGCCGCGCTGCGGCTGGACACGCTGACCAAGGCCAGTCACGCGGTGGTCGCACTGTCCTATGTGGCCCTCGGCGGGAACCCGGAGGCCTACGCCACGCCGGTGCACGAGGCGCGGCCGCATCCCGGCCAGATCGCGTGCGCCGCGGAGATGCGCAGGATGCTCGGCATGGAGGGCACCCCCGCACCCGGCCGCCGCATCCAGGATCCCTTCGGCCTGCGCGCCTTCCCCCAGGTGCAGGGGCCCGCGCTGGACTCGGTGCGGTACCTGCGCGAGGTGCTGGCCGTGGAGATCAACGCGGGCACCGAGAACCCGATGATCTCCACCGCACACGGCGACGCCTACCACCACGCGCATTTCCACACCGCCTACGTGGCCTCGGCGCTGGACCAGGCCAGAGCCACCGTGCACCAGGTCGCCGAGCTGTCCGCGGCCCGGCTCGGCGACCTGGTCGAACCCGAGTTCACTGGGCTGCGGCCGTTCCTCGCCGCCGGGCCCGCGGGCAGCTCCGGGGTGATGATCCTGGAGTACGTCGCGCACGACGCCCTCACCGAGCTGCGGCAGGCCGCGCTGCCGGTGACCCTGGGCACCGCCGTGGTCTCCCGCGGACTGGAGGACCACGCCAGCTTCTCCACCCAGGCGGCACGGGCGGCCACCGCGGCCTGTGCCGCCTACCAGCAACTACTGGCCTGCGAGCTGGTCGCCGCCGTGCGCGCGCTGCGGATGCAGCAGGCGGACCTGGCCGGCCTGCCGGCCGGAACGGCTTATCAGCGGGCGGCGGAGGTGCTCGACCCGGACCCCGCGGACCGCCCGCTGACCGCCGACATCACCCGCGCCGCCGAGGTGCTGGACAGCCTGGCGACCGTCTAATCAGCGCCGAAGTGCCCTGAACGTGGCGTTCGCGACGTCAGACGTCTCAAAAGTGCCGTTCGCGACGTTGAACGTCCGGAAAGCCACGTTCAGGGCTTTACCAGCGGGTGGCGGGATGAGAGCCGGTCAGCCGAAGAAGACCTCGGCCTCGGCGTAGCGCTCCGGCGGCACGGTCTTCAGCTCCGCGGTGGCCTCGGCCAGCTTGACCCGCACGATGTCGGTGCCGCGCAGCGCCACCATCGTCCCGAAGTCGCCGTCGGCGACGGCGTCCACCGCGTTCAGCCCGAACCGGGTGGCCAGCACCCGGTCGTAGGCGGTGGGGGTGCCGCCACGCTGGGTGTGCCCGAGCACCACCGCACGGGACTCCTTACCGGTGCGGGCCGCGATCTCGTCGGCCAGCCAGGTGCCGACCCCGCCCAGCCGCACGTGCCCGAAGGCGTCCTTCTCGCCGCTGGCCAGCATCTCGGCCCCGCCCTCGGGCAGGGCGCCCTCGGCCACCACGATGATCGGGGCGTACATCCGCTCGAACCGGCGCTCGACCCACTCGACCACCTGCTCCACGGAGAACGGCCGCTCCGGGACCAGGATGACGTTCGCCCCGCCCGCCAGGCCGGAGTGCAGCGCGATCCAGCCCGCGTGCCTGCCCATCACTTCGACCACCAGCGCACGGTGATGCGACTCGGCGGTGGTGCGCAACCGGTCGATCGACTCGGTGGCGATGTGCACCGCGGTGTCGAAGCCGAAGGTGTAGTCCGTGGCGCCGAGGTCGTTGTCGATCGTCTTGGGCACCCCGACCACGCCCACACCATCGTCGGTCAGCCGCTTGGCCACGCCGAGGGTGTCCTCGCCGCCGATCGCGACCAGCGCGTCGATGCCCTGGTCGGCGAGCACCGACTTGATCTTCTCGACGCCGCCTTCCTCCTTGTAGGGGTTGGTGCGGGAGGAACCGAGGATGGTGCCGCCCCTGGTCAGCACGTCCTCGACGTCGTCGAGGCCGAGCGGCTTGCCATCGCCGGTGAGCGGGCCGCGCCACCCGCTGCGGAAGCCGACGACCTCCCAGTTGTGCACCTCGATGCCCTTACGGACCACGGCGCGGATCACCGCGTTCAGCCCCGGGCAGTCGCCGCCGCCGGTCAGTACACCGACTCGCATCTATTCAGACCTCCGCTCGCGCTGGATCTACGTCACACTGTCGTCTCGTCTCCCGGGTGCAACCCTAGCCGTAGTGATACTTGATCGGTGCAGCCGCCAGCAACGAACCTGCTACAGTGATCGGCATGCAGCGTTATTTCTGGTTTGGCGGGCCGGCCCGGGGTGGGCCAGCCGGCGAGACCATGCGCTGACGACCTCCACCCACGAGCCGGATGACGACGGACCGGCTCGGCGGGTGACGGCGGGGCGGTCCGTGGAAAGGACCACACCCGTGACCTCGCATGCAGCGCCGCTCACCGCAGGACCAGGCGAAGCGCCAACCGATCTGCGGTACGGCCTGGACAACCAGCGGACCACCGGGATCAGCCCGCTGCTGTCCCCCGCACTGCTGCGCCAGGAACACCCGATGGACGTGGCGATGGCCAAGACCGTCGCGCAGGGCCGGGCGGACACGATCGACATCCTGAACGGGCGGGACGACCGCCTGCTCGTCGTGGTCGGCCCGTGCTCGGTGCACGACCCGGCCGCCGCGCTGGACTACGCCCGGCGGCTGGCCGAGCAGGCCGCCCGGCACCGCGACCAGCTACATGTGGTGATGCGGGTGTACTTCGAGAAGCCGCGCACCACCCTCGGCTGGAAGGGCCTGATCAACGACCCCGACCTGGACGGCGGCTTCGCGGTGAACAAGGGACTGCGGCTGGCCAGGCGGCTGTTGCTGGACATCCTGGCGCTCGGCCTTCCGGTGGGCTGCGAGTTCCTGGACCCGATCACCCCGCAGTACATCTCCGACGCCGTGACCTGGGGCTCGATCGGCGCGCGTACCGCGGCCAGCCAGGTGCACCGGCAGCTGTGCAGCGCGCTGTCGATGCCGGTGGGGATCAAGAACTCCACCGAGGGCGATATCGGGGTCGCGGTGGACGCCACCCGCGCCGCGGCTGCCAGCCACGTGTTCCCCGGCATCAACGCCGACGGGCTGGCCGCGCTGCTGACCACCGCGGGCAACCCGGACTGCCACGTCATCCTGCGCGGCGGCGCCACCGGACCGAACTACGACCGCGAGTCGGTGGCGGACACGCTGGCCAGGCTGCGCGCAGCGGGCCTGCCGGAGCGGGTGCTGGTGGACGCCAGCCACGGCAACAGCGGTAAGGACCACCATCGGCAGGCCGAGGTCCTCGGCGAGCTGGCCGGCCGGATCGGCGGCGGTGAGCCGATCACCGGCCTGATGCTGGAGAGCTTCCTCACTCCGGGCAGGCAGGAGCTACGCCTCGGGCACGCGGCCGAGCTGGCCTACGGGCAGAGCATCACCGATGCCTGCATGGACTGGCCCACCACCGCCGACCTGCTCACCCAGCTGGCCACCGCCACCGCGCACCGTCGCCGGGGCCGCGGCTCGTAGGGTGGCGGCATGGACAGTGTGCGGTTGATCGAGGAATGGCCGGTGGACAACGCGGCGGCTGCGGTCGTCGGCGCGGACGGGACGGTGCTCGCCGCGCATGGCGACGGCGGCCGCGCCTACCAGCTGGCCTCGGTCACCAAACCGCTCACCGCCTACGCCGCGCTGATCGCCGTCGAGGAGGGCGTGGTCGAGCTGGACACCCCGGCCGGCCCGGAGGGTGCGACCATCCGCCACCTGCTGGCGCACACCTCCGGGCTCGGCTTCGACGAGCACCGGGTGCTGGCCCAGCCCGGCACCCGCAGGCTCTACTCGAACGCGGGTTTCGAGCAGCTGGCCGACGCGCTGACCAAGCATTCCGGGATCCCCTTCCCTGCTTACCAGCGGGAGGCCCTGTTCGACCCGCTGGGCATGACGGCCACCACTCAGGACGGTTCGCCCGCGGCCGGGGCCGTGTCCACCCTGGACGACCTGGTCCGCTTCGCAGCCGAGCTGCAACGGCCGACACTGCTCGACCCCGGCACCCTCGCCACCGCGACCTCGGTCGCCTTCGCGGGGCTGAACGGGGTGCTGCCCGGGTTCGGTCACCAGAAGCCGAACGACTGGGGACTCGGCTTCGAGCTCCGCGACCACAAGGACCCGCACTGGACCGGCACGCACAGCTCCGCGCGCACCTTCGGGCACTTCGGGCAGTCCGGCACCTTCCTGTGGGTCGATCCCGAAGCCGGAGCGGCGGGCGCCGCCTGCGTCGTACTCACCGACCGCGCCTTCGGCCCCTGGGCCGCCGAGGTCTGGCCCCGGTTCACCGACGCCGTACTGGCCGAGCTGCCCCGCTGACCCTCAGGGTTCGAGCTGGCGGATGGGGGTGCCTGCCTGGTAGGCGGCGATGTCCTGCACGGCGTCGCGGTAGAACACCTGGTAGACCTCGCGGGTCACGTAGCCGATATGCGGGGTCAGCACGGTGTTCGGCAGTGCGCGCAGCGGGTGGTCGGACGGCAGTGGCTCGGTGTCGTAGACGTCCAGTGCCGCCCCGCCGATCCGGCCCGCACGCAGGGCCTCGATCAGGGCCTCCTCCCGCACGATCGGGCCACGCGAGGTGTTCACCAGCCACGCCGTGGGCTTCATCGCGGCCAGTTCCGCTGCACCGACCAAACCACGGGTGCGATCGCTGAGCACGAGATGGATGGAGAGCACATCGCTGCGCTCGAACAGCTCCTCCCTGCCCACGGCGGTGACCCCCTGCCCGGCGGCGTGCTCGGCGGTGAGGTTCTGGCTCCAGGCGATGACCTCCATCCCGAACGCCGCCCCCACGGCGGCCACCCTTGACCCCAGCCTGCCGAGGCCGAGCAGGCCGAGCGTCCTGCCGTGCAGGCCCGAACCGAGGCCGAGCTGCCAGCCGCCGTCCCGCATCGACCTTTCCTCGCGCGGCAGGTTACGCATCGCCGCCAGGATCAGCGCCCAGGTGTGCTCGGCCGTGGGTTCCGGCAGGTATCCGGTGCCGCACACCAGGATCCCGCGTTCCCGCGCCGCGGCGATGTCGATCGCCGCGTTCCTGCGGCCGGTGCTGACCAGTAATCGCAGGTCGGGCAGGCGGTCCAGCAGCTCGGCTGGAAACGGGGTGCGCTCGCGCATCGCGACCACCACCTCGGCCCCGGCGAGCCTGCGGACCAGCTCGTCGCGGTCGGGGATGTACTCGTTGCACACCTCGATCTCCGCGCCGAGTGAGTCCCAGTCGGCAAAGCCGAGCGCGACGTTCTGGTAGTCGTCGAGAATCGCGATCTTCATGCCACTCACGCTAGACCGGTAGGGGCAGGATGCCACCGGTGGCCGCACGCAGTGCGTCCCGCATCGCCTCGCGCGGCGCCGGCAGGCCGGTGAACAGCTCGACCTGCCCGAAGGCCTGGTGCAGCAGCATGTCCAGCCCGGTGGCCAGTGCTCCGCCCGCATCGGCCACCGCTTCGGCCAGCGGGGTGGGCCACGGGTGGTAGATCACGTCCAGCAGGCAGCGGGCCGCGGCCAGCTCGGCCCGGTGCGGGGCCAGCGCCTCGGCCGGGACGGTGCTCACCACCAGCGGCGCCGAGGCCAGCTCCGCGAAGTCCACATCGGACCACCGGCTCACCTCTACGGCGAGCCCGGCCCGGCGGGCCGCCGCCGCGGTCTCCTCGGCGCGGGCGGGCTCGCGCACCACCAGCCGCACCCCGGGCAGGCCCAGCTCGGCGCAGGCGACCACCGCCGCCGCGGCGGTACCGCCCGCGCCCAGCACCACCCCGGGCCGATCGCCGCCGTCCGCCCGGTAGCCACCCGCCGCGCGCAGGGCTCCGGTCACGCCCTCGATATCCGTGCAGTCCGCGAGCCAGCCGCCGTCCCGGCGCACCAGGGTGTTCGCCGCACCGACCGCCCGCGCCCGCGGGGTGGCCTCGGTGGCGAACTCCAGTGCGGCCCGCTTACCCGGCATGGTCACCGAAAGACCGACCCATTCCGCACCGAGCCCGGAGACCAGCCCGGGCAGCCCCTCGGCGTCCACCTCGATCCGCTGGTAGCTCCAGCCCGCCAGGCCGAGCGCGCGGTACGCGGCGCCGTGCAGCACCGGCGACAGCGAATGCCGCACCGGCTTGCCCAGCACGGCGGCCGACCGGTCGGCCGCCATCAGAAAACCCCGCGGGACTGCGCGTCCTCGACGTTCCTGCGGTGCTCATCGTAGGTTTCGGAGAAGCAGGACAGCCCGTTCTTCTCGCATTTGACGAAGAACAGCCAGTCGCCTTCGGCAGGCTCCTCGGCCGCCTCGATGGCCTGCTCACTCGGCGCGCCGATCGGCGTCGGTGGCAGCCCGGTGTTCTGGTAGGTGTTGTACGGACCGGGCCGCTGCCGGTCCGCAGGGTCGGTGCGGATCACCGGTTCGTCCAGCGGGTAGTTGACGGTGGAGTCCATCTCCAGCCGCATGCCCTCGTCGAGCCGGTTGTAGATGACCCTGGACACCTTCTCGAAGTCCTGCTTCACCGCTTCCCGTTCGATCACCGAGGCGATGATCAGGACCTCGTACGGGGTCTTACCGGTCGGTTCGGCATCGTCCGGCAGCCCGGCCGCCCGCAGCCGCGAGGCGGACTTCTGCAGCACCATGCCGAGTAGCTCGTTCGCGTCCGCTCCCGGCCGCACGTCGTACACCCCGGGCACGATCAGGCCCTCGATCCTGCGGTAGTCGTCGACCTCCGCCACCGCCTCGGCGGCCCACGGCGGCGCGCCGAGCGCGGCGAGGTCGGCGGTCTTGGCCGCCTCGCGCAGCTGTTCCACCGGAACGCAGGTGCTGGTGCCGTTCAGGTCCGCACAGGATGCCTTGGACAGCAGGGACAGCACCCCGTCGGTGACCTTGTCGTCCGGCTGCACGGTGTCGTCCAGCTCGGTGCCGCCGCGGATCTCCAGCTGCCCCACCCGCGCCCGCGGGCTCACCAGCTGCTCCACCGCGCTGGAGCCGGACATCCTGGTCTTCATCACGTAGTAGCCGGGCTGCACGCTGAGCACCCGGCTGTCGCCCTCGCTCGCCTCGACGAACGCCTTGGCGCTGGCGACCACGTCGTTCTCCTCGAGCTTGCCCGCGATCGAGGAGGTGGTGTCGCCATCGGCGACCTGCACCAGCACATCGGACTCGCCACTGCCCTCGTAGTCCTCGTACCCGAAGCCGAGCAGCTCCCGCGCGCCGAACCAGGCTGCCCCGGCGAGCAGCACGATCACCGCGATGGCGCCGATCCAGCCGAGCGCCCGCTTTCCACGCCCACCGCGGCCGCGCCGCGGCGGATCGTCCCGCTCGTCGTCGAAGTACTCCGGCTCGGCCCGGTCCTCGTCCTCGTAGTCCTCGTCCTCGTAGCCGTCCTCGTAGTCGGCGTGGTCTTCGTAGTCCTCGTCGTCGTACTCGTCGTACTCGTAGTACTCGTCCTCGTACGGATCCCGAGGATCCCGCGGGTCCTGGTCGAACCGCTCCGGGCCGAGGTGCAGCACCTCGGTGGGGCGCTCGTCCGGCGGCGGCCCCTCCACGTACCGCCTGCGGCGCCCACCGCGCGGCTGCTGCGGGTCCGGGGGTGGTGGGACATCGCCGGGCGGCCCGCTCAGCTCACCACGGTGCCTGCTGAACTCCTCCGGCGCGGGCTGCCTGCGCGGCCGGGGCGGCGCGGGCCGCGGGGGCGCGCCCTCCGCGGGCAACGGGCGCTGCGGTGGCCTGCGCCGCCGCCCGCCGTCGGCGGGACCGTGCGGGCTACCGGGGCCGGTCACGAACCCTCCCCCGTGGCCGAGCGGGAGCGCGCCGCCGCGCGGGCATCCAGCCAGCCCTGCAGGATCTCCACGGCGGCGGCCTGGTCGATCACGGCGCGCTGCTTGCGCCCCTTCACCCCCCGCTGCGCGAGCATCCGGGTGGCGCTGACGGTGGTCAGCCGCTCGTCGGCGAGCCGCACGCCGACCGGGGCGATCTTCTCGGCGACCCGGTCGGCGTACTCGGCGGCGATCTGCGCTGCGCTGCCGTGGCGGTCGGCCAGCGTTCTCGGCAGTCCTACGATCACCTCAACCACCTCGTTTTCGGTGACAAGCAAGGCCAACTGATCGAGATCGCTGTCGTTGTGCGCATCACGCGACAGAGTAACGAGCGGGCTGGCGAGTAACGGCGCGGGATCGCTCAGTGCGACACCGACTCGTACCGAGCCTACGTCGATCCCGAGCCGCCTGCCCGGCCCGGGATCCTCGTCCCCTGGCCGGTCCGGACGGCGCGCGGTCACCGGCGGATCACCCGCGGGCCACGGCTTCCCGCAGCCGCGCGATGGCCGTGTCGATGCCGCCTGGCTCGGTGCCGCCACCCTGCGCCATATCCGGCTTGCCCCCGCCCCGGCCGCCGACGGCCTCCGCGAAGGTGGGCACCAGCCTGCCTGCCTCCAGGCCCTTGTCCCTGGCAGCGGGCGTGGTCGCCACGACGAAGCTGACCTTCTCCCCGGATGGCGCGAACAGCGCGACCACCCCGGCCCGGGACCCGAGCCGGTTGCGGACCTCGGTGGCCAGCGCGCGCACCCCGCCGGCGTCCACGCCCTCGGGCACCCGCTCGGCCACCAGCGACACCCCGGCGACGTCCTGGGCCTTGGCCGCGAGCGTGCCTGCCGAGCCAAGCACCTGCTGGGTACGCAGCTGCTCGATCTCCTTCTCCGCGTTGCGCAGCCGGGTGACGATGTCCTCGACCCTGGACGGCACCTGCTCGGTCGGCACCTTCAGCGAGTTCGCCAGCTGGGACACCAGCAGCTGTTCCTTGCGCACGTGCCGCAGGGCGTCGGTGCCGACCAGCGCCTCCACCCGGTGCACCCCGGATCCGATGGAGGAGTCGGTGACCAGCTTGACCAGCCCGAGCTCGCCGATCCGGCCGACGTGGGTGCCCCCGCACAGCTCGCGGGAGTAGTCGCCCATGTCGACCACCCGGACATCGTTGCCGTACTTCTCGCCGAACAGCGCGATCGCGCCCATTTCCAGCGCCTTGTCCTTGGTGGTGACGTAGCTCTGCACCGGCACGTCGGTCTGCAGGTAGTCGTTCACCTCCTCCTCGACCGAGGTGAGGATGTCCGCGGACACCGCGCCGGAGGCGGTGAAGTCGAACCGCATCCGGCCGGGAGAGTTCAGCGAACCGGCCTGCGCGGCGCGCCTGCCGTAGGCTCCGCGCACCGCGGCGTGCACCAGGTGCGTGGCCGAGTGCGAGCGGGCGATGGAGGCCCTGCGCTGTGCGTCCACCGAGCCGGTGACCTCGGTGCCGATACCGAGTTCGCCCGCGGTCACCTCGACCCGGTGCACGAACAGCCCCGGCACGATCTTCTGCACGTCCAGGACCTTCAGCTCGACGCCCTCGCCGACCAGCACCCCGGTGTCGGCGACCTGACCACCGCTCTCGGCGTAGAACGGGGTGCGGTCCAGCATCACCTCGGCCTTGGTTCCCGCGGCGACCGAGCGCACCGGCTGCCCGCCGGACAGCAGGCCGATCACCTTCGCGGTGGCCTGCAGGTCGGTGTAGCCGAGGAAGGCGGTCTCGCCGTGCTGCTCCAGCACGTCCCGGTAGACCGACAGGTCACCGTGCCCGCTCTTGCGCGCGGCGGCATCGGCCTTGGCCCGCTGCCGCTGCTCCTCCATCAGCGTGCGGAAACCGTCCTCGTCAACGGAAAGGCCCTGCTCGGCCGCCATCTCCAGGGTGAGGTCGATCGGGAAGCCGTAGGTGTCGTGCAGCTGGAACGCCTTGTCCCCGGCCAGGATCCCGCCGCCGGTGCGCTTGGTCTCCTCGGCCGCGAGGTCGAAGATGCGCGAACCGCTGGTGAGGGTGGCGAGGAAGGTCTCCTCCTCGATCCGCATCACATCGGAGATCCGGTCGAAGTCGGTGACCAGCTCCGGGTAGAACGGCCCCATCGCGTCCCGCACGATGGCCGCGAACTCCGGCAGCACCGGCTCGTGCACCCCGAGCAGCCGCATCGAGCGGACGATCCGGCGCAGCAGCCTGCGCAGCACATAGCCACGGGCCTCGTTGCCCGGGGTGACGCCGTCGCCGATCAGCATGACCCCGGAGCGGGCGTGGTCGGCGATCACCCGGAAGCGCACGTCGTCGGTGTGGTTGTCGCCGTAGGCGCGGCCGGAGAACTCCTCGGCCCTGGCGATCACCGGCCGGACCAGGTCGGTCTCGTAGACGTTGGCGACGCCCTGCAGCAGATAGGCCACCCGCTCGATGCCCATCCCGGTATCGATGTTCTTCTGCGGCAGCTCACCGAGGACGGGGGCGCCCTTCTTCGGGCTCTCCTCGCCCCGGATGTCCTGCATGAACACCAGGTTCCAGATCTCGAGGTAACGGTCCTCGTCCACAACGGGGCCGCCCTCGCGGCCGTACTCGGGGCCGCGGTCGTAGTAGATCTCCGAGCAGGGCCCGCCGGGGCCGGGCACGCCCATGTCCCAGTAGTTGTCCTCGGCGTCGCGGTACTGGATGCGCTCGGCGGGGATGCCGGTGACCTTCCGCCACAGCGCGGCCGCCTCGGCGTCGTGCTCGTACACGGTGACCCACAGCCTGCCGGGGTCGAAACCGTAGCCGCCGTCGGCCTGGGACCTGGTGACCAGGTCCCAGGCCAGCTCGATGGCGCCCTCCTTGAAGTAGTCCCCGAAGGAGAAGTTGCCTGCCATCTGGAAGAAGGTGTTGTGCCGGGTGGTCTTGCCGACCTCGTCGATGTCCCCGGTACGCACGCATTTCTGCACGCTGGTGGCACGCGGGTACGGCGGCGGAACCTCGCCGAGGAAGTACGGCTTGAACTGCACCATTCCCGCGTTCACGAACAGCAGGTTCGGGTCGTCCAGGATGAGCGAGGCGCTCGGCACCCTGGTATGCCCGTTCTTCTCGAAATGACTGAGGAACCGGTTGGCGATCTCGTGTGTTTCCACTGGGTGTCCTTGTGGCTTGCGGACCGGTACGCGACAGGCACGTCCGGCCGGGTTCGGGGAACGGCTGCGCAGGCGGAGGGCTCGCGGGGCCCGCGCGAGGTGAGCGTGCTGCTGCGCGTCAGCCCTCCGCCCGGCGCGCTCGCCGGGCGTGCGGACGCGCGGCGGCGTACCTGCCGCCCGCCGTGGCCGATCCGGCTGGCGCGCGGCCCTGCCGCGTCGACACTCCGGAGCGTTGCTGCACCATGTCGCTCAGTTCCTGCTCTCGCTCGTTCATCCCGGCGCGGACATCCGCGCCGAAGGCGCCCACGGCGCCTGCCAGTTCGCGGATGGCCTCACCCACGTTCGAGGCTAACCCGGCGGGGGTGGCCTGGCGAGCGGTTTCGGTGGCCTTCCTGGCCAAGGTCACACCGGCGGCGACCCCGACGCCGACCCAGAACAGCCGCCTCATCGCTTACCACCCCGCACCCGCCGGAGGACGTGCTTGTTGGTGCCCTCGGCCTTGGCCTTGCGGCGGGCCCGCACGGCCTTGCTGACGCCGTAGGACAGTGCGGCGGTCTTGACCAGCGGTCCACCGAGGGTCGCGGTGAACACCGAGGACAGCGCCGAAACGTTGCCGGAAACGGCCTGCGCGTTGGCCGTGATGCCGTCGACCCGCTCCAGCTGGGTGTTCACGTGGGTGATGGTGTCGTTGGCGCCGTGCAGCAAGGGGTCGGTGTTCTCGTGTGCCTTGCGGATCGCGACCGTCGCCTCGTCGAGCGTGCGGGCAAGCTTGAGCAGCGGGATCGCCAGCAACAACACCAGCAGCACGAAGGCGCCTGCGGCGATCAACGCGGCGATCTGCGTGGGCGACACGTGCCCTCCAAATTGTCCGGGTAGGCGGCTTTCGAGGTTCGCGGAATTGCCGGTCAGGCTACCGCGCCGCCTCGGCAGCGGCCCGGCGGCCCACCGTAGCCGCCCGGCCGCCGTGCGGTACTACTTCCGGCCCGGTTCATCGGTCTGATCTTCCCGCTGGATTCTTGTCCCGTTCACCTCGCCAGGCGAGGCTGGCGCCCATGCCGACCGTCTCCCGCCGCCACCTGCTTGGCCTTTCCGGAGCCGTCACCGGCGGCCTCGCCGCCTCCCTGCTGCCGCCCTCGCTGCACGCCGCCATGGCGCGGCCGATGCGCCGCGGCGGCATGGAGGCCGTCGAGCACGTGATCGTGCTGATGCAGGAGAACCGCTCCTTCGACCACTACTTCGGCAGCCTGCGCGGGGTGCGCGGCTTCGGGGACCCGCACCCGCTCGAGCTGCCCGGCGGCGAGCCGGTGTTCGCCCAGCCGCGGCCGGGGGGCGGCAGCGTGCTGCCGTTCTCGCTGCGCGCGCAGGCCGAGCGGGAGGGCCGCGACCCCGCCGACATCCAGTATCTCGGGGCGCTGCCGCACGGCTGGGGCGACGCCACCGGCGCATGGGGCCGCGGCTGGTACGACGACTGGATCGCGCACAAGGGCGCGGCCACCATGACCTACTACGACCGCGCCGACATCGCGCTGCAGTACGAACTGGCCGACACCTTCACCGTCTGCGACGCCTATCACTGCTCGGTGTTCGGATCCACCAACCCGAACCGCAACTTCCTGTGGAGCGGAACGGTGGGCTCCGAGCCGGGCGGCGGCGGGCGGGCGGTCACCAACGCCGCCTACTCCTACGACCACCCTGGCTACGAGTGGACGACCTACCCGCAGCGGCTGGCGGCCGCGGGCGTGTCCTGGCGGATCTACCAGGAGTGGGACAACTTCACCGACAACGCCGTGGAGTACTTCCGCCCGTGGAAGGAGATCGGCCGCAGGATCCTGGCCGCGGTGGACGGGGAGTACCGCACCACCGAGGAGTTCTACCTCGGCCTGTTCGGCAGGCCCGAGCCGGAGCGGGAGCGGCTGCTGGCCCAGTTCGAGGCCGGGCGCGCCGCGCTCAGCCCCGCCGAGCGCGACCTGTTCGACCGTGCCGCCTACCGCGGGGCGCCCGGCAGCCTGCTGCCCAGGCTGCGCGCCGACATCGCGGCGGGCACCCTGCCAAGGGTGTCCTGGCTGGTGCCGCCCGCGGCCGACTCCGAGCACCCCAGCGCGTCCACCCCGGTGGGCAGCGCCAACTTCGTCTACCGGGTGCTGGACGCGATCGCGGCCGACCCAGGAGTGTGGTCGTCCACCGCCCTGTTCCTCACCTTCGACGAGAACGACGGCTATTTCGACCACGTGCCGCCGCCGGTCCCGCCCGCGGTGGAAGGCGACGACGCCGACCATGTGCACGGCGTGCCGCTGGGGCTGGGGCCGCGGGTGCCGATGACGGTGGTTTCGCCGTGGACCATCGGCGGCTTCGTGGACTCGCAGGTCTACGACCACACCTCGGTGCTGCGGTTCCTGGAGCGCTGGACCGGGGTGGGCGAGCCGAACATCAGCCCGTGGCGCCGCACCGTGGCGGGCGATCTCACCGGGGCGTTCGACTTCGGGCGGGCCGGGCGGTCGCCCCGGCTGCGCAGGCCGGGTCCGGTACCGGACCCGGTGGGCCGCTGGCACCCCGAGCCCCCGCGGGCGCAGCGGATGCCGTCGGCCGAGCCAGGGCGGCGGGCCGCGCGCCCCCTGCCCTACCAGCCCACCGTGTCCGGGTCCGTGCGGCACGGCGAGCTGGCGCTGCGGCTGCGCAACCGCGGGCGGGCGAGCGCCCACTTCGCCGTCTACCCCTACTCCGGCGAGCTGCCGGAGCCCGCGCATCACGATGTCGAGCGGGAGCACACCGAGCACCTCCGGCTGCCCGCGGACGGTTACCGGGTGGTCGTGCAGGGCCCGAACCGGTCCTGGTGGGAACTGCGCGGCAGCCGGTCCGGGCCCGCGGCCGGGGTGGACGTGCGCACCCGGCTGCTGCCGCACCGCTGCGGGGTGGAGTTCGTCCTGGTCAACGGCGGGAGCGAGGCGTTGCTGCTGCGCCTTTCGGCCACCCGCCACGCCCGCACGACCCGGTTCGTCCGGCTCGGTCCCGGCCGGTCGGCGACGGTGGCCTGGCCTGCCTGGCACGGCTGGTACGACCTGGCCGTCAGCACCGAGGCCGACCCCGCCTTCCTGCGCACCCTCACCGGCCGGGTGGAGAACGGCCGCCCCGGGATCTCCGGCTGAGGAACCGGCACTGAGCACAGCGGAGCGGGCGAAGGCGGGCTACGATCACGGAGATGACCAGCAGACCCGCCGCGACCCAGCACCTACAGGACCTCGCCCGGCTGCGTCGCGTCCGTGACCGGATCGACCGGGAGTACACCCAGCCGCTGGACGTCGAGGCGCTGGCCCGTGGTGCGCATATGTCGGCGGGGCATCTCAGCCGCGAGTTCCGTCGCGCTTACGGAGAGTCACCGTACAGCTACCTGATGACCCGGCGGATCGAACGCGCCATGGCGCTGCTGCGCCGGGGCGACCTCAGCGTCACCGAGGTCTGCTTCGCGGTCGGCTGCACCTCGCTGGGTACCTTCAGCACCCGGTTCGCCGAACTGGTCGGCATGCCACCCAGCACCTACCGCAGCCAGGCCGCGGGCGCGACGGCGGGTATCCCCTCCTGCGTGGCGAAACAGGTGACCAGACCGGTCAGGAATCGAGAAGCGCGGTCGCCGAGCCACACCTAGCGTGCTCAGCATGCACCAGAACACGATGAGCACGGAGACACCATGAGCAAGGCCACGAGGACCCGCACCCGGTCACCCGAGCCGCATGTTGCCGACAGCCATGACCTGATCCGCGTGCACGGGGCGCGCGAGAACAATCTCAAAGACGTCAGCGTCGAGATCCCGAAGCGCAGGCTGACCGTGTTCACCGGCGTCTCCGGTTCGGGCAAGAGCTCATTGGTGTTCAGCACTATCGCCGCCGAGTCCCAGCGGATGATCAACGAGACCTACAGTGCCTTCCTGCAGGGTTTCATGCCGACCCTGGCGCGGCCGGAGGTCGACGTACTCGACGGGCTGACCACGGCGATCATCGTCGACCAGGAGCGGATGGGCTCCGACCCCCGCTCATGCGTCGGCACCGCCACCGATGCCAACGCGATGCTGCGGATCCTGTTCAGCAGGCTGGGGCAGCCGCAGATCGGATCACCCCAGGCGTTCTCCTTCAACGTCGCCTCGATCAGCGGGGCGGGTGCAGTCAAGTACGAGCGCGGCGGGAAGACCGTGAAGGAGCGCCGCGACTTCAGCATCACCGGCGGCATGTGCCCACGCTGCGAGGGCCGGGGCTCCGTCACCGACTTCGACCTTTCCGCGCTGTACGACGACAGCAAGTCGCTGAACGAGGGTGCGCTGCTGATTCCCAACTACACCGGGGACAGCTGGTACGGCACCATCTTCCGGAAGTCGGGCTACCTCGACCCGGACAAGCCGATCCGCAAGTACACCAAGCGCGAGTTCAACGACCTGCTGTACAAGGAACAGACCAGGATCAAGGTCGAGGGCGTCAACGTCTGGTACGAGGGGCTGATCCCGCGGCTGCAGAAGACGATGCTGGCCAAGGACCGGGAGGCGATGCAGCCGCATATCCGGGCGTTCGTCGACCGGGCGGTCACCTTCACCACCTGTCCCGAGTGCGCCGGCACCCGGCTCTCCGAGCTGGCGCGCTCGTCGAAGATCGCGGGAACCAACATCGCCGAGGCCTGCGCGATGGAGATCCGGGACCTGGCCGAGTGGGTGCGCAAGCTGGACGAGCCTTCCGTGGCGCCGCTGCTCGGCAAGCTGCTGCACACCCTGGACTCGTTCGTGGAGATCGGGCTGGGCTACCTCTCGCTGGACCGGCCATCGGGCACGCTGTCCGGCGGCGAGGCGCAGCGCACCAAGATGATCCGCCACCTCGGCTCCTCGCTGACCGACGTCACCTACGTCTTCGACGAGCCCACCGCGGGCCTGCACCCACATGACATCCAGCGGATGAACGACCTGCTGCTGCGGCTGCGGGACAAGGGCAACACCGTGCTCGTGGTTGAGCACGAACCGGAGACCATCGCGATCGCCGACCATGTGGTCGACCTCGGCCCCGGCGCCGGCACGGCGGGCGGCACCGTCTGCTTCGAGGGCACCGTCGATGGGCTACGGGACAGCGACACCATTACCGGGCGCCACTTCGACGACCGGACCACGCTCAAGGAGACGGTGCGCGAGCCGAAGGGCGCGCTGGAGATCCGCGGCGCCACCGCGCACAACCTGCGCGATGTCGACGTGGACATCCCGCTCGGGGTGCTGACGGTGATCACCGGTGTCGCGGGCTCCGGCAAGAGCTCGCTGGTGCACGGGTCGATTCCCACCGGCGAGGGTGTGGTGTCGATCGACCAGACCCCCATCCGAGGCTCGCGGCGGAGCAACCCGGCCACCTACACCGGGGTGCTCGACCCGATCCGCAAGGCCTTCGCGAAGGCCAACGGCGTGAAGCCGGCCCTGTTCAGCGCCAACTCCGAGGGCGCATGCCCCACCTGCAACGGCGCCGGGGTCGTCTACACCGACCTCGGCATGATGGCGGGCGTCGCCACCACCTGCGAGGAGTGCGAGGGGAAGCGGTTCGGCGCTTCGGTGCTGGAGCACCATCTGGCCGGCCGGGACATCAGCGAGGTGCTCGCGATGTCGGTGGCCGAGGCCGCCGAGTTCTTCGGCTCCGGCGAGGCCCGCACCTCGGCGGCACACAAGATCCTGGAACGGATGTCGGACGTCGGGCTCGGCTACCTGCGGCTCGGCCAGCCGCTCACCACGCTGTCCGGCGGCGAGCGGCAGCGGCTCAAGCTGGCCACCCACATGGGCGAGAAGGGCGGCACCTACATCCTGGACGAGCCGACCACCGGCCTGCACCTCGCCGATGTCGAGCAGCTGCTCGGCCTGCTCGACCGGCTGGTCGACGCAGGCAAGTCGGTGATCGTCGTCGAGCATCACCAGGCGGTGATGGCGCATGCCGACTGGATCGTCGATCTCGGTCCCGGCGCGGGCCATGATGGTGGCCAGATCGTCTTCGAGGGCACGCCGGCCGAGCTCGTCGCCGCCCGCTCCACCCTCACCGGGCAGCATCTCGCGGCCTACGTCAGCGGCTGAATCCAGGAGCCTGAGCATGAGTATCACGATTCACGCGAGCTTCCTCCCGCACGAGGATCCGGAGGCCTCGCTGACCTTCTACCGCGACGTCCTTGGCTTCGAGGTCCGCACCGACGTGGGCTACGCGGGGATGCGCTGGATCACGGTCGGCCCTGCGGACCAGCCCGGCACCTCCATCGTGCTGCAGCCACCCGCCGCCGACCCCGCCATCACCGAGGAGGAGCGCCGCACGATCGCCGAGATGATGGCCAAGGGCAGCTACGCGGGCATCCTGCTGGCCACCGAGGATCTGGACGGCACCTTCGCCCGGCTGCGGGAACACGAGGCCGATATCGTCCAGGAGCCCGCCGAGCAGCCCTACGGCGTACGCGACTGCGCCGTCCGCGACCCCGCGGGCAACCTGCTGCGGATCCAGCAGCTCCGCTGAGAATCCGTCCGGGGCTGGGCTCAGTCGCCACGAATGGTGCGGCGCAGCTTGGGGACGCGCTCGGCGAGGGTGCGCTCGGCACCGCGCTGGGTCGGGTGGTAGTAGTCCTGGCCGACCAGCTCGTCCGGCGGGTACTGCTGGGCGAGCACGCCCTCGGGGACGTCATGCGGGTACTGGTAACCCTGCGCGTTGCCGAGCTTGGCGGCCCCGGCGTAGTGCCCGTCCCGCAGGTGCGGTGGCACGGTCCCGATCCGGCCGGACCGCACGTCGGCCAGCGCGGCGTCGATTCCGGCGATCACCGCGTTGGACTTCGGTGCGGTCGCCAGGTGCACGGTGGCCTGGGCCAGCGCGAGCCTGCCCTCCGGCATGCCGATGAACTGCACGGCATGCGCGGCCGCCACGGCCGACTGCAGCGCCGTGGGGTCGGCCATGCCGATGTCCTCGCTGGCGTGCACCACCAGCCTGCGGGCCAGGAACCGCGGGTCCTCCCCCGCCTCGATCATCCGGGCCAGGTAGTGCAGCGCGGCGTCCACATCGGAGCCGCGGATCGACTTGATGAACGCGCTGATCACGTCGTAGTGCTGGTCCCCGTCGCGGTCGTAGCGCACCGCAGCCTTGTCCACCGTCGACTCCACGGTGGCCAGGTCGACCACCCCGTGTTCGGTCGCCGCGGTCGCGTCGGCGGCCGCCTCCAGCGCGGTGAGCGCCCGGCGGGCGTCCCCGGATGCCAGCCGCACCAGATGGTCCTCGGCCTCCTCGGTGAGCTCGATCCGCCCGTCCAGCCCGCGTTCCTCGGCCAGGGCACGCCGGATCAGATCGCGGATGTCGGCGTCGGTGAGCGGGCGCAGCTGCAGCACCAGGGAGCGGGACAGCAGCGGGGAGACCACGGAGAAGGACGGGTTCTCGGTGGTGGCGGCCACCAGCAGCACCGTCCGGTCCTCCACGGCGCCGAGCAGCGCGTCCTGCTGGGTCTTGGAGAAGCGGTGCACCTCGTCGATGAACAGCACCGTGTTCTCCGCGTTGTAGTTGCGCCTGCGCCGCGCCTCCTCGATGACCCCGCGCACCTCCTTCACCCCTGCCGACAGCGCCGACAGCGCAACGAACCGCCTGCCGGTGGCGGTGGAGACCAGGTTCGCCAGGGTGGTCTTGCCGGTGCCCGGCGGCCCGTAGAGCAGGACCGACGCCGGTGCCGCCCCCTCGACGAGCCTGCGCAGCGGCGCACCCTCGCCGAGCAGGTGCTGCTGGCCGACCACCTCGTCCAGGGCGCGCGGGCGCATCCGCACCGCCAGCGGCGAGCCGGGCGGCAGCGGCCGTTCCTGCCTGGGCGCGGCCGGTGCCTGCGGGTCCGGTGGCTCCGGCGGGGCAGCCAGGTCCGGGTTCACCGTGAACAGTTCGTCTTGTTCCACGCCGTCGACGGTAGCCGCAGGGGCGGACACCGTGTGCGCCCACCGCGAACAGGCCCACGTCGCCGCCCGCACCTGGCCAGAATGTACCCATGATCGAACGCGTTGCCGTGCTGTCCGATATCCACGGCGTCCTGCCCGCGCTGCAGGCCGTGCTCGCCGAACCCGAAGTGGCCGCGGCCGACCTGGTGCTGCTCACCGGGGACATGGCCGCCGGACCGCAGCCAAGCGCCACCATGGACCTGCTGGCCGGGCTGGGTGAGCGGGCGCTGTGGGTGAGCGGAAACGCCGACCGGGAACTGGTCACCCTGGCCGGGGGCGGGCAGACCGAGATCCCCGACCCGATCGCGCCATGGGCGGCCGGGCAGCTGACCCCGGCGCAGCTGGAGCGGCTGGCCGCGCTGCCTGCCACCGCAAGCGTGGAGGTCCGCGGGCTCGGGCCGGTGCTGTTCTGCCACGCCACCCCGCGCGATGACGAGGAGATCGTGCTGGCGGACAGCGCGCCCGCCCGCTGGCTGGAGGTACTGGACGGGGTGGACCCGCGGGTGCGGACGGTGGTGTGCGGGCACACGCATATGCCGTTCACCCGGCTGGTCGGCGGCCGGACCGTGGTGAACCCCGGCAGCGTGGGAATGCCCTACGGCACGGCAGGGGCGCACTGGGCGCTGCTCGGCGGCTCAGCCGGTCCGGCGATCCAGTTGCGGCGCACGATGTTCGACACCGAGGCGGCCTGTAAGTCCATTATGGACACATCGGGATACCCCGGGGTAGCGGAGTGGGTGGACACCTTCGTCCGCAACCCCGCCTCCGACCTGGAGGCGCATGCCGTGTTCGCGCCGCTGGACGGGCGCTGACCGGCCGCCGCGCGGAAGTTTCAGCGGTGCCCGCGCTCGGCCGCGGAGCGCAGCATGATGCCAGCCGCGTGCGGAACCAGGTCCCGGCCCCGCCGCCACAACCACGGAATCCCCTTCACCAGCAGCCAGCCGACATGGTCGAGGGTGCTGGTAGCGACCCCGCCGGACTGTTCGAGGCTGACCGGCTCCGGCACCGCGAAACCGGCTTCGGCGAGCAGGCCGGTGAACCCGCGGGCCAGCAGCCGGTGCCCGAGTTCCGAGGGATGCAGCCGGTCCACGCTCCAGGCCGGCAGGTCATAGGTCCCCGGTAGGGTGGACAGGTCGAGGCAGGGCACCCGGTGCCTGGCGACCACGATGTCGATCGCCTCGTTCAGCTCGTCGATGCGCGATTTCAACGCCCGGTACAGCGGCCGCGGCAGCCGGAACACCTTGCCGTGGTCATGGAAGCGCAGCGGCACCACGGTGGTCCCGCCCGCCCGCAGTGCCCCCACCACGTCGTCCAGATGCTCGGCGACGACGGCGGGGGCGAAGTCCGACCGCAGGGTGTCGTTCATGCCGACGATCACCAGCGCGATATCGGGGCGGAGGTCGAGCGCGGCCGGCAGTTGCTCGTCCCGGACGCAGCGCATCCTGGCTCCGGTGAAGGAGGTGTTCAGGTACCCGTCCGCGCCGACGCCGAGTGCGGCCGCGACGAACGGGCCGACACCGCGCCAGCCGCCGGGAATCCGGTCACCGAGGCCGACGGCGGTGGAGTCGCCGAGTACGGCCAGCGTGTGCGCACGGCGTGGCGCGGCCGGTGCCGTCGTGGGTGGGGTGGGTAGGGGCTCGGTGGTCGTCGGAGTGACGTTCTCGCTCACCACGGTCACGCTCCGACGATCAGCCACCCAGGCTCACCGGTGGTGATCTCCGGGTAACGAGGCGCGGACGCCTCGGCGAATCCTCGGTGCGCGCCCTGACCTCAGCGGAAAGCCGGGTACAGCGCCAGCTCCAGGCCAGGGCCGAAGGTCGCGTCCAGCGCCGCCGCCACGGTCCAGGCGTGCGCGGCGATCTCGTCGGCCTCCGCCCGCTCGGCATGCCGGGCCAGGTCCCGCCACCAGGTCACCAGCGCGGCGGGCCTGCCGGTCGGCCGCGCGCCATCGTGCGGCATGGCCTGCAGCAGCTCCCAGGTCGACCACCACACCAGTACCTGCTGGCTGCCCAGCAGGTACTCCGACAGCGTTTCGTCGTCGGCGAGCGCGGGCCACAGATCGGCGACCTCCGCCCGCCAAGCTGCGATCATCGCCTCGCTCATCCCGGCGGGCAGCGCCAGCGCATCCGGGCTGGACACGAACGGCACCCGCAGGTGGCCCGCGTCGATCAGCGCGTTGCGCACGCGACCGTGCTCGAAGTCGAGGAAGCGAACCCCCTCGTTGGTCACCAGGTTGTTGTCCGGCCACAGCTCGACCGGGCTGAAGGCGCGGTAGCAGGCGGAACGGGCCTTCTCGGCCGCACGCTCGGCGATCTCGCGCACCGCGGCAGGGGTGGACACGCCGAGCCTGCGTTCCAGCAGCGCGGGCAGTTGCGCGCAGGCCAGCACCCCGGTGGTGTCATCGCCCCGCGCCTTGCCGCCGAGCCTGCGCAGCAGGGCGTTGAAATCAGCTTCCCTGCTGGCGGTGCTGGCATGCAGCCTGCCGAGCGAACGGGACCAGGACAGCAGTGCGGTCTCCGCGGCGCGGGCATCCGCGCCGTACAGCCGGTCCAGCAACGTCGGCGCCCCGCCGAGGTCATCGATGACCAGCACCCGGCGCACACCGTTGTGCGCCAACAACTCGGGGCACATGCGGTCTTCCGCGGACAGCGCGGTGAACAGCTGGTAGCTGACCGCCTCCTGGGCGAAGGGATCCGGCTCACCCGGACCCGGTTCGTCCGGATAGTGCTTGATGACCAGTGTGCGGGGCAGTGCGAACGGCGAGGAGTCCACCCTGGCCCGTACCACCGTCGCCGGGCCACTCCCAGCCAGGTCTTCCGGATCCACCAGGGTGATTGAGCTGCCGAAACGCTGCGAGAGCACCGCCTCGCCTGCTTCGATGGCGGCCCCGATCGCGAGAAGTTCCGCTCCAGCTCCGACAGTCGAATCGTCGGCAGAGGAGGTATCCACTGTCATTGTCATTGACCCTACTAGTGAGCGAGCAACCATTTCCACCGCGATCTCGGTGATGCTTTCGACTCGTGGCGCACACGCTCCGTGATGTCGATGTGACAACGGGCGTTTGGACTGTGCCGCCGGGCGGCCCGGCCGGAGGCAGAGGCGATCCCACCAAGGCAGGATCTGCCCATGGCGTCACAGCCCGATGACAGCATGCCACCGATGCGGTGTCGTGACGTGCGTTACGCCTCCGCCTGCGGCTTGGCGTCCACGCCCGCTTCCTTGCGTTGCGCTGCGGTGATCGGTGCCGGGGCACCGGTGAGCGGGTCGTAGCCACCACCGGTCTTCGGGAAGGCGATCACCTCGCGCAGCGACTCGGCACCGGCGAGCAGCATCGTGATGCGGTCCCAGCCGAAGGCGACGCCACCGTGCGGAGGCGGACCGTACTGGAACGCGTCGAGCAGGAAGCCGAACTTCTCCTGGGCCTCCTGCCCGGAAATGCCCAGTATGTCGAAGACCCGCTTCTGCACATCGGCGCGATGGATACGAATTGATCCACCGCCGATTTCGTTGCCGTTGCAGACAATGTCGTACGCATAGGCGAGGGCGTTCCCCGGGTCGGACTCGAATTTGTCCACCCATTCCGGAGTCGGCGAGGTGAACGCGTGGTGTAGCGCGGTCCAGTTGCCCGAGCCGACGGCGACGTCATCGGTCTCCTCGGCCGCCTCGAACAACGGGAAGTCCACCACCCACACGAAGGACCATGCCCCGGGGTCGATCAGCCCGAGCCGGTGCCCGATCTCCACCCTGGCCGCGCCGAGCAGCGCCCGCGCGGCTGAGGGCTTGTCGGCGGCGAAGAACACGCAGTCGCCGGGTTTCGCGCCGACCGCGTCGGCCAGTCCGACGCGCTCGTGCTCGGCGAGGTTCTTGGCGACCGGCCCGCCAAGGGTGCCGTCCTGCTCGATGAGCACATAGGCAAGGCCCTTGGCGCCGCGCTGCCGTGCCCACTCCTGCCAGGCGTCGAGCTGACGACGCGGCTGATCGGCCCCGCCCGCCATCACCACGGCCCCAACGTAGGGCGCCTGGAACACCCGGAACGGGGTGTCCGCGAAGTACTCGGTGAGCTCGGTGATCTCCAGGTCGAACCGCAGGTCCGGCTTGTCCGTGCCGTACTTGGCCATCGCCTCGGCATAGCTGATCCGCGGGATCGGGCGGGGCACCTCGTGCCCGATCAGCCGCCAGAGCGCGGCGATGATCTCGTCCCCGAGCCCGATCACGTCGTCCTGGTCCACGAAGCTCATCTCGATGTCGAGCTGGGTGAACTCGGGCTGACGGTCGGCCCGGAAGTCCTCGTCCCGGTAACACCGGGCGATCTGGTAGTAGCGCTCCAGCCCGCCGACCATGAGCAGCTGCTTGAACAGCTGCGGGGACTGCGGCAGGGCGTACCAGGAGCCCGGCTTGAGCCGCGCGGGTACCACGAAGTCCCTGGCGCCCTCCGGGGTGGACCGGGTCATCGTCGGGGTCTCCACCTCGACGAAGTCCCTGGCGTGCAGCACCTCCCGTGCCACCCGGTTCACCTCGCTGCGCAGCCGCATCGCCGCCGCGGGCCCGGCCCGGCGCAGGTCGAGGTAGCGGTGCCGGAGCCGGACCTCCTCGCCGACCTCCAGCCGGTCGTCGATCGGGAACGGCAGCGGGGCGGCTTCGGACAGCACCTCCAGCCCGGTGGCCAGCACCTCGATCGCGCCGGTTGCGATCTCGGCGTTCTCGTTGCCCTCCGGCCGCGCGGCGACCTCGCCGGTGACCCGCAGGCAGAACTCGGCACGCAGGTCGTGCGCGCGCTCGGCCATCTCGCCCTCGCGGAAGACGACCTGCGCCACCCCGCTGGCGTCCCGCAGGTCGATGAAGATGACCCCGCCGTGATCGCGCCGCCTTGCCACCCAGCCGGTGAGGGTGACTGTTTGGCCGACATGCTCGGCACGCAGGGTGCCGGCGTTGTGGGTGCGAAGCACTGCGGTTGCTCTCCTCGTTCTTGCGGAACGCGTGATCGTCGGGCGTCGGCAGTTTTCTGCCGAGGGGAGCTTGTCGCGATTTCGCGCGCATCCGCGATCGCGTCACCAGGGCAGTTCCAGCGCGACCTTCCGCGTCCGCTGGTGAGTGCCCTGCCGCCGCGATCCCAGGGCCTTCGGCCACGGGCGCGCTTTGCGGTCACCCGGGTGCCGCTACTCCGTTTCGCAACAGGCTCACGTAAAGGCTAACGAACGAGCCCTGAGGCCCCGCCACCAGGTTTCCGCGCCCTCACAGCAGGGACAGTTGATCACCACCCACGCTGGTGTCGTGCTCGGGGGCGCGCTGGGCGGGCACCGCGCCGCCCCCACCGTCGCGATGTCCTGGCCCGCCCTGGTCGAGGCCGTGCCGCCGGAGCAGCCTGGCCACCCGCTCACCCAGCCAGGTCCGATAGTGCCGGTTGACGTAGCTGCCGCCGGCGTACAGCTCGCGGTAGCGCGGCACCAGCTCCGGATGGTGCGTGCCGAGCCACTTCAGGAACCACTCCCGCGCCCCGGGCCGCAGGTGCAGCGGCAGCACGGTGACCCCGGTGGCGCCCGCGTCGGCCACCGCGCCGAGGATCCCGTCCAGCGCCTCCATCGAGTCGGTCAGCCAGGGCAGCACCGGCGCCACCATCACCCCGCAGGGCAGCCCCGCCTGCGCCGCCCTGCGCACCAGCTCCAGCCTGGCCTGCGGGCTGGGCGTTCCCGGTTCCAGCCGCCGTTGCAGTTCCCGGTCCAGCAACGCGATGGACACGCCCAGCCCGACCGATACGTCCGCGCTCACCGATTCCAGCAGCGGCAGGTCCCTGGTCAGCACGGTGCCCTTGGTCAGGATGGAGAACGGGGTGCCGGAGCCCGCCAGCGCCCGGATGATCCCGGGCATCAGCTGGTAGCGGCCCTCGGCCCGCTGGTAGGGATCGGTGTTGGTGCCCATCGCCACGTGCTCACGGGCCCAGCTCGGTTTGCGCAGCTGCGCGGCCAGCACCTCGGGGGCGTTCACCTTCACCACCACCTGGGTGTCGAAGTCCAGGCCGGAGTCGAAGTCGAGATAGGTGTGCGACTTGCGGGCGAAGCAGTTGTGGCTCACCACCCCGTTGGCGATGAAGTCACCCGTTCCGGTGGTGATGTCGAACAGCGGCAGCTCCAGCCCGGTCGGCTCCACCGCGGCGACGCCGAGGCCCGGCACGCTGCGGACCGCGGCTCCGTCGATCATGCGCTTACGCCCGGCGGCCGGATCGACGGTGTGGAAGAACCGCAGGTGTTCCTCCACCCCGCCGGACAGCCTGATCGTGCGCCCGCCATCGGCCACGGTGTGCCGGAACACCAGCCGGGTCAGCGCCAGCCGGACGGACTCGGCGGTGTCCGGGTCGAGGCCGGTCAGCCACAGCCCGGTCCGCGAGCGCCCGCCCCTGGTGTCGAAGACACCGGCGAGGAATCCCTTCTGCCACGCGATCGTGGGCTGCACCGGGAGCTGGAACAGCTCGGCCAGCGCCGCCTGACCGGACTGCTCCGCCGCACCCCCAGGGCGGCGGGCGCCGACGCCAGGCGGCGACACCGACTCGTCCACCCCGACCCCGAACGTGGTCAGGTACTCCTTGGCCCGGCGCAGCATCTCGCGATCGGGCGAGGCCAGCCGGAACCGGTGCTCCGGCGCGGCTTCGCCCTCGTCGGTGAGCACGCCGCACAGGTAGCCCACCCGGTACTCCGGCCCGTCCTCCGGCGCCGGCGGGAACGGACCGGTGCCGACCAGCCGGTTGCGGGTGGTGAGATGCGGCCGCTGGGCGGCGCCGAACCGGCTGCCGGTCACGTGCTTCCAGCCCCGGTCGGTGAGGAACCGGTGGTCGCCGCTGGCGACCAGCTCCGTGCCGTCCTCGAGGGTGACCCGGTAGGCGGGCTTCACCGTGGACCAGTGCGCCAGCACATGCGTGCGCACGTACCGGCGCCTGCCCTGCTCGCTGTAGGTGCCGTAGATCTCGTCGCCGACCGCGAGATCGGCCAGCGGCTTGGTGCGGCCATCGGCCATCAGGATCGCCGTCTCCCCGGACAGGCAGTAGGTGCAGGCATGCGAGCAGCCCCGGTAGGGGTTCACCGTCCAGTGAAACGGCATCGAGGAGGTCTTCGGCATCTTGTTCAACACCGAACGGGCCCGTACCTCGTGGAAGGTCACCCCGGAGAAGTCCGGCGATCGCACGGAGCGGATCAACCCGGACAGGCCGAGCAGCGCCTGTTCGGCTTCGGTTTCGTCGGCTCGCTGGCCATCCCATCGCACATCGAACAGTCGAACACACGTTCGACCCCCTGTCAAACCCGATCGGGCAGGATGACGGCGAGCGGAACGGAGCGAAGCCACGGAGGAGCAAGCATGACCAGTAAGTTCACCGAGCTGGCTATCGACTGCGCCGACCCCGGCGGCCTCGCCCGGTTCTGGTGCTCGGTCCTCGGCTACCAGGTGCAGGACGAGGACGAGGGAATCGTCACCATCGGCTCCCCTGCTGTGCCGGAAGGCAGGAACCGTCCTGGCCCGGTGCCACCGACCTTGACCTTCGCGCCGGTGCCCGAGGGCAAGACGGTCAAGAACAGGCTCCACCTGGACATCAACCCGACCGACCGGGAGCAGGCCGACGAGGTCCGCCGCCTGCTCGACCTGGGCGCCCGGCAGGTCGACGTCGGCCAGGGCGAGGAGAGCTGGGTCGTGCTCGCCGACCCGGAGGGCAACGAGTTCTGCGTCCTTGCCGACCGTAGCCCGTGATCAGCTTTCCGGGCCGGTGATGCCGAGCAGGGCGCGGGCGGTGCCGCCGAGCACGGCGGCGCGGGCGCGCTCCGCCAGCGGCCACTCCCGCAGCTTGCCGAGTTCGGAGCCGGGCACGGTGTACGGGGCGTCGGTGCAGAAGACCAGCCTGCCGGTGCCGATCTCCGGATCGGCGGCGAGCCCGCTCAGCACGGTGTCCCACGGGGCGTAGCTGGTGTCGGCATACAGGTTCGGCGCGTACCGCAGCGCCGGGGCCGCGTCGATCCAGAAGTCGGTGGCGCCGCTGCGGCCCATCAGGAAGTTCACCGCCGGATGTCGGCGGGCCAGGCTGGCCAGCGGCAACGGCAGGGCGCTTGGCGGGGTCCCGGTGCGCACGTACACCGGCCAGCCCTGCGCGGCGGCGAACTCCAGCAGCGGGTCGGTAAGGCCGTCCAGCAGGTCGAACCCCTGTAGCACCGGGTCCAGTGCCAGCGCGACCGCCCCGGCCGCGCGCGCCCTGGCCAGTTCGGTGAGCGCGGCCGCGCCGCGCCACGGGGTGGCCACCGCGTAGGCCAGCAGCCTGCCGCCTGCGGCCGCGGCCGCGGCCGCCGTCAGGTCGTTGCCCTCGGCGTTGTGCACGGCGATATGCCGCTCTCCCGGGCAAACGAGTGCTTGTCCGATCCCAAGCTGATCCATTGTGGACAGCAGGGTGGCCGGATCCAGCTCCACCTCGCGCCCGGGCCCGATGCGGACATGCGCGTCCAGCACCTGGCCGGTCATGGGTGACTCCCCGCAAGGCCGAGCGCGCCAAGCGCGTCGGCGTGGATGATCTCCTCGATCGCCCGCTCCGGGACCCGCGGCAGGGCGGTCCCGGCCAGGATCTCGTTCACCCCGCGCAGGCCCGCGATCGCCTCCCCGGTGCCGGCAATCGGGAAATCGCTGCCCAGCAACAGTTTCGCGGTGCAGCCCCATTCCACAGCGGCCAGCAGGGACTGGTAGCACACCCACGGCCGCAGGTAGATCGAGGACACGTCGGCGTACACATGCGGGTGCTTGCGAATGGTCACCACGGTGTCGGTCGCCCACGGATGTCCCATGTGCGCCAGCACCATCCGCAGTTCGGGGAAGCGCAGCGCGATCTCGTCGGCCACCAACGGGTGGGTGTAACGCAGCGGCGCGTGCCGGATCGGGGACGCGCCCTGGTGGAACAGGATCGGCAGGCCGTGCCGCTCGCAGTAGGCGTAGAACGCCAGCGCCCGCTCCCCCAGCGGATCGAAGTCCTGGTAGTTCGGCGCCAGCTTCACCCCGGCCAGGCCCAGCTCCCTGCAGCGCTCTGCTTCGGTGAACGCCCCGGCCAGCACTGGGTTCACCGAGAAGAAACCGATCCGGGCGGCCGGGTCGGCAGCCACGAACTCGGCGGTGGCGTCGTTGGTGCGCTCGGCGGCGTAGGGTAGCCCGGTCATCCGCTCCGGTTCCGGTACCGCGATGTTGAACACGATGGCCACGTCCGCCGCCGCGGTGGCCGCGGTGTAGTCCACCCAGGAGTTCGTGGTGGTCACCGGGCGGTCGGTGCGCCAGTGCGGGTAGCTCCGCCGCTGCCCGGCTGGGACCCGTTCCCGGTGCGTGGGGGTGTGCGTATGCACGTCGACGATCAATGGAACCTCCGCAGCAGGTCCTCCCGCGGCCGGACTCCCAGGCCGGGGCCGTCCCCCAGCCGCACCAGCGCACCGTCGCTGTCCAGCGGCCACTCCAGCACGTCCTCGGCGTAGTAGTGCGCGCCGATGATGTCGCTGGGAATCCCGCTGCTCAACGCGGGCAGGGCGCAGGCGACCTGCAGTTGCGCCGCGGCACCGAGCCCCAGTTCCCCGTTCGACCCGAGCACCACCTCGATACCGAACGACTCGGCCAGCGCGGCCAGTGCCACCGCCCGGCCCGGTCCCCCTGCCTTACCGAGGTAGATACTCACCACGTCGGCCGCCGCGGCCCGGATCACCCTGATCAGGTCGGTCCTGCCGAACACCGACTCGTCGGCGACAACCGGCGGGCCCTGCGCGCGCAGTTCCGCCATCCCGTCCAGGTCCTCCGGCGCCACCGGCTGTTCCACATAGGACAGATCGGCTGCTGCCAGCCCGCGCAGCGACTCCCGCGCTCGCACCCGGCTCCAGCCGCCGTTGGCGTCCACCCCCAGCACCGCGGCCGGTCCGGCCAGCTCACGTGCCAGGCACACCCTGGCCACATCCGCCGCGACCTCGAAACCTGCCTTCACCTTGAACGCGCGAAACCCGGCCGCGACGGCCGCGGCATACGCCCGCTCCAGCTCGGGGCCGTCCCCGGAGAGCGAGATCTTGATCGGCACCTGCCGCCGGTAGGCGCCGCCGAGCGCCACCGCGAGCGGCACCTCCAGGGTGCGGGCATAGGCGTCCCACAACGCGGTCGCCAGGCCTGCCTTGGTGAACGGGTTGCCTGCCAGCAGCCGGTCCAGCAGCGACTCCAGCGCCCCGACCGGAGCCAGCGGCCTGCCGAGCAGCGCGGGTCCCAGCAGTCCGGCGATGAAATGCCGCGCACTGGCCCCGTCCTCGCCGCTCCACAATGGAGTCGCGCTGACCTCACCGTAGCCCTCGATCCCGTCGCTGGTGACCACCCGTACCAGCAGGAAGTCCGAATGCGCATGGCTTCCCTTCGCCCCGCGCACCACCAGCTCCGGCCGCGCCGGCAGGCTGACCGGCACCGTGTGCACGGCCACCACCGTGCTCGCGGCGGGGTTCACGGTCGCCGTCCCGTCTGCTCCAGCAGCCTGCGCGGGTTGTGCACCAGCATCGCCTCCCGTTGCTCCGCGCTGATCCCCCAGCCGTCGATCTCGCGGATCCTGGCCACCGCGTAGTCCTGGCCCGCCCGCCAGGACAGTCCCGCGTCGGTACCGAACAGCACCTTCTCCCGCGGCGCGCCCGCCAGCACGCGCCGGGCCGCATACGGCGGCGTCCCGCACAGGCACAGGTAGAGGTTGGGGGTCTCCACGGTGACCGCCAGCGCCTCCCGCCAGCAGTCGTGCAGCCCGCCGTGCCCGAGTACCACCGGCAGCCGCGGATGCCGCCGGGCCAGCGCGGCCAGCTGGGCCGGGGTGGAGTACGGCGGGGTCCCGTCGTGCGCGAGCAGGATCCCGCCCGCATCGGTAACCTCCTCGCACACCGGATCGAGCACCGTCTCGTGTGGACTGAATCCCTGTAGCCACGGATGCAGTTTCAGCCCGCGCAGGCCCAGCTCGGACAGGCAGCGCCGGGCCTCGTCGGCCGCCCCCTGGCGACGCGGATGCACCGTGCCGTAGCCGACCAGCCGACCCGGCCGGGCGGAGACGAAGGCCGCGAGCTCGTCGTTGGTGGATGGCTGCGGATCGAAGAGGCCATCGTGCGCGAGCACCACGGCCAGCTCGATACCCGCGTCGTCCATGAAGCCGAGGAAGGCGTCCGGGCCGAAGGTGGCTCCGGTGAGCCAGCTCGCCGTGCGCCAGGCCGGGGCATGGGTATGGAAGTCGATCATGCGTGCTCCGCCAGCTCGACCAGCCGGTCGGCCAGTATCCGTACGCAGTCGGCCAGCAGGCCCCGGCCGCGTTCGGCGCTGCCCCGGCCGGGATGGTCGGTGTAGCCGTCGATGCGCAGCCAGTTCGCCGCCTCGTGCAGGTCGAGCCCTGGCGGCGCCGGGGTGGGTTCGGGTCCCTGCCGGGCAGGCGGGTCGGCGACCAGGTCCGGCCGCAGGTGCAGCAGCATGGAGGTCTCGAACTCCCCGGCGTGGCCGGGGATCTCCGGCGCGGGCGGCAGCAGCTGCCAGTAGTGCACCACGGCCACGGCGAGCCCGTGCCGGGCGGCCACCGCCGAGGCCGCGGCGTGGCAGGCCCCGCGGTTGCCCCCGTGCCCGTTCACCAGCACCATCCTGCGGCCGCCCGCCTGCACCACCGAGCGGGCCAGCTCGGCCAGCACCGCGATCGTGGTCTCCACCGAGAGCGAAAGGGTGGCGCCGAAGGGCAGATGGTGTTCGGAGACACCGAAGGGCAGGCCCGGCGCCAGCACCAGCGGACGCGGTGTACGCCCGGCGGCCGCACGGACCGCGCGTTCGGCGATCGTGCCTGCCAGCAGGGCGTCCGTGCCGGCAGGCAGGTGCGGGCCGTGCTGCTCGGTGGCTCCGATGGGCAGCACGACCAGTGCCTCGGGCAACAGCTCACGGAGCCTGCCGCGGGTACAGTCCGCCCAGCTGACTGGCCCGGTCCTCGCGTCCTCGCTCATCCCATCGACTCCCGTGCCAGCCAGGCGATCCGTTCGCTGAGTTCCAGTGCGGCGAGCCCGTCCGCCAGGTCCGGGGTTGGCACCGGCCACTGTCCGGTGACCAGCTCCACGAAGCGCCGCACCTGCCGGTCGAAACAGCGGGTGCGGCGGTCGGGCTCGAACCCGACATCCTCCACGCCGTCCACCGCGTCCAGCCGGAGCCGGAAGGTCTGCGCGTCCAGCAGCACGTGCCCGCGGTCACCGAGCACGTCCAGCTCGCAGCGCGGCAGCGCGTCGGTCAGCCAGCCGAACTCGGCCAGCACCACCGTGCCGTCCGGGTAGGCCAGCCGCGCGCCGCACAGGTTGGGGCTGCTCAATCCGGACCGGGTGCGCAGCGCCCAGGCGTCCTCCACCCGCTCGGGATCACCACCGAGCAGGAAGCGGCACCAGTCGAGCACATGTGCCCCCTCGTGCACCACCGGCATTCCGTGCGCCAGCGTGGCCTCGATCCGGGCCGCGTGCTCCGGGCTGGCCGCGTCCCTGCGCTCGTCGTAGACATGTGCGCGCACCAGCAGTGGCGTGCCGAGCCGCCTGCTCGCGATCCACTCCCGCAGCAGCTCCAGCGCCGGATCGTGCCGGTAGGCGAGACCGACCTGCACCCGTTTGCGCAGCGCGGGAGACAGGTTCATCAGCCGCGCCGCCTCGCGCGCCGAGGTGGCCACCGGCTTTTCCGCCAGCACGAACCTCCCGGCGCGGGCCACCTGCTCGACCAGCCGCGGGGTCACCCATGGCGGAGTCGCCAGCACCACCCCCTGGACCGTCTCGTCCTCCAGTACCTCGGCCAGCTCGGCATGGACGGGGACATCGGCCCGCAGCCGGGCCAGCTCCCTGCGGGCCGGCACCGGATCCACCAGTGCCGCCAGCCGCACCTCGGGGCTGCGCAACAACGCGGGCAGGTGCGCGGACAGCCCGATCTCGCCGAGCCCGGCGAGGGCGAGTACCACCGGTTCACTCATCGGCTCACCTCCAGCCTTGGCACGGCGGCGAGCAGCGCGCGGGTGCAGGCGTGCTCGGGTTCGGCGAAGATCCGCTCCCGGCTGCCGGACTCCACGATCCGGCCGCGGTGCATCACCGCGATCCGGGGCGCGAGGTGGCGCACCACCGCCAGATCGTGCGAGACGAACAGGTAGGTCAGGCCGAGCTGCCGCCGCAACCGGCGCAGCAGGTCGAGGATCTGTGCCCTGGTGACCACGTCCACAGCGGACACCGCCTCGTCCAGCACCAGGAAGCTCGGGGACGGGGCGATCGCCCGCGCGATGTTCACCCGCTGGCATTGGCCACCGGACAGCTCCCGCGGATAGCGGCTGCCCATCGTCCCGGGCAGCCCGACCAGGTCGAGCAGTTCGGCCACCCGCCGCCTGCGCTGCGGTTCGGACATCCGGGTGTGCACCCGCAGCGGCAGCCCGAGGATCTGCTCCACCGTCTTGCGCCGGTTCAGCGAGCCCACCGGGTCCTGCAGCACCACCTGCAGGTCCCGCCGCATCCGCCGGTGCCGCGCGCCGGTGCGCTGCTCCAGCGGCATGCCCGCGTAGCGCACCTGGCCCGCGCTCGGGGTGTCCAGCCCGAGCAGCAGCTGGCCGAGGGTCGACTTGCCGCTGCCGGACTCGCCGACCAGTCCGAGGGTCTCGCCGCGCCGGATGGTCAGCGACACCCCGTCCACCGCGCGTGTCCCGGTACCGAACACCTTGCTGAGGCCGGTGGCCTCCAGCAGTGGGGTGCCCTCGGTGATCTCGGGGGCCGCGGGGGTGGTGTCCAGGGTGATGGCCGAGTCCAGCAGCTGCCGGGTGTAGGCATGCGCCGGTGCGGACAGCGCTCCAGGCAGCGCGCCGGACTCCACGATCCGCCCAGCCCGCATCACCTCGATCCGCTGGCAGAACGCCGAGGCCACGGCGAGATCGTGGGTGATCAGCAGGACGGCCATCCCGTGCCGGCGTGCCAGGGTGTCCAGCAGCCGCAGGATCCGGTCCTGGGTGGTCACATCCAGCGCGGTGGTCGGTTCGTCGGCGATCAGCACCTCCGGTTCCCGGCAGATGGCCATCGCGATCATCACCCGCTGGCGCATGCCGCCGGAGAACTGGTGCGGGTAGTCGCCGATCCGGCTGGCGGGTTCGGCGAGGCCGACCTCGCCGAGCAGCTCCACCGCCCTGGCGCGGGCCCGCGCCAGGGGCAGCGGCTCATGCGCCCGGATCGCCTCGGTGAGCTGGCTGCCGATGGTACGCACCGGGTTCAGGCAGGTGAACGGGTCCTGGTAGATCATGGCCAGCCGGGCGCCCCGGATGCGTTCCAGCTCGCGCTCGCGCGCAGCCAGCAGGTCGGTCCCGTGCAGCAGCACCCTGCCGCCGGTGATCTCGGTGGGCGCCGGGTTCAGCCGCAGCAGCGTCAACGCGGTGAGCGTCTTGCCGCTACCGGACTCGCCGACCAGCGCGACCCGTTCGCCCGCGCGCAGCGCCAGGTCGACCCCGTGCACCAGCGCGCGGCTGCCACCGCGGTGGCGTACCCCGATGTCCAGCCGCTCGACCCGCAACACCTCAGAGCAACTCATGCTCCACCCCGGTGCAGCGCCCGGCGCAGCTGGTCCCCGAGCACGTTCAGCGCGCCGATCGCGGCGATGATCAGCAGGGCGGGCAGCAGCGGGTACCACAGTGACTCGAACAGCCGCCGGTACCCGGCGTCGAGCAGGGTTCCCCAGGACGCCTCCGGGGGCTGCACACCCAGCCCGACGAAACTCAGGGTGGCCTCCAGCATCAGCGCCGTGGCGAGGTTCAGCGAGGCCTGCGCCAGCAGCGCGGGTGCGGCGTTGGGCAGCACCTCACCGAACAGGACGCGCACCCGGCCCGCACCAACGGCCCGCAGCGCGTGCACGTACTCCGAGGCCAGTTCGGCCAGTACCGCCGAGCGGGTGATCCTGGCGGTGAGCGGGGCCATCAGCAGGCCGGCGACCACGGTCATGGCGATCAGGTCCGAACCGAACGCGGCCACGAACACCAGCGCGAACAGCACGATCGGGACGGCCAGCGCGGCATCGGCCAGGCGCATCAACACCTCGCCCTGCCAGCGCGGGGTGGCCGCGGCCAGCCCCCAGGCCACGCCGACCGCCATCGCGATCATGGTCGCGCCCGCCGCGACGCCGAGCGAGAGCCGCCCGCCGTAGGCCGCCCTGGACAGCAGGTCACGGCCGAGCTCGTCGGTGCCGAACGGGTGCGCGGGCGAGGGCCCCGCAAAGGCGTCCCGTGGCTGGATCTCGGTCGGTGCGGCGAGTAGTACCGGCGCCAGCACCGCGAGCAGCACCAGGAACCCGAGCACGGCCAGCGCGGCCACCGTCGCGGGGCGGGCCAGGGCGGAGCGGGCTGGGGAGGGCGGGGCCGTCACCGCGCCGCCTCCCCCACCCGCAGGCGCGGGTCCAGCACCCCGTACAACAGGTCCACCAGCAGGTTGACCAGCACGAACACCGCCGCCAGCAGCAGCACCGTGCTCTGGATGACCGCGTAGTCCCGCTTGTACACCGAGTCCACGATCAGCGAGCCGAGCCCAGGCCAGCGGAACACGTACTCCACCGCCACCGCCCCGGACAGCACCGCGCCGGTGGTGATCCCGAGCGAGGTGAGCGCGGGCAGCATCGCATTCGGCAGGACGTGCCGCAGCACCACCGCGCGCCGCCGCAGTCCCTTGCCGACCGCCGTGCGCACATGCCGCGCTTGCTCCACTTCGGACAGTTCGGCGCGCAGGTACCTGATCAACGGCGCGGAGAGGGCGATGCCGAGGGTGAGCGCGGGCAGCAGCAGCGCGCGGAGGTTGGTAAGCAGATCCTCCGCCGGGGCGACATATCCCTCGTTCGGCAGCACGCCGAGCCGCACGCTGAAGATCGCGACCAGCACGATGCCCAGCACGAACGGCGGCGCGGCCATCCCGAGCGTGGTGTAGCCGTCCACGAACCGGCCGAGCGGACGGCTGCGCAGGACGGTGGGCAGCACCGACAGCGCCAGCGCGAGCAGCACGGCCAGCACCATCCCGGCCAGGGTCAGCTCGAAGGTGGGCAGCAGCCGTTGCCCGATGATCTCGTCCACCCCGAACTGGCTGAAGTAGGACCTGCCGAGCTCGCCGCGCAACACGCCGGTGATCCAGGCCCAGTACTGCACCGGGATCGGGTCGTCAAGGCCGAGTTCGGCGCGCAACGCGGCCAGGGCAGCCGGATCGACGTTCTGCGCCGCGCCCACCCTGGCGATGGTGGGGTCGCCCGGCAACAACCGGAGCACCACGAAGATCAGGACGGAGACGAGCACCAGCATCAGTGCGCTCACGCCGAGGCGCCGCAGCACGTACCGGGTCATAAGCCCTCCCCTACCGACCACCACGGCACCGCTATGCGGCGAAGCCGGCCTCCTCCAGGTGCACGGTGCCCTCGGCCTGTACCCAGGCACCGCGCACGTTCTCCTGCGCGACCGAGAGGAACGCCGTGCTGCCGATGACGATGATCGGGCTCTCCCGGTTGAGGATCCGCTGTGCCGTGGTGAGGGCGGCCTCCCGCTCCGGCCCTTCGGCACTGGACTCGATGGTCGCGACGGCATCGTTGTACTCCGCGGGTGCCGACCAGTTGCACTCGCATGTTCCCTGGTCGGCGAACCAGGCCAGGGAGTAGCTTCCGGGCAGCGGGGTGAACGAGAGGTAGTTCGCGGCCAGTGTGCCGGGGTAGCGCTTGCCCTGCGGGTAGAACTTGGCGGACCAGGTGCTGGTTTCCGCCGCCTGGATCTCCAGCGTGATCCCGATCTTGCGCAGATCCTGCTGCAGGATCTCGCCGATGGTCGTCCATTCCGGATCACCGCCGGACTTGGTCCAGAAGGTCAGCGTGCTTCCCTCACCCACTCCCGCCTCGGCGAACAGCCGCTTGGCCTGCTCCAGGTCGAACTGGTGGGTGGGCAGGCTTTGCTCGTAGTGTTCGTTCTTCGGGTTGACCACCACATTGGCCGGGGTGGCGACGCCGTAGCCCGCGTAGCCGGCCGCCATCATGGACTCCCGGTCCGCCGCATAGGACAGCGCCTGCCGGGCGACCGGGTTGTCGAACGGAGGCGAGGTGGTGTCCAGCTCCCACACCACATAGCTCGCCGCCTGCTCGGCGGTGAGCAACTGCCGCCCCTCGGTGGCGAGGCCGGCGGCCGAGTCCGGCGCGACCGCGGCCAGCACGTCCACCTCGCCCGAGCGCAGCGCGGTCTGCGCGGCGGTGGCGTCGGCATAACGCACGATCTTGATCTCGTCCAGATGCGGCCGGGCGCCCCAGTAGTTCTCGTTGCGTACCAGTTCCACCGTCTGGTCCGGAACGAAGGAACGCAGCTGGTACGGCCCGGTGCCGTTGGCATTGCGGTCCACATTGGCGATATCGTCGACATCGCTCATCTTCACGTCCGCGATGGCCGTCGGCAGTTGCGGATTGGGCCGGTCCAGTTCGAGCACCAGCGTGGTGTCGTTCTCGGCGGTCACCAGGGACACCATGTCGATCTTCGTCGCGACCTGCGCTGGCACCTCAGGGTCGAGCACCCGTTCGAAGTTCTTCTTCGCCTCGGCGGCGGTGAACGGCTTGCCGTCGTGGTACCGCACGCCGTCGCGCAGCCGGAAGGTCCAGCGGGTGAAGTCCGGCGAGTGTTCCCAGGACTCGGCCAGATCGGGCTGCGCGGTGTTGTCCGGCGCCCATTTGGTCAGGCCGTTCCACAACAGGGTCTGCAACTGCGTCTGCGCCGCGCTGGCGATGGTGTTCGGGTCGAGCTGCGCCACCCCGCTGGTCTGGCCGAACACCAGCGTGCCGCCCTCGGCCACCGGCCCCTGCTCGGCCTGCGCGGTCGGCGAAACCTCCGGGTCCGCGGGCCCCCCGCCACCACATCCGGCGACCGCGGCGGCCAGCACGAGACCGAGGCACAGGGCACCCCATGCCTGGTTGCCTGCCCCCTTGCCCACGCCCACCTCCCGGCCCTCCCCGGCTGTACGAGCGGTCGTTCGCGCGATTCATCGCTATTTCGAAAATAGCTTTCCCAACTCGAAGATGTTAGAACCGGCGGCCGAACCTGCGCAATACTCTGCTCAGGGGCAGCCCTCTCTCCCCTGGCCGCAGCCGAGCTCCGCCGAGATCTCCTGCCCGTGCCGGACGACCAGGTCAGCTGCCGTGGACAACCGCCGGACGGCCAGGTCCTTCGCGAACCCGGTCACCCCGATGGAGCCGACCACCCCGTCCTCGGCGCCGAAGATCGGCGCCGCGACACAGGCGATATCGGCCTCTTCCTCCTCGTCCTCCAGCGCGTATCCGCGATCACGCACCTTGGCGAGCTGGGCGCGCAGCGCCCGCGGGGTCGCCTTGCGAGCCTTCGGCCCCGCGCCCTTGGTCAACTGGGTGAGCAGCGGGGCCAGCGCCTCATCCGGCAGGTACGCCGCGATCGCCCGACCCAGCGCCGTGAGGTCGAATGGCGACACCTTGCCCGGATAGGTGTCAAACTGGATGAATCCCGAGGTCGCGGCCTTGGCCACGTACACAATGGACGCGCCGTCCAGCACACCGAGGTGGGCGGGCATGTTCAGCTCGTCGGCGACCAGCCGCAGATGTGGTTGCACGACCGTGGCGAGATCATCCTTGCGGATCAACGGGGCCGCCAGGTCGTAGAGCCGCAGGGTGGGACGCCAGAAGTGGCTGCGCCCCACCACCCGGCGTGCCGCATACCCCCGTGCCTCCAGCGTGTAGACGATCGAGGCACAGGTGGCCAGCGGGATCCCGGTGTTGCGGGACAACGCGGTCAGCGTCAACCCATCCTCCGCCGCCACCAACGTCTCCAGCACGGTGAGCGTCCGGTCCACCGCCGGCGAAGCGGGTTTCGCGCCCGCCTCCTCGTGCACTGTCATCCCACCACCTCGCAGCTGTCTTCGGATACCCGGATAAGTCTTCAGTATGTCGATAATATAGCCACCGACGTTACCCGCACCCGGCGTGTTTGCCGCCTACGCGCGCGTGTTTGCCGTTCCCGCGCACGCGTTGGCTGCCCACGCGCACGCTTTGGCCATTCCCGCGCATCGTGTTTGCCGCTCAGGTAACCGTGTTGGCCGGTGACGAGCCTGTGGCTGGGTTTCAGACACGCCTCCGGCGCGCCGCGGGGCACTGGCGCTCCACACATCACCACTAGCAGGGCTGGTTACTAGCGCCAGCACCCCACGGAACGAGCACCCCGGGCCCGGCCTGGCATGCATTCTGTGTCGAACACGCATTCGAGTGAATACCAGCGGGTACACATTCACGCGGGGAATTCTTGTCGGCCCGAACGGTATCATTGTGGGTATGGACAGACACAGTTCTGATCCGCACACGGATCCCCCCGAAGACGCACTCACCACACTCGACGCCTTGGAGGCCAACGAACGCGCCATCGCCCAGCTGGAAGCGCGGCGGGTGCTGCTGGTGGCCGACCTCACCCACGACCGGGACGAACGGGTCTCGCTGGTGACCGAAATCGCCGGACGCCTCTACTGGACCCGGCACCGAGTCGAAGAAGCCCTGGCGCTGGGGCAGCACCTCACCCGGTTGCCGAACACCCTCGCCGCGTTCCGCGAGGGCCGGATTGATCAGGAGAAGGTGAAAGCGGTGGTGGAACCCACCGCGGTCCTCACCGACCAACAAGCCCGCGACGTCGACCAGCGGATGAGCGACAAGCTGGAACGCAAAGACCGCACCAGCCTGCGGCGGTCGGTGCGCTACCAGGTACTCGCGGTCGACCCCGACGGGGCGGCGCGGCGCACCCGGGCCCGGCGGGCACAACGATCCCTGGAACTCATCCATCAAGACGATGGGGTGTCCAGCCTCATGGCCGACCTCCCGACGGAGGTGGCCAGTGCGATTTATGCACGCTGTGACCGGGCCGCCCGACGGATGCGGAAAGAAGGGGACAGTCGCACGTTGGAGCAGTTGCGGGCGGACGTGTTCGCCGATTTGGCCCTCCGAGAAGACGGCACGATCCGGGCGCCGCGCACGGAGGTGTACCTCTACTTCGCCGCCAGCTCCCTGCTGGGGCTGGACGAGCAGCCCGGATACCTGGCCGGGCACGGGCACATCCCCGCGGCGTTGGCGCGGGAGCTGGCCACCCACCCCGACAGCGTCTGGCGACGGCTGTTGACCGACCCGGCCACCGGGCATCCCACCGACCTCGGACGCACGCGGTACCGGCCCCCGGCGGCACTGGATGAGTTCGTGCGGGTACGAGACCGGGAATGCCAGGGCATCGGGTGCCACCGGCCCTCGCAGCAGTGCCAGAACGACCACACCACCGACTGGGCCCAGGGCGGGGGCACCAACGAAGAAGAGCTGGTGGGCTACTGCGAACGCGACCACCACCTGAAGGACCTGCCGGGATGGAAATACGAGGTGATCGACGGGATACCCACCATCACCACACCCCACGGAGACATCCACCAAAGCCCCCGCGAACCCCTCCACGAACCCCTCACCCCAGACAACGACAAACCACCCTTCTGACAGGCGGTGGAGCGGACCCAGGCGCGTCGACGCGGCGGCGTCCAGGAAGATGAGCCGGTGCCCCGCGACATCGCCGACGACGAAACCGGGCCCATCCGCCGGGTGCCGCCCGAGGCAGCGCAGCGCGGGCGGCGAGCGGACCGGAGACCGGCCGAGGGACCCGACGAGAGACCGGCACGGCGGCGGAAACCCGCCACCCCGCAGCAAACCGGACATGGCCACGGACACGGCCATGGACACGGACCGACCCAACCGGCCTCGCGACGGGTACGCAGGCTGCTGACCGCGCTGCTCGCTCCGCTCGCGCTGGCGACCCTTATCGGGATGGTGTTGCTCTATCCCTGGGGGCAGGAAGGGCCGGACAGCGCGATCGACTCGGGCACCCCGGTCGACGGAGAGGTGACCGCGACGGCGGTCGGCCCCTGCCTCGCGCCCGGGGAGGTACAGGTGGGCCAGCCCGCGCCCGCGCCTGGGGAGGACCGCTGCCTGGCCATCGACGTCCACCTCACCGACGGGCCCGGGGCGGGCCGGACGATCCGCAAGGTCATCCCGGTCGAGCCGAGCACCCCTCGCTTCGCCGCCGGTGACCAGGTGGTGCTGGCCTTCACCGGGTCGGACGCCGCCAGCCCCGACTCCTACCAGCTGCGTGACTTCCAGCGTGAACTGCCGCTGGCCCTGCTCGCCGCGCTCTTCGCGGCCGCCGTGCTGATCCTGGGCCGGTGGCGTGGGCTCGCGGCGCTGGGCGCGCTCGTGCTCAGCTTCGTCGTGCTGGCCGTGTTCGTGCTGCCCGCGATCCTGGCCGGTGAGAATCCGCTGCTGGTCGCCATCGCGGGCGCCGGGCTGATCATGTTCGTGGCCCTCTACCTCACGCACGGCCTGTCCGCGCTCACCTCGGTCGCCGTACTCGGCACCCTGGCCAGCCTCACCCTCATCGGCATCATCTCCGCGATCTTCTCCGCGGCCGCAGAACTGACCGGCCTTGACGAGGACACCACTTCGCTGATCGCCGCGCTCGGACACGGGATCGACGCCCGCGGCCTGCTGCTGGCCGGAGTGGTCATCGGCGCACTCGGCGTGCTGGACGACGTCACCGTCACCCAGGCCAGCTCGGTATGGGAACTGCGCAGGGCGAACCCGGCCCTGGACTGGCGGGAACTGTACGCCGCGGGCCTGCGGATCGGACGCGATCACGTCGGCTCGGCCGTCAACACACTGGTCATGGCCTACGCCGGGGCCGCGCTGCCGGTGCTGCTGCTCTCCCACCTCTCCGGGGTCGGGCTCGGCCCCATCCTCGGCTCCCAGGACATCGCCCAGGAGATCGTCCGCACGCTCGCGGGCAGCATCGGCATCGTGGCCGCCGTGCCGGTGACCACCCTGCTGGCCGCGCTCATCGCCAGCCGCGAGGTCGTGGAACCCCAGTACTAACCACACGACTCACACCAGTCACAGCAGCACCAACGCCGCACCCCGGCTCGGCCGGAGCCTCCGCGGTGGAGTACCAAGAGCGGGCAACCGGCGGCTGGAGGCGGCATGCTCGACCTGGTCCTCGCGCTCCCCCGGCGCCTGCTCGGTGCCGTGCGCACGGCGGGCGCCGCGGTCGTCGCGCTGCCCCGGATCAGCAGCACCCTCGACGAACTGCGCGAGACCGCGAAGCAACTCGAGAAGCTCGCCACCTTTGCGGTACAGGAACTGCCCGAGGTGATCTACCAGCTCGAGGCGATCCGCGCGGAACTCACCGCGATCGAACGGCGCCTGCAGGAAAACGACCGGACGGTCACTCCAGGGTCGCCACGAACCGGCTGACCGCCTCCATGGTGAACCGCTGGGCGAACTTGCCGGAGGGCGCGGCCGAGGCCAACCGATACAGCGGCCGGTCAGCGGCACCGTCCCCACGGGCGTCCGACTTCAGCTGCGCCACCAGCAGCTCCGCGAACACCATGCCGTTGGCCTCGACGTTGTTCACCAGCGCGTCGGCAAGCCTGCGCAGGGTCAGCACGCCCAGCTCCCGGCCACCGGTGCCGGAGTACACGGCAAGGTCGATCTTGACCGTCTGTCCGCGCTGGCCCGCGTTCACCAGCAGGCTCACCGTGCGGGCCCCGCGCACATCCGTGACCAGCAGGTCGATCCGCTGCGCCTCGACCAGATCGATCCGTCGCGACCGCCAGGTGCGCACGATGACCGTCTTGCCCTCCAGCCACACCTGCCTGCGCACGTTGAACATCACCACGTACAGCAGGGGAAGGCCGATCACCGCGGCCGTGACCAGCCCGGCGACCTGACCGCCGATCAGCCCGGCGAGGCCGCCGAAGGCGGCGGCGAAGATGAGCACGCCGATCAGGCCGGACCAGCCCCTACGGCGCCGCAGCCGCGGATCGTCGTTGAACAGGGCCAGCCGCTCCGGCTGCGCCCCGGATCCACGCTCGGCGGGTTCCGGCGTCGAGTCGCTCATCGTTCTCCCACTTCCGAACCCGAGAAGAACGGGTTGGTCCTGCGCTCCTGACCGATCGTGCTGCTCGGCCCGTGGCCCGGCAGCACCACGGTGTCATCGGCCAGCACGGACAGCTTGGTGCGCAACGAGTGCGCCAGCGCACCCGGATCCCCGCCCGGCAGGTCGGTCCGCCCCACCGAGCCCGCGAACAGCGTGTCGCCGGTCAGCACCAGCCGGCCTCCCTCGGTGTTGTCCAGCCGCAGCAGCACCGAACCCGGGGTGTGCCCCGGCACGTGCTCGACGGTGATCCGCAGGCCGGCCAGCTCCAGCACGCCCTCGGCGAGCTCGGCCACCTCGGCGGGTTCGGTGAGCTGTACCGATCCACCAAAGGCCGCGGCCAGTTCGGGGCCGAGGCCGGCCAGTGGATCGGAGAGCAGCACCCGGTCATGCGGATGGATCCACACCGCCACGCCGTAGGTGTCGGCGACCACGGCTGCGGAGTACACGTGATCGAAATGCCCGTGCGTGGCCAGCACCCCGGCCGGGGTCAGCTCGTGCTCCCGCAGTACCTGTTCGATCCGGTCCGCGGCGCCCTCACCAGGATCAACGATCACGGCCTCGCGTCCGGCCCCGGTGGCGAGGAGGTAGCAGTTGGCTTGGAAGGCCCCCGCCGGAAACCCGACGACAAGCACGAAACCCTCCTCGAGATCCACCTGTGACAAGCTGTTTGGACTACCCTATCGGCCCCTGTACGGGGTCCTAACAGGCTGTGCCCATAGACTGCGGCCACACCCGGGACGTGTGAGATGTCGAGTGGAATCTGGGAGGGCAGGTGCCGACCAACCAGCAGCGCCGCGAAGCCGCGAAGCGGAAGCTCGAACGACAGCTTGCACGCAGGGCGGAACGGGCGAAGCGGCGCAAGATCGTCGGGGTCGGCGTCACCGTCGGTGCCGTGGTGATCGTGGCGGGGCTCGTGGTGTTCGTGGCGACAAGGGGCGGCGAGGACGCCGCGGCGGACAACCCGTCGGACAATCCGTCCTCGACCAGCTCGCCCGAGCAGCCGCCGGTGCAGATCCCGAGCGAGCGGGCGCCGATGCCGGAGCGGCCGGAGGCGTTGCCGAATCCGGTGAGCTGCGAGTACCCCAAGGACGAGGGCCAGACGTCCAAGACGGCGGAACCGCCGGAGGGCAAGGACGTTCCCTCCACCGGCACCGTGAACGTGACCATGCAGAGCACCGCGGGTGACATCCCGCTCACCCTGGATCGCGCGCTCGCCCCGTGCACCGTGAACAGCTTCCTGAACCTGGTGAAGCAGGACTTCTACACCGGAACCGAGTGCCACCGGCTGGGCACCCAGGGCCTGCAGATGCTGCAGTGCGGCGACCCGAACGGCGACGGCAGCGGCGGGCCGGGCTACACGATCCCGGACGAGAACTTCCCCGAGCTGAGCTACGGCCGGGGCATCCTGGCGATGGCGAAGACCTCGGCCCCGAACAGCGGCGGCAGCCAGTTCTTCATGGTCTACGGCGACGCGCAGCTGCCTCCTGACTACACCGTGTTCGGCAGCATCGACGACGCCGGCCTCGAGGTGCTGGACAAGGTGGCCAAGGACGGTATCGACCAGAGCGCGATGGGCCAGGACGGCACCGGCAAGCCGAGCACCCAGGTGAAGTTCACCGGCGTGACCATCGAGTCGTGACCAGGTCGTGACGGCACCACGCAGGGCCGAGATCAACGGCTCGACGGCCACGGCCGAGCAGCTGGCGCTGCCCGCACTGGTCAACTATGGGCACTTCACCTCCATGCAGGTACGCGCGGGCCGCGTCCGCGGCCTCGCGCACCACCTGCGCAGGCTGGAGGACGCCACCCGGCTGCTGTTCGGGGTCGAGCTGGACACCGGGCCCGTCCGCGCGCAGCTGCGGCAGGCCGTGGCCGGGATGGAGGCGGTGTCGGCTCGGGTCACCGTGTTCTCCAGCAAACTGACCGCGCGGAACCCGGCCGGGCAGGCGGAGCCCGACGTACTGGTGACCACCGGCCCGCCGAGCGAACCGCCGCCGCGGCCGTTGCGCGTGTGTGCCGTGGAGTACCAGCGCTTCCTGCCGGAGATCAAGCACGTCGGCACCTTCGGCCTGATGTACCACCGCCGCGCGGCACAACAGGCAGGCTTCGACGACGCCCTGTTCCTGACCGGGGCAGGCCAGGTCAGCGAGAGCACGATCTGGAATGTCGGGTTCTTCGACAGCGGCACGGTGGTGTGGCCACAGGCCCCGATGCTGGACGGCATCACCCAGCAGCTGCTCCGCGACGGCCTACGGCGGCTGGGCGTGCCCACCGAGACCAGGGCGCTCAGCCTGCCCGAGGCCAAGGGCCTGCGGTCGGCCTTTTTCGCCAACTCCAGCGCGCCCGACGCGCTGCTGACCTCGATCGACGACCTCGAGCTCGCCGTGGACCCCGAGCTCGGCGAGCTGCTGCGGGCCGCCTACGAGGCCACCCCGATGGAGGAGATCTGACCCGGCCGGGTCAGCGGTAGGTGAACGAGGGCGTACGACGCTCCAGAAACGCCGCCACGCCCTCCGCGTAGTCCTCCCCGTGCACCGCGGCCAGCCGGATGGCAGCGACCTCCTCATCGCTCTCCTGCTGCCCGGCGAGGATCTTCTCGATGATCCGATTCATCCCGCGGATCGAGGCCTGCGAACGCGCGCACAGGGTGCGGGCGAACTCCAGTGTGCTGTCCGCCAGCTCCTCCTCGGCGAGGACCTCGTTCACCAGCCCGATCTCCCGCGCCCGCGCGGCGCCGATCAACTGCCCGGACAGCAGGAAGTACCGGGCATGTGCCGGGCCGACCAGTGCCACCAGCTGGCGGGTGGAGCGGAAGTCGTACACGATGCCCAGCTTCGCCGGGGTGATCCCGAATCGTGAACCGGCAGCGGCGAACCGGAAGTCGCAGGCCACCGAAAGCTGACAGCCGCCGCCGATACAGTTCCCGCGGATCATCGCCACACTCGGCTTGCGCATGCCGGTGAGCGCACGCACTGCGGCCTCGACGGCCTCGTCGTAGCTCGCGGCACCCTCGGCGGAGGACCGCAGGGCGCCGAACTCGCTGATATCGGCGCCCGCGGAGAAATCCTGACCGGCCCCGGTGAGCACCAGTACCTTGATCTCCGGATCGGCCTCCACCTCGGCGACGATGCCGGGGATAGCCGCCCACATGCCGTGGGTGATCGCGTTCTTCTTCTCCGGCCTGGCCAGCGTCAGCCGTGCGATCTCGCCTTCGCGTGCGAACAGGAGCCCTTCGGTCACGGCTCCACCGTAGGCGAGGCAGGCCGCGTCACGAGGCGGAGGTGACGCGGTACACGTCGTACACGCCCTCCACGTTGCGCACCACCTTCAGCACATGCCCGAGGTGCTTGGGGTCGCCCATCTCGAAGGAGAACCGGCTGACCGCGACCCGGTCCCGCGAGGTGGTCACCGAGGCGGACAGGATGTTCACCCGCTCGTCGGCGAGCACCTTGGTCACATCGGAGAGCAGCCGGTGCCGGTCCAACGCCTCCACCTGGATCGCCACCAGGAACACCGAGGACTCCGATGGCGCCCACTCCACCTCGACCAGCCGCTCCGGCTGGGAGCGCAGGTCATCGGCGTTGGTGCAGTCGGTGCGGTGCACGCTGACCCCACCGCCCCTGGTGACGAAGCCGAGGATCTCGTCGCCGGGCACCGGGGTGCAGCAGCGGGCGAGCTTGGCCCAGACGTCGCTGGCTCCCTTGACGACCACGCCCACGTCGTTGGAGCCCCGCCTACGGGTGACCGTGGAGGGAGTGGACCGCTCGGCCAGCTCCTCCTCGGCCTCCTCCACGCCGCCGATCAGCGCCACCAGCCGCTGCACCACGTGCTTGGCGCTGGTGTTCCCCTCGCCGACGGCGGCGTACAGCGAGCTGATGTCGGCGTAGCGCAGCTCGGCGGCCAGTGCGCCCATCGAGTCCGCGGAGACCAGCCGCTGCAACGGCAGCCCGACCTTGCGGACCTCCTTGGTGATCGCCTCCTTGCCGCCCTCGATCGCCTCGTCCCTGCGTTCCTTGGCGAACCACTGCCGGATCTTGGCGCGGGCCTTCGGCGAGCCCGCGAACTGTAGCCAGTCCCTTGACGGGCCCGCGCCCTCGGCCTTCGAGGTGAACACCTCGACGACCTCGCCGTTCTCCAGCTTGCGCTCCAGCGCCACCAGCCTGCCGTTCACCCTGGCACCGATGCAGCGGTGCCCGACCTCGGTGTGCACGGCATAGGCGAAGTCCACCGGGGTGGAACCGACGGGCAGGGTGATCACGTCGCCCTTCGGCGTGAACACGAAGATCTCCCTGCTGGCCAGCTCGTAGCGCAGCGACTCGAGGAACTCGCCGGGGTCGGCCGCCTCCCGCTGCCAGTCCAGCAGCTGGCGCATCCAGGCCATCTCGTCCACGTCCACGGCGTTGCCGTTATGCGTGCCCCTGGTCTCCTTGTAGCGCCAGTGCGCCGCGATGCCGTACTCCGCGGTGCGGTGCATCTCGTAGGTACGGATCTGCACCTCGAGCGGCTTGCCGTCCGGCCCGATCACCGTGGTGTGCAGGGACTGGTAGACGCCGAACCGCGGCTGGGCCACGTAGTCCTTGAACCGGCCTGGCATCGGCTGCCACAACGCGTGCACCACGCCCATCGCGGCATAACAGTCGCGCACGTCCTCCACCAGGATCCGCACGCCGACCAGGTCGTGGATGTCGTCGAGGTCGCGGCCACGGACGATCATCTTCTGGTGGATCGAGTAGTAGTGCTTCGGCCTGCCCTCGACCCGCGCCTTGATCCGCGAGCCCTCCAGCTGGGTGGTGAGCTCGCCGATCACACCGCGCAGGTAGGTGTCCCTGGACGGGGCCCGGTCGGCCACCAGCCGCACGATCTCGTCGTACTTCTTGGGCTGCAGGATGGCGAACGCGAGATCCTCCAGCTCCCACTTCACCGTGGCCATGCCGAGCCGGTGCGCCAGCGGGGCGAGCACCTCCAGGGTCTCCTTGGCCTTGCGGGCCTGCTTCTCCGGGGGCAGGAACCGCATGGTGCGCATGTTGTGCAGCCGGTCGGCGAGTTTGATCACCAGCACCCGCGGGTCGCGGGCCATGGCGATGACCATCTTGCGGATCGTCTCCGCCTCGGCCGCGTGGCCGAGCTTCACCTTGTCCAGCTTGGTGACCCCGTCCACAAGCTCGCCGACTTCCTTGCCGAACTCCTCCTTGAGCCGGTCCAGGGAGTACGCCGTGTCCTCGACGGTGTCGTGCAGCAGGGCGGCGACCAGCGTGGTGGTGTCCATGCCCAGCTCGGCGAGGATGGTGGCCACGGCCAGCGGGTGGGTGATGTAGGGGTCCCCGGACTTGCGCCGCTGCTCCCGGTGCAGTTCCTCGGCCACGTCGTAGGCCCGCTGCAACAGCCCCAGGTCGGCGCTGGGATGCAGCTCCCGGTGCACCGCGGCCAGCGGTTCCAGCACCTGCTTCACCGAGGCGGCGCGCTGGGCGGTGATCCGGCGGGCCAGCCGGGCGCGGACCCGGCGGGTCGCCGAGGGCGCCCTGGTCGCGGCGCCGTTCGTGGCGGGCTGGGCCGTGCCGGCAGCGGGTGCCTCCGAGTGGCCAGCCACCACGGAATCGAGCTCCTGGCTCACCCGCACCTCCAACTGCTCGCGCGGTCTCTGATCCCCCAGCCTAACTCGCGCCAGTCGGTTCTCGTTCCGGGACGCCGTCGTATGGCGTACGGCTGGCTCAGCTGGTGCGGAGGGCGTGCACCGGAACGTCGGGAAGTTGCTTGCGGCCGCCGAGTTCGGCCAGCTCCAGTACCACCGCCACCTCGGTGACCGCGGCACCCACCCGGTCCAGCAGCGCGCAGGCCGCTGCGGCCGTGCCGCCGGTGGCGAGCACGTCGTCGATCACCGCGACCCGCGCGCCAGGCCGCACGGTCCCCGCGGGCAGTTCCAGGGTCTCGGTGCCGTACTCGAGCTGGTAGTCGATCCGGCTCGCCACCGAGGGCAGCTTGCCCGGCTTGCGCACCAGGGTGACCCCGATGCCCCTGGCATAGCCGAGGGCGGCCGCCAGCAGGAAGCCCCGCGACTCCACCGCGGCGAGCACCTCGACCTCGGGGTCGAGCCGCGCACCGAGCGCGTCTACCACGGTGGCGAAGGCCGCCGCCGTGCCGAACAGCGGCGTGAGGTCCCGGAACAGCACCCCGGGTTCGGGAAAGTCCGGGACCTCGCCGATCAGGTCGAGCGCGTCCGCGAGCCGCATACGTCCCGCTCAGCGCTTCCGTTTGCCGGAGGGCTTGCCCTTGGGCGCCGAGGTGGCCTTCTGGCTCGCCTTCGGCGTGCGGGCCGGGACCGAGGCGGCCGCGGCGTAAGCCTTCTCCTTGCGCAGCTCCGCGGCAAGGGACTCGTCGTCGCCCGCGTCGAAGTCCTCGTCCTCCTGCTGGCTCGCGGCCTTGCGCGCCAGGTTGGCCCTGCGCGCGGCCACCCGCTGGGCCTGGTCCTTGAACTTCGGATCCCGCATGGTGAGGTCCACCAGCAGCGGGGTGGCCAGCAGCACCGAGGACATGACCCCGGCCAGCATGCCGGTCAGCTGCACCAGCGCCAGGTCCTGCAACGTGCCGGAGCCGAGCAGGATGTAGCCGACCACCATCAGCCCGAGCACCGGCAGCAGCGCGATCACCGAGGTGTTGATGGACCGCATCAGGGTCTGGTTCAGCGCAAGGTTGGCCGCCTCGCCGTAGGTCCGCCGGGTCAGGCCGAGCAGGCCACGGGTGTTCTCCTTCACCTTGTCGAACACGACCACGGTGTCGTACAGCGAGAACCCGAGGATGGTGAGCAGGCCGATCACGGTCGCCGGGGTGACCTCGAAGCCGATCAGCGAGTAGACCCCCGCGGTGACCACCACGTCGTGCAGCAGCGCGACGACCGCCGCGATCGCCATCCGCCGCTCGAAGTAGAGCGCGAGGAAGATGGTCACCAGTACCAGGAACACCGCGAGCGCGATCAGCGCCTTCTCGGAGATCTCCCCGCCCCAGGATGAGCTCACCGCGCTGTCGCTGATGGCGTCCTCGGTGGGCTGGCCGTTCACCCCGAGGGGTTGCAGCTGCTCGAACAGGGCGCCCTTGACCTGGTCGACCTGCGCCGTGTTCAGCGTCTGCGAGCGGATCTGCACCGCGGCGGCGTCACCCAGCCCGACCTGCTGCGCCTCGGTGGCCTGCACGCCGAGCGTGTCGTTGAACACCGTCTTGGCCTCGTCCGGGGTGATCTCGCCGTTCGCGCCCTGCGCCGGCATCTCGATCTGGGTGCCGCCGACGAAGTCGATGCCGAGGCTGAACCCCTTGATGCCGATCGAGCCGATGCACACCGCGATCAGCACCGCGAAGAACACATACCAGCGTTTGCGGGCACCGACGATGTCGAACGCGCCGGTACCGGTGTACAGCCGCTGCAGCACGGTGTCCTTGGCCGGCTTCGGCTGGGCCTTGCCGTTCTGCTCCGGTTCCTCGACCGCCACGTCACGCCTCCTTCACGGCCGGGCCGACGCCCTTGGTCTGCCGGCGATTCGCACCCAGCCGCTGCACCGCTCCCAGCCCGGAGAGCTTGGGACTGGACAGGGTCTTCGACTTCGCTATCAGTGCCACCAGCGGGTGGGTCACCAGGAACACCACGCTCAGGTCCAGCACCGTCGACATGCCGAGGGTGAACGCGAAGCCCTGCACCTCACCCACCGCGAGGGTGTACAGCACGGCAGAGGCCAGGAAGAGCACCGCGTCCGAGGCCAGGATGGTGCGCCGGGCCCGTACCCAGCCGCGGGACACCGCGGAGCGGAAGGTTCTGCCCTCCCGCATCTCGTCCTTGAGCCGTTCGAAGTACACCACGAAGGAGTCGGCCGTGACACCGATGGCGATGATGAACCCGGCGACCCCGGCGAGGTCGAGGGTGAACCCGATCCATCGGCCGAGCAGCACCAGCACCGCGTACACGACCGTCGCCGAGAGGAACAGCGAGAGCACGGTGAGCACGCCGAGAATGCGGTAGTAGAACAGGCAGTACACGAACACCAGCGCGATGCCGATGCCGCCCGCGATCAGGCCCGCCTGTAGCGAGGACAGGCCGAGGGTGGCCGAAACGGTCTTCGCGTCGGACGAGGTGAAGGACAGCGGCAGCGAGCCGTACTTCAGCACCTCGGCCAGGTCCCTGGCCTCGGCCTGGGTGAAATTCCCTGTGATCCGGGTCCGGCCGTCCAGGATGGCGACCTCGATGTTCGGCGCGGAGACGACCTGGGTGTCCAGCACGAACGCGGCCCGCTCGCCGACGTTGGCCGAGGTGAACTCGCCCCACTTGGTGGTGCCCTCGGAGTTGAACTCCAGGTTCACCTCCCAGCCGGGGCTGCCCTGCTGCGGCGGGTTCGCGGTGGCCTGGGAAATCTGGTCCCCCGGCAGGAAGCTGGGGCCCAGCACGTACTTCTCGGTGCCATCCTGGTTACAGGTGACCAGCGGCAACTCCGGATCATCGTTCCCGCGCAGCGGGTCCGCCTGGGAGCACTGCAACCGGGCCAGCGCCTGCTGCTGCAGCTGCTGTGCCTGCGCCGCCGCGGCCTGGTCCTGCGGATCGGCCGGAACCAGGTTCGGGTCCTGCCGGTACTCCTTGGCCTCGCGGATCTGCTTGGCGGTCTCGGCGTCGATCTTGCCGTCGTCGTTGTCCGGCTGTTGCGCGGGCTGCGCCCCGGCGGGCGCGCCACCGCCGCCCTGCTGGCCCTGCTCGCCCTCGGGCTGGCCCGCTCCAGGCTCGCCAGTGGCTGAGGGGTCGCCGGAAGGGGGCGGGCTGGACTGCCCTGTCGGCGGCGGGGCCTGCTGGCCTGCCGGTACCGCCTGGACCACCTTGCGGAAGTTCAGCCTGGCCGTCCGGCCGAGGTTCTTGGCCTGGTCGCCTTCCTCACCGGGCACCGTGATCACCAGGTTGCTGCCGTCGACCACCACCTCGGCACCGCTGACCCCGATGCTGTTCACCCGGGTCTCGATGATCGAACGTGCCTGCTGGAGGGACTCGCGGGACGGCTCGTTGCCGTCCGGCGTGCGCGCCGTCAGGGTGACCCTGGTACCGCCCTGCAGGTCGATGCCCAGTTTGGGCTTCGGCTGCCCGTCGCCGGTGAAGAACACCAGCGCGTACAGCGCGACGACGATGAGGACGAAGAAGGCGAGATAGCGTCCCGGGCGGATCTGCCCGGCCGGAGGTGCCACGGTCGGTCGTACTCCTCGAACTGGGTCCTGTCAGCTGTCGGTGCCCTGCCCGTGCCCGGCCACCCGGTGAGACGGCCGACACACACGCAGCACCGAGACCCTACTCGGTGCTGCGTGAACCCAGCGTTGGGCCCTCACCCACACGTGGCGAGGCGCATGGGCGATCAGGCTGAGGCGCACGCTCCGTTACTTCTTGCCGTGTTCCAGCGGGGGCGCGACCTGCGCTCCCTGCTTCTCCTCATCGGCTTCGGTGTCACGCTCGGTGTCCGCGGCCGAGTTCGTCTCGGCGACCGCCTCGTCCTCGGTGTCCTCGTCGCCGTCCTCGTCGAGCACCGGGTTGATCTTCTCCCGCACGGCCTGGCGCAGCCAGGTGGTCACCACGCCATCGGCGATCTCGAGGTCGATGGTGCTCTCGTCGCTGGCGTCAGCCACCGTCGCGTACAGGCCGGAGGTGGTCATCACCCGGTCCCCGTCGGACAGGCTGTTCTGCAGCTCCTGCTGCTGCGCCATCGCCTTCTTCTGCTTGCGGGTGCCCATGATGAGCGGAATCGCCACGACGAGCATCAGGAGCAGCGGCAGGAATAGGCCTTCCATAATTCTCCATTCGACGGACGCTCGTGCCTGGAGATGGCGTCCGGTTTGTGTGGATGTGCTCTATCGAGTGTGCCAGGTGCCACCGGGAAGGCCAGCACCTGGTGCTGGTCGGTGCTCCCCTGGCCCTGTTCAGTCGAACAAACTCGGCTCCGCAACCGTTCCCGCGGGCGGCTGCAACCCGAGGTGCTCCCAAGCGGTCGCGGTAGCGACCCGGCCACGGGGAGTCCGTGCGAGCATACCGGCGCGCACAAGGTAGGGCTCACACACCTCCTCCACCGTGGTCGGCTCCTCCCCCACGGCGACCGCGAGCGTGGACACGCCAACCGGCCCGCCGCCGAAGGAACGCACCAGCGCACCGAGCACGGCGCGGTCCAGCCGGTCCAGCCCGAGCTCGTCCACGTCGTAGACCTCCAGCGCGGCGCGCACCACCTCCTTGCTCGCCACGCCGTCCGCACGCACCTCGGCATAGTCCCGCACCCGGCGCAGCAGCCGGTTGGCGATCCGCGGGGTGCCGCGGGAGCGGCGGGCGATCTCCGCGCCTGCGTCCTCGTCCACGGTGATGTCCAGGATGGTCGCCGCCCTGCGGACCACCAGCTCCAGCTCCTGCGGGTGGTAGAACTCCATCTGCCCGGTGAAGCCGAACCGGTCGCGCAGCGGGCCGGTCAGCGAGCCGGATCGGGTGGTCGCGCCGACCAGCGTGAACGGGGCGATCTCCAGCGGGATGCTGGTCGCCCCCGGCCCCTTGCCGACCACCACGTCCACCCGGAAGTCCTCCATCGCCAGGTAGAGCATCTCCTCGGCGGGGCGCGCGATGCGGTGGATCTCGTCGATGAACAGGACGTCGCCCTCGGCGAGGTTGGACAGCATCGCGGCCAGGTCGCCCGCGCGCTCCAGCGCGGGTCCCGAGGTGACCCGGATCGTGGCGTCCAGCTCGGCCGCGATGATCATCGCCAGGCTGGTCTTGCCGAGCCCCGGCGGGCCGGACAGCAGCACGTGGTCCGGCGGCACGCCGCGCATGCGCGCGCTGGCCAGTACCAGGTCCAGTTGCTCGCGCACCCTGGGCTGCCCGATGAACTCCGCCAGCTTGCGCGGACGCAGGGTGGTCTCGACTTCGTGCTCGCCGCGGTGCGGCAGGGCGGAGAGGGCGGTCTCGTCGGCCGGTTCGAAGTCGGTCACCTGCTCATCGTGCATGGACGCCCCTATTGCTTACGCCCGAGGGTGGTCAGCGCGGCCCGCAGGGTCGCCGAGGTGTCCGCGGCGCCGTCGGCCGCGAGTACCTTGTCCACCGCCTGCTCGGCCTGTTTGGCCGGGAAGCCCAGCCCGGCCAGCGCCTCCACGACCTCCGCGCGGACCGCGGCGCCCGCCCCGGTGGCGGCCGTGCCCTCCGGACCAGCGGTCTCGTCGGTGGCGGTCACCTTGTCCCGCAGCTCCAGGGTCAGCCGTTCGGCACCCTTGCGGCCGATCCCCGGGACCTGGGTGAGCGTGGTGATGTGGCCCTCGGCGAGCGCGGTGCGCAGCTTGTCCGGGTCGAGCACGGCCAGCGCGGCCAGCGCCAGCCGCGGGCCGATCCCGGAGACGGTCTGCAGCAGGCCGAACAGCTCCCGGGCCTCGAGCTCGGCGAAACCGAACAGGGTCAGCGAGTCCTCCCGGACCACCAGCGCGGTGTGCAGCAGGGTCTGCTCGCCCCGGCGCAGCGTGGCCAGGGTGGCCGGGGTCGCCTGCACCGCAAGCCCCACCCCGCCGACCTCCACCACCACGTGGTCAAGGCCCACGGACAGCACCTCGCCGCGCACCGAGGAGATCATCGCCCACCGCCTGTCGTGCCATTGATCGTGTTTGCCGTCCACGTAGTCGTGTTGGCCGTTCGCGTAGCCGAGTTTGCCGCCTGCGTAGCCGAGTTGGCCGTTCCCGTAGGCGAGTTGGCCTTCCGTGTCGCCGCGGCCAGCCGCGCCTTGTGCTTGCGGGCCAGTTCGGCGGCCCGCGCCTCGGCCTCGGCCACCTTCGCCCGCATCGGTTCCCGCCACAGGTGACAGATGGCAAGGGCCAGCGCGTCGGCAGCGTCCGCCGGACTGGGCTTCTCGGCGAGTTTGAGCAGCCTGGTCACCATGCCGGTGACCTGCGCCTTGTCCGCGCGGCCCGATCCGGTGACGGCCGCCTTCACCTCACTCGGGGTGTGGAACACCACCGGCAGCCCGCGCCGCGCCGCGCTCAGCGCCACCACGCCACCCGCCTGGGCGGTGCCCATCACGGTCCGCACGTTGTGCTGGCTGAACACCCGCTCCACCGCGACGGCGTGCGGCCGGTAGGTGTCCAGCCACTCCTCCACCCGCTCCGAGACATGCAGCAGCCGGGCGGACAGCTCCGCGTCGGCGGGGGTGCGCACCACGTCCACCGCCACACAGCTGACCGTCCTGCCGATTCCGCCGTCCACGACGCCGAGGCCGCAGCGGGTCAGCCCGGGGTCCACCCCGAGCACCCGCATCGTGTCCTTCACCTGCACCTGTCCCACCTCGAGGCCGCGAACACCAGTTCGAGGTGAACCCTACCGGCGAGTCCCCGCCCCTGGCCTGAGGACTCGCCGGACCGCGGTCACCGCTCCTGCGGCCAGACCACGGCCTGGGCCAGCACGACGTACTCGCCGTTGAAAGTCGCGGCGGGGCTGCCGTGCAGTTGGTAGCCCTCGGCGAGGGCCTCGCTGACCCGGCGGCAGAACGCCGCGTCGTCCGGGCCGGTCAGCAGGCGGTAGCGGAGTTTTCCGTTCGGCGGCTCGCTCATGCCCCCATCATGCCGTCAACCGCACCAGGGCCTGGACGGGCAGGTGGTCGGAGGGGTAGCGCCCGCGCAGGGTGAAGGTGTTGATCGCCGCCGCGCGCACGTCGATCCCCTGGTTGGCCAGGATCCAGTCGATCCGGGTACCACCACGCACCGGCTCCCGGTAACCGCCGAAGGTGCCCCAGGCCGGGGTGAGCCTGCGGTCGGCGGTGTGCCAGGTGTCGCCCAGCCCCGCCGCGGTGAGGATGCGGAAGGACTCCGAGTCCTCGGCCGGGGTGTTGAAGTCCCCGGTCAGCACCACCGGCAGGCCGGGGTCGAATCCGGTGATCCGTTCCGCGACCAGTTCGGCGCTGCGCTGCCGCGAGTTCTCCGAGCGGTGGTCGAAATGGGTGTTCACGTGGACGAACTCGCGCCCGCGGCGGTCCCGGAAACGCACCCAGGTGACCATCCGGACCACGGTGTTGCCCCAGGAGGCCGACCCGATCACCTTCGGGGTGTCGGAGAGCCAGAAGTGGTCGAAGTCGACCGGCTCGACCCTGCGGGTGTCGTAGTAGACGGCCATGAACTCGCCGCGGCTGCCGCCCTCCCTGCCGAGGCCGATCCAGTCGTAGTGCCCCGGTAGGTCCGCGCTCACCTGCTTGACCTGGTGATACAGCGCCTCCTGCACGCCGAGCACGGTCGGCCGCTCCAGCCACAGCAGCCTGGCCAGCACCGGCCTGCGGTCGGTCCATGAGTCCGGCGTGCCGGGCTCCGCGCCCGCGTCGTAGCGGATGTTGAAGGACATGACATGCAGGTCGTCCCCGTACGCGGGGCCGATCAACCGGCGTCCCGGCCAGTGCGCGGGCTCGGCCTGCGCGGTACCTGCGGAACCCAGCATCCCGGCGACACCCACCGCCCCGGCTATCCCGAGCGCGCCCCGCCGGGACACCCCGGCCCGATCATCGGTCACGACAACTCCCCAGCAGATCGTCTTCGACTACCGGGTCCGAGGCTGCTGGCCGCCCGTGTGCACGGGTTCACCGGCAGGTGGCGGGGAGGCGAACACCCGCCCAACAACCGCGTCGATCTACTGTGGACAGTCAGGGACCGTCCACGCCGGGGGTCCAGCTCTCCGGGACGCCGCTGACGGTGAGCACCGGCTGCCAGGCGGCGAAGCCCTCCGGGGCGTGCTCCTCCCACGGCCACACGCCCTCCGGCGTCGGCACGATGATCTGCACGGCCGGGAAGTCGCCATCCGGGTACACCAGGAACGCGCTGCCGAAGAACTCCGGGTAGTGACCCTTCGCGACCTGCTCGAAGGTCAGTGGCACGCCCTCGAAGAAGTCGTCGTAAACCTTGCCGAACTCGAACCGCTCACCCGCGGCCGCCCGGTCCACATAGGCGTCCAGCAGCACCGGCGCGATCTCCTCCGGAAGGCCGACGACCACCGCCTCGGGAACCTCGTGCAGGGCCCAGGCACAGGCGGTGAAGGCATACCCCGCCCCGTTCTCGTCCCTGCTCACCGAGATGACGGCGTTTCCCCGTTGCTCGCCCTGGGAAACAATCCACTCACGCAGCTCTTCCTCTTCTGAGGTCAGGATCTCGGCCGTCACGGCGGACATTCTGCCGTACCGATCCGCGCACGCCCAGTGCCTACGCCCCGGTAATCCGGCGGATCAGCCGACTTCGGCCAGTACCTCGTCCGAGACGTCGAAGTTGGCGAACACGTTCTGCACGTCGTCGCAGTCCTCCAGCGCGTCGATCAGCCGGAACACCTTCTTGGCACCCTCCGCGTCCAGCGGCACGTTGACCGAGGCGAGGAAGTTCGCGTCCGCCGACTCGTACTCGTACCCGGCCTCCTGTACCGCGGAGCGGACCGCGACGAGGTCGGTAGCCTCGGAGATGATCTCGAAGCTCTCGCCGAGGTCATTGACCTCCTCCGCGCCCGCGTCCAGCACGGCCATCAGCACGTCGTCCTCGGAAAGCCCGTTCTTCGGCATGATCACCACGCCCCTGCGGGTGAACAGGTAGGACACCGAGCCGGGGTCGGCCAGCGAGCCGCCGTGCCGGGTGAGCGCGGTGCGCACCTCGCTCGCCGCGCGGTTCTTGTTGTCGGTGAGGCACTCGATCAGCACGGCCACGCCGTTCGGCGCGTAGCCCTCGTACATGATCGTCTGCCACTCGGCGCCGCCGGCCTCCTCACCGGCACCGCGCCTGCGCGCGCGCTCGATGTTGTCCTTGGGCACCGAGTTCTTGTTCGCCTTGAGGATGGCGTCGTACAGCGTGGGGTTGGCTTCCGGGTCACCCCCGCCGGAACGCGCGGCGACCTCAATGTTCTTGATCAGTCTCGCGAACAGCTTGCCACGCTTGGCGTCGAGGGCGGCCTTCTTGTGCTTGGTGGTGGCCCACTTGGAGTGGCCGCTCATCTCTCCTCCATGTCGTCGATCAGGTCCAGTTCGGCGCTACGCGTCCCGCACGATGCGCACGAACAACCGGTGCACGCGCTCGTCACCGGTGATTTCCGGGTGGAAGGCAGTGGCCAGCGCGTTCTGCTGCCGCACCGCGACGATCCTATCCGCAGCGCCCCCGCGGCCGGGGGTGTCCTGCACTTTGGCGAGCACCTCGACTCCGTCGCCGGTCTTCTCCACCCACGGAGCGCGGATGAAGACCGCGTGCAACGGACCGCCGGAGATCCCGGCGAAGTCCAGGTCCTCCTCGAAGGAGTCAACCTGCCTGCCGAAGGCGTTGCGCCGCACGACGATGTCCAGCCCGTCCAGCTGGTGCTGGTCGGGCCGCCCGTCCAGGGCCTGCCTGGCGAGCAGGATCATCCCGGCGCAGGAGCCGAAGGCTGGCATGCCCTCGGCGATCCGCGCGCGCAACGGCTCGAGCAGTTCGAAGGTGCCGAGCAGCCGGGACATCGTGGTGGACTCTCCGCCCGGCAGCACCAGGCCGTGCACGGCCGCCAGCTCCTCCGGCCGCCGGACCGTGACGGCCCGCGCGCCCGCGTTCTCCAGCATCGTGGCGTGCTCACGCACATCGCCCTGCAGAGCCAGCACCCCCACCACCGGTCGTGCCGTCACCGCTGCCACACCTCGACCACGTCGGACTCCTTCCGCCGATCCCGCAGGTCAACCCTACCGGCGCGGGAAGGTGGTGCGGGTCCCCGGCCTCGATCAGGGCACGCCGAGCAGCCGCAACCCGGCCGCGGTGCCCGCCGCGGCGAGTACGACCACGATGAACGGGGCCTTGCGCCAGGCCAGTACGCCACCCACCAGCACACCCGCTGGACGGGCGAACCCGGCGAACTCCTGGTCGGCGATGAAGGTCTGGGTGAGCACCAGGGCGCCGAGCAGCACCACGGCGGAGGTCACCATCAGCTTCTCCGCCCGTTCGGACAGCTTGACCCGCGCCCGCAGCACCGGGCCGGCGAACCGGAAGGCGAAGGTGCCTGCGCCGAGCACGAGGGTGGCCACCACCAGGGTCATCGGGTCGGCTAGCACGGCGTCTCCTCTCTGCACGCGGACTCGTTCGGCCCCGCGCTTCGCCGGTCGGCGCCGAAGGCGGCGAGCACGCCGCCCAGCGCCAGCAGCACCGGTAGCCCCGCGGGCAGGAACGGCGCCGTGGCCAGCGCGATCGCCGCGCCGATCAGGGTGGCGCGCAGCGCGGCCGGGTCGCGCAACGAGGGCAGCAGCAGCGCCAGCAGCACCGCGGGGAAGGCGGCGTCCAGGCCGAGCGCGGCGGGGTCGCTGATCGCGGCACCGCCGAACCCGCCGATCACGACGCCGAGGTTCCAGCACAGGAACAGCCCGATACCGCAGGCCCAGTACGCGGCCCTGCGCCGCTCCCCTTCCCGCTCGGCCAGCGCGAAGGCCACGGTCTCGTCGATCATCAGATGGGTGCCCGCCACCCTGCGGGCCCAGCTGGTGCCCAGCACCTCGCCCACCGCGAAGCCGAAGGGGACATGCCGCGCGTTGACCAGCAGGCCGGCGAGCACGGCCGCGACCGGGTTACCCCCTGAGGCGACGACGCCCACGAAGAGGAACTGTGCCGCGCCCGCGAAGACCAGCAGGGACAGCAGCATGGGGAACCACAGCGGGAAGCCCGAGCTCACCGCGATGGCGCCGAAGGAAATGCCCACCACCCCGTCGGCGAGGCAGACCAGGCCGATATCGCGGATCAGGTCACGATCCAGTGTTCGCCGTATCGAACGCATCGATGTTTATACTGAACAATCCGGACACCGTTCGTCAAGCCGAACAAGCAGACCGCTGGAGCGAACACATGACCAAGGAGGAGGCCCGCAGCGGCGCGCCGCTCGAGGTGATCGCCGAGGCGTTACGCCGGGAACGCGCCCGGGCGGGGCTGTCGCTCACCGAGGTCGCCCGGCGAGCCGGGGTGGCCAAGTCGACGCTCTCCCAGCTGGAAACCGGGACCGGCAATCCCAGCGTGGAGACGCTGTGGGCCCTCGGGGTGGCCCTGGACGTGCCGTTCTCCCGGCTGGTGGAGCCGCCACGGCCGCGGGTGCGCGTGATCAGGGCGGGCGAGGGACCTGCGGTGGCCTCGGAGCACGCCGACTACGTGGCCACCCTGCTCGCCTCCTGCCCGCCGAACGCGCGACGGGACCTCTACCTGATCACGGTGGAACCGGGAGCGCCGAGGGAGTCGGACCCGCATATGCCCGGCGTGGTCGAGCATGTCGTGCTCTGCTCGGGGCGGGCGCTGATCGGCGTCAGCACGGAGCCGGTGGAGCTGTCGCCGGGGGACTACGTCGCCTACCCCGGGGACCTGCCACATGTGTTCCATGCCCTGGAGCCGGGCACGGTCGCGGTGCTGGTTTCCGAGCACGTCTGACCGGCTGGTACGGGAACGGCAAACTCGCCTACGTGGACGGCCAACGCACGTAGGTGGGGAGCAAACACGGGTACGTGGAGGGCAAACACGCCGGCTGAGCTGGGGTTGTGTCCGGTCAGGCCGCGGGGGTGCGGCCGAGTACCCTGCGGATGTTCCCGCCGAGGATGGCCACCTTGTCCTGCTCGTCGAGGTCGGCCTCGACGATCTCGGTGAGCTGTTTCCCGAACGGCTTGGTCACGGTCGGCCAGGAGTAGAAGTCGGTGCCGTAGCCGAACCGGTCGGCGCCGATCGCGCGGACCTGGCGAAGTCCCATGAACTCGAAGCTCACCGACAATGCGAGGTCGAACACGAGATTCGGGCGGCGCTCGGCTACTTCCGGCAGTGCCCGCACCTGGTTGACGTCGTGGAACACATCCAGCACGACCATGGGCAGATCCGGCAGCTTCGCCGCGACGGAGTCGACCTGCCACAACGTCTCCAGCTCGTTGCCGAGGGCATGCACGAACGGCACCAGCCCGGCCTCGCCGATCTTCTCCAGCAGGCTCACCATCAGCGAACTGTCGATCGATACACCTTGCTGTCCGTTGTGGAATCCGATGCCGGCGAGGCCGAGTTCCACACACCGATCGACCTCGGCGCGCCCTGCCTCGCCGTAAAGCGGCTCGACTAGCCGTTGCCTGCCAGCACCACCGCGCCGTTCACCCCCTGCTCGTCCATCGTGGACAGCCGGGACGCGATCTCGGTCTCCGCCCGGCCCTCCGCTTCTCCCGGACCGACCCCGAGCGCGGACAGGCCGAGGCCCGTGTCGTAGTGCTGATGGGCGTCGATGACGTCGAATCTCTGAGCCCGCATCGCCGAAAACCCCATTCCGGTCAGACATACACCGATCGGTGTAGCTACACTGACGAGTGTACGCGCAGCCGGACCGACGCGATCACGACGAACCTCGGCTGGGGAGCTGATGACCCTCGAACATGGCACTGATCGGCCGTTGCGTGACGGGGACCCGCGCAAGCGAGCGGCGATCCTCGCCGCGGCCCGGAAGCTGTTCGCCGAGGTCGGCTATGAGGCCGCCGGCACGGACGCGATCGCCGCGGAGGCGGACGTGTCCAAGCGGACGATGTATGACTACTTCGGCGGCAAGGCGGCGATCTTCGCCACGATCGTGGCGGATCTGCGTCGATCCCTGCACGAGGAGGTCGAGGCCACGGCGAAGCGGCGGCTGGCACCGATCACCGAACCCCGCCACCTGGAGCCCGGCCTGCGCCGATTCGCGCAGGATCTGGCCGACTCGACACTGAAGTCATCGAACTACGCGACCCTGCACCGGCTGTTAGCCGGGCATCCCGGAGGCGCGCTCGCCGATCTGCACGGCGGGCAGCCCGCGGAGCGGATCCTGGCAGGGTATCTGGCCGAGTTCGGCGCCGCGGGCCTGCTCACCGTTCCCAATGCCGCGGTGGCCGCGGATCATTTCGTCGCGCTCACCATGCTGCTGGCGCTCAACAAGTCGAACCCGTGGTTTTCCGAAGGATCGCCGGACATACCCGCGATACTGCGGGAAGGTGTGCGGGCCTTCCTTCGTGCCTACCGGTGATCGCTCCGGTGGCGCTGATATCCGCGGAAGCCACGGGACGATCGTCCGGCTGTCACCAGCCCCGCTCGGCCAGCCGGTGCGGCTCGGGCACGTCGTCCACGTTGATCCCGACCATGGCCTCGCCAAGGCCGCGGGAGACCTTGGCGAGCACGTCCGGGTCGTCGTGGAAGGTGGTGGCCTTGACGATCGCCTCGGCGCGCTGGGCCGGGTTGCCCGACTTGAAGATGCCGGAGCCGACGAACACGCCCTCGGCGCCGAGCTGCATCATCATCGCCGCGTCCGCCGGGGTGGCGATCCCGCCGGCGGTGAACAGCACCACCGGCAGCTTCCCGCGCTCGGCGACCTCCTTGACCAGCTCGTACGGGGCCTGCAGTTCCTTGGCCGCGACATAGAGCTCGTCCTCGGGCAGCGCCGACAGCCTGCGCAGCTCGGTCCGGATGCTGCGCATGTGCGTGGTGGCGTTGGAGACGTCCCCGGTACCGGCCTCACCCTTGGACCGGATCATCGCCGCGCCCTCGGTGATCCGCCGCAGGGCCTCGCCGAGGTTGGTGGCGCCGCAGACGAAGGGCACGGTGAAGGCCCACTTGTCGATGTGGTTGGCGTAGTCGGCCGGGGTCAGCACCTCGGACTCGTCCACGTAGTCCACGCCGAGGGACTGCAGTACCTGCGCCTCGACGAAGTGCCCGATCCGCGCCTTGGCCATCACCGGGATGGACACCTTGTTGATGATCCCCTCGATCAGGTCGGGATCGCTCATCCTGGCCACCCCGCCCTGCGCGCGGATATCGGCGGGCACGCGCTCCAGCGCCATCACCGCGACGGCGCCCGCGTCCTCGGCGATCTTGGCCTGCTCGGCGTCGACCACATCCATGATCACGCCGCCCTTGAGCATCTCCGCCATCCCGCGCTTGACGCGCGCGGTGCCGGTCTCCGGCTGGGTCGTGCTGGTGGTCTGGACGTCGTTCACGGCAGGAGCCTTTCCACGGAGAATGGGTCAACATCCAGATTAGGCCGGACGTGGACCGCGCCCCAGTCCAGTGAACGGCAATCTCAGCAGTCCACTTCGCCGGCCGCGCGGAGCAGGCCGTCCGCCGCGAGGGTGCGTGCGTACAGCACGACCCGGCCTGCACGCTGGGCGCTGACCAGGCCCGCGGCCCGCAGTGCCCCGAGATGCTGGGACACCCCGCCCGCGGACAGCCCGGTCCGACGGGCGAGCTCGGTGGTGGACGCCGGGGCGGCCAGCTCCCCCAGCAGGGTCGCCCTGGCCCGGCCCAGCACCGCCGCCAGCGCCCCCTCCGCCTCGGTGCCGCCCCGCTCCCAGAGTGTGCCGATCCCGCGCGGCGGATACCGCAGCACCGGCTGCCAGCGGGGGTCGGTCTTGGAGAACACCCGCGGCCAGGCGAACACCGAGGGCACCAGCACCAGGCCGCGCCCTTCCAGCGCGCGGGTGTCGGCAAGCCGCCGGTGCCGCACGCTCAGCCTGCCCTCGCTCCAGCGCAGCTCCGGGGCGAGATCGTGAAACAGCCGCTCCGCCCCGCCCGCGGCGAGCAACTGGGAGCGGTACAGCACGTCACCCTCGCAGAGCGCGCGGATCCGCGGCCAGTCCGGCGCGATCGCCACCTCCCAGTAGGCCTCGACCAGCTCGGCGAGCCGCTCGAGGCCGGCGGCGGGATCGCGGTACAGCCGCCGCACCTCGGGGCTGCCTGCCTGCGGTAGCTCCTCCAGGTCGGCACGCACCGTGGCAGGCTCGGCCCGGCGCAGCAGGGCCAGCTCCCGCGACAGCTCGGGCAGCGGCGACTCCGGCGTCGCCGCCAGGAAACCGGGCAGATTTCCTGCCGGCCCGACGAGAGCGGCCAGCAGCCCCAGATCAGGGCCGTCCCGGTGGAGCCGGGTCCGGACCCGCTTGACCCAGGGCAGGTGCAGGGCGTGCGCCCCGGGCGCGCCGAGTACCCGGACACTGGCCACGGCCTCCCACACCGGCGAGATCGCGAACCGCGTCCGGGCCAGGTCCTCGGCCGAGAACGCCAGTTCCAGCACGCACCCTCCTCCCCCGTGCCCGCGGCTCCACCCTAGCGGCGAGTGCTTACGCCAGGTGGCGGCAAGGAACCGTCCGGCCTTGCCGGGAATGGCGATCAGGTGTGTGATCGAGGACACACCAGACACCGGCGCGAGGAGACCCATCATGGCTGAGAGGCAGGGCAGGAACGGGGATGCCGGAGCCGCGGTCGCTGTAGCCGACCCGCGCGATGTGCGCAATGTGGTCCTGGTCGGGCCATCCGGTTCGGGCAAGACCACGCTGACCGAGGCGCTGCTGGCCGCCGCGGGCGCCGTGAGCAGGGCGGGCTCGGTGGTGGACGGCACCACGGTATGCGACCACGACCCCGCCGCCGTCCGGCAGCAGCGCTCGGTCGGGCTGGCCGTCGCACCGCTGCGGCACGGCGATGTGAAGATCAACCTGATCGACACCCCCGGTTACGCGGACTTCGTCGGGGAACTGCGGGCCGGGCTGCGCGCGGCCGACGCGGCCCTGTTCGTGGTCTGCGCCGCCGAGGGAGTCGACCCGGCCACCGTGGCGCTGTGGCAGGAGTGCGCCGCGGTCGGCATGCCCCGCGCCGTGGTGATCGCCCGCCTGGACCACCAGCGCGCCGATGTGGACGCCGAGCTCGCCGCCTGCCAGCAGGCTTTCGGCCCCGGGGTGCTGCCGCTGTACCTCCCGGCCGGCGGCAGGCCGGGCCTGATCGGCCTGATCACCCAGCGGTACTTCGACTACGCCGAGGGGTACCCGCCGCGAGTGGGCGAGCCCGAGCCCGCGGACCTGGAGCGGCTGTCCGATGCCCGCAACGAGCTGATCGAGGGCATCATCGCCGAGAGCGAGGACGAGACCCTGATGGATCGCTACCTCGCGGGCGAGGAGATCGCCGAGGACACGCTGATCGCCGACCTGGAGACCGCGGTCGCCAGGGGGTCCTTCCACCCGGTGATCCCGGTGTGCGCCACCACTGGCGTGGGCCTGGCCGAGATCCTGGACGGGATCGCACGCGCCTTCCCCTCCCCGCTGGAGCACACCTTGCCCGAGGTGACCTCACCGCAGGGCGCCCCGCACGCGGCACTGCGCGCCGATCCGGACGGCCCGCTGGCCGCGGAGGTCGTGCGTACCGCCGTGGACTCCTACGTCGGCAGGGTGTCGCTGATCCGGGTGTTCTCCGGAACCCTGCGCCCGGAGCGGCCGGTGCATGTCTCCGGGCACGGGCTGGCCGAGCGTGGGCACGAGGACCACGACGCCAACGAGCGGGTGGCGCATGTGTACTCCCCGCTCGGCGCCACCCTGCGCGAGGTGCCCTACTGCGTGGCGGGTGACCTGTGCGCGCTCACCAAGATCGGTTCCGCGGAGACCGGGGATACCGTGTCCGCCCCGGAGGAACCGCTGCTGATGCGGCCGTGGCCGATGCCGGAGCCGCTGCTGCCGGTGGCCGTGGTGGCCAAGACCCGCAGCGATGAGGACGCCCTGGCGCGCAACCTGTCCCGGCTGGTCGCAGGCGATCCGACGCTGCGCCTGGAACGCAACGCGGAGACCAGCCAGATGGTGCTGTGGTGCATGGGCGAGGCGCATGCCGATGTGGTGCTGTCCCGGCTGCGGGCCGGCGGGGCCGAGGTGGAGACGGAACCGGTGCGGACCAGCCTGCGCGCCACCTTCGCCGGGCCGGCCAAGGGCAAGGGCAAGCACGTCAAGCAGTCCGGCGGGCACGGCCAGTACGCCGTCTGCGATATCGAGGTGGAACCGCTGGAGCGGGGCGCGGGATTCGAGTTCCTCAGCCGGGTGGTCGGCGGCGCGGTCCCCACCCAGTTCATCCCGAGCGTGGAGAAGGGAGTGCGCGCGCAGCTGGAACGCGGGCTGGTGGACGGGCATCCGGTGGTGGACATCCGGGTGATCCTGGTCGACGGCAAGGCGCACAGCGTCGACTCCTCCGACGCCGCGTTCCAGACGGCCGGGTCGATGGCGCTGAAGGACGCGGCGGCCAACGGACGGATCACCCTGCTGGAGCCACTGGACGAGGTCGCGGTGAACCTGCCGGACGACTACCTCGGCGCCGTGCTCGGTGACCTGTCCGCGCGCCGGGGCCGGGTGCTCGGCACCGAGGCCGACGACGGCGGGCGCACGGTGGTCAAGGCCGAGGTGCCCAGCACCGAACTGCTGCGCTACGCCGTGGACCTGCGCTCCCTGACCTCAGGAACGGCCTACTTCAGTCGTCGGCACGCACGGTATGACCCGATGCCGGAGGGGCTGGCAGCGGCTCAGCAGACTCCGTAGGGCCGGTGCCCGCCACCAACTCGGGCTCGACGATCTCGAAGTACTCCGGCCGCGCGGCGGTGCCTGCCAGCTTGAAGTAGCGCACCTTGCGCCTGCGCCGCAGCGCCAGGGTGTCGCGGACCGCGTCGTTGTGCACCCGGCGCGCGATCACCACGCGGGATTCGGCATCGGTGAGCTCGTCCGCGAGCGGACCGGGAAGGGTGGCCCGGTCCACCCCGCTCAGCGCCCTGGTGAGCGCGTTCTCGGCGAACTCCCTTTCGGCGCGCGGCGCGTCCTCGGCCCGCTCGGCCACGGCCCGCAACCGCGCGGCCTCCCGCTCCGGCAGCGCGCTCGCGGCCACCGCCCTTGCCACCACGGCGCGGCGGGCCAGCGCGGCGTCCAGTGCGGCCCAGCCCGCGTCGGTGCGCACATGCAGCCGGTCCAGCCGGTTGGCGGTGGCCAGCAGCCACAGCCCGCCGAGCACGATCACCGCTGCCAGCGCGGCCAGCGCGATGAGCAGCGGGGTCATTGCCGCGCCTCCGCCACCGGCGCGGCGCTGACCCGGCGCGGATCCGCGGCGATGGCCGCCTCGTAGACCCGCACCACCTGGGTGACGACCGTGGCCCAGTCGAACATGGCGACCCGCTCACTGCCCGCCCGCGCGAGCCGCTGCCGCTGGTCCGGATCGTCCAGCAACCGCCCCAGCGCCGCGGCCAGTGCGGCGGCGTCCCCGGCCGGGGTCAGCACCCCGGCCGCGCCGTCGTCCAGCACCCTGCGGAAGGAGTCGAGATCGCTGGCCAGTACCGGGGTGCCCGCCGCCATGGCCTCGGTAAGGATCATGCCGAAGCTCTCCCCGCCGAGGTTGGGGGCGCAGTAGACGTCCACGCTGCGCAGGGCCCGTGCCTTGGTCTCGTCGTCGACCTGTCCGAGCAGTTCGATCCGGCCGGACAGCTCCGGGCCTGCCTGCCGGTACAGGTCCTCGGCCTCGCCCCTGCCGACCACCAGCAGCCGGAGCCCCGGCCGGTCCCGCCGCAGCTCGCGGAGGGCGTCCAGCAGGACCCCCATCCCCTTGCGGGGCTCGGTGAACCGGCCGACGAACCCGACCGTGCCGCCCTGGCGCGGGTAGCCATCCAGCGGGGCGGCACCGGCATAGCAGCCCACGTCCACCCCGTTCGGGATCTCCACCGCATCCCCGCCGAGGTGTTCCACCTGCACCCGGCGCGCCAGCGCGGACACCGCGATCCGCGCGGTCACCTTCTCCAGCAGCGGCCGCAGCACCGGCTGGAAGGCCAGCAGGGTGCGCGAGCGCGGAGTCGAGGTGTGGAAGGTGGCCACCACCGGCCCCTCGGCCACCTTCAGCGCCAGCAGGGACAGGCTGGGTGCCACCGGTTCGTGCAGGTGCAGCACGTCGAAGGCGTTGTCCCGGATCCACCTGCGCACCCTGGCGTAGGAGACCGGGCCGAACTGCAGCCTGGCCACCGAGCCGTTGTACGGGATGCCCAGCGCACGGCCTGCCGGGTGCACGAACGCGGGCAGCTCCGCGTCCTCGTCCGCGGGAGCCAGTACCGAGACCTGGTGGCCGCGGGCCAGCAGGGCCTTGGCCAGATCCACCACGTGCCCCTGTACCCCGCCGGGAACGTCGAGGGAGTAAGGGCACACAATGCCGATCTTCATTCCTAGCCCGATTCGCCGAGGACCACGCGCTGCTGGCGTTCCAGGTCGGCTACCCAGAACTTCTGCAACATATGCCAGTCGGCGGGGTGCGCGGCGATGTCCCCGGCCAGCACATCGGCCAGCGCCTGGGTGGCGGCGGGGACCTCCTCCCGCGCGTTCACCCTGATCCGCGGGTGGATGCGCAGCCCCCAGCCCTGCTCGGTGAACCAGCAGCCGACCGGCAGCAGCGCGGCGCCGGTGCTCGCGGCCAGCCGCGCCGGACCACCCGGCATCCTGGTCCGCTCGCCGAAGAAAGTGACCGGGATACCGGAGGTGGTCAGGTCGCGGTCGCTGAGCAGGCACACCACCCGGTTCTCCCGCAGCCGCCGCAGCAGGATCCGGAAGGACGCGGCCGCGCCCGCCGCGGGCACCACCTCGAAGCCGAGCGACTCCCGGTACGCCACGAACCGCTGGTACAGCGACTCCGGCCGGAGCCGCTCGACGACCGTGGTGAAGCCGCCGGAGTGGCCGGTCAGCCAGACCCCGCAGGCATCCCAGTTGCCGGAATGGGACAGCGCGAGCACCGCCCCGTTGCCCTCCGCCAGCGCGGCGTCCAGGTTCTCCACCCCGCTGGTGCCCTGCGCCACCTGGTGCCGGAGCAGGTCCAGGTCCATGGAAGGCAGCCGGAACACCTCCTGCCAGTAGCGGGCATACGAACGCATCGAACGCCTGGTCAGCTCGTCGAGTTCGGCGGTACCGGCCTGCGGCACCACCCGGCCGAGGTTGCGCCGCAGCTGCCGCACCGCGCCGCCACCGCGGCGGGCCACGAAGTCGGCGCCGAGCGAGAAGGCGGTGGCCGTCATGCCGGCTGGCAGCATGCCGGTCAGCCGCCAGCCCGCCGCGTAGCCGAGTCCGCCGAGCCGTTCACCGAGTGCACTCACGTCTTGGCCTCCCGTGCCCCCTGCGCCACGGCGATCATCCGCTGCAGCAGCGTCACCACGGACAGCGCCGCCAGCAACCAGAGCGAGACCTCCACCGCGTGCGGCACCCCGAACCCCTGCAGCCCGGTGCCCACCAGCGCGATGATCAACCGTTCGGCGCGCTCGATCAGTCCCCCATCGGCCGACAGCCCGGATGCCTCCGCCCGTGCCTTCACGTACGAGATCACCTGGGCCAGCACCAGGCAGAGCAACGCGGCGGCACCCGCCCGTGCCGGGCCCGCGCCGGCAAGGCACCACCACGCGATCGCGGCGAACAGCGCGCCGTCGACCAGCCGGTCGCAGGTGGCGTCGAGCACGGCCCCGAACGGGGTGCCATTGCCCCGTGCCCGCGCCATCGCCCCGTCCAGCAGGTCCAGCATGGCGAAGCCCCAGACCGTGAAGGTCCCGGCCAGCAGCATGCCCTGCGGAAAGAACACCAGCGCGCACACGGCGGCCCCGGCCGTGCCCAGCACCGTCATCACGTTCGGCGTGAGGCCGGCACGCACCAGTGCGACACCGATCGGATCGGTGACGCGGGAAATGGAGGCGCGCGCGAAAATATTGAGCATGAGGCGTGTCTAACTCGGGCTCCGGCCGCTCGGGCTTCGATGGCTCAAGGATCTGGGCTCAGTGGTCAATGGGCGAGCAGCAGCCTATCGGCCGGTTGCTGAGAGCCCGGCACGCGCCGCCGGTGCGCCCCCTGTTCAGGGCGGCGCGCCGACCTAGTCCCCCTGCTCCGGCGGCGGGTCGCCGTCCTCGGCGGCCAGCGCGGCCGCGCACTGCGGGCCCAGCCCGGCGCGGATCGCGGCGCTGATGTCGCCGAGCACGGTCACCTGCTCGGGGGTCAGCACGTCGAAGAGGCTCTGCCGGACGGCCTCGACATGCCCCGGCGCGGCGTCCTTCAGCGCCGCGAGACCCTCCGCCGTGAGCGAGGCCAGCGAGCCACGCTTGTCCGTGGGGCAGGACCGCCTGCTGATCCAGCCGCTGGCCTCCATCCGGGCCACCGCGTGCGACAGCCTGCTGCGTGACGAATGACACGCTTCGGCCAGTTCACTCATCCGCAGGGTCTGCCCTGGAGCCTCGGACAATGCCACCAGCACCTCGTAGTAGGTGTGCGGCATCCCGGACTCGCGCTGCAGCTGTCCCTCGAGGTGGCCTCTGAGCATGCTGACGGCCGCGTTGAACGAACGCCACACCTGTTGCTCGTGGTCACTGAGCCACCGTGTTCCGGACATGATGTCCATCATACCCCTGATTGAGCCCTCAACTAACTTGCGTTACGCTCTCATCGAGAGCTGATTGAGGGCTCAACCAAGTAGCTCGCGACACGCGAGGTACCCGTACCGTTCGAAGGAGCGACACCATGAGCGCACCCACCACCGAGATTCCCGGCTACGTCGCGGGCACCTGGACCATCGACCCGGCGCACTCCGAGGTCAGCTACAGCGTGAAGCACCTGGGGCTGGCCAAGTCGCGCGGCAACTTCACCGCGTTCGGCGGGCAGATCGTCACCGCGGAGAACATCCTGGACTCCTCGGTGACCGCCGAGATCGACGCGAACTCCATCTCCACCGGCACCGCCATGCGCGACGACCACCTGCGTACCGAAGAGTACTTCGATGTGGCCAACCACCCCACCATCACCTTCCGCTCCACCGGTATCCGCGCCGACGGCGAGGACTACGTGATCGACGGCGAGCTGACCTGGCGCGGGGTGACCAAGCCGGTGTCCCTGCAGGCCGAGCTGAACGGGATCGGCGCCAACCCTGCCAACGACAACGCCACCACCATCGGCGTCTCGGCCGAGGCCACGGTGAACCGGCGGGACTTCGGGATCGGCCCGGAGGGCAACAGCTTCCTCGGCGAGAAGGTCAAGATCAACCTGGAGATCGAGGCCGCGCTCCAGTCCTGAAGCTGCGCACGCGGGGCCAGTACCGGGGTGGTGCCGGGGTTCAGGAACTCGACCAGGCCTCGGACAACAGGGTCCGGGTCTGGTCGAGCAGCTGGGGCAGCACCTTGGTGTGCCCCACCACCGGCATGAAGTTGGAATCGCCGCCCCACCTCGGCACCACGTGCTGATGCAGGTGGGCGGCGATACCCGCCCCGGCGATGACTCCCTGGTTCATCCCGATGTTGAAGCCGTGCGCGGCGGACACCTCGCGGATCACGGTCATCGCGCGCTGGGTGAACTCGGCGACCTCGGCGGTCTCCTCCGTGGTCAGCTCGGTGTAGTCGGCGACATGCCGGTACGGCACCACCATCAGGTGCCCCGGGTTGTACGGGTACAGGTTCAGCACCGCGTACACCGTGCTGCCGCGCGCCAGGATCAGCGCCTCGGCGTCGTCCATCCCGACCAGCCGACAGAACGGGCAGCCCTGCGGCTCATCCCCCTCCGGCTTGTTCTCGCCCTGGATATAGGCCAGCCGATGCGGGGTCCACAGCCGTTGCAGGGCGTCCGGGACCCCGACACCGTCCTGCCCGACGTACTCCGGCGGGGTATCAGCGCCTGTTCCCAAACGCGCGGCACGATCGGCTCGGCCGGGCTCGGACTCCGTCACAATCGTCACCTTCGCAGGCCGTCAGCGGGCAACGAGCTCCTCCAGCGCCTCCGCGGTCGGGGATGCGTTCTCCTTGCGGGCGATCCAGTCGGTGATGGCCTCGACGGCGGTGGGCACCGCCACCCCGTTGATCTGGCTGCCGTCCCGGAAGCGGAAGGAGACCGCACCCGCCTCGACGTCCTTGCCACCCGCCAGCAGCAGGAAGGGCACCTTCTGCGTGGTGTGCGTGCGGATCTTCTTCTGCATCCGGTCGTCCCCGGCGTCGACCTCCACCCGCACGCCCTTGGCACGCAACGCCTTCTCCACCCCGCGCAGGTGCTCCGCGTGGTCCTCGGCGATCGGGATGCCGACCACCTGCACCGGGGACAGCCAGGCAGGGAAGGCGCCGGCGTAGTGCTCGGTCAGCACGCCGAAGAACCGCTCGATCGAGCCGAACAGCGCCCGGTGGATCACCACCGGCATCTGCCGGGAGCCGTCCGAAGCGGTGTACTCCAACTCGAACCGCCGCGGGTGGTTGAAGTCCAGCTGGATGGTCGACATCTGCCAGGTGCGCCCGATCGCGTCCCGCGCCTGCACCGAGATCTTCGGCCCGTAGTAGGCGGCGCCACCCGGGTCGGGGACGAGCTCGAGCCCGGACTCCTCGGCCGCGGCCCGCAGGGTCTCGGTCGCCTCCTCCCACTCCCGGTCCTCGCCGATGAACTTCGCCGTGTCACCGCGGGTGGACAGCTCGAGGTAGAAGTCGGAGAGCCCGTAGTCGGCAAGCAGGTCCAGCACGAAGCGCAGCAGCGATCGCAGCTCGCCCGGCATCTGCTCCTTGGTGCAGTAGATATGCGAGTCGTCCATGGTCAGCCCGCGCACCCGGGTCAGGCCGTGCACCACGCCGGACTTCTCGTACCGGTACACCGTGCCGAACTCGAACAGCCGCAGCGGAAGCTCCCGGTAGGACCGCCCGCGTGACCGGAAGATCAGGTGGTGCATCGGGCAGTTCATCGCCTTGAGGTAGTAGTCCTCGTTATCCAGCGACAGCGGCGGGAACATGGTGTCCGCGTAGTAGGGCAGGTGGCCGGAGGTGTGGAACAGCCCACCCTTGGTGATGTGCGGGGTGTTCACGAACTCGTAACCGGCCTCCTCGTGCCGGCTGCGCGAGTAGTTCTCCAGCTCCCTGCGGATGATGCCGCCCTTGGGGTGGAACACCGGCAGCCCGGAACCGATCTCCTCAGGGAAGGAGAACAGGTCCAGCTCGGCGCCGACCCTGCGGTGGTCGCGCCGCTCGGCCTCGGCCAGCATCTCCAGGTAGGCGTCCTGCGCCTCGGCGGACTCCCACGCGGTGCCGTAGATCCGCTGCAACTGCGGGTTGCTGTCGTCACCCCGCCAGTACGCGGCGGCCACCCTGGTGAGCTTGAAGGCCGGGATGTGCTTGGTGGTCGGCACGTGCGGACCCCGGCACAGGTCGCCCCACACCCGCTCCCCCGTTCGCGGGTCCAGGTTGTCGTAGATGGTCAGTTCGCCGCCGCCGACCTCCATCACCTCGGAGGTGTCCACTGTGTCCGTATCGGACTTCAGGTCCACCAGCTCGAGCTTGAACGGCTCCTCGGCCAGCTCCCGGCGAGCCGCCTCGACCGACTCCACCACCCGGCGGGAGAACCGCTGGGAGCCCTTGATGATCTGCTTCATCCGCTGCTCGAGTGCCCGCAGGTCCTCCGGGGTGAACGGCGCGTCCACCGCGAAGTCGTAGTAGAAGCCGTCCCGCACCGGCGGGCCGATGCCGAGCTTGGCGCCGGGGAACCGCTCCTGTACCGCCTGCGCCAGCACATGCGCTGCGGAGTGCCGGATCACGCTGCGGCCGTCCTCGGTGTTCGCGGCCACCGGCTCGACCTCGGCGTCCCGTTCCGGGCTCCAGGCCAGGTCGCGCAGGTTGCCATCGGCGTCGCGCACCACGACCACCGCCTCCGCGCCCTTGCCGGGCAGCCCGGCCTCGCGGATCGCCGTACCCGCCGTAGTCCCGGCCGGCACCACCACACGCGGGGTGGGTTCGGCTGCGGGTGACAACGGCTGAGACACGGTGGGCTCCTTCGGGTACGCGATCGACGAGTGGACAGTGTGATGCTAGCCGCCCGCCCCGGCCGGGCTCGCCCCCGCCAAGGACGAGGTGGCCTGCCCCGGCTCACACCGGCGGGAACTGGATGGTGGCCTCCGGGTCCTGGCGCGGCGTCACCGGGTCCGACCGCCGGGTGGCCACGGCCAGCGCGCGCAGCCGCAGCACCGAGTACAGGCCGCCGGCGGCCATCAGCCAGGGTACGGCCGCCAGGGATGCGCCGAGCGCAACGGCGGCACCGGCCAGCACCAGGCCGAGTACCGAGTCGACCAGCCGGGTCAGGAACACCGCCCGGGAACGTTTCCTGCTGACCACCTCGGTGACGTAGGGCAGCCCCGCCGCCCACACGGCGAGGTAGGCCACCCAGCCGAGTACCAGCCACGGGGACACCGCGATCCCGGTCAGCAACCCGCCCAGTGGCCCGGCGAAGGCCGCGGTGGCCAGCCCACCCGCGACCGTGACCCCGGTCAGCACGATGGCGGCCCTGGCGGCGACCTTCCCGCCGTCCACCCCGCCGGCCCGCGCCCCCGCGGCGAAGCCGGAGAGCAGGAAGCTGCCCGCCCCGTTGATCACCACCTGCAACGGGGCCACCACCAGCCTGCCAGCCTCCAGCACGCCGACGGCTGTCACCGAGAGCAGGTTCGCCACCAGCACCCTCGCCGCCAGCAGCGCGGCCGGGCGCAGGGTGGCCTGTACCGCCCGCCAGCCCGCGAAGGACAGCACGCCGCGCAATCCGGACCAGCCCGGTGCCAGCCCGCGCAGCTCGGCGCGGGGCAGCTGCCCGATCCCGGCCGCGATGGCGGTCACCGCCCCGACCGCCATCGCGGCGAACAGCATCGGCAGGGTCACCGCGCCCGCGGTGGCCGCCCACGCGCCAAGGGCGAGCGCGGTGCCGAACAGGTAGGCGAGGTCGTTACCGACCAGCTTCCAGAACTCCAGCCGGGCCATCAGCAGCCTGCGGATCGTCTCCTCGACCAGCCAGAGCACCAGCATCCCGGCATACAGCAAAGCGGTGACCGGTTCGCCGTGCCGGATGACCAGTGCCGCACCCACCCCGATCGCGCAGGCCGCGGTCAGCCCGACCGCGGCGCTGCCAGCCAGCGCGGCGCGGGTCCGCGGCTCGCGCCGGTTCAGTACCGCCAGGCCGTCCCCGACGAACCCGGTGTACAGCGCCGAGGCGCTCACCAGCAACGCGAGGAACAGCGCGAAGGCACCGAACTCCGCGATACCGAGTGCCCTGGCCGCGACCACCTGCAGCAGCAGGCTGGTGCCCGCGGTGATGCCCTGGCTGAGCACGGGCGCGCCCGCCTTGCCGAGCAAGCTACGCATCCGGCCCTGCCGGTCCCGCGGAGAGGCCATGGTCGCCATGGTCCGCTCAGGGGTAGCGCCTGCCGGGCCCGCCGAACACCTTGCGCCGCGGGGTGTCGGTACGAGGCCGGGCAAAGGTGAACAGGTACCCGTTGATGGTGCCACCGAGCAGGGTGATCTGATCGCGCAGCTTGCGCAGCGCACGGGTGTGCCGGTCCCTGGCGACCACCACCACGACTCCGTCGGACTCGCGTACCAGTGGGGTCACCTCGGGCGCGATCCCCGGCGAGGGCGCGTCGATCAGCACCAGGTCGTAGCCGCCGCGCATCCCGGAGACCGCCGTGCGCAGCAGGGTCGCCCGGAAATGGTCCAGGGTGGTCTCCTCGTACTGCCCGGCGGCTACCACCCACAGGCAGACGTGGTCACCGAGGTCGATCACCCGGGTGCAGTCGTCCAGCCTGCTGGCCCCGACGGCGATCGCGGTGAGTCCGAACCGCTCGTAGCGCAGGCCGAGCAGGTCGGAGAGGCCGTGTGAGCGGACCGCGGCGTCCACCACCAGTACCCGGGATCCGCTGCGCGCGGCCGCGGTGGCCATCTGCAGGATGGCGGTGGTGCTGCCGTCGCCCTGCCCGGCACCGGTGACCACCACGACCCCGCGGTCCACCGTGGTACGCAGCCCGGAGGCGGCGAACTGGTACGGCCACAGCGGCGGGCTGCCCACCTCGGACAGTGCCGCCAGCTCCGCGCCGGTCAGGGTCTCCACCTCGGCCAGCACCGGCTCCTCGACCACCCCGGCGAGGTCGTCGGCGTCCCGGACCCGCCGGTCCCGGTCGGCCCGCACCCAGGCCACCGTGGCCGCGAGCAGCAGCCCGAACACCAGGCCGATGGCGGCGTCCCGCGGCAGCGAGCCGCCATCGGGGTCGGCGACCGCCTTGTCCACGAAGGAGACACCGTCCCCGAACTGTTCTGCGGCGACCCGGACCTCGGTGACCTGCTTGTCCAGTTCGCTGAGCGACTGGCCTGCCGCCGAGGTGTTCGGGTCCGATGAGCGCTCGGTGGCCGTGCCGTCGGGCAGGGAGGCGACGATCGCCTCCCGCCGCGCGGCCAGCGTGTCCAGCATCTTGCGCGCGGCCGCCTGCACATCGGCGAGGGACTCGCGCTGGTAGGCACCGGCGACCGCGTCCGCGATGGCCGCCGAGTCCGCGTAGTCACCGGTGTCCACCCGCACGATGATCGACTCGCCGTTCGCCGAGGCCTCCGCGGTGACCTGCTCGCGCAGCGTCTGCACCGACTCCGCGTTGCCCCGGCTCTCCGCCGCCGCGCTGAGCACCCGGTCGGACACCACGAACAGCGCGCGCTGGTTGACGTACCGGACGAAGGCCGACTCGCTGCCCGGCTCCACCCCCACCAGGCCGACCTTGTCCGGGGTCTTCAGCACGATCCTGGCCTGGGCGGTGCTGCGGTCGCCGAGGAGGAAGGCCACGCCGACACTGACAAGGAGGACCAGCGCCACGATGCCGAGCGAGCTCCAGCGGTATCGCCAGAGGGCGTCGAGGATCTTCGGCGACGGCTGGGCGTCCATGCGTAGCGTGTCCGATCCTTGAACCGAGAGTGAAAACCTAACGTACCAGCAGGGATGGCCCGGGGAGCATACAACGGTTAGTGGAACACCCCCGCTCGGCATCCGGCGTGACCGAATCGCAGCCGAACACCCGGTAAAGTGCTGATATATTCGGGGGCATCGCTAAACACCCCTTACCCCGCCGTAGCCAACTGTGAGTATGCCACCGAGAGTCGCATTGCCGGAGTCATCCGGGTTACCACCGGCGCCCGTACGAATGACGGGCGCCGAATGAGTGGTCCGCCGACCGGTAAGTCCGGTTTCGCCGCGACCCTGCGGCGGCTGCCGTCGGCGCAGAAGAGCGCTCAGGGCGCCCCGGCGTACTCCCGCTTCGTCAACCGCAGGGCGGGTGGTGTTCTCGCCGCCGCTGCCTACCAGCTCGGGCTGACACCCAATGCCGTGACGGCGGTCAGCGCGGCGTTCACCTTCGCGGGGATCGCCGGGATCGCCCTGGTCGAACCGTCCGTGACCAGCGGATTACTGGTCTGTGCCGCCCTCGTGCTCGGCTACGCCCTGGACGCGGCGGACGGGCAGCTTGCCCGGTTGCGCGGCGGCGGCAGCGCCTCCGGCGAGTGGCTGGACCACATCGTGGACGCCGCGAAAATCTCGGCGCTGCATTTGGCGGTACTGCTTGCCTGGTACCGTTTCTTCGAGCTTCCGGAAAGCTACCTGCTGGTTCCGTTGGGTTTTCAGGTCGTCGCCGTCGTCCTGTTTTTCGGAATGACGCTGAACGACCAGTTGCGCAGGGTGAAGGGAGTACCACGGGCCGCCTCCGGAACGCCATCGACCATCCGGTCGGTCCTTGTTGTTCCGACGGACTACGGTGTGTTGTGCCTGGCATTCCTGGTACTCGGTTTCCGCGATATATTCACGGTGGTCTACTGTTTGCTATTTCTGGCCAACACCGCCTTCCTGGTCGCGGCCTTGCGCAAGTGGTTCCTGGACATGGCGAGGCTGGACACCGCGGGGCGGACGGCAGAGGGGACGGATAACGGGTGACAGTGGTCGGCTATGCCCCCGGCGCCTACGACATGTTCCATATCGGGCACCTCAACATCCTGCGCCGGGCCAGCCAGGAGTGCGACCGCCTGGTCGCCGGGGTGGTCTCCGACGAGGTGGTGCTCAAGGCGAAGGGGAAACTCCCGATCATCCCGTTCGATGAGCGCCTCGAGATCGTCCGCAGCGTGCGCTTCGTGCACGAGGCGGTTCCGGACCTGCACCTGGACAAGTTCGACTCCTGGTTGCACATCGGGTTCGACGTGCTCTTCAAGGGGGATGACTGGCGCGGCACCGAACGGGCGGAGCGGCTGGAGGCCGCGCTGGGCGAGGTCGGCGCCCGCGTCGTCTACTTCCCCTACACCATGCACACCTCCAGCACCGCCCTCCGCAAGCTGATCTCCGTCCCCTCCTGACCTGCTGGCTACGGGAAGGTGGTCTGCGGGGAGCCGATGCGCTCCCCGTCGGCGTCGATCGCCCGGATGTAGTAGGTGCCGGAATCGTGGGCGGAGTCCAGGTAGCTCAGCCGCGGCAGATCCCATGGCCGGGACCGCTGGGTCACCGTGTGCACCGGCTCGCTCGTTCCGATCCGGACGACCTCGTAGCGGATCTCCGAATTCTGCCCGTCCCAGGTGGTGGTCCAGCTGATCCGGGGCTTGCCGGTCGCCGGGTCCGCGGTGATCTCCGGGGCACGGAACGGGACCTGCGGGCCCTTGTGCACCGCCCCGGGCACCCCGCGCGCGGCGAACCGGGTCAGCCCCTGCTGCGCGACCCCGTTGACCTCGGTGAACTCCCCACCGACCACGACGTACCCGTTGCCGGCGTCGATGGCCCAGGTGCCGTTGCGCCACGGGCTGTCCGCCGGTCCGCCGTCGGTATGCGGGAACCAGGGCAGCAGTTCCGGAATCGGGTCCCCGCGCCGTACGTGGTTCACGTCCTCGGTAGCGGTGCCGACCGCCTCGGTGGTCCCGGCGGTCAGCCGGAAGTAGCGGAAGGGACTGCCGTTCTCCGGGATGGCATCGATGGCCGAGCAGTCGTGCGCATGCGTCGCGGAGTACAGCACACCCTCGCTGACGGCCAGCGCCTGGGTGTCCCCGTAGCAGCCGTCCCACCAGCGGGCGACGCCGTCGGCGATGCCGATCGCGGCCCGCCCCTCGAACCGGGCGTTCGTGGTGCCCCAGGAGTAGGCGCTGAGGTAGGCGGTGCCGCTGCCGTCGGTGACGATGTCGGTGACCACCTCACCCCCGTGCGGAACCCTGGCCTGCCACGGGACGTTCGCGCCGCTGCTGGCGTCCACGGCCATCATCGAGTCCCTGCGCACGCCGTTGACGTGGTCGAAGGCCCCGCCGATGAGCACCCGGCCCTGCTGCGGGGCGGCGAGCACGGCGTAGACCTCCCGGTCAGCCGATGGCGCCCAGGGCAGCAAGGTTCCGTCCAGGCCGAGCGCGGCCAGCCTGCCCCGGTCCACGCCGTTGACCTTCCTGAACCCGCCACCCGCGTACACCGTGTCGGCGGTCACCGAGATGTCCCGCACCCGGCCGTGCATGGTGGGCCGGAAGTCCTGGTCCAGCTCGCGGGTGGCGGTGTCGAAGGCGGCGATGCGGGAGCGCCACCGGCCCTCGATCTTGTCGAAGTCCCCGCCGACGTAGACCGTACCGCCGTCCGGTGCGGCCTCGATCCCGAACACGGTGTCGCAGACGTACTGCGCGGGGCCGGTGTTCTTGCAGTACGGCCCCGGGTCGGTGCCTGAGGTGAAGGTGCTGCCGCTGACCTGCGGCGCCCACGGCAGCAGCTCGCCGGTGTGCAGGTCGAAGGCCAGCAGGTTGTGCCGGGCCACCTCGCCCGGCCCGCCGGGGGCGGCACCCGCGGGGCGGGCGGTGCTGAACTTGCCGCCCACGTACACCGTGTCGCCCACGATGGCCACGGCCAGCACAATTCCGTCGGTCTGCGGGGCCGGCATCGCGCCCGCGGTGACCGGGGTGGGCAGGGCCGGCACGGCGGCGGCGGGCAGGGCGGTGGCCAGCGGGAGGACCACCAGTGCGGCGGCGCAGGCAGCTACCAGTCGTCGGACGCGGGACATCGGATCCTTCTCTCGGTGGGGACCGGGTGGGGCGGGTTCCGGGTCAGGCCCGGCTGCGGAACAGGGCGGGGCTCCTGCTGCGGGCGCGGCCGCCTGGGCCGTACCCGAGGCGGAACGCGAGTTCCTCGTACCTGGCCGCGACATCCTCCCACCGGTACCGGCCCAGCGAGTCGAGCTGTGCCCTGCCTCGCAGGATCGTCGCCGCCGGCTGGTTCTCGGCCTCCTCGTACAGCCCGGCGAGCCCGGCGGGGTCGCGGAAGTACCGGCCGAACTCGCCAAGCACCTCGCGGTTGAAGCCGACGTCGAAGGCGGAGGTGGCGGCCGCCGCGCCCATCGCGCGCAGCAGCGAGGGGTTGGTGCCGCCGACCGAGTGCCCGTGCACATAGGTCAGCGCGTTGCCGTAGAGCTGGTCCAGCTGGTGCTGGTCCCAGATCGCGCCGAGCAGCCGGACGTCGTGGGCCGCGGCCATCCGCCGGATCCGCGCGGTGTACTCGTCCGCGTAGGGCGCCGCGCCGACCACCACCAGCGGGTACCCGGCCGCGCTGCGCAGGTAGCCCTCGACCGCGAGGTCGACATGGTTCTCCGGTTCGAACCGGGAGACCACCAGGTGGTAGCGGTGTGGCCGCAGCCCGAGTTCGGTGACCCGGTCGGAGCCGACCTCCCCGAGCACCGGCGCGCCGTAGGCGATGTACTCGGTGTCCACTCCGAACCGTTCCCGGTAGTAGTCCTGGATGCCACGCGCGTCCGCGATCAGCGCGTCCGACCAGCGCACAGCGAGGGTCTCGGCGGCCCGGTAGTAGTGTTTTCCCGCACCGTTCCACTTGGCACGCTTCCACTCCAGACCGTCCACATGGGTCACGACCGGAACGCGGCTGGATCGCAACATCGGCAGCAACGGCGCATTCGCCGCATTGAAGACAAACGCGACATCCGGCCGCTCACTGACCGCGTGCACCATCGACAGCGCGGTGTGGCTCAGCGTCTCCAGGGTCTTCCGGCGCAGCGCGGGCAACCGGACCAGGCGCATCCCCCGGTACTCGGCGACGGCGTCACCCTCGGTGTGCGATCGGCAGTAGACGGTGACCTCGTGACCCCGTTCGGCGAGCCTGCGGCCCACCTCCTCCACACATGTCTCGAACCCGCCGTACCGCGCCGGCACGCCGCGCGTGCCGATCATCGAAATCCGCATCCCTCACCGATCGACGTCCCACAGAATCCGCGCCCTCAGCGCCCGTTCCCAAACGCGCGACACGACCGGCTCGGCGGGGCTCGGACCGGATCGTGTTCGTCCGGTCCGCAGGCAAGACGCCCCGCCTCACTGCTCGTGGGCTCCGCCGCGCGCGTTCTTCCACTCACCGCGGGCGGCTCGAGTCCAGTTCGGGACCAGGCTCTCAGGGAGTAATATCTGCCCGGATCTTTTTCGTTACACCACTCGTAGCATCACCCTGCGACCAACCGGTGCCGCCATCAGGGTGAGCGAGAAGCGCCGAAGGGTGAAGGGTGCTGAGCAAGCGTGGGGCGGCCGCGTCCGGCGGTGACCTGGCGGGCCCGCCGGGCAGGTCGGCCACGGGCGGATGGTGGCCCGTGGCGGCGGTACTCGCGCTGGTGCTGGGCAGCGACTACGAGTGGCGGCTGCGCGCCGACGACCAGACGGTCTCGGGCAACGCGGACCCGTTCGTGCTGCTGGAGATCGGGCTGTACGCGCTGGTCGGATGCTTCCTGTTCCTCCGGTTCGCCCCTGCAACCCGGCTGCGCCGGGCCGAGCTGGCCGTCACCTTCCTCGGTTACGCCTACGCGATCGTGCTGGCCGGTTCGGCGCTGTACTCGCCCTACCCCGAGCTGGCGCTGGTCCGCGGCGCCCAGGTGGTGGTGCTGCTGGCGCTGAGCCGGTCGATCGCCCGGCATACCGGCCCCGGGGTCCCGCACCGGATCGCACATGCCTTCGCGGTCCTGATCAGCGGCTCGGTGATCTTCGGGGCGCTGGTGCCCTTTCCCCGGCTGCCCACCCAGCCGGACCGGTTCACCTGGCTGTACGTGCACCCGGTGCAGGCGGGCGAGATGCTGGCGATCGCCGTGGTCGTGCTGTTCGGCTACGTGCTCACGCACGGCCTGGAACGGGCGGGGCCGCGCTGGCCGTTGCCGCTCTACCTCGGACTGCTCGGGATCTGTGTCGCGGGGCTGATCGGCACCAAGACCCGGGGCGCGGTCGCGGGCGCCGTGGTGGGGGTGCTCGTGGTGCTGTGGACCCGCTGGCGCGGCCGCCGCAAGATCGAGGTGGGCCTGGTCTCCGCCGTCGCGCTCGCCGCGATCGCGCTGGTCGGCAGCTCGGCGATCGAATCCTTCTTCACCAGGGGCGAACCCGCCGAGCAGCTGTCCACATTGAACTCACGAACCGACCTGTGGGGACTCGCCTTCGAGTTCTTCGCCCAGCAGCCGCTGTACGGCTACGGCCTGAGCGCCTCGCGCGGCCTGTTCCTGGAGAGCATGGGGCTTGGCGGCGCGCACAACGCGCTGGTGAACCTTCTGGTGGACACCGGGCTGCTCGGGGCCGTGGTGTGGCTGGCGCTCCTGACCGTACTGGGGGTCACCGCGCTGCGGCTGTCCACCACCAGCCCGCACCTGCCCGTGGAGCGCACGCTCGTCCTCGCCGTGCTGCTGGGCATGGCGGCCAACTCGATGTTCACCGAAGGGCTCGGCGCCCCGGCCAATGTCGCCTGCACCTGGCTGTTCGTGCTGCTGGCCTGGGTGGAGATCGCGCGGAGGGAACCGGCGTGACGACTCCGGCCACCCGCCGCAGGGCGCTGCTGGCGCATGCCTCCGCCGAGCTGTACGGCTCCGACCGGGTGTTCCTCGAGTCGGTTCGCGCGCTGGCCGAGGCCGGGTGGCAGGTCACGGTCACTCTGCCTGCGGCGGGCCCGCTGGAGGATGCGCTGCGCAGGGCGGGGGCGCGGGTGCTGCGGTGCCCTTCCCCCGTGCTGCGCAAGGCCGCGCTGCGCCCGGCCGGTCTCGCCAGGCTGCTGCTGGACACCGCGCGGGCGGTACCGCCGATGGTGCGCCTGCTGCGCGAGATCCGGCCGGAACTGGTCTACGTGAACACGGTCACCGTCCCGCTGTGGCTGCCGCTGGCCAGGCTGCTGGGTGCCGCGGTGGTGGCACATGTGCACGAGGCCGAGGAGGCGGTACCGGCACCGGTGCGGTTCGCGCTCGCCGCTCCCCTGCTCGCGGCGCACCGGGTGGTGGTGAACAGCCTGGCGACCGGCGCGGTGGTGGTCCGCGCCCTGCCGCGGCTGCGGGAACGCACCCGGCTGGTCTACAACGGGGTTCCCGGGCCGCCGGCACGGCCGCCGTCCCCGCCGCGGCACGGGGAACCGGCGCGGGTCCTGCTGGTCGGCCGGATCTCCCCGCGCAAGGGCACCGACACCGCGGTGCGAGCGCTCGCCCGGCTGCGGGAGCGGGGGCGTCCGGTGGAGCTGGAGGTGCTCGGTTCGGTGTTCCCGGGATACGAATGGTTCGAACGGCGGGTGCGGGCCGAGGCAGAGCGGGCAGGCATCGCCGGATCGGTGCGGCTGGGCGGGTTCCGGGACGAGGTGTGGGAGGCATACCGGGCGGCGGATGTGGCGATCGTGCCCTCCAGGGTGGAGCCATTCGGCAACACGGCCGTCGAGGCGCAACTGGCCGGAGTGCCGGTCGTCGTCACCGACGCGCAGGGGCTGCCGGAGACGGTCGAGGGCGGCCGGTGGGGCGCGGTGGTGCCCGCGGACGATCCGGACGCGCTGGCCGCGGCGATCGCCGCGGTGCTGGACGACCACCCGGCCGCGCTCGCGCGGGCCCGCGCCGCCAGGGAGGCCGCGCGGACCCGGTTCGGGCCCCGGCGGTACCGCGCCGAGATCCTCGCACTGGCCACCGAGGTGACCGGCGGAGCTCCCGGTAGGTCAGGCGATTGAGCGGTAAGTCAGCTGGTGGCGAGCCCGCGAAGGCGGTCCATGGCGTGCCACACCTCGGTGTAGCTGGTGGTGAGCGGGCTGAGCCCGATCCGGATTCCGTCCGGTCCGCGGAAGTCGATGAGCACCCCGTCCTCGATGAGCCTGCGGGCCAGCCGGTCCGCGTGGGGGTGCCGCAGCGTCACGTGCCCGGCACGCAGGTCGTCCTCCCTCGGCGAGGCGACCGCGCAGCCAAGGGGCGCGAGCCAGGCGTCCGCGAGGTCGATGACCCACCGGCCCAGCGCGACGGCCTTGGCCCGCACGCGGAGGATCCCGGCCTCGGCCAGCAGCGCGACGCCTTCGGCGACCCCGACCATCCCGAGCACCGGCGGAGTGCCCGAAAGGGCCCTGCGGATGCCGGGGGCCGGGCGGTAGTGAGCTTCCATGCCGAAGGTGTCGGCCGCGCCCATCCAGCCGGTGATGGGCTGGCCGAACTCGTGGTGGTGCCGGGAGCTGGCGTAGAGGAAGGCCGGCGCGCCGGGCCCCGCGTTGAGAAACTTGTAGCTGCATCCGACGGCGAAGTCGGCCCCGGCGGTGTCCAGCGCGACCGGAATCGAACCGACGCTGTGGCACAGGTCCCATACGACGAGCCCGCCGCGGTCGTGCACCAGCCCGGTGATCGCCGCCAGGTCGGCGATCGCGGCGGAACGGTAGTCCACATGCGACAGCACGACCACCGCGGTGCGCTCGCTCAGTACCGCGGCGACCTCGGCCGGTGCGACGCCGGACCACGGGTCCGACTCGATCCATCGCACCGTGAGCCCGAGCTCACCGGCGACGCTCTCCACGATGAACCGGTCGGTCGGGAAGTTCGAGGTGTCGGTGACCACCTCGTCCCGCCCTGGCCGCAGGCCGATCGCGGCACGCAGCACCTTGTAGAGGCACACGGAGGTGGAGTCGGCGACGATGACCTGGCCGGGCGCCGCGCCGAGCGCCACCGAGCCGAGCTCGTCGCCGAGCCGCTCGGGCAGCGTGAGCCAGCCTTCCTCCCAGGAGCGGATCAGCCGGGCGCCCCACTCCTGCCCGACGAGCTCCTGCAGCCGTTGCGCCGTGGACCGCAGAGGCCTGCCCAGCGAGTTGCCGTCGAGGTAGGCGACGACTCCGGGGTCGCCGATCGGGACGAACCGGTCCCGGAAGTGGGCGAGCTCGTCGGCGGCGTCAAGCCGGGCCGCCCGCTCGAGGCTGGTCCGCTCGGGACTCGTGTTCGTCATCAGGGTCGCTGAATCTACCGCCGGCCCACCGCGCTCAGTAGGCGCCCTGGCCCACCACGACGGCCCGTACCGTCTTCCACAGGATCACCAGGTCCATCGCCAGCGACCAGTCCTCGACGTAGCGCAGGTCGAGCCGGACGCTCTCCGCCCAGGTGAGGTCGCTGCGGCCACTGACCTGCCACAGCCCGGTCAGCCCTGGTTTGACCAGCAACCGCCGGTTGGCGTCCACGGAGTACTCCTCGGTCTCCTCCGGAAGGGGTGGGCGCGGCCCCACCAGGGACATCCGTCCGGAAAGGACGTTGCACAACTGCGGAAGCTCGTCCAGGGAGTACCGCCGCAGCAGGGCCCCGATCCTGGTGACCCGTGGATCCTTGCGCAGCTTGAACAGCGGCCCCGCGGCTTCGTTGTCCGCCAGCAGGTCGCTCCGTACCCGGTCGGCGTCCACGACCATCGTGCGGAACTTGAGCATGGTGAAGGTGGCACCGTCCCTGCCGACCCTGCGCTGCCGGTAGATCACCGGCCCGCGGTCGCCGAGCTTGATCGCCAGCGCGATCAGCAGCAGCAGCGGGCTGAGCAGCCCCAGCAGCAGTGCGGAGCCCACCCGGTCGACGATCTCCTTGACCAGCCTGCGGCCTCCGGTGAACTGTGGTGCCGCCACCCGCACCAGCGGCATCCCGAACACGCCGGAGACGTTCAGCCGGGGACCGGCCACCTCCATCAGCACCGGAGCGACCACCATCTCGGCCGAGGTGCTCTCCAGGTCCCAGGCCAGCCGCTGCAGCCTGCGCGGACTCCAGTACCGGTCGGCTGTGATCGCCACCACCCGGTAGCCGCCCCGCTGCACGTGGTCGGCCAGTTCGTCCAGCCGCCCCACCACCGGGACCCCGCTCACGTCCCCCTGGTCCTGGGTGCCATCGGGGGTGCAGACGGCCTCCACCCGCCAGCCCATATGCGAGACCAGGCGGGTGCGCTCGATCAGTTCCCGCACCGTCTCCGGGTCACCGGCGGCCATCACCGGCAGCAGGCACCGCCCGCGCCTGCGGGCCAGGTGCAGCAGGCGACGCAACAGGTAACGCTGGGGCAGCAGCACGGCCGCCAGCGCGGGCATGACCAGGAAGACCCAGGGTTGTACCGACAGCGCACCGAACAGCAGCCCGGCCATGGCGACCATGACTCCAGCCGCGAACAAGCCCTTGCCCAGCCTGCGGAACTCCTCGGCTCCCTCTCCGAGCACCTGCTGGGTCCACGCGCGACTGGCGGGAAGGGCGAGCAGGACGGCGACGCCGACGCCGAGGCCGATCAGCAGATGGTCGGTGCGGTCGGCGGCCGCGTCGATGATCGCGGCACTCACCGCGACGACCAGCAAGGTGGCCAGCGCGTCCCCGCCGATCACCCAGCTGCGGTAACGACGTTCCCAGGCCATCGTCGGTGGCCGGGTCGCGGTCCGGGAACGGGGTGTGCGCCCGCTTGTGGCGGACGTCACGGAACGCGCGGCGCGCGGGCTGGTGTGGAGATCCCCGGTGTGCAGATCAATGCGTGACGAGATGCCTTCGGCGGTGGATGACGAGCGCGCAGACTCGTCCATAGACCCTCCCGGTTGGCAGACAGCGGCTCCGCAGAGTAACCAGGTGTGTTGCACATCGAGTAATCACTCCGGGCGACACACGACCTGGTATCGGCGGCTTCCGAATCGGCGTTACACCGCCACGAACGGGTTTTCATGAGGTGAGACGACGGGAAGATGAATGCTAACGATAACAAATTGATGACAACGAGTGATCATCGAAAGCAAACAACAGCTACCCAAAGTAGTCAGTAATTCCTGCGCAACGGGTCACCGGCACCCGCCACAGTGGACGATCCGCCGCGCCGGGCAGGTTGCGGCGCGGCCTCGACTGGGTAACGAGTGACGAGCCGTGTGGGTCACTCCGCCGTCATGACGGGAAGGACGGAACACCATGGGCGCCAAGGGTGTTGTACCGAAGTCCGGCGCATACCGGACCACACGACGAAAGGCATGACAAAAACATAACGGCCCGCACTCGGTTCGAGTACGGGCCGGATTCCGATGGTGGGCGATACTGGGATCGAACCAGTGACCTCTTCGGTGTGAACGAAGCGCTCTCCCGCTGAGCTAATCGCCCCCTCGCGGTGTGAGAACAGACTGTACCGGACCGGTTTCGGCGGCCGGAGAGCGGGGTCCCTACAACGTTCGGAGGCCTGCAAACGGGTGGTTCCGCCGAGCACGGTCCGCGCATTGATCGGCACGCAGCGAAGAACACCGTGCTCGCGGGGTTTCCGGCTGGCGGAGGGGAGCTACGTCACGTGCGGCATTCGCGGGACAGTGCTATCGCGCGGGCGCCGAACCGAGCAGTATGTAGGGCGTGGACGATCAGTGAGATCACACACCGGAGGGCGAGATGCCGGCGAGGCCGGGACGGCTGGATCGAATGGAGCAATACGAGACCCCGTACGGGTGATCTGCGGCGAAACGGCGAGCCGAAGACCCCCCAGCCACGTCTCACCGTCGGAACTCGGCCAGACTGGCCGGAAGGGAGCAGAAGGGTTAGGACGATGCGAAACGATCACGTGACGCTCCGCTCGACGGCGGTGTTCGATCTGCTGGCGCCGCGAACCCCCGCGGTTCCGGTCAAAGTGGAGCTGCGCTATGACACCCGCGATCCGTACGCCGTGGTCGCCGCGTTCCGTACCGGCCGAGCAGGCTGGGTGGAATGGGTGTACGCACGTGACCTGCTCGCCGACGGCCTGCTCGCCGATGCCGGAGACGGCGACGTGCGGATCCGCCCCTCGGTCGAGGACCCCGAGTCGGTGCTGATCGAGCTCAACTCCCCCTCCGGGCACGCGATGTTCGAGGCCTCGGCACAGGAGCTCGCGGACTTCCTGGACCGTACCTATGACGTGGTACTACCGGGCAACGAGCACCTGTGGGTGGACGTGGACGACGCGCTGACCCACCTGATCCCCAACGATTTGAGCTGATGACAACGGCCGGACACGCGGTGGCCACCCCCATGTGACCGCCCGATCCGCCGTCCGATAGAGTTCTACGCACACCACGACAACGAGTCAGCGACTCGGAGTCATGGAATGCGGACGTAGCGCAGCTGGTAGCGCATCACCTTGCCAAGGTGAGGGTCGCGGGTTCGAGTCCCGTCGTCCGCTCGACTGCGGCGGCACCCCGCAGTTGGATCGGGTCTGGTGGGAAATGTCTCCGGCGCGGTCCATCGAAACACGGCGGAGTGGCCGAGTGGTTCAGGCAAGGGCCTGCAAAGCCCTGTACGCGGGTTCGATTCCCGCCTCCGCCTCGCGCGATTAGCTCAGCGGGAGAGCGCTACCTTGACACGGTAGAGGTCACTGGTTCGATCCCAGTATCGCGCACCACCTGTTTTCCCAGGTCAAACCCCCTCCGGTGATCACCATCAGCGGGGGTTTCGTCGTTGCTGGGAGCACAATTGGGAGCAGTTGATCTTGCCTTACTGTGTTCACCACATCTGTGTTCATCACCCGGCCACCCTGAGCAGGGAGACCATCGGCCCAGCGGCGACCTAACGCGCCCAGCGTGGACTAGACCGCAGGGTGGGGTGATGTGTGAATAGAGGCCCAGGATAACGGGCACGCACGTTCGTGCAGGAGTACGCCCGGTATTCCGTCCTCGATTGGAGCCAGATGCGGCGGGTATGCCGCAGCTCACGACATGTGAGCACCCGGCGCAGCACCTCCACCTACGACTTGATCCGCATCCGGCTCAAAGTCCGCAACGGGGTCTCGTCGAACCTCGCAAGGACCTGGTTACGCAAGTGCGACCGGTCTTCGCCCAGTACCCTCGCACGCTGCCGATCGATCCATCCCACTGAGCGGTGGACCTAGACACCGGTTCATCTGCGCCCCTTCATGATGAGCTGCACCCGAAGCCGTTCCGGCGATGTTGGCCCTGCATCTTGCAGTGCTCGGCGTTCCACACGACGTCGCAGGGGCCTGATGACAGCAGTCCTGTGGCGCCTGCGCCGCTCACGAGCAGATTGGGGTGCTGGGCGCGGGCCACAGCTCCCACCGATTCGCCGCGCCGCGCGATGGCACCGGGTTGCTGGGCCAGCACCTTGGCGAGCCTGCTCATGATTTCCTCGATCGGTAGCCCAGATGGGTTCACGGCCAGCGGCTTGGGTTTCGGCGGCTTGTCCGCCCGCGCACGGTCCCTCGCGAGCTTGGCCGACTTCTCGCGGACCTGCTCCAGGTGCGCGGGCCAGTCCGGCCAGCCGGGCAGGGCCCTATCCCCGGCAAGAGCAGGCACGGCGTCTCATGCCACGCCTTCGGGCGGAGGCACTCCGAGCACATGTCGGCGGATTCAGGCGGAGGAATCGCTTCCAAGTATTCGCGACGCTCGTTTCTCCCGCGACAGCTCGTCGCCAAACTGGCGCCGAGCCGCGGAGTAGGTGGTGTCCGGCAGCCTGGCCTTAAGGGGCGCTGCTACTACGACTGTGCCTGGGTGGAACATCCACAGCGCCGTCAATGAGTCGCGGCAACGGTGACTGCTGATGCGTCGCGACCGGCGCACTGGTGAGTTGGCGTTCTACCGCTGCTACGCGCCCCACCCCGGCCGACCTGCCCCTCCTTTGTCCGGATTGCTGGAAGGCGGCGGACGGTCGGGTAGTCCTTCCAGACCCCGAAGGGTCATACCAGGTTGGACGAGTACCAGGTTCGCGCCTGGAAGGCATCGTACCGGTGGAGCACCCTGGTCTTAGTGGCGCGTCTGTTCCTGGTCTTCGCCGCAGCGCGGCCGCGAGCCCAACCGGTGTCCGAGGGGCTGATTCCGTTGATGCTCAACTAGGTGATCTCATCAACTTTCAGGTGAGTAGGCCGTGTTCGAAATGGGTGAGCACGAGGGCGGGTATGACGATGTGGCCGATCTAGCTGGGGCTGGCGGTGGTGTGGTGGAGCACTCGCCAGCCGGCCGGTGAGGACGGCGAATCCACGTTCGCCGATGCAGCGCAGGCCGCGGAGCAGGGCGTTGTAGGTGCGGTTGTCGGCATGGGGCTCTTGGTCACCGGCGGGTTGTTTGTACGGGGTGTGCACGCCGATGCCCGCGCCTTCGTAGCCGCCGTCGGCGAGCGCGGGCAGGTCGAGTTGGGAGTAGGCCTAGTACAGGGCGCCGAGGACGTGCTCTCGGGCCGCGGTCAGGTCATGCACCGAGCCGGGTTCGACATCGGCCACCCATCGCGAGAGACCGTGTGGTCCGGAGAGTGCTTGGATGTTGCCGCCGGGCTCGTGGGCTTTCCCGGAGTACCAGCGGTCGATCTGTTTCCCTTTGACACTCAGGGTTTTCTCGCTACACCGGTCAGCGGAGAAGATCTTTCCGTCGAGGATCACGTAAGCTGGCCCGTCGGCTTTGGCCTTGGCCTTGGCGTCATGCAGATCCGGCGCTTGTTTGGCAAGCACATTGATGACCTCGTCGAGGTAGCGATATCCGGTGGCACGGGAAACTCCGTGGTCCCGCGCCAACGCAGTGACCTCGGCGTTCTGCCGAAACCAGTGCAACCCCAGCACCGCCTGCCGAAAGCAGGTCATCGCCCTGCTGTTCTTGCGAGTACCGCGTCGACGGCGTTCGGCATGTAGCAACCGGCTGACGTACTGGGCGAGTTCACGCGGCACGTCGAGCATGGCACGATGGGCAATCACGGAGAGCCCCTGACCTTGGACTTGATCTTCGCAAATCCAGTCCTGCCAGGAGGCTCCCCGCCCACGCCTCACAGGCTCCCACCAGCAACAGAGCCAACCATCCCAGCACCGCGCTCTTCACACCCGAGCCGATCTTGGTGAGATCACCTCAATACCTGAAGCCGGCATCTTCCATGCACTGCTTGACCAGGATCTGCTCGGCGTGGCCGCACCTGCACCGTCTCGGCGGCGGTCAGCTCCCGCCCGTCGGCCTGCGGGGCGTCGGAGCGCCCCGCGATCGCGCAGGCGCTGACGACCGTGAACAGCCTGCTCATGTGCGTTGTCCCCTCGAGGAAGCTTCCGGGAGCGTGGTGTGTGCTGCCAGCGGAAGGCTTGTGACGTCGCTTCAGCCATGGTTCAGCGCGAGCTACAGCGGAGCACCAGCGCCGGTCAGAAGATCCGGTCGTAGGCGGACCAGTTGTTGCCGACCATGGTGGCGTCAGTGGTGAATCCGCCGCGACCGTTGCCCTTGAACAGGTACAGGTCGCGATTCGACGCGTGCCGCGCCAACACATCCGCGCTACCGTCACCCGTGAAGTCACCAGGCGAGAAAATCACATCATAACCCGACCAGTTGTTACCCACCACGACAGCGTCACCAACAAACCCACCACGACCATCACCCTTGAACAAATACAGATCGCGATTCGACGCATGCCGCGCCAACACATCCGGGTTGCCATCACCGCTGAAGTCCACGACTTCATCGACCTCATCGTCGCGCGCGCCGAGCGGTTCGGTGTATCCGACGATGTCGCCGTCGCTACGACTGTAGGACCTCTGGCTGATGCGGTCGCTGCTGTTTCCCTCGATGGTGTAGACGGTGCTGCTGTTGGCGGACTCCACCCGGTCAGGACATCGCCATCGCCGACGATCACCTTCCGGACCCCGGCCTTGTACCAGGCGTACTTGACGAAGGATCGGTCAGCGTGGTGAACCGGGCGTGACCCGGATGTCCAGGTGCAAGCGGTTCTTGCTGGTCTTGGTCTCCGGCACGGTCTGAAACCACACCGTCGGCCGGTTGCCATGCGGATCGACGAGGTCGTGCGCGCCTTCGCGATATCACCCGGCAGTGCGGACGATTGCCGCTGGCCATCCGCATCGCCGGGGCACGCCTGGCGTCCCGCCGCCAGTGGTCGCTGTCCCGGCTGGCGAACCGCCTCACCGACGAGCAGCACCGGCTCGACGACTTGACGGTCGGCGACCAGGAGGTGCGGGCCGGCATCAACCTCAGCCACGCGCTCCTGCCCGAGCGCACGCAGGTCGCGCTGCGCCGGTTCGGTCTGCTCGGCCTGCCGCACTTCTCGGCCTGGATCGCCGCCGCTCTGGAAACCGAGCTGGACGAAGCAGAACACCTGCTGGAGGACCTCGTCGACGTATCGCTCGTCGAGGTCGACCGGGTGGACCCCGTCGGCCTCGTCCGGTACCAGCTCCACGACCTCGTCCGCCTGTTCGCGCAGGAACGCGCCGTCCAGGAGGACCCGCCCAAGGAACGCGCCGCGGTGGTCGAACGCGTGCTCGGCGGCTGGATCTGGCTGGTCGAGCGGATCAACGAGACGGTGCCACCGGTCCAGCCGGCGATCCAGGCCACCTTCCGACTGAGCCGGGCCGTCGACGACGAGATCGCCCGGCGGTCGTCACCCGGCCGAGCGACTGGTTCCGTGCCGAGGAGGAGGAGCTGACCGCGGCCGTCGAGCTGGCCGCGGCACAGGACCTGGACGACATCGCGGTCGAGCTCGCCACCGCCCTGTCGGGCAGCGTGTTCAACGGCCTCTACCGCGTGCTCGACGACCCGTTCGGGCCGTGGCACCGCACGCACGACGCCGCGCTCACCGCCGCACGACGCAACGACAACGCGCTCGGCGAGGCCACCCTGCTCGCGGGGCTGGGCCAGCTGCACTACGAACTGGACGAATACCCCCGCTCCCGCGCCTACCTCAGCCAGGCGCTGTCGGTGTTCCGCACAGCGGGCGACGTCCGGGGCGAGGCCGCCACGCTCGCCGCACTCGGCGCGACCTGCCGCGAGCAGGGCTACCTGCCGGAGGCACTGCAGTTCCTCGACCGAGCCGCCCACATGTGGGCCGAACTCGAGGATCCCGGAGCCCTGGGCCACGTCCGGCGAGTGGCCAGCACGGTGCGCCTGGAGATGGGCGACTACCCCGCCACGCACGCCGACCTGACCGAGGCACGCGCGCTGTTCGCCGCGGCGAGGGGCTCACCCCGCGCAGCCTCTCGCTCTACCACCGCGCCCGCGGCGAGCGGGCACAGGCCGAGGATCTCGCCCGCGCCGCGCTCGCGATCTTCGAGCAGACCGAGGACCGGATCCTGGTGGCCTACGCCGAGCGTGCACTGGCCAAGGCGCTGCTCCGGCTCGGCGACTCGGCGGCGGCGCTACCGCAGGCGCAGCGAGCGTTGGAGGTCTGCCACGCCCTCGGCGACGCGTTCGGCCAGGCGGGCACCCTCTGCGTCGTCGGCGAGATCCACCTCGCCGACGGCCGGCTCCACCAAGCCCGCGACTGCCTGGCGGACGCGCTGCGCCGGTGGACCGACCTGCGCGGCGAGCTGTTCCCGGCACGCACCAAGCACACCCTCGCCAAGGTGCACCACGCGCTTGGCGACACGTGTGGCGCCGAGCGGTTGACCGCCGAGGCCGTCGACACGTTCCGCACCTACGGCGCGCGCGAGTACACCGAACTCACGGGGCGTTCGCTGTAGGGCCGGCTACAGCGTTCCTGAAGCGCCGCGCGGCAACATGGCATCCCCATCGTATGTCCAGACCGGAGGAACCAAGCCCGTGTCGTCGTTCGTGCTGTTGTCCGATCCCCGCGTCGCCGCCCTGCCCGTCCGGGAATGCGGCGAGCCGTTGGTGGACCTGCGCGACACACAAGCCATCCGCGTCGACCCGCGTCTCGCCGACGAACTGGGTGCCTACGCGCACGTGCGGCTCAGTGTCGTCGACCGGCTCGTCGCCGCGCAGTGCCAACTTCCACGTGGGCTGCGCCTGCTGGTGATCGAAGGGTTCCGGCCATATGCCCTGCAGCAGCGGTACTTCGCGAGCTGCGTGACCCGAATCGGCCTGGCCAACCCGGACTGGCCGAGCGAGCCCGTGCACATCGAGGCCGCGACCTACGTGGCGCCACCGGAAGTGGCACCACACGTCGCGGGTGGCGCCGTGGACCTGACGCTCTGCACAGCGGACGGCGACGAGCTGCCGATGGGCACCGAGGTGAACGCCACCCCACCCGAGCACGGCGCCGAATGCTTCACCGCCTCCCCCGACATCGACACCGAGGCCAGGAAGAACCGAGACATGCTCATCGAGGCGATGACCACGACCGGTTTCGTGAACTATCCCAGCGAGTGGTGGCACTGGTCCTACGGGGACCGGTACTGGGCGTTGGTCACCGGTCCCACCCACGCCCGCTACGGCCCAGCCACCCTGGACCAGGCCTAACGGGGCGTGGTGTCGACAACGACGCGGTCGGCCGGCCGCCTGATCGGCATGCGCGCGAGCGGGGACGTGGTGCTGGCCGGCGTGCATGTCGCGGTCCCGGAGCGATCCCTGGTTGATCGGGCGGGGAAGGAGATCTTCACGACGTTGAGCGACGGGATCCGGAACAGCTGGACCGTGCTCTCCTCGACCCGGTACAGCTCGGCTATCACGCGCTCGTTCAGGAAGGACTCGTCCGCGGCGATCCGGTAGCCCTCGGCGTCGCGCATGAACAGCTCCATGGTGACCCAGAACGGACCCGCGTTCTTGGCGTGGACCTCGTGGGCGAGGTCCGCAAGGGTGGTCTCAGGCATTCACGTTCTCCCCATCTCGGTGCGGAACAGGCTGGTCGGGTCGTCGCAGTCGACGACGTGGTTCAGCACGAACTCGTACGCCGCGCCGCTCGACCTCGGCCGGCGAGGACGCGAGGCTCGGCAGGTAGTCCATGGCCGGGGTCGGCAGGTGCAGCATCAGCGGGTTGGCGACCTTGGCGACGGCCGTCGCGGTCGCCTGGTCGGGTGCGTTGACAAGCAGCATCACGCCGACCTCTCGCGGCGGCCCGCTCTCGGGCTCGAGGTCGCCGAGCACCGCGTTGTGGCCGTACGGGCGGAGGTCGAAGGCGTACTCGTCGTCCGCCAGCCCCAGCGTCTGGCTCACCCGCTGCGTGATCATCGTGCACATCAGCTCCGCCCAGGCGTCGATCTCGGCGAGGATGCGGGGGTCCCGGATCGCGGTGAACGACATGGTCTCGTAGCCGGTGACCCGGGCGCCTTCCAGCTTGATCGTGTACTGGTCGGCGACGTGGAACCTCGACCCGGACGATCCGGTCGTCGACCGCGGCGTACCGCGCGTCCCGAACGTCGAGGGTGCCGTCGGGCTCCCGCATCTCGAACGGGTGCGCGGTCTCGTAGAGCATGTGGGCGGCGACCGACATCGGCGTGCACGACACCGCGCGGTCAAGCGGCTCGAAGGTGAAGCCGCCAGCGTCGACGGTGGCCAGGACTCCGCCCGCGCGCGGGTTGCTGGTGCACTGACCGCCGCACTCGACGATCTTGGCGGCGTGCCACGTCGGCCCGGCGGGCATCCCTTTCATCAGCGGGTAGGCGGCGGCCACCGCGGTATCGGTGGCACGGCCGGCGAGCACGACCTGGGCACCGGCGCGGAGTGCCGCGACGATCGGTCGTGGCCCATCGCGCCGATGATGTGGGTGCAGCTCTCGAGGGGCTCGGCCCGCAGTTTGTCCCAACGGTGGCAGCGGGTAGATCCGGCCGGCGTCGAGGAACTCCCTTCAACTCGGCCGCGTTCTGCTCGCCGTAGATCCGCGCGACCTTCAGGTCCAGGCCCTCCTCCGCCATCACCTCGGCGCGACTTCGCACGGCGGCTGTCCTGGGCGGGCGTTCCGGTCGAGCTGCACATCTATCCAGGCGGCATCCACGGCGGTGAAAGCCTCGCGCCGGACGCCGAACTGAGCGGTTCGAGTCCGCGGCTACCGGCACGACGCGCCCTCCACCGGGCGCCCGGCGACGAGGATCCGCCCGGATGACACCGGGTCGGTCAGGTCAGCACTTCGCGGCCGCTCGTAGTCCGGACTCGACCGCGCCTTCCAGGTATCCGGTCCAGGTCCGGGTTGTTTCCGTGCCCGCCCAGTGGACCCGCCCCGCGGGGGTCGGCGGCGCGGTGAAGGTGGCGAGGGCGCCTACCCGGGGAAGTGCCGAGTGGCCGCCGCCTACGTGCGGGTCCTCCTGCCATGCCTTCTCGTGCCAGTCCACGGGATGGTGAGCGGCGGCGCCCAGCGCGTGGGCGGCGGTGTCCAGCACGGTGGTCCTGCGGTCTTCCGGGGGCATCGCGGCGAGGGTGCGGGCGCGGTGTCCGGGGACGAGCACGGCCACGATGGCGTGGTCCGCGCGGATCGAGCCGCTCGGGGTGTCGACCAGGACGTGGTCGGGGTGCGGGTGATCGCGGTCGTCGGGCGGGCCAGGTGGACGTCGAGGTCGGCGGCCATCCGTTCAACGAGCACCCGGCGCCTTCGGTGAGCAGCGACTCCTGTGCGCCGCCTTCGACTCCGAGCATCGATCGGAGCCCGCCCGAAGCCCGAACCACCGCGGTGAACGCGTGCAGGGACACCTGGTCGACGTCGGCTGCGAGGGGTTGATGACCACTTCCAGCAGGGCGCGTGCCTTTCGGTGCGGGATCTTGGTCAGCCAGTCGGCGACTGTCGTAATGCCGCCCAAGTCCACCGCCGAGCCTCCGGCCGATCGGACGGTCTGGGCGCGACCGCCCACCCGGTCCGCCGCTTTCAGCACCGTGACGTCGACGTTCTTGCGGCGAACTCTTGGGCCGCGGTGAGCCCCGCGAAGCCTGCCCCTATGACGACCACGTTCATGCAACGATAGTTGTACAACGTCTGTTGCATTTAAAGGGTAGGCTGACCGCATGCCCCGCCAGATCGATCACGCGGCCCGCCGTGAGGCCGTGAGCGACGCGGTCCTCGCCATCGCGGCCGACCACGGATTCACCGCCGTGACCATCCGTGCCGTCGCCGAACGGGTCGGTGCGTCCACCTCCGTGGTCACCCACTACGTGGCCGGCAGGGACGAGTTGCTCCGCCGTGCCGTGCGGCGGGAGATCGCCACGCGCAAGGCCCAGGCCGAGACGGCTGTCGCGGGCCTGTCCGGCGCTTCGGGCGTGCGCACCCTGGTGCGTTGGGCGGTCGCTGAGCTGGACGATCAGGTGCGCCGTTTCTGGCTGGCCCTGCTGACCACCCCCAGCGAGCCGGTGCTGCGAACCGAGTTGGACGAGTTCAACGCGTGGTGGGACGCACTCGTGCGCGGTTTCGTCGCCGAGTCCGGCGTCCCGGATCCCGACGTCGTCGCCGACACGTTGGACGTCGTCGTCGATGGCATGATCATCGCGAGGTTCGAGGAACCGGGACCGGTGGACACGTCCAGACGCGACCGAGTGCTCGATCGCGTCTGGACGGCGCTCGGTCTCCAGACGTCGGCGTCGGGGATGCAGGTGCCCGCCGGGTGGTGGCCCGGCGGGCATGGCCTGTCGTCCGGTCGTGGTCAGTGAACGGAGTTGGGTTGGGCGGAGAGGAGGGTTTGGGTCCAGCCGCGTTCGTCGACGACGCCGTTGCCGGTCAGGTCCTTGCCGTTGCCGTCGTAAGGGTTGGCGTCGACGTAGCGGAACATGGACCCCTCAGGCCGGTGTCCGAAGTAGACACCACCACCCGGCGACAGCAGATGATCGAAGACCTGCCAAGTGGAGGAACGGAGCTCGTGACGCTTCCAGCTCCCCGGCCCGCTGATCTTGTAGGAGAGCAGAGCACCACCACTGGTCGTGCCGAGTAACCAGTCGGGGCCGGTGGCGGTAAGCGTCTTGAGCGTGAAACCACTCTCCTCGATGATCTTGTAATCGGTGATGTTGCCCGCACCCGGCTTCGTAGCGGTAATCGTGTAGCGGTGCAGCCTCCCCGAACCGGAAATACCGTAAAGGTGCCCACTTCCGTCGTAGGCGAGGAGTCGGTGGGTCCAGCCGCCACCAAGGTGGACAGGACGTTCGTAGCGAAGCGACTCACGGTTGGTGATGACGTCCACCCGGTAGAGCTGACCACCCGTGGACGTGATCAGCAGCGTGTTGAAGTTCAACGTCGCCATCGCCACGGGCGTGAACCCGAGGGCGGCCGTAGAAACCCGCACATTCCCACGATCACCAGTAGCAGCATCAATGGGCGTGTAGGTCAGACGACCGTCGTCCAACACCCCGTAGACCGACGCCGTGCCGGTGGGACCGCCGCCCCACTGGCCGAAGTCGGTCGCGTGTGCCTCGTTGCGGTCGCAGTCCTCTCCGTCCACCTTGATGCCGTTCTTCACCTGCCGCAGCTCCGCACGGGAGTCCCACCTGCCGTTGGACCAGGCATAGGTCTGCCAGCCCCAGGTGATCTTCCCGGCGTCGAACAGTCGGTCGATCGGCCCGTACCCGCCATAGGCCCCGGTACGACCGCGGCCGATGACCGAGGCCACTCCGTCGAAGTAGGAGTTGATCGCGGCCTGCTGCCCGGAGCTGGCGTCGAAGTCGACGCTGAAGTAGATCGGCCGGGACGCCGGCATGCCGCAGGCGATGGCCTGCCGGTGCGCCTCGGTGGCGTTGCTGACGCCCTTGGAGTACCCGTCGAGCGCCTCGTTCGCCCGGTACTCCCAGTTGCTGACGATGTCCAACCCGACCGCGCGCAACCTGTCCGCCTCGGACCTGGTCAGGTTCTTCCCGGTGTCGTCCCAGCTAAGGTAGCGGCACACGAACGTATACCCAGCCGCGACGATGGCACTCGGCCGCGGCCTCCCCCATGAGTAGTCGATGCCGAGGCGCACCGCGCTGGATGCGATGTCTGCCCCGGCCCTGCCGGGGAGGGCCAGTGCCGCCGCGCCGCCCAGTGCCGCCGCGCCGGCTCCGCGCATCAGTGTCCGACGAGAAAGGTGTCCCATGGCTGCCTTCCGTTCGCTCGCGCCGGAGGTCACGACGTGACGGAGTTGGGTTGGGCGGAGAGGAGGGTTTGGGTCCAGCCGCGTTCGTCGACGACGCCGTTGCCGGTCAGGTCCTTGCCGTTGCCGTCGTAAGGGTTGGCGTCGACGTAGCGGAACATGGACCCCTCAGGCCGGTGTCCGAAGTAGACACCACCACCCGGCGACAGCAGATGATCGAAGACCTGCCAAGTGGAGGAACGGAGCTCGTGACGCTTCCAGCTCCCCGGCCCGCTGATCTTGTAGGAGAGCAGAGCACCACCACTGGTCGTGCCGAGTAACCAGTCGGGGCCGGTGGCGGTAAGCGTCTTGAGCGTGAAACCACTCTCCTCGATGATCTTGTAATCGGTGATGTTGCCCGCACCCGGCTTCGTAGCGGTAATCGTGTAGCGGTGCAGCCTCCCCGAACCGGAAATACCGTAAAGGTGCCCACTTCCGTCGTAGGCGAGGAGTCGGTGGGTCCAGCCGCCACCAAGGTGGACAGGACGTTCGTAGCGAAGCGACTCACGGTTGGTGATGACGTCCACCCGGTAGAGCTGACCACCCGTGGACGTGATCAGCAGCGTGTTGAAGTTCAACGTCGCCATCGCCACGGGCGTGAACCCGAGGGCGGCCGTAGAAACCCGCACATTCCCACGATCACCAGTAGCAGCATCAATGGGCGTGTAGGTCAGACGACCGTCGTCCAACACCCCGTAGACCGACGCCGTGCCTGAGATGTCGCGCGCGCCGAGCGGTTCGGTGTATCCGACGATGTCGCCGTCGCTACGACTGTAGGACCTCTGGCTGATGCGGTCGCTGCTGTTTCCCTCGATGGTGTAGACGGTGCTGCTGTTGGCGGACTTCACCACGCCGACGTGGTCGATCGAGCCGTTGCCTTCCCAGTCGAAACTGATCGCGTCTCCCGGCTGGGGCGTGTACCCACTGCTACGGGCGTGCCACCCGCCGTAGGTCTGCCCGTACTCCTTGAACGACCTGGCCCACCCGGTCAGGACATCGCCGTCGCCGACAATCACCTTCCGGACCCCGGCCTTGTACCAGGCGTACTTGACGAAGTCGGCGCACCAGTCGCTGTCGCGCCACTGCACCCCGTGATGCGGACAGCCGCTGCTAGACTTCCAGTTGCGCATGAACCCGGTGTAGTAGTTGCAGCCGCTGCCCATGGGCCGCTCGACGTTACGCGTCGAGTTGTCGTACTCCCCCTGCGCGATCGACACGATCTCCGATCTGCTCGCCGCGGCCGCTTCTTGCGAAGCGATCGCACCCAACGTCGCGGTGAACGTGACCGCACCCACCACAGCGGCAGTCAGCATCGCACCGACCCTCAAGCCTCTTGTCCGAATTGTTCGAAGTCGACCCACAATCCCGTCCCTTCGGTTAACCTTGGCCCGTCGTCGACACCCTCGACCAGGACGGTTCAACTTCGCTGTAGCCCGACTGCAACGGTGCCGCGGGCGAGAGCTCAGCCTCTCGGGGAGGGCGGATGGAGTTTCGGCTGCTCGGACCGATGGAGGCGGTCGGCGCGACCGGGCCCGTCGCGCTGCGCGGGGTGAAGCCAAGGGCACTGCTCGCCGCGTTACTGCTCGAACGTGGCCGGACCGTCCCGGTCGACCGGCTGATCGAGGTGGTCTGGGGCGACGACCCGCCCCCCACCGCACGTGCCGTGCTGCAGACCTACGTCGCGACCCTGCGCCGGACGCTCAACGACGCGGGCCTGCCGCAGGTCATCGCCTCCGACCGGTACGGCTACCGTGCCGAGGTCCCCGACAACGCGGTGGACGCGCGGGTGTTCGAACGGCACGTGGAGCAGGGCAGGCTGGCCGCGCACCGCGGCGAACACGACGAGGCCGCACAGAGCTTCCGCGCTGGGCTCACCCTGTGGCGCGGGCCGGCGCTGGGCGACCTCGGGGAGTCGTTCCTGCGGGCCGAGGCCGCGCGGCTGGGCGAGCTACGGCTGACCGTGGTCGAGGAACGGATCGGCGCGGACCTGGCGGCGGGCCAGGGTCCGGGACTGCTCGCCGAGCTCACCGAGCTGGTCACCCTGCACCCGACCAGGGAGCGGCTGCGCGGCGGCCTGATGACCGCGCTGTATCGGGCGGGCCGCCAAGCCGACGCGCTGGAGGTGTACCAGCGCGGCCGGCAGGCCCTGCAGGACGAGCTGGGCATCGACCCCGGCCCGGAGCTGAGCCGGCTGCACGAGGCGATCCTGCGCGGCGACCCCGCCCTACTCCCGGCCGCGCCCCGCCCGGCACGGCAGCTACCCTCGCCGCCGGCCGACTTCATCGGCAGGGACGCCGAGATCGCGGCCCTGTCCACCGCGCTGGTCCGACCGGACACGATGCCGATCGGCGTCATCTCCGGCGCGGGCGGCATGGGCAAGTCGACTCTCGCGCATCGGGTGGCCCACGAGCTCGCCGACCACTTCCCCGACGGCCAGTATCACCTCGAGCTGCACGGCTCGACCGCGAGCCCGGCGGGCGCCGAGCAGCTGCTGGCTCGGCTCCTGCGCGACATCGACCCCCTGGCCGCCCAACCGCCCGGGTCGCTCGACGAATGGGTGGCCCGGTACCGGACACGGCTCGCGGGCACCCGCACACTGGTGGTGCTCGACGACGCCGCGACCGAGGCGCAGGTGCGGCCGCTGCTGCCCGGCAGCCCCGGCTGCGCGGTGATCGTCACCTCGCGGAACCGGCTCTCCGCGCTCGCCGGCGCGACGTTCACCGAACTCGGAGTGCTGCCCGAAGACGCCGCGACCGGCCTGCTGGCCCGGATCGCCGGTGCCGACCGGGTGTCGGCCGAGTCGGCGGCGGCCACCGAGATCACCCGGCTGTGCGGACGGCTGCCGCTGGCCATCCGCGTCGCCGGCGCGCGGCTGGTGTCGCGCCGGCAGTGGTCGCTGGCCCGGCTGGTCGACCGGCTCGCCGACGAGAGGCACCGGCTGAACGAGCTGACGGTCGGTGACCAGCAGGTGGGAGCCAGCATCAACCTGAGCTACGCGCTCCTCCCCCGCCGCGCGCGGACCACACTGCGCCGGCTGGGCCTGCTCAGCCTGCCGTCCTTCAACGCCTGGGTCGCCGCCGCGGCGATGGCGGTCGGCCTGGACGAGGCGGAACGCGTACTGGAGGACCTGGTCGACGTCTCGCTCGTCGAGATCGAGGGCACCGACCCGGTCGGTCTCATCCGGTACCGCCTGCACGACCTCATCAGCCTGTTCGCGCTGGAACGTGCCATGGACGAGGAGCCGCCGGCGGATCGCGCGGCCGCGGTGGAGCGGGTGCTCGGCGGGTGGATCTGGCTGGTCGAGCGCATCAACGAGGACAGCACGCCGCACCTGCCGTCGGTCCAGGCCGAGTTCCGGCTGGGCCGTGCCGTCGACCAGGAGGTCGCCCGGCGGGTCGTGGCCCGGCCCTACGACTGGTTCCGCGCCGAGGAGGACGCGCTGATCGTGGCGATCGAGCGGGCCGCGGCCATGGGCCTGGACGGGGTGGCGGTGGAGCTCGCCGCCGCGCTGTCCGGCACCGCGTTCGGCGGCCACCACCGCGTCTTCGACAACCCGTTCGGATCCTGGCAGCGCACGCACGACGCCGCGCTCACCGCCGCCCGCGGCAACGGCAACGTGCTGGGTGAGGCGGCGCTGCTGGCGGGGCTCGGCCAGCTCTACTACGAACTGGACGACTACCCCCGTTCCCGCGGTTACCTCAGCGACGCGCTGTCGGTGTTCCGGGCCGCCGGCGACGCCAGGGGCGAGGCCACTGCACTCGCAGCGCTCGGCGCCGCCTGCCGCGAACAGGGTTACCTGCCCGAGGCACTGCACTTCCTCGAACGGGCCAAGCAGCAGTGGGCGGGCCTGTCCGATCCGGGCGCGATGGGCCATGCCCGCCGCCTCGCCGGCACCGTGCGCCTGGAGATGGGTGACTACCCGGGGGCGCTGGACGATCTGACCGAGGCGCTGGCGCTGTTCACCGAGGCCGGTTCGCGTCGCGGTGAGGGCCTGGCACTGCGGAACCTGTCGCTGTACCACCGGGCCCGCGACGAGTGGACACGGGCGGCTGAGCTCGCCCGCGCGGCGCTCACGATCTTCGAACAGACCGAGGACCGGCTGCTCGTCGCGTACTCCAAGCGCGCACTTGGCAAGGCGCTGCTGCGGCTCGGAGACCCCGTCGCGGCGGAGTCACTGGTGGCGGACGCGCTGGCGGTCGCCCGCGCGCTCGGTGACCCCTTCGGCCATGCCTGCGGCCTGTGGGTGATGGGCGAGGTACGTCTCGTGGACGGCCGCCTGTACCAGGCGCGGGACTGCCTCGAGGACTCGCTGCGGCGGTGGACCGACCTGCGTAGCGAGCTGTTCCGCGCGCGGACGGTGCACACCCTGGCGAAGATGCACCAGGCGCTTGGCGACGGACCCACCGCCCAGCGGTTGACCGCGGAAGCCATGGAAACCTTCCGCACCTACGGTGCCCGCGAGTACGCCGAGTCCTCCGGCGGGTGAGCGCGGCATCGCCCGGACCCCGGCCGAGCACGCGTACCTCGACCCGGCACGATGCCGTCGTGACCGACTGGACCGGCATGACCAAGCAGCTGCTCGAGGGTGTGCGCGACTGCGACCCGATCTACCGCCCGACGAACTTCTGGACGCCGGGCCTTGCGGGACATCCTCGCCGACCTCGAGCAACAGGGTCTGGAGGGGTTCAAGTCCTGGCCGACGGCCGGCTACTGGTTCTACCCGAGCTACCGCACTCCCCTGTCGCCCCGGAACTTCGAGAAGACCTTCAAGCTCGCGCTCAAGGAGAACCCGGCCCTGTCCAAGGTCTCGTGGATGCGCACCATGAACGGCTTCCACGAGGCACTGCGGTACTTCGACGCCGCGCGGCTGACCTGGGACCAGTCCCGCTGCCCGTTCGATCTGGAGGGCTTCGGCGAGAGCGCGGTCGGCCGGCCCGCTCGGCACTACGCGCTCACCGACGACGACTCGGTCCGGTGGGGCAGGCCGTACCTGAGCTACCTGCGGTGCCTCGCCGCGCTGTCCCGGCACGTCGACGAGCCGCCCCGGCACTTCCTCGAGATCGGCCCGTCACCTCCGACCGGATCGTCGAGATGTTCGGCAGGCACGGGTACACCGTGTGCGGCCGCTATGGCAGGCCGCTCATCTACAGCGCAGGCGAACTGGCGGTGCTCAAACGGGCCTGACCCCCGCTGGCGACGGGCCGTCGGACGAATTCGGGCGACTGGGTGCGCGCGGGGAGGCATCATTGGTCGCGATGAGATCAGCAGAGTGAACGCGCATCAACCGCAGCGCTCCGACCTGCTGGATCTCCATCTGCGCGGGTCAGGGCGAGGGCCATGACTACGTTGACACGGTAGAGGTCACTGGTTCGATCCCAGTATCGCGCACCATCTGTTTCCCCAGGTCAAACCCCCTCCGGTGATCACCATCAGCGGGGGTTTCGTCGTTGCTGGGAATCGCGGCACGATCCCGCCGTCCCACACCAGGGCCAGCGCCTTCTCCCGGCGCGCGGCGAATGGGGCCGCGCAGTAGGCGCCGAGCAGATGATTGGCCACGTGGGTGAAGCCGGCGTAGCCACCGCTTCCGCCCTGGACGTCCTGGCCCGCGAAGGTGTGCCGCTGCAGTGGTCCCGCATCGCCAGGACCTTCCACGTAGGGCGCGACAGCGAGTTCCACCGATCGCTCGCCGTCGCCGATGGAGACGGCGTGTGCGCCCCCTCGCGCGTACCGGCCGTCGACGAACTGGTCGACGTCACTCGGCGACAACCCATCACCAGCGAGGATGTCCGTCACCTGCTGGAGGCTGCCGAGGGAACTGTAACGTTCTCCGCTTCCCAGCTTTTCGATTTCGACGCTGAATCGAAGACGGCCGTCCTCGACGACCGCGACCGCACCGTCGTGCGATGCCTTGATTCCGCAGATAATCACGACAAGTCGTCTCCCCGTGTTGGGGGATGACATATCCTGAGTCGAAGTGTGAAGCGGCACCTCCCACGCGGCCGCGGATTTTCTCGCTTACCCGGCCGACTCGTCCGTAGCGCTTGCCAGCGCGCGGTTGTTCAGCATGGGATAGAACACCAATGTGACCAGGATGAGGAAAACACCACCGGCGACATACGGAAACTGGACGGCGAACGCGCTGGCAAGCACGCCGCCAAGTGCCGCGCCAACCGGCCCTCCAGCCATTACTACCAGTCTACTCGACGAAAGCACCCTCCCCAAGAGTTCACGAGGCACGATCTGCTGGCGCAATGTGTTCACCACGACCTTCTCCGCGGTCATCAGCGCACCGGTCAGCATCATCATCGCGGCCGCAACCCACGAATTGGCGACAAGTCCCAGCACCAGAACGGCCGCGCCCACGCCGGCTTTGGCCGTGAGCAGCACGGTGCCGGAGCCGAATCGCTTGCTGGCGACCGCGGCCGCCAGTCCCCCGGCCGTTGCGCCGACCGCGCTGGCCGTCAGCAACAAACCGAAACCGAAATCCGGAAGTCCGAGGACCTCTTTGGCCAGCAGCACGAGCATGGCGAACTGAGCGGTGGCCACGACGTTGCCGAGGCAGGAAACCATGGCCAGCGCCCGCAGCGTCCGGTTCCCGAACAACCACCGAATGCCCTCGACGATTTCGCTCCGCACGCTCGGGCGCGAAGCGTCGGACGTCTCCTTCGTCTTGGCATCCGTCCGGATCGAGAGGATCAACAGGCCGCTGGCGGCGAACGAGAGAGCGTTGCCGGCGAACGGCAGGAAGTTCCACACACCGAACAAGGCGGAACCGAGCGGAGGCCCCACGAAGTCCTCACCGTTGATGTCCGCCGCGGCGATCCGCCCGTTCGCCGTTGCCAGGTTCCGCGGATCCCGCGACACGAAATCGGGAATGGCCGACTGGGCGGCGAGGTCGAAGAAGACCTGGCCGATGCCCAGCAGGAACGCCGCGAGCACCAGCCACACCAGGTTCACCTGCGCAGTCAGGATCAGCACCGCGAGAGCGACCAGGACGGCGAATCGGCCCAGGTCAGCCCACACCATCAGCCGCCGGCGGTCCAGCCGGTCCACCACGACACCGGCGTGCAGCGAGAGCAGCACCCAGGGAATCTCGGCGGCCATGACGACGAAGCTCAACGCCATCGGGCTGCTGCTGCTCTGCAGCGCCAGCAGGGGCAACGCGGCGACGTGCATGCCGGTGCCGATGGCCGACACAAGCGTGGCGCCGAAGAGTCTGTGGAAGCGACCTCCCAGTCTCACCTTGGCGTCGTCAGACTCCTTCGTGGGCACTTCGAGAAGTCCTCCGGTTAGACGTTCACAGCAAAATACTCCAGCGCTGACTAACGCGTCTAATCGTACCGCGCGAACACGTCCAAGACGATTTTCCGATGCTCAAAACAGGTTCCACGTTCATCATCTCCTCGTGCTGACAGTCGATCGAGTAGGTCGCCACTCCTCCCTGGGCGAGGTGAGCCCACCACGGTCGCGAACGATCTGCGGCGTCCTGAGATCCCGCAGCCTCGACGCTGACGACTTTTCCACCGAATGCCCGCGACTCGTGGGCACCGAGAGGCCGAACGCAGTGATCGGTCATCGCCGACAGTTTGGCCACGTTGCCTTCGGGTAGATCGTCCAATATTCCTCCGGCGGCACAGCGAATCGATTGTTCGATCAGCGAAAGAACGTCCTCCGGAAGATCTTTTGCGGTTTCCTCGTTCCCGAGCTCGACGGGAGGAGCGTCGAAAAGGATGAGAACCGGGACTTCCTCGCCGAGATCCTCGAGTGCTACTGCCATCTCTTGGGAAACGACGCCACCGAAGGACCATCCAGCTAATAAATGGGGGGCCATGCGGTTATGGCTACAATCCGTGGACCGGATGCTTCTTCGGGATGTACGGCAGTAGACGTGAGTAACACCAGCTCAGTCCACCGGCCGGGTGGACGAAAAATACTGGAGTGCCGTCTCCTGCTGTCTTAGTGGTAGCACCGTGGCAAGCGAATCAGACTGGGCAGCATCAAGCCGTACCGCCAAGTCTGCGACGGTGGGCGCTTCGAACAGTGTCCTGACCGCCACTTCAGCACTCAACGTCGAGCGAATCTGACTCACCAGGCGAACAGCCAGCAAAAGAATGCCCACCCAGATCGAAAAGGTTATCGTCAATCCCTATACTACTTACATCCAAGACCTCAGCAAACAACTCACACAGTATCTCCTCGCGAGCATTTCTGCGGACCCCACGACAGGACCGAACCACCGAAATCCGGAGCAGGCAACGCCCACCTATCCAAATTTCATTTGAGGTCAGCGACAACGCGCCCATTATCACCACCGCGGCAGGCACCATATAACCTGGCAGTACCCCGCTTACAAAACGACGCACCTCGACCGGATCGACATCACCCACCACGTACGCAACTAAGCGCTTGTTGCCGAGCCGGTCCTCGCGTGCAACCACCGCAGCGTGGGCCACGCCCGGACATCGCGCCAACGCCGGCTCAACCTCACCCTCCTCGATACGGAAACCCCGGATCTTCACCTTATCGGCACGACCCACATACTCCAGCTCACCGGTTCGGTTCCACCGCACCAAATCCCCGGTCCGGTACAACCGGCCACCACCGAACGGGTTCGCCACAAAGCGGGCCGCCGTCAACCCACTTCGACCCCAGTATCCCTGCGCCACCCCGAGGCCACCGAGGTACAACTCCCCACAACGCCAACCGGCATAAGCGCGAGTCGTTAATCCAGCACAAAGGACGCCGCTGACGGCAGTGGGCCACCGATCGGGCTCACCCCGCCGGTCGTGTCGGCCGCGGTCAACTCCCGGAACGACGGGTGCACCGTACCCTCGGTGATCCCATACATGTTGATCAGCCGAGGCCGCCCGGCGAACGCCTCGAACGCCGCTAGCATCCTGGCAGAGCTGCTTTGGGTTGGTGAGAGGATTCGACAGAACGATCATCTGGAGCTCCTCGCAACAGCAGGTAACAATGCCGATCTACACGAAGCCACGTTGGCAGTCACGGTTACGGTGGTGATACTGATCGGAACGTTGATCTGCTGGACAACCGGTGTCCAGACGTCGACACGGAGGGCGGGCGTTTCGTTCGAGAGGATCGGGCGCAGCGGGCGCCATCCTCGCTGCAGTCGCGTGCCTACTTTCCTTCCACCAGCCGGTCATCGGGAACATGGCCAAGGCCGCGCTGGACAAGGCCGGCGCGTTGCCGATCCAGATGTCCGAGCCCAACGCCCCGGTGCACGCTGGCGATCAGGGTTGAAGAAACCACTCGCCGGTGTCGTTTGCTGGACGTGGCTCGCTGCTCGCCTTCATTCTCGTTGATCCGCTTCTGAACTCTGCGTTCGACTCCGTAGCCCGACGCGAATCGCAGCAAGCTGCCTGATGTTAGGCGACGTGCGGTGGATCTCCGATGGGCGGCGTGGCCATCGCGTGCGACTGCTGGTGCGCCGAGCGGTCTGGTCTGGTTGTTTGCTCCGTTTGGGTGGACGTTGTCGAGGCAGGTTGGCACCGGTAGGAGCGCGGTTAGCGTGGCGGTCTGGGGCGAGGTGGCCGTGCTGGTCAAAGGGAGGGTTGTCGGTGTGGTGTTCGCCCAGGAGTTGAGCCGGTTGTTGGCTGGGTCGGGGTGGACGGCGGCGTTTCTGGCCGACGAGGCGAAGGTGTCCCGATCGTATTTGAGCAAATTGCTGCGGGGAACGCAGTCGCCGAGCGCGGCAGTGGCGCGCGCGTTGGACGCGGCGCTGGGGGCGGGTGGTGCGCTGGCGATGTTGCGGGAGGTGTCCGAGGTGCCGCGGCCGGCGCAGTTGCCGGCGGCTCCGCTGCGCTGGGTGGGACGCACCGCCGAGTTCGCCCGGATGGACGCCGCACTCGAACAGAGCCAGGAGGCGCGAGCACCGGTGGTGGTGTCGGTCGATGGACCGCCGGGTGTGGGTAAGACGGGGCTGGCGTTGACCTGGGCGCAGAGTGTTGCCGCGCGGTTTCCGGACGGCCAGCTGTATGTGGATCTGTGCGGGTATTCGCCGGGTGGGCGGGCGACGCCACCGGGGGAGGTGCTAGAAGGGTTCCTGGTGGCGTTGGGGTTGCCGGCCGGTCAGGTGCCGCCGCGGTGGGAGCAGCGGGCGGCGGCGTTTCGCACCCTGGTCCGCGGGCGGCGGTTGGTGGTGGTGCTGGACAACGCGGCGGACGCCGACCAGGTGGAGCCGTTGCTGCCGGGTAGCGAGGGCTGCGGGTGTGTTGTGGTGGTGACTAGTCGCAGCACGTTGGCTGGGCTGGCGGTGCGGCACGACGCGGTCGGGATCGCGCTGGACCCGCTGCCGTTGGACGAGGCGACGGCCCTGGCGGAGGCCCTCGTGGGGAGCGATCGGGCGTGGGCCGAACCTGCGGCCCTGCGGCGGGTGGTGGCGGGGTGTGATCGGTTGCCGTTGGCGGTGCGGATCGCTGGGCAGCGGATCGCCGGGCAGCGCGGTGCGACGATCGCGGAGCTGGTCGAGGGGTGGAGCGACGAGGCGGCTCGGCTGGACACGCTGACCGCGGATGCCACGACCGGTGTGCGGGCAGCGTTGTCGTGGTCGTATCGGGCGCTGCCCGATCCTGCGGCGCGGATGTTCCGGCTGGTGGGGCTGGTGGGTCCGCATCGGGGCCGGACGATCGGGGGCGAGGCCGCCGCGGCGCTGGCGGGTGTGGATCCGGGGCGGGCGCGTCGGTTGCTGGCGGTGGTGGCGGGGACACATCTGATCGAGGAAGGTGACCGGCCGGGCCGGTTCTACCTGCACGACTTGCTGCGCGCCTACGCGGTGGAACGCTGCACTGCCGAGGACACGGCGCAGGCGCGCGAGGCGGCGGTGGGGCGGGTGTGTGCGTGGTATCTGCATACCGCGGTGCGGGCCTGCCGGGCGCTGGCGCCGTCCCGGTTCAGCCCGCTGCGGCCGGTGCCGCTGCCGGAGGGGGCCGAGCCGCTGGGCTTCACTGACGACGCGGCCGCGATGCGGTGGCTGGACACCGAGTTGGCCGCGATACCGGCGGTGGTCGAGCTCGCCCGGCGGTCGGGGTGGCGGGAGGCGGCGTGGCAGCTGCCGGTGGCGTTGTTCGACTATTTCCAGATTCGCAAGCCGTGGCATGTGTGGGTGCGCACGCACGAGGCGGCCGAGCAGGCCGCGGCCGAGGTGGGTGATCGGGCGGCGTTGGGGTGGGTGTTGACCAATCTGGCCGAGGCGTGGCGAGGGCAGCGGGCGTTCGCCCGCAGCGGCGAGTTGTATGAGAAGGCGATCGCGTTGCGCCGGGCCGGTGAGGGGGTGCATGGGTTGGCGTGGGCGCTGGGAGGCGCGGCGTTTCTGGAGGTCGACCGCGGACAAGCCGCGGCCGAGGACGGCGACCGGGCGGAGGCCGAGCGGTGTTTCGCCGTGGCGGGAGAGCGGGCGCGGGAGGCGGCGGGGCTGTTCGAGCAGGTCGGTGATGTGGAAGGCCAGGCGGTGATGCGGGCGACGTTGGGCGACATCGACCGCGCCCAGGGTCGCCTGGAGCATGCGGCCGCGGGGTTGCGCCGGGCGTTGGAGCTGCTCGGCGAGGTGGGTCACGACTATGCCCGGGCGATGGCCGAGGCACGGCTGGCCGCGGTGGAGGCCGCCCGCGGCCGGCGGGCGAGGCCGACGTGTTGCTGGGCCGAGCCGGTGACCGGTTCCGGGCGTTGCGGGAACGGTGGCACCTGGCCGAGGTGCTGACCCGCCACGGTGATCTCCACCGGACGAGGGGCGTCCGGGACGGGCGCGCGCGTGCTGGGCGGAGGCGCTGCGGCTTTATGCGGAGGTCGATGACACCGCCGCGGCGGGGGTGCGGACCCGGCTCGAGGCCGTGGGCGCGTGACCCTACCCGGCCTCATCAGCGCCGGAGCCAGCGGTGAGGTCATGGCGCAGCCGGTGCAGGGCGGTGGCGGTGTCAGCACGCAGAATGACCTGGACCGGGGGCGGGGCGGGTAGCTCGGCCCGAACGGGTGCTCGCGCCGGTCGATTTTGGTGGCGCCCCGGATGGCGGGTGGCCCGTCGAGGCAGGTTACTTGCAGCTCGTCGGTGGTGGTGGCCAGCTTCGGGTGCACGGCGATCGCGGCCGCGACGGGGTCGTGCAGCAGGCAGCCCGGCCGGCCGAGGTGCTGGGTGTGGAAGGTGACGTAGTGCTGCATCCACCCGGCCAGCTGCCGCGCCGCCGCGTGGGGACCGGCGGCCAGGGTCGCCAGCCAGTCCTGGTCGACCCAGGCGTGCCGGGTGACGTCCATCGGCACGACGGTGAGCGGGAAACCACTGCGCAGCACGAACTCGGCGGCAGCGGGGTCGTGGTAGGCGTTGGCGTCGGCCTCCGGGCCGATGTTGCCGGCCACGCCGATCACGCCGCCCATCCACACCACCCGCCGCACCAGGGTCGGCAGCCGGGGCTCCAGATGCAGCGCCAGGGCCAGGTTGGTCAGCGGGCCCAGCTCGAGCACGGTCAACTCGCCGGGGTGGGCGTGGGCGAGCCGGACCAGCTGTTCAGCGGCATGCTCGGACACCACAGGCACGTCGGCGTCGGGCTCGGCGTGCCCGCCCAGCCCGTCCGGGCCGTGCACGAAGGTGCCGGCGAGCTCCGGGTCCGGTTCCCGCCCCCGAGCTCGAGGTCCGCGCCGACCGCGACCGGCACCGTGGCCACGCCCGCGGCAGCCAGGATCCGCACGGCGTTCGCCGCACCCACCGTGGCCGGGACATTGCCGTGCACCGAGCCGACCGCGACCAGCTCCACACTCGGCTGGCGGGCCAGCCACAGCAGCGCGGCGGCATCGTCCACCCCGGGGTCGCAGTGCACGACCATTCGCACCCGCCCGGCGGGTACTTCGTCCCCAGTCATCCGTCCTCCACATCGAGCCGCCGCCGCGGATGGTCCGCCGATCACGCTAGCGACCGCCCGCCCCGGGCCGGGTTTCCTGATTCTGGAAACCCGCAGTGCTGGCCCCACCACCTGTCACTGTCCATAGTTGGGTAATCACCGATGGGTATTCCAGGGGATCGGGAGTTTCGAGCACTGTGGCTGGCTTCGGCGCAGTCGATCGTGGGCGACCAACTCGCGCGGGTCGCGTTGTCGGTGCTGGTCTACCAGCGCACCGGCTCGCCGGTGGCCACCGCGGCCACCTACGCGTTGACGATGCTGCCCGCCCTGGTCAGTGGCATGCTGCTGGCCGGTCTGGCCGACCGGTTCCCGCGGCGGGCGGTGATGGTCGGCTGCGACCTGCTCCGCGCGATCGTGGTGGCGGGCATGGCCGTGCCTGGGGTGCCGCTGCCCGTGGTGGCCGGGCTGTTGGTCGTGGCGCAGCTGGCCGAGGCGCCGTTCGCCGCCGCCCAGGGAGCGACCCTGCCGCTGGTCCTGCCCGGCGAGGCCTACGAGCGCGGCCAGCGGCTCATGCTCGTGACACACCAAGCCGGCCTGCTGGCCGGGTTCGCTGGCGGCGGTGTGCTGGTCGGGCTGCTGGGCACACACCTCTCACTCGCCGCGAACGCCGCCACCTTCCTGATCTCCGCGGTACTCGTCCGGCTCGCGGTGCGCGCCCGCCCCACTGCGGCGGAGGACACCGGCGACCCGCCGGTGGGGTTGCGCGCGCAGGTCACCGGTGGGGCACACCTGATCTGGTCCGATCGGCGGCTGCGCGTCCTGGTCGGCCTGGGCTGGCTGGCCGGGTTCAGCGTGACACCGGAAGGCCTGGCCGCGCCGTTCGCCGACGAGGCCGGGGCCGGCGCGGCGGCGGTGGGATGGCTGCTTGCGGCCGACCCGGCCGGGATGATGCTCGGCGCGTTCCTGCTCGGCCGACTGTCCACCCGGTGGCGGCTGCGGCTGCTCGGCGTGCTGACCGTGGGCACCAGCCTGCCGCTGGTGGCCTACCTGTCCTCGCCGCCGCTGGCCGTGGCGCTGGTGCTGCTGGCCGCCTCCGGACTGTGCTCGGCCTACCAGATCACCGCGGGAGCGACCTTCGTCCGCCTGGTTCCCGACACCCGGCGCGGGCAGGCGCTGGGTCTGGCCCGTTCCGGGATGGTCGCCGCGCAGGGCCTCGGCGTCACCGCCGGCGGGCTGCTGGCCGGCTGGCTCGGCAGCGCCAGCGCGGCGATCGCCTGCGCGGGGGCCGCGGGAACACTGGTCGCGCTCGCCGCGGCCACCGCGTGGTCACGCATCGGCGCCGACCGGATGGCCACCACCCTGGCCACCCACACCCGGCACCGGTAGAAACCTCACCAGATCTTGTCTCGCCAGATCTTGTCCGCCACGACTGCTCACCTCCCACCCACGCGATCGGCACACCAACCCGCTCGACTCGCCGGTCACCAGATCTTGTCGCGCATCACCGGTCACCTCCCATCACCACCACAACCCGCCCAAGCGGGCACGCTCATCGTCCCCCGCCCACACGAGCCCGCCGGAACTGCGCGACCGATCAGCAACCAGCCCAGCTAGATCACCCATCGCACGGCCACCCGCACGCGACGAAATCACCACAGGTCACCAAGGGGCAGCATGACCAGCGACGAACCACACAGACCCGCCACCGCCCGAAGAGTTCGCGAATGGAAACTGTGGCACCTGCCCACGGCCGCGTGGATCTACGTCCTCGCCGTCGACCTGATCGCCGGCGCCGTGGCGCTGGCCGCCATCCTCGGCACCCCGGTGCCCGCCGACCGGTGGACCGTCGCAGCCGTGCTCGCAGTGAGCGCGCTGGCCCATCTGCACCTCAGCCACGCCATCGAACGCATCCGACGCGACCGCAGCCACACCCCGCACGTCGACCTCTGCAGCCTGTGGACCTTCGCCGGCGCGCTCCTGCTGCCCCCACCACCGGCGATCGCGCTGGTCGTGGCGATCTACACCCACCGGTGGTGGCTCGTCGGCCGCCGCGACCCCAGCCGGCCGCCCCACCGCGGTGTGTTCACCATCGCCATGATGACCCTCACCACCCTGGCGGTCACCACCCTCAGCCACGCCACCGGCCTGGCCGACCAGCTGCACAACCACACCATCAGCTGGGCCGGCCTCGTCGTCCTCCTGCTCGCCCTGGCCACCCAGTGGGCCACCAACACCCTGCTCGTCGGCGCCGTCATCACCCTCGCGATCCGCCCCCATCGCCGCCGCGACGCCCTCGGCAGCGCAGCCGACAACCTGCTCGAACTCGCCCAACTGGCCCTCGGCGCGTTCCTCGCCGTCGCCGCCGCCCACGCCCCCGCCCTGGCCGTGCTCATGGTCATCCCCGCCGTCACCCTGCACCGCGTCGTCCTGCTCCACCAGTTCGAAATCGCCGCCCGCACCGACCTCAAAACCGGGCTACTCAACGCCGTCACCTGGCAACACCAAGCCGACATCGCCCTCATGCGCACCCGCATGCAACCCGGCGGACGCCTCGCCCTGTTCATGATCGACATCGATCACTTCAGCGATATCAACAACCACCACGGACACCAAACCGGCGACGCCATCCTCACCCGAGTCACCCGCCTACTCGCCCGCTCCGTCCGCCGCACCGACACCATCGGCCGCTTCGGCGGCGACGAATTCACCGTCCTGCTCCCCGACACCGACCAAGCCGAAGCCCTCGCCATCGCCGAACGGATCCACCACCACATCCGCGGCATCACCCTCGACGACGGCACCACCATCACCCTCTCCCTCGGCATCGCCCTCTACCCCGACACCAACGCCCACGACATCGACACCCTCCTCGCCAACGCCGACACCGCCCTCTATGCCGCCAAACACGCCGGCCGCAACCGCACCCACCTCGCCACCAGCGAACCCACGCAACCCACCTCCCCAACCCACACGGAGTAACCCACGCCCACTCGGCGACATGCCCAGGCCACGACGTTCTTCCGTACCAGCACCGCTGACCTTCACTCGATGCGAGCGTGTCCAAGCTGATCCGCGTTCTATGACGTAGTGGGGTCACAGCGGGCCACGAAAGGCTGAGACAGTCCGGCTGCTCGGCCGGGCGATCTCGACAGCAGCGCCCCTGAGAGCGGGTGTCACGCCTACTGACGCGCGCCTGGCGCCGGCGGGCCGCGTCTTCTTTAGAATGAGCTGAAAGTGCGGACGCAACACCGGCTACCTCGCCCGTGAGATGCGCCGCGCCGAGCGGCACAGGGACGCGATGCCGGAACTGGAGAGCAGCCGCGGCGAGCGGCTGGTCCTGCGTCCGTTGACCTGGAAGAACCTGAAGGAGCGGGCCGCGGATCTGCGTCGCCAGTTCGGGCTCCTCGGCAGCTTCGTGCCGACAGAGTCCCAGCCGACCCAGGTCTTCAACTTCTGGCGTGGCCTCGCCGAGGCCCGCAGGATCCTCGTCTTCCAGACGACGAAGATCGCGCTCGAGACGTTCCGCGACCTGTCCATCTACCACGACCCACTGCCGGTCATCCTTCCTGAGGCCCGAGCCCTCCGTTATGCGGCGTCGACAACCTATGCCGCGTCGACGCCCGGTCGCGCCGATGCTGACATGGCCACCGCGGCTCGATGGTGGCTACGGGTTGCCCAGGCATACTCACCTCGTCCATCGTCGCCGAGGTGCTCGCCAACATAATCCGCGCAAGTGGTCACTCTACGAGGACGCCATTGCGGGCATCCGCAACGGCGAAGGAAGGAACGATATCCCCATGAAGGTCCTGGTAGTGGGCGGAACCGGCTTCATCGGACACCACATCGTCCGTGAGTTGCTGGCACACGAGCACGATGTCACGGTCCTGGCCCGCACTCCATCCACGAACCTGCCGGCCGCGGTGACCATCCACACCGGCGACCTCAACGACCTGTCCGAGGGCAGACTTGAGGCGATCGTTGCCGACCACAAGGGCATCGTCGTCGCATCGGCCGCCGCGGTATACGCACCACGCGACGCCGATATCACGATGTTCTTCCACAACACCAACGTCGCCCCGGTCGCCAGGCTGCTGGCCGCCGGGCGCCGCGCGCACTGCGACCGCGCCGTGATACTCGGCAGCTTCTACGCCACCCTACAGCGCGAACACCCCGCGCTCCGCCTCGCCGAACTCAGCCCCTACATTGCGAGCAGAATCGACCAAGCCACACACGCCCGCGACGCAGCCGGCCCAGAAATCTCCGTGGCCGTCCTCGAACTCCCCTACGTCGCGGGCACAACTCCAGGCCGGCAGTCACCTCTCGAACCTCTCCTGCACAGCATGACCATCGGCAACATCGGACTGTTGACCTACCCTGGCACCACAGCCGTCGTTACCGTCACACAAGCCGCACAGGCCGCCCTCGCGGCGCTGGACCGTCGCGCCGACGGCAACTACCCCATCGTCACCACGAACCTTCCGTGGGCGGGCCTGCTTACCCGCCTCGCATCCGCGACAGGCCACGCTCCCAAACGTGTCTGGAGACTCCACCCCCGAGCCGTCAAGCTAATGATCCGCATGGAAGATCTCCGCCAACGCCGACGAGGGCTCAGCATCGGTTTCGACCCAACGCAATGGAGCAATCTGCACACCAACGCCATGGTCCTCAACCCCGACGTCGCCCGCACCGAACTGGGCATCAACCCCGACGACCTCGACCTGGCCCTCAGCCACGCCGCGCCGACATCACAAGCCACCACGGAGCTAAGCTGACCGTGCTCCCCAAGCATTCGATGCGACCAGTCTGGTGTGTTCCGGGCTGACTGCGCCAAACGGTCGAGGTATCTGAACCCCGATACCCGTGGGAGCACGAGATGGGAGGAACCTGCGAGGATCGACCTGCACTGAACCGCGCCGGAAGGCAGTGAACGCGCATCAACCGCAGCGCTCCGACCTGCTGGATCTCCATCTGCGCGGGTCAGGGCGAGGGCCATGACTACGTTGACACGGTAGAGGTCACTGATTCGATCCCAGTATCGCGCACCATCTGTTTCCCCAGGTCAAACCCCCTCCGGTGATCACCATCAGCGGGGGTTTCGTCGTTGCTGGGAGCACGAATGGGGGCGTGAGCCCTTTCACCAACAGCGCGATCCCGGGGTTTCGTCACGACGTGACCACACCACGACCGGCACTTCGCCCAGATAGGAACGGCTAGACCACATCGGACAGTTGCCTTTGCAGACACCGCATGTCTTCTTGCGGCTCATGGTTGTTCCGGGATGTGGTGATCGGCGGGCGGGTGCTCGGTGAGGGCGCTGGCGATCGTGGCGGCGGTGAGGATCCGGGCGCCATGCGGCGTGGTGGGGTCGTGGCCGGTGAGGGTACGAATGCGGTGCAGGCGGTAGTTGAGGGTGTTGCGATGTATGTGCAGAGCCGCGGCGGCTTCGGCGCGTTGGTGGTTGCTGTCGATGAGGGCGCGCAGCGCGTCGAGCAGGTGCTGGTGTCGGTTGAGCGGCCGTAACAGCTCGGCGAGGCAGTCGCGGGCCGGGCCTGGTTGGGCGACTTGGTACTCGATGGCGAGATCGGTCAGCCAGTACCCGGCGGGCGGGCGGCGCAGGGTGCCCGCGAGGTGGAGCAGTTCGGTGGCCAGCCGGTGGGCGTGCGGAATGGTGGCGTGGCTGGTGGCCAGTGCGATACCGGCACGGCACCGGGCGCCTGCGGCGGAGTCGATACGCCGGAGCACGCGTTCGGCGGCAGCCCGCTGCTGCGGCTCCTGCTGGTCGGGGGCAACGGGCAGGAGGAACACTCCGCCGTCGCGGTCGAAGGTGGCCAGTACGGGTTCGGTGTCCAGCGCGGCCTGCAGTCGGCGGAAGCGGCTGGTCGCCGCGCGGGTGTCGGTGGACTGGCTGGGTTCGGGAATGTCCACGGTGAGCACGAGGTACCGCTCGGCCAGCCGGTGGCCGGCCCGTTCGGCGGCGCGCTGGGCGGGGCGTCCGGCGAGCAGGGCCGCGGCCAGCGAGTAACGGCCTTCGCGCTGCGCCCATTCCTCGTGCTGCTGCTCGGCGTGGTAGGCCTGCGCGATGCGGGGCAGCAGGTCGGCGAGAAGGCCGAAGATGCGGCCGACCAACGGCACCAGGTCCCGGTCCAGCGCATCGGGTTCACCAGGTTCGCCTTGTTGCTCGTCGGAAGTGGTGGCGATGCGCCAGAGTTCCCTGGCGGCCAGCGGGTAGATGCGCAGTACGGCGTCGAGTGGCAGGCCGTCGCGGACGCGTTCGGCCGCCCAGCTGATCGGACCGGCGAGTTCGGCCTCGGTGAGGCCGCGATCCTCGACGACGGCGGTGAGGAACAGGTCGATCACCGCGCGGACGTTCGCGACCAGGTCCCGCTCCAGAACCGGACCCGGCAGCCGCTGGTAGGCGGGAATCTCCTGCACGCACCGGGCGGTCACCGCGGCGGCGGCGTCCCGGCCGTGACCGGTAAGGGCCTCGACGACTCGGATCATCCGAACCTCCCGACGGTTTGTTTCGGCGCACAAACCTGCGCGGCAATGTCTGCGCATCATGCCAGCAGACAGCGCCCAGCGCACCGGAGATGCTGTTCCGGACAACCTGCTTCGCGCCGGGACGCGGCCTGAGGAAAGGAACGTCATGACCAGGTTCACATCGGTGCTGTGTGGCGTCCTGACGGCGCTGTTGCTGTGCGCCTCGGTGCCCGGTGCGGTGTCCGCGGCCCCCACCGGCACCCAGCAGGTCCCGCTGCCAAGGGACGATCCGTTCTACGTCCCCCCGGCCGGATTCGAGTCCAGCCCGAACGGGACGGTGCTGCGGTCGCGCCAGGTCACCGCCGTGGCCTTTGTCCTGCCGGTGCCTGCCAGCACCTACCAGGTGCTGTACAAGTCGGTGGACAGCCACGATCGGCCGGTGGCCGAGGCAGCAACGGTGCTGGTTCCCAAGGGCGCGTGGCGTGGGCAGGGCCCACGGCCGCTGCTTTCCTACCAGATCGCGGTGGACTCGCTGTCCACCCGGTGCCAGCCGTCCTACACGCTGCGGGCTGGCTTGTTCGGCTCACCGACCGGAGTCGGCACCTACGAGTTCACCCTCTCACTGGGCGCCCTGCTCAAGGGCTACGCCGTGGTTTACTCCGACTACCAGGGTCCACGCTCCGAGTTCGCGGCCGGGCCGCAGGCCGCGCACGCCGTCCTCGACGGGATCCGCGCCGTGCAGCACTATGCCCCCGCGGGCCTCGACCCCCAGGGCCCGGTCGGGTTGTGGGGCTACTCCGGCGGCGGCCTGGCCACCACCTGGGCTGCCGAACAGCAAGCCTCCTACGCTCCCGAGCTCAACGTGGTGGGCGCCGCGGCCGGGGGTGTCCCGGCCGACCTCGAAGCCATGCTGAAGTACAACGACGGCGGTCTCGGCGCAGGCCTGGGACTGCTCGGGGTGATGGGCCTCGACCGTGCCTTCCCCGAAGCCGGTGTCCAAGCCCTGCTGAACGACCGCGGCCGTAAGCTGTTCGCGGACAACGCCGAGGCCTGCACCCTCGACGTCGCGCTGTTCCACCCCTTCGACCGGCTGGCCAACTACACAACCGTTGCCAAGCCAGCGGACTCCGCACCCGCGCGGTACCTCTACCGGGTCAACAACACCGGTAAGGCGACTCCGGACTTTCCCGTCTACAACTACCACGGCACCGTCGACGAGTTCGTTCCGCTCGCGCCGGTGGACACCCTGGTAGCCGGTTACTGCGCGGACGGTGGAACCGTGGCCGTGTCCCGGATCCCACTCGCCGGACACATCACCGGCGAGATCGTCGGTGCCGGTGACGCACTCGGATTCCTCACCGACACCTTCAACGGCAAGCCGACCCGCAACGACTGCGCGAAGCAGTTCCGCTGAGGCAGGAGGAACGATGGCCACGCGAAGGTTGCCGGTGATACTGGCCGCCTGCCTGATGGGGATGATCTTGCCGGTGGCCGCGCAGGCGGCTCCGGCGCAAAGGTCCGGTGACGTGACGTACACGGTGGACAGTACGGCGGACGCGCCGGACTCCGACCGCGGTGACGGGCAATGCCGGAGCACGGAGGGCAGGTGCACACTGCGGGCGGCGATCATGGAAGCGAACGCGGGCCGGGGTGCGACGATCGTGGTTCCCGCGGGTCACTACCTGCTGACCGTCCCGCCGCCGCTGCTGCCACTGGGCCCGTTCCCGGACCCGGCCACGGGGGATCTGAACATCCTCCGGCCGACCACGATCATCGGGGCCGGGATGGGCCGGACCGTGATCGACGCGGGTGGTATCGACCGGGTCCTCTACAACGGTGCCAACAGCACGATTCGCGACCTGACCGTCACCGGCGGGGTGACCAAAGAGCGCGAACTGGTTTTCATCACCGGAGGCGGCGGGATCTTGAACGTGTCCCGGCTGCGACTGCAGCGGGTGGAAGTGACCGGGAACAAGGCGGACTACGGCGGCGGTATCTTCAACATTCCGCTGTCCGACCTGACGATCTCGGACAGTGTGGTGCACGGGAACTCGGCGGGCGAGGCAGGCGGGATCCGGTTCGACTGGACGGGCAAGGTGGTCAACACGAAGATCACCGGTAACGAGGCGATCAACCCGCACTGGATCACCCATCCGGCATCGCTTGGCGGCCGCGGCGGCGGCATCGACCTGCGCGGCCCGGGACCGCTGACCATCACCGGCTCCACGATCATCGGAAACCGCGCCACCGACGGAGGATCGGGGCTCAACGCGGCACCGGCCTATCTGGACTCACTGGTGCCCCCGGACACCGGATTCCCGCTGAGCGTCGTGATCCTGAAGAACTCCACAATCGAGGAGAATCTGGAGTCGGCCAACTGCACCCGGGCCTTCGCCGCGTTCCTCACCGACGGTGGACGGCTGGATCGGACCTGCCACAACGACCCGCCACGATCCTAGTGCCAGAAACCCGGAACTCGTGTCGTCGGTGTCGCTACTCGGGCGCGGCGCCGGACCGAGGTGGAAGGTGCAGGCCGACCAGCTCGACCAGATGGCGGTGAACCTCCTCCAGCGGGCGGACGGTACGCGTGCTGAGCGCGAGGATCACCGCGCCTTCGACAGCGCTGATCGTGAGTGTGGCCAGTGACCGTGCGGCGCCGGACTCGACCCCGGAGTCGGCGAGCGTGGTGGCAATGAGGTCGTGCCACTCGGTGAAGGCCTCGGCTGCCACGACGGGGCAGCCGGCCGTGAAGTCGGTTGTGGTCAGGGTCTCCTGCCACATCCGGACGAATGACTCCAGCGCATGGAGCGGGTCCCCGACCTCGGTCGCGGCGGCGATGGCTGCGGTGAGGACCTGGCCCGCGACCCGAGTGGACTCCTCGACGAGCTGCTGCTTACCCCCTGGGAAATGCTGGTAGATCGACTCATTCTACTACTCCTCGGTAACTGTTACTCATCGTCACACTTGCCGTCGTCCAGCGAGGAACCATGATGATGCCATCGAGCACACGTGCCGGGCAGGACGCCGGCTTCGACGCGATCGTGGTCGGCGCGGGCATCGGCGGGATGGTCAGCGCGGCCTACCTGGCCGCGGCGGGTAAACGCACCCTGCTACTCGAGGCCTACAACGTCATCGGTGGTTACACGCACGCGTTCCGCCGGGCCGGCAAGTGGGAGTTCGACGTCGGCGTGCACTACCTAGGTGACTGCGGTCCAGGCGGGGCGATCCCGACGATCCTGCGGGGAGTGGGGCTGGACCGTAAGGTCGAGTTCCTGCCGTTGGACCCCGCGGGCTTCGACACCATCGTCTTCCCGGACCTGACCGTGCGGATCCCGGTCGGCTGGGACAACTACCTGGACAACCTGTGTGCCGCGTTCCCCGCCGAACGGCAACGGATTCGCAAGGTCGTCGGCATCCTGCGCCGGATCGGCGGCAGCATCGACCACAGTCGCACCCCGGCGTCGCTGGGCGGCCAGGCCGCGTTCGTGCGGCGGGCCGGGTTCGCCACACGATGGGCGATGCTGCCACTGACGACGTTGCTGGACACATACCGGCTCAGCCCGCGGCTCAAGGCGGCGATGCCGGCGCAGTACGGCACCTATGCCAGCCCGCCGCACCGCACGCCGGTGGCGGTGCACGCGTTCATGCTGCAGAACTTCCTCAGCGACGGGGCCTGGTTCCCACGGGGTGGCGGGCAGGTCCTCTCCGCCCGCCTCGGCGAGGTCATCGTCGCGAACGGCGGACAGATCCGCACCCGATCCACGGTCCGGCGGATCCGCACCGAGCACGGCGCCGCGACCGGGGGTCGAGCTGGCGGACGGCACCCGGTTCGACGCACCCATCGTGGTGTCCAACGCCGACCTGAAGCGGACCTATCTCGACCTGGTCGGCCGCGAGCACCTCAGGCGCCGCACGATCCGGCGGGTGGAGCGGTTCCGGATGTCGCAGCCGTTCTTCAACTGCTACCTCGGCGTGGACGTCGACCTCGGCCAGTGGATACCGAACACCAACTTCTACTCGGTGCCCACCGCCGAAGACGTCACCTCGCTGTTCAAGGACCTCGCTGAGAACAGGGGCGGCTACACTCTCGACGAACGCATCGAGCAGGCCCGGCGGCTGCCCGCCTATGTCAGCGTCACCACCGTCAAGGACCCCGGCAACCCGCATGCCGCCCCGCCCGGTTCGTCGGTACTCGAGGTGATGACCCTGGTCCCGGACGAGCCCGGGGCATGGGGCCTCGACCGCTGGCCCGAGCCGGGCGACAACGGCTACCAGGACGATCCCGGCTACCGGCGCATCAAGGAAGCCTTCACCGAGATCATGATCCGCAGGGTCAGCGAGGTCATTCCCGGCATCGAGAACCACATTGTCTGGCGAGAAGCGGCCACGCCGCTGACCCAGCACCGCCACACCCGGGCCAGCGGCGGCACCCCCTACGGCCTCGAGCTGTCGATCGGCCAGTTCGGTCCGCTGCGCCCAGGTGTGCGCACCGAGATCGCCGGCCTGTACCTGTGCGGCGCCTCCACCGCCTGGGGTCCCGCCGTCGAAGGCGCGATGCTCTCCGGCCTGCACGCCGCCGGGGCCGCCCTCGGCCGCGACCTGGACGCCGAGATCCGCGCAGGCACGATCTACGGCAGGCCACCGGCCGGCCCGGCGGATCCACCCGGCTGGACCGCCAGCTCGGCGAGCCGGGCAACGTCGTCGTCGAGGACAAACGCGACCTCGCCGCACTGACCCGCTGGGCCGCGGCCTGCCACGACGGCGGCACCCCGATCTGGATGCAGATCAACCACCCCGGACGTCAGGCCAACGCCCTTGCCGGCCGCAGGCGGCCCGTCGCACCCGGCGCCATCGCGGCGAAGGTGCCCCCGTTACCGTTTTCGTGGCTCTTGATCAAGGGCCCTGGTCGCCAGGCCGGGCATGACTGAGTCCCCCAGTCGAAGGCATGATCCGGGGGGTGGTGTCACCCGGCTTGGTGGCACCGGTGGACCGCTGATAGAGACACGGCCGCCCGTGGGGTAGGTCTCGTCGTAACGTGGCTGCCGGCCGTTGGTGCTCGATCGGCGACCAGGACGGTGACGATACGAAAGACCTGGTGGATGGACAACACTTCGGCCGGCTACGGCGTGTTCCTCGGCTTGGACGTGGGCAAAGGCGAGCACCACGCCATCGGCCTCGACCCCACCGGCAAACGGCTGCACGACGCGCCACTGCCCAACAACGAGCCCAAGCTGCGGGAAGTCTTCGACCGTCTCGCCGAACACGGACGCCTGCTCGTAGTGGTCGACCAGCCCGCCACGATCGGCGCGCTGCCGGTCGCGGTCGCCCGTGCGTGCGGCCACCAGGTGGCCTACCTGCCCGGCCTGGCCATGCGCCGCATCGCCGACCTCTACCCCGGCAACGCCAAGACCGACGCCCGCGACGCCTACGTCATCGCCGACGCTGCCCGCACCCTGCCGCACACCCTGCGCCAAGTCGACGTCGGAGACGACACCCTCGCCGAACTCGACGTGCTGGTCGGCTACGACGATGACCTCACCGCAGAGGCGACCCGGCTGTCCAACCGCATCCGCGGCCTGCTCACCGGCATCCACCCCGCCCTCGAACGCGTCCTCGGCCCCCGCATCACGCATGCGGCGGTGCTGGAGATCCTGTCGCGCTGCGGCGGCCCGGCCGGCATCCGCCAGGCTGGGCGCCGCAAGCTCACCGCCATGGCGGCCAAGCACGCGCCGCGTATGGGCACCAAGCTGGTCGAGAACATCCTCACCGCACTGCAGGAGCAGACCGTGACCGTTCCCGGCACCACCGCGGCCGACACCGTTCTGCCCCGCCTGGCCGACAGCCTGAAAACCGTGCTGGCGCAACGGAAACAGGTCGCGTCCGAGGTGGAGGAGATCCTCGATGCGCACCCTCTTGCCGGGGTCCTGACATCGATGCCCGGCATCGGGGTCAGGACCGCCGCCCGCATCCTCCTCGAGATCGGCGACGCCTCCGCCTTCGCCAGCTCCGGCCACCTCGCCGCCTACGCCGGGATCGCACCGGTCACCCACCGCTCCGGCAGCTCGATCAAGGGCGAACACCCCGCCCGCACCGGCAACCGCAAACTCAAACGCGCCTTCTTCCTCGCCGCCTTCGCCGCCCTGTCCGACCCCACCAGCAGGGCCTACTACCAACGAAAACGCGACGAAGGCAAGAAACACAACGCCGCCCTCATCTGCCTCGCACGCCGCCGCTGCGACGTGCTCTACGCCATGCTCCGCAACCACACCTACTACCGGCATCCCCAACCGGACTCCACGCCCGCTGCGGCTTGACAACCACATAGAGACACCCCCCGGGGGGCTCAGCGGCGCCGAGATCGAGGACCTCGTCGACCGCTTCGCCACCACCGCCGCGATCGCCGAGACGGCGGGCTTCGACGGCATCCAGATCCACGCCGCCCATGGCTACCTCATCGCCCAGTTCCTGTCCCCGCTGGCCAACCAGCGCACCGACGACTGGGGCGGCGACTCCACCCGGCGGCTCCGGTTCCTGCTGGAGGTCGTGCGCCGCATCCGGGCCACCGTCGGCCCCGGCTTCGCCGTCGGCATCAAACTCAACTCCGCCGACTTCCAGCGCGGTGGATTCTCCGAAGCCGAGTCCCGCGACGTCGTGGCCCGCCTCGCACAGGAGGGCCTCGACCTCATCGAGATCAGCGGCGGCAGCTACGAAGCACCCGCCATGATGGGCACCGCCCGCTCGGCCGGCACCCTGGCCCGCGAGGCCTACTTCCTCGACTACGCCCAGACCGTGCGCCACCTCGCCCGCGACGTGCCGCTGGCCGTCACCGGCGGCTTCCGCTCGCACACCGCCATGGCCACCGCCATCGCCCACCGTACCTGTGACCTCATCGGACTCGGCCGGCCCACCTGCACGACCCCGGACGCCGCGAACGTCCTCTTTCAACCCCACCAGACCCGGTTGCCCGTTCGTACCGTGCGCCTCGGTCTCCGCCGCACCCTCGGACTCGTCGCCGACCTCAAGACCCTCGACGGGGCGCTGGACCTGCAATGGCACACCGACCAACTGCATCGCCTCGCGGGCGGCGCCGAACCCGACCCCAACCGGCCACGATGGAGAACCCTGCTGGCCATGCTCAACCGCAACGGGCTCGCCGCCTTCCGTCGCCAGCGCCAGTAGCGCCGGTCGCCAGTACTCGCGAGGGTTTCGTCCTCCATCCCGCCAAGATCTCCCTGCTTGTCGTCACGGCCGCATCTGGGGTTTCACTGACCGTCGGCACCCGAGGCGGTAGCATCATCAGGGCCAGTCGGCTGAGCCGCAGGACCTGACGTCGATGCCAGGACGTGGTTGCCGCCATCGACCGAATCGCTGCCCTGCTATTGGGAGGTAGCTTGATGAACACCCCGTCCGCACAATCCGTCCCGCGGCCGCTGGACGCCGACGACCCGGTCCGGGAGGCAGTGCTCCAGGCCGCCACCGCACCGCTCGGTGCGGCGTTCGGCGATCGTGTCCGGGTGGAGGTGGTACAGCTGAACCGGATCGGGCCCTGGGTGTTCCTGCAAGGGCGGATGCGCGGTGCCGACGGCGGTCGCCCGAGTTACGCAGGTACCGGCTACGAGGCGCGCCAGGCCGACGGCGCCATGTCCGACGTCTACGCTGCCCTGCTCCGGAAGGCCGACAACGCGGGCGCCGACCATGACGCGCGGTCCTGGCGCTTGTCCGACCACGCCATCGGCCCCACGGACGTCACCTGGCTGACGTGGCCGGACGAGCACGAGGCACCGCCCGCGTTGTTCGGGTTCTGATTACCGCGAACGGCCTCAGACCGGCGGGGTGAGGACCTTGACGAGACCGCCGCCGCCACCCATGCTGATCTGCTGCGAGCCGTCCGGGTTGATGTTGTTCGAGCCGATGAACTGACCGTCGCCTGCATACAGCACGACGTGCCCGCCGCCGTTCGAGACCACCACATCACCGGGTTTCGCCTCGGACAACGGCACCGACCTCCAGCCGTCCGCCTCGAGGTTGGCCGCCAGACCCGCGACCGAGGCGCTGGCCTGGCTCTTGTCGATCAGGCCGGCTGCCTCCAGGCAACCGGAAACGAAGTTCGCGCAGTTGACGTCGTTCGGCACCCATGACTGCATCGCGGGCAGCTCACCGCTGCTCTTCAGATCCCCGGCATTGCGGCCGAGGAACTGTTCGGCGATCTTGGCGGGGTTGTCGCCCCTGGCATCGATCGGCTTGGCGGGCCTCCCGTCCCCAGGAACCCCGGCGACGACACCACCACCGGAATCCCCGCCGCCCCCACTCCCGCCGCCACCGACAACGGGAGCCGGGCGGCCCGTGGTATCGATGGGGGCGGCGGCGGAACTCGGTGTCGTGGCCTGGCTGGTGTCCGCGGGCAGCAGTTCCAGGAAACCGCCCTCGATTTCCATGCCGAGGGGCTCGAGGAGGTCGTCGATCTGCTTTTCGGCGGTGTCCAGCGCCTGCTCGATCTCCTCCTTCTTCCCGTTGGCATCTCTCTCGTTGAGCTGCCGAAGCCGTTCGATTTCGGACGCGGCGGCCTCGATCTCGTTCTCGTCGTCGGAGCTGTTCTTCCGCCGCCGGGCGGCACCGATCAGTGCACGATTGTCCGCATCGTTTTCATTGGCTTCCTGGGCAAGCTGTACGACCTTTTTCTTGACGTTCTCCAGAATCTCCGACACGCGCTGGAGGATGTTCTTGGCCGCCTCGGCCTTGTCACTGACCTTGTAGCTGGCCTTGCCGAGCTGTTCGAGGTGGTCGGCGACGGCTTCGGCGTCTTTGCCGTCCCATTCGCGCAGCACATCGTCGCGGAAGGCCCTGAGATCGTCGCCGAGGTCATTGGCACTGGTGGCGGCACCACCGACCTTCACCGCCTGGTCGTTGACCGCGCTCGCGTCGAGCTTTTCCGCCTGTTGAGCATGTTTGTCGATGGCGTCCATCGAGCTCGGACGGTCACGCGCGGGGTCGTCGAGCGCGCCCAATTGCTGTCCTGCAGTGGTCATCGATAGATCCCTGGTTCCCGTCCTCGGCCGGTTCGATCACGCACGTTCGGGGTTGCGCCCGCCGAGGGTGTGCACGGCTCCGTCCTCGTCGTCCCGCATCCGCTCGGCAGCGTAGGCCAACGCCTGGGACGCGGCGTCGACGAGCTTCGCGGCGGCACCCAGCTCGCTGTTCACATTGCTGTAGAACCCCTGCACCGTCCTGCCCGCACTGGCCGCGTTGCTCAGCTCGCCGAAGGCACCGCCAGGATCGCCATCACCCAGCTCCGTTCCTGCCTTACCGTAGCCACCCTTGAGCTCGCCGACCTTCTTGGCCAGCGCGGCAATCTGATCCGGGTCGAATCGGCGGCTCATAGGTGATCCCTCCGGTGTCGGCGCGCGCCCGTCCGCACGCTTGCTCTTACCGTACAGTCTATGAGTTCACACCTACGTGTGCGCGCGTTTCCCCAAACGCGACAACGAAGCGAGTGATTACGGAGCGTAACTAGTCGGCGACGGTCGGTCGGCCGGAGCGAGTTCGGGCAGCGTCAGGGCCGAGTGGGCCGGCCGTGGTGTCGTGGGTGGCATGGTGACGAGGTCACGCAGCATGGCGTTGCGTTGCTCCAGCGCCCTGGCCGTGGTGGGGAAGAGTGCTGCTCCACCATTGTCGACCAGTGCCTGGTTCATGGCTACGAACTCCCGGGTGCCGCGTTCGTAGGCGGCGAAGGCCGCCGTGTGGTCCCGGTTCGTGGTCAGGGCGTCGGCGAGCATGTAGGCGCCCACCAGCGCGAGGCTGGAGCCTTGTCCGGTGAGGAACGAGGGTGCGGATGCGGCGTCGCCGACGAGCCCGACGCGGCCGCTGGACCAGTGGGGCAGGCGGATCTGGCCCGCCGTGTCGAAGAACAGGTCATCCGCCTCGCGCATGGCGTCGACCATGCCGGGGACCTCCCATCCGGCGCCCGCGAAGGTCGCGGCGACCAGGTCCCGTTGGGCGTCGGGGTTCCGGAGGGCACCGAGGGGTGGTTCCGGTTGGTGAAAGGTCAGGAAGGCGTGCAGTTCGTCGTTGTTGCCGACGGCGTAGAGGGCCGCGGCTTTGCCGGGGGTGTTCCACATCATGAGCTCGTGCGAGAGCCCGAAGGTGTTGGGCATGGTGAATATGGCGAAGCAGTAGCCGAGGTAGCGGTGGAACTGTTCCTCGGGGCCGAACAGCAGTTCCCTGGTCGGTGAGTGCATACCATCGGCGCCGACCACCAGGTCGAACGTGCGCCGTTGCCCACTGTGGAGAGTGACGTCGACCCCGCGTCCGGACTGGTCCATGGTGTCGATGGAGTCGTCGAACAGGAATTCCACGTCGTCGCGAACTTTTCCGTGGAGGAGCGCGGCCAGATCGCCACGACGTACCTCGAGGTCCTGTCCCTCGACACCGCCGGCAACGGCGCTCGGGTCGACCGCGGCGACAGTGCTGCCGTCGGCGTTGAGGAAAGTACAGCGACGCGAGCCGACATGCGCGTCCTGTAGCTGGGGCAGTATCCCCATGCGCCGGACCACCTCTATCGCGGTGCCGCGGACGTCGATCGGGTAACCACCGTCGCGCGGAGCGCCTGCCTTCTCCACCACGGTGACCGCGAATCCGGACCGGTGCAGCCAGTACGCCAGCGCGGGTCCGGCGATGCTGGCCCCGGAGATCAGAACTCGAGATGTCATGCCTTGGTTCCTTTCTTGGTGATGCGGACGACGAGCAGTGCCAATGCGGCGACGAGGCCGGCGACGGCGAAGCCTGTGACGAAGGCCGATTCGGTCGGCTGGCCCGTCATCGGGTCGGTCCCTGCAGCGAGGATCGCGCCGCCGACCTGGACGCCAACGGCCACACCGATCACGCGGGTCACCACGAGCAGGCTGGTCGCGATGCCGGTGTTCCCGGTCTCGACAGCGGTGGCGGTGCTGGCAAGCAACGCCGTGGTGATGACCCCCGCGGCGAACGCGGTCAGCACCTTCGCGAGGACGAGCTGCCATGCGGCGGTGTGTATCGACGTCAGCGCGATCATCGTGGCCGCCGCGACCACGGTGCCCACGATGACCACGGCACGCGGGCCGAACCGCCGGGCCGCGATCCCGCCGACCGAATCGCTGACCGCCCCGGCGATGGCACCGGGCAAAAGAAACAGCCCGATGTCGGTGGTGCTGACCCCGAAGCCGTAGCCGTCGGCCGATACCGAGAACAGGTACGGGAGCAGGAAGATGACCATCCCGAAACTGGTGGTGATGACGAAGGTCAGCACGCACGAACTCCACATCGCGGGCTTTGCCAGCATGCGTAGATCGACCATCGGCGAGGCTGCGCGGCGCTCGACGACGACCCATCCGGTCGCCAGGGCGGCCACGACCACCGCAATGGCACCGACCACGACCGGCGGCAGGTCGCCGCTCGTCACCGTCACGAGCCCGAGCATGAACGCGAGCAACGTGCCGCTCAGCAGAATCACACCGGGCCAGTCGATCCTGCTGTCCGACTGGATCGGCGGATCATGCGGCATCAGCCTGATCACGGCCAACGTCATCGCGATGATCGCGATCGTCGGTAGCGCGAACATCCAATGCCAGGACAGTCCTTCCGCGATCGGCCCGGCAATCAACGTTCCCACCATGCCGCCGCCCGTGAACAGCGCCACGACCACCCCGATCGCCACCTGTGACTCGCCTGCAGGGAGGTGCTTGCGCACCAGGATGAAGGAGAGGGGCAGCGCACCCACCATCACGCCCTGCAACACCTGCCCGAGCAACAACACCGGCAGGTTCGGCGCCAGACCCGCCAGCAGTCCACCGGCCGAGACCACAGCCATCAGCCGGACCAGCACCCGCTTTCCGCCATAGCGGTCGCCGAGCTTGCCTGCGACGGGTGTGACGACCGCGCCGGTGATGAGTAACGTGTTGGCGATCAATGCCCCTTCGGCAGGACTGACCCCCAGCTCACGTTGCAGCAGCGGGAGCGCGGGCTCCACCACCGACTGCAGGGTGCCGAGGGCGAGGGCCAAGACGCCGAGGGCACCGATCGACAGCCTCCCGATGCGGACCGGGGAAACCACAGCTTCGGACATGGACGTCCTTTTCTCGTTGGGTGCGAGCAAGTACGTGGACCTGATCGAGGTGTGCGCCCGCGCTCTCCCGGCGCACACCTCGAGAGGGAATACAGATCGCGCTGGTCCGCCGGAGGTACGGCGAAGTCGCTGCCAGGCCGGGTCTGTTGTGGTCCGGCTGCGGTGAGCGCCATGCCAGCAGCCTGGCTTGTGCGGTGATCCGCCGAAATCCAGCACACTCCAGAGGTCCCACTGGTGCTGGCCCTACTACCCCAGGGCTGAGACCCCGAGCCGGTCCAGGCGGCGATCACCCGTGGTCAGGCCCGGTTCGTCGAGCACGATCTCGAGGCCGACTACTGTCTGGTCGCACTTGACGAGAATCCGGAGGACGCGATCGTCGCGGCGCTGCGCAGCAACGACTACGGCTGTGTTGTGATCGGTGGCGGTATCCGCACGCACGAGCCGTTGCTCGAACTGTTCGAGAAGGTGATCAACCTGGTCCGGCTGCACACACCCCTGGCAGCCATCGCCTTCAACCGTAGCCCCGATGACTGCGCCGAGGCCGCCTTGCGGTGGTTGCACTAACCGGGTAGTCCGCCGTTCCCGCGGACGCCATCGCGGGCATCATGCACATCATGGATCGAAGGGATGGCGGGTTCGGCGGCGAACTGCGGCGCGGACGGGAGGCGGCCGGGTACTCACAGGCGGCGTTCGCCCGGCTCATCCACTACAGCAAGGGCTACCTCAGCAAGGTGGAGACCGGCAGGGCCGCGGGCAACCGGCAGTTCGCCGAGGCCTGCGACCGGGTGCTCCAGGCGGAGGGCGCGCTGGCCGCGCTGATGCCGGAGAAACCGGACCGCCGGTCCCGCCGCGCCACGGTCACCCCGCTGGTGGGCCTGCCGCCGTCGACCCTGCATTTCACCGGCCGGACGTACGAGCTCGCGGCCGCCGTGTCCGTCCTGAGCGGCGAACGCGCGGAAGGAACCTGCGTCCTGAGTGGAATGGCTGGTGTGGGCAAGACCGCCCTCGCGCTGCGCGCAGCCTGGGAATCCGCGGAGTCCTTTCCGGATGGCTGCCTCTTCCTCGACCTCGGTGACCATGCCGCCGACGGCGTGACGGCCGGCGCGGAGGACGTTCTCGATCCGTTGCTGCGGATGCTCGGCGTGCCCGGCGAGCGGATTCCCTCCCATCCCGACGGGCGCGCCAACCTGTATCGCGGCTGGCTACGGGGCCGGAGCTGCCTGCTCGTGCTGGACAACGCGATCAGCGCGGCCCAGGTCGGACCGGTGCTGCCCACCGAACCGAGGTGCCGAGTGATCATCACCAGCCGAAACCGGCTCAACGCGCTCGACGACGCGGTACATGTACCCATGGACGTGCTGCCCATGGCCGAGGCGGTGACCCTGTTCCGCGCGGTCGGTGGGGACCACGCGGCGGCCGCCAGGGGCGACCTGGTCGAACGGATCGTGGCGAGCTGCGGCGGGCTGCCGCTGGCGATCCGCATCGCCGCGGCCCGCTTCCGGACGGATCCGGCATCGTCGCTGGACGACTTCGCGCAGCGGTTCGCCGACGAGACCGCGCGGCTCGGCGTGCTGAATGACGGGGACCGTAGCGTGGCGGCGGCGTTCAGCCTTTCGGTCGGGGCGCTGCCGCCGGAGCAGCTGCGGGTGTTCGCGCTGCTTGCCATGCATCCGGGCAGGGAGGTCGAGATCCACGACGTCGCGGCCCTGGCCGACCTGGAACCGGCTCAGGCGCAGGCGCTCGTCGACCGGCTCGACGACGCCCATCTGGTCGCCCGTGGCCACGTCGACCACGTGTCCATGCACGACCTGCTCCGGGACTTCGCCAGATCCACGATCCTGCCGGCCACCGATCCCGCAGAGCAGGACGCCGCCGTGCGCCGGCTGCTCGACCACAGCCTCCTGCTCGCCAGGTCCGCCGACGAACTGCTCGCACCCCACCGCTATCGCATGCCCATCGACCCCGGGCACCTGCCTGCCGGGTCGCGGAGTTTTCCGGACCGGGCCAGCGCGCTCGCCTGGACCGACCGCGAGTGGCCCAGCCTGGTCGGCCTGTGCCGTCTCGCCGCCGCCCGTGGTTTCCACGGCCGGTGCTGGCAACTGGCTTTCCTGCTACGGGACTTCTTCTTCCACGCCAAACTCTGGGACCCGTGGATCGAAACCCACCGGCTCGCGGTGACCTCGGCGCGGGCCGAGGGCGACGACCGGGCGCTGGCCATGACCCTGAACAACCTCGGTATCGCATATGTCGACCGCGGCGACCTGTCCGTGGCCATCGGCTACTACGAGGAAGCACTGGAACTGTTCGGCGAACTCGGCGACGAGCACGGCCACACCAACACGATGTCGAACCTCGCGTGGGCCGCGCTCTACACAGGCGACCATGAACGCGCGTTGCATGGGCTCGAGGACGCCCTCACCGCGTACCGGAGGATGGGCAACTCCCGCAATGCCGCGATCGCCCTCCGCGGGGTCGCGCTGGTGGAGACCGAACTCGGCCACTATGCCGACGCGGTGGAACACGCCGAGCTTTCGTACACCGAGTTCGTCGCGCTGGGGTCGAGCCTGGATACGACCATGTCGGTCAACTGTGTGGCGTGGGCGCTGTTCCGATCCGGCGACCATGATGCCGCGGCCGCCCACTACGAGCGTGCCGCCGAGCTCGGCGAGGAGTGCGGCAGCCGGTACGAGACCGCGCGGGCCTTGACCGGCCTCGGCAACGTCCATGCGGCATCCGGCCGTCCGGATGCGGCCCGCCGGTGCTGGGAACGGGCGGACGACCTGCGCGACGTGCTCGATCCGCGCATGGTCGGCGAGGCCCGGGTCCGCGCGTCCTGGTGACCGCGGGCAGGCCGCGGCCGACATCAGGGGTTCGTCGCGACCGCGCCATCGGGAGTGAGGCCATGTTCGAGCAGGGCCTGCCCGTCCGGGACGCGACCCGCACGGGCGAGCGCGAGCAGCCACTGCGCAGCGGCGCCGTCCCCCGCCGCGGTGCGCTCCCGAAGCTCGGTGACGCACCCGTGGTCGGCCAGCACGCGGGCCAGCCGCTCGCGAGCCGGGTAGTCGCCGCGTTCGGCGTACTCGCGCAGTGCGGCAAGGGCGGCGGTGATCTCACCCCGCTCCAGCAGGGCGTCGACCAGTATCTGCCGGGCGTAGCGCGGTTCTTCGTCGGCCAGTGCGCGCAGCTTGGTCAGGTTGCCCGACCTCGCCAGTTGCCTCGGCAACCAGTCCCGCATCCAATGCCGGTTCCTGCGGACGAGCGTGAGCGCCTCGGCCCAGCGATCGGCCTCGGCCAGCCGATCGGCCAAGGCACGTACAACATTATGTGAGGCGTCGGCGCCGTCGGTGCCCACGTACTCGGTGAGCATGGTGATCGCGCGTTCGGTATAGCCGTGCGAGGCAAGGGTGTCGGCAAGTGCGACCAGTTCCGCCTCGAAGGGGGTCATACTCCGATCCCAGGCGGGCCGCTCGACCTGCTGCGGCTCCGAGCCGTGCCGGTGCAGCAACTGCACCGCCTTGTCCACCTCCCCGCGCCCGATCAGCAGCTCGAACGGCCGCGCGTCCAGAGCGGGCCTGGACATCATGTCCGAAAGGTAGCGGTTCACCGCGTCCTCGTCACCTTGGTCGCACTCCCGCTCGGCGAGCAGGAGTGCGGCAGTGGGGCTGTCGGCAGCGGCAAGTTCATGGAGGCGTTGCAGGTTGCCGCTGGCCGCGAGCTGGTGCGCCAGCCACTGCTCCGCCCACTCGTCGGTCAGCCATGGCCCAGCCCGCCCACCGAGGGCCTTCCGGACGACCGTGAGTGCCTCGGGCCACCGGTCGTTTTCTGCAAGCACTGTGGCTAGTACTTCGCCGAAGCGTTCGGCGAGCACCAACTGCTCACCGCGGATGGCTTGGTCCTCCTGCCCCACCTCTGCATATCGCCGGTTCGCGACTCGCCGAACAAGATCGGCGGCCGTATCCGGCCCCTTCGCCCTGGCCAGCATTCGGACCCAATCGACCACCGAGGGAGCACGGAGGTCGTCGCCGAAGGAGTCGATCAGGGCCCGCACCAGATGCTCGGCCTCCGCATACCTACCCTGCTCCCCCAGTTGCCGCACAGTGGTGTCGAAAAGGCCGGACTGGACCTCTTCCGGCAGTGGCCGCGGAATGGTGCGGACGACCTCCATCGCCAGCTCCACCCTGCCGTAGCCGGCCAGAGTGGCCACCATGCGATGCTGAGTCCCCGTGGCCATCGCCTCAATGGCCTGGCCACACAACCGGTCGCCATACCGGAAAACCAAGCGCCGATAGGCACTTTCGGCCAGCCGTGCGCGATCCTCGGGGTCCAGGGCGTGCTCCGCGCACGCCTGCCACAGGGTGGCAGGCACGACAGCGTCACGCCGGGTCCTCCTGCCGTGCTGATCCAAGTAGTCGTGCGGCTCGTAGGCATCAGCAGGCCCGGGGCCGGCTTCCCGCCGACGCGGGACCAAAGCGGTGATCCCGTGCGCGGCTTGACCGGCAGCACGGGCCAAGCCCTCGGCGAACCAGTCGTCTGGAGTATCGACGAGGTCCTCGGCACCGAGATAGCCGGGTGCGGCATCGCCCAGCAGGGCACGGGACACCGGGACCTGATGGCCGAGCCGCCGCGCATCCAAAGCTGCGGTCACAATGGCGGCGGCGTAGCGATCCCGCGGGGTCTCCGGATGTTCGTGGCGTTCAACCAGGGCGGGCCCTCCGGCGATGGTCTGGATGACCCGGCGGTCCGGCGAGGCCGACACCGCCGCGGCCAACCGAGGATCGGCCGTGCGATCGGCACCAACCAGCGCGATCTGCTCAGGGCTGAACCGATCAGCCACCCGCACCCGCCGCACACCGTGCTGCAGCAATGCCCGGACCTGGGAACGTCCGTCGAGGCCATCCGGTGCGCCGGTAAACTCGTCCCAGTACCGCGGCCACAGCGTGCCCAGCACGACCACTGGCTTCGGCCGAATGAGCAGTTCCCGCAGGTGGGCCGCGACCTGTTCACCGTGCGGGCCAGACAAGTGGTTCTGCGACTCGTTCAGCCAGATCACCGTTCGCGAGGCGACTCCGCCGCCCAGCAACGCAAGTAACTCGTCCGCCGTGCGCGGATACACCAGCGGCCATTCCCGCAACACCTCGTGTCGGTGCACCGCCTCGTAGAGGGCGCGAGTCTTCCCCGTCGAGGACTCACCGGTGATCACAAGCATCTGGGCGCCATCCAGCTCAGCCAGGTACTCATCGATGCGGTCGTCATGCTCACGACGCAGATACCCTGGCAGCTCGGGCAGATCCCCGCCGACCACGATCGCCCGGTGCACATCCAGCTGAAGCGGGCCCCACCGACTAATCGGGCGAGCGGTGAGCGACCCGACCGGATTGGCACCGTGCAGGTGGACGCCACCACCGATCGCCCCAGCCTGGATGACGACGTTCGCCGAGGCACGACTCTCGTTGTGCACGTCACCGGATGAACCCACGCGAACACTCTAGGCACCACGACACCGGTCACGCAGCGATATCACTGACCTACCGCAGCCGGAAGCGCCGAAAGGAAATCTGTGCTGACATACTCCTGCGGGGAGTGGATCTGCCGCGGCGCGAACGGACAGGGAGGCGGATAGTGCCGGAGGACAGCTCACCAGGGGAGGACATCGGACGGACCGGGGAGATCGCCGACGACTATGCCCGCGGCTACGCGCTGTTGCAGCGGCTCGGCGGCACCGAGCGGCCCGCGGTGCTCGACCTCTTCTCCGACTTCGCCGAGGACTTCGGCCGGCAGTCCGTCGCCTTCGTCTACGGGCAGCTCTATCACCGCCCCGGGCTGAGCCTGCCGCAGCGGCAGCTGGCCACCATCGGCATCCTGGCCACCCTCGGTTATGCCCAGGCGCAGCTGAAGTTCCACCTCGGCGCGGCACTGCGGGTGGGCTGCTCCCGGCAGCAGCTCGTGGAAGCCGTGCTCCAGGTGGCCTCCTTCGCGGGCTTTCCGGCGACGATCAACGCGCTCGGCGTCGTCAAGGAGCTGTTCGATGAGCTGCCACCCGCTCCCCGGCCCACACCGGAACCCGCGCCCATGGAAGGGGACCGCTACCAGCGCGGACTCGAGGCGATGCGCCGCATCGACGGCGAGGCCGGGGAAAGGGTGGCGGCGAGCCTGGCGGAGCTGGCACCCGACCTGGTCCGCTATCTGATCGAGTTCACCTTCGGTGAGGTCTACTGCAGGCCGGGGCTCGACCTGCGGGAACGGGAGATCGTCACGGTCGCCGCGTGCACCGCGCTCGGCACGGCGGCGCCCCAGCTGAAGGTGCATGTACACGGGCTGCTCAACGTCGGCGGCACCCGGCAGGAGGCACTGGAGACGATCCTGCACACGGCAGCCTATGTCGGCTTCCCGGCAGCGCTGAACGGCATCTCCGTGGCCCGCGCCGCCTTCGCCGAGCGGGACTGACCGTCCGCCAGCCTGCTCGGAGAGCCCACGGGAGGCAGGGTTTAGCCCGTATCATCCAGGTGCAACGATTCAGTCGCCGGGCAGCAGGCTGTCCCGATGGCGAACAGGGGGTGAGCACCGGGTGCCGTCGAGTGCCATCACGGTAGCGGTGATCGATGATCATCCGGTGGTCCTGGCCGGTATCCGGTCCTGGTACGCGCAGGCGCGGCCGCCGATCGAGGTGGTCGCCAGCGGCGAGGACGTCTCGGCGGCCCGCACCGAATCCGGTTCCGCCGCCGATGTGGTGGTCGTCGACCTGTACCTCTCCGGCGGAGTGCCGGGTTATCGCATGATCAGGCAGCTGGTGGACGAGGGCAGGCGGGTCATCGTCTACACCATGGTCGACAGCCAGGAGGCCGCCCTGACCTGCCTGGATCTCGGGGCACTCAGCTATCTCACCAAGGCCGAGGGGGAGCCGCACCTGGTAGCCGCCACGCAGGCGGCCGCACAGGGCCTTCCGTACACCCCGCCCGCGCTGGCCGGGGCGATCGGCACGGACACCCGGCCGAGCAGGCCCACCCTGGCCCCGCGGGAGGCCGACGTGCTGGTGGAGTGGTTCCAGTGCGAGTCGAAGGGCATGGTCGCCGAGAAACTGGGACTCTCGGTTCGTACCGTCAACTCCTACCTCGACCGGGTACGCATCAAGTACGCCAATGTGGGCCGCCCGGCCAGCACCAAGGCCACCCTCGTCGCCAGGGCGATTCAGGACGGGCTGATCGGGCTGGACGAGCTGTGAACCGCACAGCTCGCCTCCACCCAGAACCGGGTGTCGTCGGCGAGGGTGTGCAGGCGGACCTCCGGGTGCGCGGGCCGGGGCGGTTCGGCCCCTGGCCGGTCGGTCACCACACTCACCCGTACCCGGTCGCCGTACAGCAGGGTGACCCGTGCCGCGTGCCGGGTGGTGGCCAGCGCCGCGAGGATCGGGTCGGTCAGGGCCCTGCGCACCTCCACCGGCAGCGGACGCCCCTGCCCCCGCACGGCGAGCTGGACCAGTACCCCGCCCCGCTCGGCGAGGTCGATACACGCGCGCAGCTCGTGCAGCAGCTGGTCGTCGGCCTGGTCGTTCTCGGCGAACAGCCTGCGCATCCGGGCGGCCTCGAACGCGCAGCCGGCCTTGACCGCCTCGTCGGCCGGGTCCAGCGTGCCGTCGGACAGCCCGCCGAGCAGCGGCAGGACGCTCTCCCCCAACCGGGCATAGTGTTCCTGCCGGTCCCGGTGGATCCGGCCGGCCACGGCCTCGCCGGTCAGCACCCGTTCCCGTTCCGCGATCGCCGCCCCCGCCTGCCGCGCGGACCGGCGCAGCAGCACGACCGCGGCGACCATCGTGAGCTGGAACCCGTAGACGATCAGTGCCCTGGTCGCCTTCTCCGCGACCTCGGCGGCGCTCGGCATCCCCGCGACCAGCAACCGCGCCAGCACCAGGGTCGCGTGCGCGGCGAAGAAGCACACCAGGTAACGCAACCGGACGTCGAGCAGGAGCAACAGGCCGTACCAGCCTGCCGCCAGGAACAGCCAGTCCGCCGAGTCGACGATCTGCGCGACGGCGAGATCGTGGGTCACCATCCCGCCTGCGACCAGCACCCCCAGCGCCCCGCCCAGCCACACCATCCTCGGCAGTGCCGTCCCGCGCAGCAGCAGGGTGATACAACCGGCGAGCAGAACGGTCAGCGCGCCGAACAGGGTGAAGTGCAGCACCGGAGTGGCGTACTCGTCCTGGTGCGCCAGCAGCGTCGGCAACGCTAGTCCACAGTGGATCGTCGTGACCGTGACCACCAGCGCCAGCCGCAACCCACCGAGCAACCGCCGGACCACGTACTCGGTGTCCTCAGTGCCTGTTCCCAAACTCGCGGCACGGTCGGCTCGACCGGGCTCGGACTCGGTCCCCATCGTCACCCTCGCAGATCATACGCCCGGCCTCGCCGCCCGTGGACTCCGCAGCGCGAGTTCGTCCACTCGCCTCGAGCGGCGAAGCTCCGGGTCAGTAACCGACTCTCAGGCATCCGGCCACTCCAGCGAGACCACGGTGCCCTGCCGCCGTCCTGAGCGGATGTTCACCCTGGCGCCCGCGGCCGTCGCCTGCTCGCGGACCGAAAGCGCCAGCCCGCGCCGATACGGAGGGACCCGCTCCGGGTCGAACCCGCGCCCGGTATCGCTGATCTCCACGAAGATCCCGGTTTCCCCGCTACCCGCGCGCAGCAAGGCATGATCGACACCCGCATGCCGCACCACATTGCGCAGGGCCTCCGCCGCGCTGTTGCGCAACGTCACGGCGACCTCGGTCGGCAGCTCCAGCGGTCCGGCGATCTCGGTACACACCCGGATCGGATGCCGGTCGCTTTCCTCGGTCAGTAACCGCCCGAGATCCGTGGTGGGAGCGGGCGACTCCTCGCCGGTGAGCCGGTCCAGGTCACGGCGAGCCTGGGCACGCAACTCCGCCGCCGGCACCGGCGCCGAGGCCGCCACCATCATCAACGTGGTGCATGCGGTGTCATGTAAGAGAGAAAGACGTTCGCGCTCGGCAGCCCGGCCCGCCCTGGCGACCGCGGCGTCCCGCTGAGCCTGTGCCGCCCGCCGCGCAGCCACATCCGCGGTCCGCGCCTTGCTCCGCACCAGGAACCAGACCGCACGGGACAGCGCGGCCTCCACCAGCAGCCAGGCACAGATCGGCAGCGCCGACACCCACTGCCCGCCAGCCGCGATCGCCACCCCGGCCAGGTCCATGGCCACCAGGAACGCGGCGACTGCCAAACCCCACCACAACGGCAGGATCCATTGGTACGTAACGATAACGATACTGATCGCCACGCACACCCAGGTGCCGCCGTGCTCGGCGGGTCCGGTGGAAACGGACCATATCTGGGTCAGGCACACCACGGACAGCACGAGCAGATCGGCGCCCAGCAAGCGATCCGGCCTCGTCGTCCGGCGAGTGAACACCAGATGGACGACACTCCAACAAATCGCGAGCAGCACGATGCCGATCGTGCTACCGCGCAGGTCCGCGGACACGCCAATGACCGCGAGCAGCCCGCACGCGACAATCACTGCACAGCGGACCTGCGCGGCATAACGGACAACGAGCCGCGTCAGTTCACGTTCAACCTCCCCAGCCAAGGCGGAACTCCGTTCTGCACCGCACCGTCATCCGCGGAAGACGGTGAACAAGCGCGAGCGCCCCCAGACGCTTCGGCGGAGTCAACGTACCACGAGGTCGACATACCGAGAACCCTCCATCGGAGGGTCGCGCGCGGCTCGGGATTGCGGGGTGATTGACCGTCAATGTCCCTCGCCGAATCGCCCTACCGTGCCGGGAGGTACCAATCCGACCGAAGTGGCCTGCCCGCGCGGCCGGGCCGAGCCACTTCGGTCTCCGGTGACGTCCTGCCCCCGACCCGAATCCTGAATTATTTTCAAGAATCATCGTGCAACGGTTGTTGCGCCAGGCCGTGTCAAGAAGGATCGAGGTCGTCGAGTTGGCGAACTTCACCCAGCGGCGCCTGAACATTTGGTACCGTCCGCGCTACGGGCCGGAAGTGATTGGGTGAGTAGTACTCCACGTCGAAGCGGGAGTACTTACCGGCAGCTAGGCTGAGTGCGCGTGACGGACGTAGAGATGAACTTTGGGGGTTCTATGACTAAGTTCAGCCGGCGGCCCGGCCGCCCCGTCGTCAACTTGGACAACCTGGACGACGCCGAACGCGCGATATACAGCTTCCTGCTGAACGGTCCCGCCACCAAGTCCGACTACGCCTCCACCACCGGCCTGACCAACGAGAAAGCCGCCGCCGCACTCAACCAGCTACAGGCGCACAAGTTCGGGCGGCACTCCCCCGCCGACTCACTCCAGCAGCTCACCCAGTCCCCGGACGCGGCGATCGTCGATCTCGTCAAGCAGTTGCGCGCCGAGTACATGCGGCTCAGCAAGCAGGCCACCTCGGTGAACGATCTGCTCGACCAGCTCCAGGTGTGGTGCGCACGCGATCATGACGAGGCGATCGAACTCCCCGGAACCGAGAAGTTGATGGATGGTGAAAAGGTAAGGGAGAAGCTGGTCGATCTGTCCAAAGAGGTCAATCGAAGCGTTCGCGCCCTCTACCCGACCATCTCCTCGCCGGAAGCGCTGCGGGCAGGCTACGCGCTGGACCGCGCCGTACTGGACCGCGGGGTCGAGATCCGCGCTGTGTTCCCGCACTCGGCCCGGCGCCAACGGGACGCGATGAACTATCTACGGCAGATCCAGGAGGACGGCGCCGAGCCGCGTACCGCGGCGGCGTTGCCCACGCAGCTGATCCTGCTGGATGACAATCTCGCCATTCTGCCGATGGAGCCGGACTGCAACGGCAGCGCCGCGCTGGTCCGCGATCCGAGCGTGCTCGCGTTTCTCGCCCAGCTCTTCGAACACGTCTGGGATCGGGCCCGCCCGATCTCCGAGTACAAGTACGACCAGGAAGTCTGGCGGGACATCGAGATCGCCATCCTGGTCGAGCTGAACTGCGGACGCTCCGACGAGGCGATCTCGCGCAAACTGGACATCTCCACCCGGACGCTGCGAAGGTACCTCGCCGATCTCTGCGACCGGTTCGAGGTCAAGACCAGGTTCCAGCTCGCGGTCGCGGCCTCCCGAGCCGGTTTGCTACCCGCCACCAAGGAAAACCAGTAACGCATCCCTCCCGAGTCGACTCGGTTTCGCCCCGGCGCGGTCCGCTAACGCAGCCGCGCCGGGAGGTAGTCCGGGCCGTGTACCGAGGTGCTACCGTAATACCGCACCCCGGATCGGTCGATCCGCACCTCGGGAAAGCGCGCCAGCAGCCGTTGCAGCACGATCTCCGACTCCAGCCGCGCCAGCCCCGCGCCGAGGCAGAAGTGAATGCCCGCGCCGAAGGTAAGGTGCGGATTCGGAGAACGGTCGAGGTCGAAGGTCGCCGGGTCGGCGAAAACCGCCTCGTCCAGGTTGGCCGAGGCGAGCCACATCACCACCATCGTGTCGGCCGGTATCTCGACCCCGCCGAGCACGGTGTCTTTGGCCGTCCGGCGTTTCGAGGTCGGGAACGGGGGACGCTGGCGCAGGGTTTCCTCGACCGCCGCGGAGGCCCGCTCCGGGTCGGCGCGTACCGCGGCCGTGACCGCCGGATTGTCGTCGAGGCACAGCATGATGTTGCCGAGGGTCAGGGTGGTGGTGACATGCCCGGCCATCAACATCAGCAGCACGAACCCGACGATCTCCTCGTCGTCCAGCCGCTGCCCGTCCACCTCCGCCTCGGCGAGACGGGTGATCAGGTCGTCCCCCGGATGCCTGCGCCGCCAGGCGATCCGGTCGAAGGCGTAGGCGTTCATCTCCTTGATGATGGTGCTGAAACCGGACTTGATGCCCTCGCCTGCCTCGGAGACCTTTTCGGTCACCTCGATCCGCCTGCTGAGCGAGATCAGGCCGTCGCCCCACTCCTGGAATATCTTCCTGTCTTCGGTCGGAATCCCGAGCAGTTCGGCGATCACCATTACCGGTATCGGGTTGGTCAACGTGCTGACCAGGTCGACCTCGTCGGTTTCCATTCGGTCGAGATGCGCGTCGACAAGCTCGGTGATTCGCGGCCGTAGCCCACTGATCACCCGTGGGGTGAAGGCCTTGCTGACGAGCCTGCGCAGCTTCTGGTGCCGCGGCGGATCGTGGTTTGCGAGGTTTCCCCTCGTGATGATCCGGATTTCCTCGTCCGGTGGCCGGGCGTGCCCGTCGTCTGAGGAGAAGGTCTCGTAGTCGTTGTAGACCGTCATGATGTCGCTGTGCCGGAAGACCTGGCACGCCTTCCGCTCCGGATCGAAATGCACCGGATGCTCGGTTCGCATCCAGTTGATCCAGTCGACGAGAATCATGGGGTCATCGCCTGTGGACAACTGCGGAGCTTCATGCATCCGCGGGACGCCTTCCATGGGAATAATCTGGCACGTGCTCGACAGAGCTGACAAGAAACATCAAGTACTTCGATTCAGGTAATCCGATTCCTTGGCTGTCCCACGGGCAGCGGCCTGGTCGGATCCGCTGCCGTCGACGGCCGGGTTCCGCTTCGTGACCACCCAGTAGAGCCAGGTCTCCGCCGCCAGTGCCAGCCCCCACAGCAGCAGGGTCGGGTACACCAGTACGAACGCCCACAGGGCGATACTGGACAGCTCGTGCCGGTCGAAGCCGAGCGCGGTCAGCACCAGGTCATAGCACCCGACCGCCCCCGCAGGAACCAGCATGAGAGCCCCCACCGCGCCGATGGTCACCAGGGCACGCCGGACCCAGCGTCCGGCCACCGGAACGGCCATCAGCACCGCGATGACCACGGCGACCCCGGCCAGTACCCCGGTATCGCCGAATCCGGGTGTCTGCACCTGCACGTCGCGGAAGGCGTCGTCTTCGGCGAAACCACCCCGCCAGCCCAGCGCCCAGGCGACCTTCAGCACCCCGTAGGGCAACGGTGCCACCGCGGCCACCACCGCGATCCGGCGCAGCAGCCCGCTCGCCCGTTCCGGCGCCAGCCTGCTTCCCCGGCGCTCGCGCAGGGAGGCCAGCCCCGGTTCGGTGCGCAGCTGGTGCCGGATGCGCAGCAGCAGCGCGATCCCCGCGCCGAGGGTCACCAGATGCACCACGAACTTCCCCCACTGCGGCACCATCTCGAAGGCCGGGGTTGCGCCGGTGATCTTCATCAGCGACCACACAATGGCGAACAGCAGGTTGTGCGGCAGCCTGCCGAGGCTGCCCGCCAGCATCAGCACGCCCGCGAGAACCTCACCGGCCAGCAGCAGGCGGGCGTGGTGCGGGGCGGGACGCAGCACGGACAGCACCGCGGCGAGCACGGCCGCCGGCACCACGACCTGCCACGGCGCGGCCGGCATCGGGGTCACATCGGCCGCCCCGGTAAGCCCGGCCACCAGGAAGGCCACCGCGGCGGCGAGGCAGCTCACCGCCGCGAGCAGGGAGTACCTGCCGGGGTCCACCGGGGCAGGCCCCTCCCCCGGCAGCCCGCTGTCGCGCCCGGTCACAACCGCACCGGGAGCAGCCTCGGACCGACGATGGAGGTGCTGCCGTAGAACCGGACTGCCTGCCGGTCGACCTCCAGCCCGGGATACCTGGCCAGCAGCCGCCGCAGGACCACCCGTGCCTCCAGCCGCGCCAGCCCGGCACCGAGGCAGAAGTGGATCCCCGCGCCGAATCCCAGGTGCTGGTTCGGCGAGCGCACGGGGTCGAACTCGCCCGGCCGTTCGAACACCTCCTCATCGTGGTTGCCCGCCGCCAGCCACAGCACCACGCCCGCGCCCTCCGGAACCGGTACCCCGCGGATCTCCGTGTCCCGGGTGACCAGCCGCTTGGAGGTGGGGAACGGCGGGCGCTGGCGCATCGTCTCCTCGATCACGCCGGGGATCAGATCCGGGTCGCCGCGCACGGCGGCCGCGGTGGCCGGGTTGTCGTCGAGGCAGAGCAGCATACTGCCCAGGGTCAGAGTGGTGGTGATATGCCCGGCGAGGAACAGCAGCAGCACGAACCCGACGATCTCCTCGTCGTCCAGCCGCATCCCGTCGACCTCGGCCTCGACCAGGCGGGTGATCAGGTCATCGGCGGGATGCCGCCGGTGCTGAGCGATCTGGTCGAAGGCGTACTCGTTCATATCGTTCATGATCCGGGAGATTCCGGACATCGCGTCCCCGGCCTCGTCCGGATCGGTGACGTCGACCTGGCCACCGAGGCCGACCATGTCGAAGGCCCAGCGCTGGAATATCGCCCTATCCTGCTCGGGAATGCCGAGTAGTTCGGCGATGACCAGCGCGGGGACCGGGTTGGTCACGGTGTCGACCAGATCGACCTCACCGGTGCCGAAACCGTCCAGCTGCCGGTCGACCAGTTCGGTGATCCGCGGCTCCAGGGTGGCCACCGTGCGCGGGGTGAACACCTTGCTGACGAGCTTGCGCAACTGATGATGGCGGGGTGGGTCCAGGCTGGCCAGGTTTCCCTTGGTGAACGTCTGGAAGCCGTCCGTCTGCGGCACCAGATGCCGGTCGTCGGAGGAGAAGGTCTCCCAGTCCGCGACGACGGACATGATGTCGGCGTGCCGGAAGACCTGACACAGCTGCCGTTCCGGATCGAAGTGCACCGGTGTTTCCGCACCGGTTCTCCGCAGCCAGTCGATCAGCATCGATGGATCGTCCACACTCGACAGACGCGGGGGATCGTGTTTCTGCTCGATGCCAGTCATGCGGGCAATCGTGCCAGTGGCCAACAGGGTGGGCAATGAGTACGTGGAGAACTCCCGCCCAGGGTTTAACTCGTCTGGTCCAACGCCGTCCGGCCCACCGCCGCCGAGGGGTCGATCCCGTATGCATTCTCCACCCACGAGGGTTGGTAAACCGTGTCCAGGTAACGCTCTCCCAGGTCCGGAGCGATCGCCACCGCCGTGCCGGCCTCCCCGAGCCGGTTCGCCGCGAGCCAGCGCTCGGCGCCTGCCAGCACCGTCCCGGTCGAACCGCCGAACAGAAAGCCCGCGCGGGCCAGCCGGTGACACATCCGCACCGTGTCCTCCTCCTCGATGTGAATGACCTCGTCCACCAGCGACCGGTCCAGGATCGGCGGCAGCACGCCGGTTCCGAGGCCGGGAATGAGCCGCCTTGCCGGTGGCATCCCGAAGGTCACCGAGCCGACACTGTCCACCGCGACGATCCGGACCGGCAGGTCCGCGGCCCGGAAGTACCTGGCACAGCCCATCAGCGTGCCTGTGGTGCCCGCGCCGACGAACAGCACCTGCAGGCGCGGGAAGCGACGATCGATGGCCGGTGCGGTACCGCGGAAGTGCGCCAGCCAGTTGCTCGGGTTCGCATACTGGTTGAGCCACAGGTACCGGGAGTCGGCCGCGCACATCTCGCGCAACAGGCGCAGCCGTGCACCGAGCAGGCCGCTGCCGGGGTGCGGGGTGGTCACCACGTGCACCTCGGCCCCGAACGCCGCCATCAGCTGCCGGGTGGCCAGGTTACAGCGCACATCGGTCACGCAGACGAAGCGCAGCCCCCGGTTGGCGGCGATCATGCTCAGCGCCACGCCGAGGTTGCCCGATGAGGACTCGATCAGCACGGAATCCTCGGTGAGCACCCCGCTTTCCTCCGCGGCGGCCACCATCTCCTTGGCGGCCTTCAGCTTCACCGACCCGGCGAAGTTCATCCCTCGCACTTCAGGTACACCGGTAGGTCCAGGCCGGCCCGCAGGTCGATATAGAGATCGTTGTTGTTGAACTCCTCCGGGCTGCTGATCACGGGCATCGCGGCGCACTCCGGGCAGTGTTCGCCTGGAAACGCACGGCACGATCGGCTCGGCGGGACTCGGACTCCCAGCCCTGACCGCCACCTCCGCACCTCACTCGCCCCGCCTCCCCGCTCGTGGGCTCCGCCAAAACGCGCGTTCCTCCACTCCCCTTCACATGTCCCAGCAACTCCCAACCACTCGGTCAGGCAGGCGCCTGCCGGCGCTCCAGCACCTTCGCCAGGTCGGCGAGCACCGGGGTTTCCGTGACGTCCTGCAGGGTGACGGAGCGGTCCAGTTTGATCGCAAGCCGGATCGCCAGCAGCGAGGTTCCGCCGAGGTCGAAGAAGTTGGCCTGCCGGTGCACGTAGCTGGGGGCCAGGCCGAAGAGCTCGCACCAGGCCTGCTGCAGCCGCAGCTCCGGCCCGGTCAGCCGGTCACCGGCGGGCTCGTCGCCCTCCGGCCCGACCAGTTCGGCGGCAAGCTCGCGGAGGCGTTTCTTGTCGATCTTGCCGTTCTCGGTGAGCGGGAGCCGTTCCCGCCGGTGCAGGTTGCTCGGGATCATGTAGGACGGCAGCAGCATGGCGATCCGCTCCCGCACTCGTTCCGGAGTGACCGTCTCGGGGGCGGAGTAGAACCCGACCAGCCGGTCCACCTGATCGGCTCCGGCCAGTACCACGACCGCGCAGTCCTGCACACCCTCCACGGTGGACATCTTGTTCTCCACCTCGCCGAGCTCGACGCGGAAGCCGCGGATCTTCACCTGCGCGTCCCTGCGGCCGAGGAACTCGAGGTTGCCATCCGGCAGCCACCGCCCGTAGTCGCCCGAGCGGTACATCCGCTGCCCAGGGAAGTAGGGATCGGCGAGATAGGCCCGGTTGGTGCGCACCGGATCGTTGATGTAGCCCCTGCCGACACACACCCCGGCGAACACGATCTCGCCGGGGGCGCCGAGCGGAACCGGCCGTAGCTGCTCGTCCACCAGGTAGATCCGGACATTGCGCACCGGCCTGCCGACCGGGACCCGGCCCGTTGCCAGCGGCGCACGCAACACCGCGTGGTTGGTGTCGTCCGAGGTCTCGGTGAGCCCGTAGGCATTGACCAGCGGCACCGAGGGGAACCGTGCGAACCAGCGATTCACCAGCGCCGCCTTCAGCGGCTCGCCGGTGACCGAGACGCAGCGCAGGGCAGGCGGCGCGGCCGCCGTATCCTCCAGATGAGCCAGCAGAACCTCCAAATAGGAGGGTACGACCTGCAGCACGTCCACCCGGTACCGGCGCAGGGCGTCCACGAACTCGCCGGTGTCGTGGATCTCCTCCTGGCCGATGATCGCGGTCGTACCGCCGACCAGCCACGCCGACATCAGCTGCCACAGCGAGATGTCGAAGCATTGCGGCGCGACCTGGGCGACCACGCTGCCCTCGCCAATGCCGAGGTCCTCGATCTTCGCCCACAGGTGGTTCAGCATGCCGGCGTGCTCGCACATCGCACCCTTCGGCTTGCCCGTCGATCCGGAGGTGAAGTACACATAGGCCAGCTGGTCGCCGGTGACTTCCACCCCGGGATCGGCGTCCCGGGATGGGCCGCGCTCCTCCCCCAGCAGGAGCACCGATTCCGCGGGTACCGAGTCGATCTCCGGCGCGTTCCGGTCGGCCAGCACCAGCCCGCAGTTGGACTGGGTCAGCATGGTCCGGATCCGGTCAGCGGGGAAGTTCGGCTCCACCGGAAGGTAGGCGCCACCGGCCTTGAGCGTACCCAGCACCGCCGAGGCCCATTCCGGGTTGCGGTCCGCGATGACCGCGACCCGGTCCTCCGGGCGCAGGCCCGAGTCGAGCAGCCACCATGCGACCTGGTTGGCCCGCCGGTTCAGCTCCCGGTAGGTCCAGCTGACCTCGCCGTACAACAGCGCGACACGGTCGGGGTGGCGCCGCGCCAGCTCCTCGACGAGCTCATGCGGCGGCCGGTCCGGATCCGGGGTGGTGGCACCGGCGAACTCGTGGATCTGCAGCCGCAGCTCGGCCTGGGACACCAGGCTCTCGGTGTGCTGCACGGCGTGCACGTCGGACAGCAGCTTGTCCAGCGCCCGCGCGTGGTACCCGGCGAACCGCTCGGCCTGGCCGTGGCCGATCACGTCCGCGCGGTAGCGCAGCACACAGGCGGGGCCGGTGCCGAGGCCGGTGAACCCGACCCGGATCAGTTCAGCCCCGGCGGGCTCGGCAGGTTCCTCGTGCACGGTGAGCGCGGTCCATGCCTCGGTCCGGGTATCGGCAGGCGTGGTCCCGGCCCCGGCCGCGACCGCGGCCACCAGCTGCGCCCAGGAGCCCTCGGCGACCACCAGTTCCCGTACCGCGCCTGCGTACCCTGCCGCCACCGTCTCCTCGCCGGTGACCGCGGCGAGCACCTTCGCGTGCACGGCCAGCAGCACCGTCTCCGCCCGCACGCCGAGTGCGGCGGCCACGGCGGCCAGCCGCTCGCCGGTGTCCTCCGGCAGCGCCAGCGGCAGGGTGGCGATGCCCTCCCCGCTGCCCCACCGGGGCAGGGCACCCCCCGCGACATCTCCGCTGTCCATACCCGCTCCCCCGCCTACGGTCGCTTGAACGCGCGGTTGGCGATCGTCGCCAGCAGCGTCACCGCCAGCAGGCAGATCCCCATGGTCTGCAGCACCTGGCCGAACTGCACGGTACCCAGCGCGGCGTCCCTTGCGGTGGAGATCGCGTGGGAAACCGGGTTCACCTCGGCGATCACCCGCAGCCACCCTGGCAGCGCCTCCAGGGTGATGAACGCGTTGGATGCGAACATCAACGGGAAGGTGACCACGGTGGTGATGGCGGTGAGGATCTGGCCGTTGCGCAGTACCGCGGCCAGGGTGATGAAGACCCAGCTGATGGTCCAGCCGATCAGCACCGCGATCAGGACGGCACCCAGCGTGCCGAGCAGGCCGCCGGGCGGGGCGAACCCGAAGATCAGCGCGCTGAGCACGCTGATCAGCACCAGCTGGGACAGGGCACGAACCGAATCGGCGAAGCTGCGGGCCAGCAGCACGGACAGCAGCCGGATCGGCATCGCCCGCAACCGGGTGATCATGCCGTTGCGCAGGTCGTTGATCAGCGCGGTTCCGGAGTTGACCCCGTTGGTCAGGGTGGCGATCACCAGCACGGCTGGCATCAGGTAGTCGATGTAGTCGACCCCGTCCGGAAAACTCGGCACCGTGCCGAGAACCTGGAACACGCCGCCGAACAACAGCAGGATGATCAGCGGTTCGATCAGGCTGGCGAACACCATGCCCGGCTGCCGCAGCGGCCGGACGGCCCGCGCGGTCAGCATGAAGACCTGGGTGGCCAGCCCGCTGCCGGGCCACCGGTCGGCCACCACCCCGGCCTGGCCGGTGCTGGTGCCTCCGGCGCCGTCCACGGCGACTGCGGTCATCGGAATCCTTCCTCGCTTCCTGTGGGGCTCAGGCTTCCTGTGGGATCAGCCGGCCGTCGCGGCGGCGGGTTCCGGGAGCACCGGCGCGGTCACCTCGTCGGTCAGCGCCAGGTAGACGTCGTCCAGTGAGGGTTCGGCGAAGGCCAGCCCGGCCACGGTGACCCCGACCTCGTCCAGCGCCCGCACGACCACGGCGAGGTCGGTGGAGTCGGAGACGGGTGTGGTCACGGCGTTGCGATCGTCCACATGCACCGGCCGCAGCCCCGCGCGGCCAAGGCCGTCCAGCACCTTCGGGGCGTCCTCCGCGCTGTGCAGGGTGACCGTCACCGTGCGGTTGCCGATCGCGGACTTCAGCTCGGCCGCGGTGCCGTCGGCCACGATCCTGCCCTTGGACAACACGGTGATCGCGTCCGCGAGCTGGTCGGCCTCCTCGAGGTACTGGGTGGTCAGCAGGATCGTGGAGCCGTTCTGGGTGAGCTTGGTGACGATGTCCCACACGGCCTTACGCCCGGAGGGGTCGAGTCCGGTGGTCGGCTCGTCCAGGAAGACCACGTCCGGGGAACCGACAAGGCTGGCCGCGACGTCCAGCCGTCTGCGCATCCCGCCGGAGTACTTCTTCGCCAGCCTGCCCGCGGCCTCGGTGAGGTCGAACAGCTCGAGCAGCTCGTCCGCCCTGGCGCGGGCCTGCCTGCGCCCCGCGCCGAGCAGGCGGGCGAGCAGGATCAGGTTGTCCCTGCCGGGAAGCTCGTCGTCCACCGCGGCGAACTGGCCGGTGAGCCCGATCCGCTTGCGGACCTCCCGGCCCCGGCTCGTCACGTCGAGGCCGCACACCCGCGCGGTGCCGCTGGTCGGCGGCAGCAGGGTGGACAGCACGTTGACCAGGGTGGTCTTGCCGGCCCCGTTGTGCCCCAGCAGCCCGAGCGTGGTCCCTTTCGGCACCGCGAGGCTGACCCCGTCCAGCGCGGTGACCTCGCCGAACTCCATCCGGAGATCGTCCACTTCGATCATGTGTTGTTCAGTCATCCGGCCTGCCACCTCACTCGTCGGGTCCGGCCTGCACGCCGGTTACGGTTGCCGGGTCGCCGAAGACCATCGCCATGCTCCGGCGGCCGGAGTACGGCTCGCGGCTGTGCGCCATGCGGATGTTGTCCACCAGCAGCAGGTCACCCGCCTGCCACGGCTCCCGCATGGTCACCTGCTCGTAGACGCCGTTGATCGTGTCGATCACGTCCTGCTCGATCGGGCTGCCGTCGGCGTGGCGGGTGTCGAACGGCAGGCCGTCCGCGCCGAACTCGAACGTCAGGTATTCCCGCACGTCCTGGTCCAGGGTCCACTGGTTGAAGAAGGCGATCTGGTTGAACCAGCAGCGCCTTCCCGTCCGCGGGTGCGCGATCACGGCGGGCCGGTGCTGCGTGGTGCGCAGACTGCCGTCGGCCAGCCACTCCAGCTCGATCCGGTTGGCCCGGCAGTACTTCTCCACGATCTCCCGGTCGTCCGTGCCGAAGGCCTCCTGCCAGGAGGTGCCGACCAGCTCACTGTAGTTGCGGGTGAACAGCCAGCCCTCGGCCGCGAACCGGTCCACCAGCCCGGTGGGCAGCTCGGACAGCACCCGGTGCCCATCGGCGAGGCCGGTGACGCCGCCCTGCACCGGGGGCACCAGGCAGCCGATCAGCAGTCGCTGCGGGACCTCCAGCGCGTAGCTGTTCTCGTGGTGCATGCACATCGGCTGGTCCGGGGACCAGGTGACCGAGGAGTACACCCCACCGCCGAGATCGGCCCGCTCGGCGAAGGGTTCCCGCTCCGTGGTGATCGCGACGCCGAGCGCAGCGGCGATCCGTTCCAGCCCGGCGGGCTCGGCGAGGCCGATGCCGCGCAGCAACAGGGCACCGTACCCGGACCATGCCTCGATGATCCGGTCCCGGTGCTCGGCCACCCAGCGCTCACCCTCGGCCGGATCCCGCTGTCCCGCAAGCGCCAGCAGCGGCGGCCTGCCCTCGGCCAGCTCCAGGCCGTGGCCGGCCACCGTGGCCGGTTCCGGTTCCGCCATGCTCAGGAACTCTCGATGCTGATCGCCTGTGAGGGGCACACCCCCGCGGCCTCCTCGACCGAGCGGCGCGCGGCCTCGTCCGGCTCGGCCACCAGCAGCCGCACCCTGCCGTCCTCGTCGTTCTGGTCGAACACCGTGGAGTCGGTGAGCACGCACAGGCCGGAGCCGGCACAACGGTCGTGGTCGATCACTACCCGCATCGTGTCTCCTCTCTCGGCTGCCTACCAGCGGACCGGAACGCTGCTCAGCCCGAACGGCGGGCTGTCCTTGAACGGCAGTTCCTCCACCGGCACCGCCAGCTCCAGCGTGGGGATGCGCCGGAACAGCGTGTTGTAGACGATCTCCAGCTCCATCCGGGCCAGGTTCTGGCCGAGGCACTGGTGCGCGCCGTGCCCGAACGCGAGGTGGTTGCGCGCCTTGCGCATGATGTCCAGCTTGTCCGGCTCCGGGTACACCGACTCGTCCCGGTTGCCGGAACCGCACAGCGCCATGATCGCGTCGCCCTCGCGGATGGTGACGCCGTCCAGCTCGATATCGGCGGTCGCGCCGCGGGCAGGCAGGTAGTCGGTGATGCTGAAGTAACGCAGCAGTTCCTCGACCGCGTCCGGGGTCAGCTCCGGATCGGCCTTCATCTTCTCCAGCTGCTCGGGATGCTGCAGCAGGCCCACGACGCCGAGCGAGATCATGTTGGCGCTGGTCTCGTGCCCGGCCAGCAGCAGCAGCTTCGCGATCGCCGTCATGTCATGCCGGTCGAGCAGCTGGGCTTCCTTGTTCTTCTCGATCAGCCTGCCGAACAGGTCGTCGGTGGGTTCCTGTTCCTTGTCCGCGACGACCTGCGACATGAAGTCCAGCAGGCTGCGGTTGGCGACGTAGATCTCCTGCGGGTCGCTGCTGATCATCGAGCGCGCGGTCTGTTGCACGAAGGCGTGGTGCTCGCGGGGAACACCGAGCAGCTCGCAGATGATCAGCGAGGGCACCGGGAGGGAGAACTCGGTCATCAGGTCCGCGGAGTTGTCCCCTTCGAGCATCGCGTCGATATGCTCGTCCACGATCTCCTGGATCCGCGGGCGCAGCGCACGCATCCGCTTCACCGTGAACTCGGGGATCAGCATCGCCCTACGCTCGGTGTGCACCGGCGGGTCCATCCACACCAGCGACATGTCGAGTTCCTTGACCAGTTCCGGCGGGATCGGGGCGACCGGGTACGAGGGATGCAGCCGGTCCGAGGTGACCCGCGAGTCGAGCAGCACCTTCTGCACATCGGCGTGTTTGGTGACCAGCCACCCGGTGCTACCGGTCGGCATCGGGAAGGAGGCGATCGGCTGCTCAGCGCGCAGCGTCGCGTACTCCGGCGGGTTGCTGAACGGGCAGGTCCTGGCGAGCGGCCAGGTCGCGGCCTCGTGCGGCCTGGGACCCGCGTCGGTCTCGGTCATCGGGATCCTCTCCTAGCGGTATCGGTTCGGTGGAAGCAGGCAGATCACCAGGTCACCGGAATCTCGTGGAATCCGTAGGGCTGCACGTCCTTCAGTGGCAGCTCGTCCACCCCTACGGCCAGCCGCAGGTCGGGGATGCGGGCGAACAGGGTGCGGAAGACGATGTCCAGCGCCATCCGGGCCAGGTTCTGGCCGAGGCACTGATGGGTCCCGTAGCCGAAGGCGAGGTGGTTGCGCGCGCCACGGTGGATGTCGAACGTGTCGGGGTTGTCGAAGACCCGCTCGTCCCGGTTCGAGGCGCCGGTGAGCACGAAGATCCCGTCGCCATCCGGGATGACCGTGTCCCCGACCTTCACATCCGCGATGGCGGCCCTGGACAGCATGACGTCGGTGATGTTGAGGTAGCGGAGCAGTTCCTCCACCGCGTTCGGGGTGAGGCTCGGGTCGGCCTTCAGTTCCGCGAGCTGGTCGGGGTGCTCGAGCAGGGCGACGGTGCCGAGGCCGATCAGGTTCGTGGTGGTCTCGTGCCCCGCCTGCAGCAGCAGCCTGGCCATCGCGACCATATCGTCCAGGTCCAGCTGGTCGGCCTCCGCGCGCTCGCGGTTGCTCACCACCAGCCTGCCGAGCAGATCGTCTCCCGGTTCCTCGTGCTTGGCACGCACCAGCTCGTCCAGGTAGGCGTTCAGCCGCAGGAAGGCGGGCGGCCGGTCCTCCGGGTTGCGCGCGAGAGTCCCTCGGGTGATTTCCTCCACTGTGGACAGATCCTGCTCGGGTACGCCGATCAGCTCACAGATCATCAGCGAGGGCACCGGCTTGGCCAGCGCCTGCATCAGGTCCACCGGACGCGGACCGGCCAGCATCGCGTCGATGTGCTGGTCCACCAGCTGCTGGATGTGTGGGCGCAGTTCCTGCATCCGCTTGACCGTGAAGGTCTGGTTGGCCATCCGCCGCTGCACGGTGTGTTCCGGCGGGTCCATCCCGGCCAGCGACTGGTTGAACTCCTTCAGCATCTCCTTCGGGATGGGCGCGACCGGGTGATCCTGGCGGGTACGGTCCGAGCTCACCCCCGGGTCGAGCAGCACCTGCCGGGCGTCGTCATACCTGCTGACCAGCCAGCCCCGCTTGCCGGTCGGCAACGGCACCGAGGGCAGGCCGGGGGTGTCCCGCAGCCCGGCGTAGCCCTCGGGTACGTCGAACGGGCAGGTACGCGGCATCGGGAACGGCGGCGCCTCGGCGGCCTCGCCGCCGGAATCCGCGACATCGGTCATGACCGGACCAGCTCCTTACCTATCCGCAGACGACCGGGTAACACCTCGAAATCCCGGGAATGTCAGTTGTCCATCGCTTCGGCCAGGCTTTTCGGACGCATGTCCGTCCAGTTCTCCTCGACGTAGTCAAGGCATTCCTGGCGCCCCGCCTCCCCGAACACCACAGTCCAGCCGGCGGGGACCTCGGCGAACGCAGGCCAGAGCGAATGCTGGTTCTCGTCGTTGACCAGCACGAAGAAGCTGCCGTCCGGATTGTCGAACGGATTCGTCATCAGCGTTCCCTCCCATTGTCGTCCACCAGCCGGTCACGCAGGACCCGTCCGATCTCGGCGATGGGCTCCGGACCCATCAGTTCGTCATGCTTGCAGCGCAGCTCGTGCACGCTCAACGGTCCTTCAACAAATTGATTCCAGGCGAGCGGATCGCCCGCGGGTTCGGTAATGGCGGCGAACATCAGTGCGCCGCAGGCCACCCGCGTGCGGGTGGGCTCGCCGGCGAGCTCGAAGCTGTTCGCCATGACCCGGTGCAGCGCCCGGATCTGCGTTTCGTCCAGTTCGGCCAGTACGCTGCCGGAGTCACGCAGGATGCCGACGACCTCGGCGAAGTCGAGCGGACCTTGGTAGGCGTCCGCGTCGATCCCGACGAACCGCAGGATCCCTTCCAGGAACTGGTTCTCGTCATACGACCGCGACGTCCCGGCCTGCCTGTGTTCGGTGCGCGGGTAGGCGTCCAGGATGGCGAGCAGGCCGACCCGTTCTCCCTCGTCCTCGAGCAGGCCGGCCATGGCGTGCGCCACGTTCCCGCCCAGCGACCAGCCGAGCAGCTGGTAGGGGCCGGTGGGCTGGACCTTCCTGACCTGCCGTACGTAGTCGGCCGCCATCTCCTCGATATCGGCAGGCAGCGGCTCCCCGGTGCCGATCCCCCTGGCCTGGATCCCGTACACATCGTGCGCGGCGGGCAGGTGCGGGGTGAGCGCGGAGTACAGCCAGCTCAGACCGCCGAGGGGGTGCACGCAGAACACCGGGGTGCCCGCGCCCCCGGTGCGCAGCGGCAGCAGCACCTCGAAGGAGCTGCCCGCCGAGGACGCCGCGATCCGTTCGGCGAGTTCGGCGACGGTGGGCGCGTCGAACAAGGTGCGCAGGGTGACGTCCGCCCCCAGGGTGGAGCGGATCCCGCTGACCAGGCGGATGGCCAGCAGGGAGTAGCCGCCGAGATCGAAGAAGCTGTCGTCGATCCCGACCTCCGGCACGTTCAGGTGCTTGGCGAACAGGTCGCACAGGGCGCGCTCCCGGTCGGTGCGCGGCGCCCTTGACCCGGCGGGCCGCTGCGGCTCCGCAGGCACCGGGTCGCCTGCGGGCGGCGCCAGCAGTTCCCCGTCCGGTGCGAGGCGGGCGCGGGGGCCGGTGCGCCACAGCGGGGCCCCCGCGGGTTCGAACGGGTTGGCCACCCCGGCCCCGTCCTGCTCGGTGCGCACGGTCCGGTACAGCTCCCCCGTCGCACCGGGGGGTGCCGGGACGAGCTCGGCGCCGAAGCGCAGCAGCAGGTACTCCCCGTGCTCGGCGCCGCGCCGCCGCAACCGCTCGCGTTCGGCTTCGGACAGCACGTCGATACCGGTGATCGGCTGGTCCGGGTCGGTGGCCATGGCCGCAAGCACGTAGCCCAGCCGCCGCACCAGGGACTCGGCGGTCTCCCGGTGGAACAGGTCCAGGCTGAACTCCAGCGAACCGGTCAGCCCTTCTGGCCGCCCGTCCGCGGCGAAGCTCTCGCTGATGTTGAACGAGAGGTCGCATTTGGCACCGCTGTCCGCGGTCGGCGGCGGGCCCGCGGTCATGCCCTCCGGGGCGGTGTCCTGCCGTGCCCGCGGGGACACCGTGTCCACCGAGGTCAGCATGACCTGGAACAGCGGTTGCCTGGACAACGACCGGGCCGGGTTCAGCACCTCCACCAGCCGCTCGAACGGCAGGTCCTGGTGCTCGTAGGCGGCAAGGTCGGTCTCCCGCACCCTGGCCAGCAGCTCCCGCACCGTCGGATCGCCCGCGGTGTCGGTGCGCAGCACCAGGGTGTTGACGAACATGCCGACCAGCTCGTCCAGCGCGCTGTCGGTGCGCCCGGCGATCGGGCTGCCGATCGGGATGTCGGTCCCTGCGCCGAGCTTGCCGAGCAGCACGGCGCAGGCCGCCTGCACCACCATGAACATGCTGGCGCCGCTATCCCTGGCCAGCGCGGCGAGTCCACCGTGTACTTCCGGGTCGATCCGGATGTCCACCCGTTCGGCCAGGTAGCTCGCGGTGGCGGGCCGCTGCCGGTCGGCGGGCAGCGGCAGCTCGTCCGGCAGGTCGGCCAGTTGCCCGCGCCAGTAGTCCAGCTCGCGGGAGATCCTGCTGTCCGGGTCCTCCTCGGAGCCGAGCAGTTCCCGTTGCCACAGGGTGTAGTCGGCGTACTGCACCGGCAGCGGCGCCCAGTCCGGCGCGGCACCCTCCCGCCGGGCCTGGTACGCGCCGAACAGGTCCCGGCCGAAGGGGTGCAGCGACCAGCCGTCCGCCGCGATGTGGTGCAGCACCAGTACCAGCACATGCTCCCGTGGCCCGGTGCGCAGCACCCGGACCCGGAGCGGGAGCTCGGTGGTCAGGTCGAACCCGCGGCCGACCACCGCGTTCACCGCCTCCGGCAGCTCCTCCTCGGTGACCGGCACCAGCACCGGCTCCGGGGTCGCCTCGGCAGGAGGGAGGATCTGCTGGTACGGGCCGTGCCCGTGATCCGGATAGCGGGTGCGCAGGCTCTCGTGCCTGGTCACCAGGTCGCCGAGGGCCGCATGGAAGGCGGCAAGGTCGAACTCGGTGGTAACCCTGATCACGAACGGCAGGTTGTACGCCGGGGTGAGCCCCTCCAGCCGGTTCAGGAACCACAGCCGTTGCTGCGCGTAGGAAAGCGGGATGACCTCGGGCCGGGGCGAGGGCACCAGCGGGGGCCGCGCCGGCCGCGCCGCGTCGAGCTGCCCGGCGAGACCGGCGACGGTCGGGTGGGTGAACACCGCCTTGATCGGCAGCTCCGCAGCCAGCTCCGCGCGCACCGTGCTGACCAGCCTGGTCGCCGCCAGCGAGTGCCCGCCGAGAGTGAAGAAGTCCTCGTCGATGGACACCGGGTGCACGCCGAGCACCTCGCCGAAGATCCGGCACAGCGCGGCCTCGACCTCGGTCCGCGGCTCGCGCCCCGCGCCTGCCTGCTCCACCGGCCGCTCGGCGAGCGCGCTGCGGTCCAGCTTCCCGTTGGGGCTCAACGGGAACTCCGGGACCGGCAGGACCACCGGCGGGACCATGTACTCGGGAAGGAACTTGGCGGCGTGCGCCCGCAGCTCCTCAGGATCCACGGTATCCACTGTGGATTCTTCGGCCGGGGTAAGGTACGCGACCAGCTGGGCTCCGGCGCCGGTGGCGCGCGCGACCACGGCGGCACCGCCCACCGCGGGGTGCTCGTGCAGCACCGACTCGATCTCGCCGAGCTCGATCCGGAACCCGCGGATCTTCACCTGGTCGTCGGCCCGGCCGAGGTACTGCAGGGTGCCGTCCTCGTTCCACCGTGCGAGGTCCCCGGTGCGGTACATCGCCGCTCCCGCAGCCCCGAAGGGGCAGGCGACGAAGCGTTGCGCGGTGAACGCGGGCCGCCGCCAGTAGCCGCGGGCGAGGTTCGCACCGGCGAGGTACAACTCGCCGGGCACCCCCGGCGGCACCGGGCGCAGGTGCCGGTCGAGCACATGGGCTTGGGTGTTCCAGATCGGCCGGCCGATCGCGGGAGCGGCGGGCCATTCGTCCACATCGGACGGCAGGGTGCCCGCGGTGACCACATGGGTCTCGGTGGGCCCGTAGTGGTTGTGCAACAGGGTTCCCGGGTTGCGCCGCAACGACTGCCGGATGTGCTCACTCGGCACCAGCGCCTCCCCCGCCTGCGCCAAGTGGGTGAGCGCGGGAAGGGTGAGTTGCTGCCGGTTCGCCGCCGCGCACACCGCGTCGATCATCAGGTTCGGTGCGTACAGCTCGTTGATGTCCTGCTCGGCCAGCCAGCGGGCGAACTCGTCCGGGTCCCTTCGGATCTCCTCGTCCGGGATCACCAGGCCGTGCCCGCGCAACAGGGCGCCGAGGATCTCCTGGACCGAGACGTCGAAACTGATGCCGGTGAACTGGGCGACCCGCGCTCCTGGCGCACCGGGAACGGCGTGCTCGTGCCAGCCGAGCAGGTTCCCGATCGCACCCACCGGCATCAGCACACCCTTGGGCCGCCCGGTTGAGCCGGAGGTGTAGATCAGGTAGCCGGGGCTGTGCGGCGTCAGCGGCGCCACCCGGTCCTGGTCGGTTGGCGGGTGGCCGGGGCAGGCACGCAGCACGTCGGTGAACTCGGGATCGTCCAGCAGCACCGGGCTGGTGCCCTCGGGCAGCTCGCGGGCCACGTCCACGGTGCTGATCAGCGCCGCGGGCGCGGCATCGGCGAGCATGAACTCGATCCGCTCGGCCGGGTAACCGGGATCCACCGGCAGGTACGCCGCGCCCGCCTTCAGGGTGGCGAGCAGGGCGGCCACCAGGTGCGGGGAGCGGGGCAGGGCCAGCGCGACGACGTGTTCCGGGCCGATCCCCCTGCCGATGAGCCAGTGGGCGAGCTGGCTGGACAGCCGGTCCAGCTCGGCGAAATCGAGCCGCACCCCCGCCGAGCGCACCGCGAGCTCCGCTGGACTGCGCGCGGCCTGCGCGGCGAACAGCGCGGGCAGCGTGGCCGCGGGCACCGGCTGCGCGGTGTCGTTCCACTCCCGTAGCCGCCGGTGCTCGTGCTCGTGCAGTGCGTCCACTGTGCTCAATGGCCGGTGCGGGTCGGTAACCAGCCGGTCGAGCAGGAGCAGCAGCCGGTCGGCCAGCCGCCGCACCGTCTCCCGGTCGAACAGGTCGGTGCTGAACTCGATCGCGGTGTCGATGCCCTCCGGCGCGCCGTCCGTGCCGTGCTTCTCCACGAAGTGGAACAGCAGGTCGAACTTGGCGATCGGCAGGTGGGTCCGGTACTGGGACACCTCGATGTCCGGCACGCCCAGCTCGGGCCGGGCCACGTTCTGCAGGGTCAGCATCACCTGGAACAGCGGATGCCGGGACAGCGAGCGGGCCGGGTTCAGGATCTCCACCAGCCGCTCGAACGGCAGGTCCTGGTGTGCGTATGCGGCCAGGTCGGTCTCCCGCACCCGGTTGACCAGCTGCCGGAAGGTGGGGTCGCCGGAGGTGTCGGTGCGCAGCACCAGGGTGTTCACGAAGAACCCGACCAGCTCGTCCACCGCCTCGTCGGTGCGCCCGGCGATCGGGGTGCCAAGCGGCAGGTCCTCGCCTGCTCCGATCTTGCTCAGCAGCACCGCGATCCCGGCCTGTAGCACCATGAACAGGCTGGCCTGGGTGGTCCGGCCCAGCCCGAGCAGGCCACGGTGCAGCTCGGGGCCGAGCTCCAGGGTGAGCAGGTCGCCGTGGTAGCTCGCCACCGCGGGGCGGGTGCGGTCGGTGGGCAGGGTCAGCTCCTCGGGGCTGCCCGCGAGTTGCTCGCGCCAGAATGCCACCTGCTCGGCGAGCACGCTGTCCTTGTCGTCCTCTCCGCCGAGCATCTCGTTCTGCCAGAGGGTGTAGTCGGCGTACTGCACCGGCAGCGGCTCCCACTCCGGCGCTTCCCCCGCGCGGCGCGCCCGGTAGGCCGCGCCGAGGTCGCGGGCGAACGGGGCGCGGGAGGAGGCGTCGGAGACGATGTGGTGCAGCACCACCAGCAGCACATGCTCCTCGGGCCCGAGTGCGTACAGCCGCACCCGCAGCGCGGGGTCCTCGGTCAGGGTGAAGCCGCGCGCGGCCTCCGCGGCCACCAGGGACTCCACCTCGGCACCCTCGTCGTCGACCACGGCGAGGTCCACCTGGACCTGGTCCGCAGGCAGCACCACCTGGCAGGGCTCGCCGTCGACCTCGGGGAACACCGTGCGCAGGATCTCGTGCCTGGCAACGACATCGCGCACCGCCGCGGTCAGGGCGGCCCGGTCCAGCGGCCCGGACAGCCGCACGGCGATCGGCACGTTGTAGGTGGCGCCCATCCGCTCCAGCCGGTTCAGGAACCACAGCCTGCGCTGGGCGTGGGACAGCGGAACCCGCTCCGGTCGCGGCCGGGGCCGCAGCGCGGGCCGGGTGCCGCCGGGGCCGCTGATCCGGCCTGCGAGCCGCGCGGCGGTCGGGTTCTCGAACAGGGTGCGGATCGACAGCTCCGCCCCCAGCGTGGCGCGGATCCTGGCGACCAGCCTGGTGGCCAGCAGCGAGTGCCCGCCGAGGGCGAAGAAGTCCTCGTCCACGCCGACCCTGCCGAGGCCGAGCACATCGGCGAACAGCTCGCAGAGGATCTCCTCCCGCGGGCCGCGGGGCGCACGGCCGGAGCCGCTGCCGGTGGCGGCCTCCGGCGCGGGCAGCGCGGCCCGGTCCAGCTTGCCGTTGGGGGTGAGCGGGAGCTCGGCCAGCGCCAGCACCGCGGCCGGGACCATGTGCTCGGGCAGCGTGGCCGCCAGCCGCTCGCGCAGCGGCCCGGTGTCCGTGGTGCCGGTGACGTAGCCGACCAGTTGCTGGTCGCCGGGGCGGTCCTCGCGCAGCACCACGGCGGCGTCGGTCACGCCGGGGATCGCGCGCAGCGCCGAGGAGATCTCGCCGGGCTCGATCCGGTGGCCGCGCAGCTTCACCTGGTCGTCCGCCCGCCCGTGGAAGACCAGGTCGCCCTCGCCGGTCCAGCGGGCCAGGTCGCCGGTGCGGTACATCCGGCTGCCCGGCGGCCCGAACGGGTCGGCGAGGAACCGCTGCGCGGTGAGCGCGGGACGGCCGAGGTAGCCACGGGCGAGCCCGGTGCCCGCGATGTACAACTCCCCCGGCACGCCGGGGCAGGCCGGGCGGCCCGCGCCGTCCAGCACGTACAGCCTGGCGTTGCCATGGGGCCTGCCGATCGGCACCGGTCCCGCAGGCAGCGGGGCACCGGGTTCGATGGTGTACTCGGCGCAGTTGACGGTGGCCTCGGTGGGGCCGTAGACGTTGCGCACCACCGCGCCGGGGTTCCGCTCGCGCCAGCCGGTGAGCTGCTCGCCGAACAGCGCCTCGCCACCGAGCAGCAGTTCCCGCGCTGGCGAGTATTCCCGCGGCAGCGACTCCAGCAGCCCGAGGTGGCTGGGGGTGGCCTTGAGGAAGGTGCACGGCGCCGCGGCGAGCGTTTCCGGCACGGCGTGCGTGGCCGCGCGCAGGTCGGCCAGCTGCACCCGGCCGCCGGTCACCAGCGGGGTGTAGAGCGCGGTGACGGTGAGGTCGAAGGCCAGCGGTGAGTGCAGTACGGCCACCCCGGCGGCGCCGGGGTAGCCCGCGGTCCAGGCCAGGTAGTCCGCCAGCGCCCGGTGCTCGACCACGACCCCCTTGGGCACGCCGGTCGAGCCGGAAGTGTAGATCAGGTACGCGGGGTGGGAAAGGGCCAGCGGGCGGGTGCGTTCCGCGTCCCGCACCGCCTCGCCCGGCAGCCCGGCCAGCTCGCGTTCGACGGCGGGGTCGTCCAGCGTCACGGCCGGGATCCCGGTGCCGGCAGGCAGGGCGGCCGCCGTGCCGGTGTCGGTGAGCAGCAGCGCGGGTTCGGCGTCGGTGAGCATGAAGGCGATCCGCTCGGCCGGGTAGCCGGGATCCACCGGCAGGTAGGCCGCGCCGGACTTGAGCACCGCCAGCAGCGCGACAACGGCCCGCGCGGAGGAGGGCAGTGCCAGCGCCACGAACCGTTCCGGGCCGATCCCGCGGGCGATCAGCAGCCGGGCGAGCCGGTTGGCCGCGGCTTCCAGCTCGGCGTAGCTGAGCGAGTCCACTTCGGACACCACGGCCGGCGCGTCCGGGGTACGGGCCGCCTGCGCGGAGAGCAGTTCGGTGACCGGGCGGTCCTCGGCGGGGCGGGCAGTGCGGTTGTACTCCACCAGCTGGCGGTGCCGCTCCTTGCCGGTGAGCACCTCCAGCCTGCCCGCGGGCTGGTCAGGGTCGCCCACGATGGCGGTGAGCAGCCGCAGGAAGCGGTCCAGCAGGGTGCCCGCCTCGGATTCGCCGAACAGGTCGGGGCGGTAGCTGAGCTTGAGCCACAGCCGCTGCCCGTACCCGGCGTTGAGCAGCAACGGGTAGTGCGTGGCGTCCCCGCCGTCCACGCCGGTGACCCGCAGCCCTTCGGCAGGCTGCCGCAGCGAGCCCGCGTCCAGCGGGTAGTTCTCGAACACCACGAGGCTGTCGAAGAGCTCGCCGGTGTGCCCCGCGGCGCGCTGGATGTCGGTGAGCCCGAGATGCTGGTGCGGCATCAGGTCGAGCTGGGCCGCGTGCATCCGTTCCAGCAACCGGGACACCGGTTCCGCCGGGTTCACCCTGACCCGCACCGGAAGGGTGTTGATGAACAGGCCGATCATCGACTCCACCCCGGGGACCTCGGGTGGCCGCCCGGAGACGGTGGTGCCGAAGACCACGTCGTCCTGCCCGGTGAGCATGCCCAGCAGCACCGCCCATGCGGCCTGCACCACGGTGTTCGTGGTGACCCCGTGGCGGCGGGTGAGCTCGCCGACCGCGGCGGTGGTCTCCTGGTCCAGCTCCCGCCGCAGTTCGGCGGGCAGGCCCGCGGCGGGGCGCTCGGCGCGGGGCGCGAGCCGGGTGGGGCCTGCCAGCCCGGCCAGCTCCCGGCGCCATGCGGCCAGCCCAGCTGGCTGGTCCTGCCGTTTGAGCCAGGCGAGGAACTCGCGGAACGGGGTGACCGGCGGCATCCCTTCCGCGTCCCCGCCGCGCTGGTACAGCTGGAACAGCTCGCCCAGCAGCAGCGGCATCGACCAGCCGTCCAGCAGGATGTGGTGGGCGGTGAACAGCAGCCGGTGCGTGCCGGGCCGCGTGGTCACCAGGGTGAACCGCAGCAGCGGCGGGCGGTCGAGGTCGAACCGCGCCGTTGCCTCGGCAGTGGCCAGCTCGGCCAGCCGGGCCTGCCGGTCCGGTTCGGACAGCCCGCTGAGGTCCACCTCGCGCACGGGTGGTTCCACCTCGTGCGGGATGAGCTGGACCGGTTTGGTCAGTCCCTCGGAGCGGAAGCCCGCGCGCAGGTTGGCGTGCCGGGACAGCAGGGTGGTCACCGCGGCGCGGAAGGCCTCATGGTCGAACGGGCCCTCCAGGTCGACCGCCAGCCGTACCAGGTACATATCCGGTGCCTGCTCGTCGAAAAGGGCGTGGAAGAGCATGCCCTCCTGCAGCGGTGACAGCGGCAGTACGTCCGCGAACTTCCCGCGCGTGGTCATCAGCCGCTCCATTCCGCTTCGAGCATGTCGATCTCCTGCTGGTCCAGGTCCACGAGATCGAGGTCCGATGGCGTGTACCCGCCGTCGCCGGCCGCGCCGGTGCCGCCTGCCAGCGTGCGCAGCACCTGGAACCAGCACTCCGCGAGCCCGCGCACCTCGGCCTCGGCCAGCAGTTGTCCCGGCCAGGACCAGGTGGCCACCAGCGCGGGCCCCTCGGCGCCGTCCATCGCGACGGCGTTCAGGTCCACCGCGTGCGCGACCGGCATCCCGGCCTCGCCCGGCACCCGGCGCAGTACCTCGGACTCCGGGGCGATGGCCCAGTCCCCCTCCGGCCCGCCAGCGCCGGTGCGGCCGAGGTAGTTGAAGCCGAGCTGCGGGCGCGGCAACGCGGCCAGCCGGGCCGCGGTCCGCGGGTTGAGGTATCGCAGCAGGCCGAAGCCGAGGCCGTGGTCGGGCAGTTCGCGCAACTGCTCCTTGATCCGCTTCACCGCGTGCCGTGCGTCCCCCGCGTCCGGGACGGCGCCGGTCCATGCGGCCCGGCCGGGGCGCAACCGGACCGGGCAGAGGCTGGTGAACCAGCCGACGGTGCGGGAAAGGTCCGCCCCTGGCAGCACGTCCTCCCGCCCGTGGCCCTCGACGTCCACCAGCACCGAGCCGTCGTCCTCGGCGCCGGACTCGGCCCGCCAGCGGGTGACGGCCATGGCGAACGCGGCCAGCAGCACGTCGTTCACCCCGCCGTTGAAGGCGGCGGGCACCGAGGTCAGCAGCGGTTCGGTGTGCTCGGCAGGCAGGGTCAGCACCAGGCTGCGCAGCTCACCCTCCCGGTCGGTTGCCGGGTCCAGCTGGCGGTCGGTGAGCAGTGGGTCGGGGCCGGCGAGGGTGCCCTCCCACCAGCCCGCGGTGGCGGCCCGCTCCGGCTGTCGCGCCAGCTCGCGCAGGCCACTCGCCCAGCGCCGCGGCGAGGTGCCGACCGGCGGCAGCTGCGGCCGCTCGCCCGCGGCCACGGCGGTCCAGGCCGCCGCGAGATCGGTACCGAGGATCCGCCAGGACACCCCGTCCACCGCGAGGTGATGGCAGGTCAGCAGCAGCCGCCCAGCCGCGCCGGGGCCCGCGTCGAACCAGACGGCCCGCAGCATGGTCCCGTCCTCGGGGCGCAGCGCGCCGGCCGCCGCATCGGCCTGCCCGCGCAGCAGCTCGGGCAGGTCCGGCTGGGCGCAGCCTGCGATGTCCACCCGCTCGATCAGCTCGGTGGCGCGCACCTCGCCGCGCGGCCGGACCTCCAGCTCCCACTCCCCCGCGCCGCGGTGCAGCACCTGGCGCAGGGCGTCGTGCCGGTCCAGCACCGCCTGCAGTGCCGTGGCCAGCCCGGCCAGGTCCGCGCCTGCCGGGGCACTCAGCAGCACCGACTGGTGGAACCGGTCGATCGGCCCGGCGCGTTCCCGCAGCCAGGCCACGATGGGTGTCTCGGGCACGGTGCCCACGCCCTCGTCCGGGTCCTCCGACAGCTCCGCCGCGGCCGCGCTCGTGGCCACGGCCGCCAGTGCGGCCGGGGTGCGGTGCTCGAACACGTCCCGTGCGGTGAGCACCAGGCCGGCCTTGCGGGCCCGGCCGACCAGCTGGATGGAGATGATGCTGTCGCCGCCGAGCTCGAAGAAGTTCGCCTCGGCTCCGACCTCCGGCAGGCCGAGGACCTCGGCGAAGGCGGTACACAGGATGCGTTCCCGTGCCGAGACCGGGCCGCGGCCGGTCCCGGCCGCGGTGAACTCGGGCGCGGGCAGCGCCCGCCGGTCCAGTTTCCCGTTCACCGTGATGGGCAGCGCGTCCAGCGGGACGAAGGCCGCGGGCACCAGGTACTCGGGTACCCGCGCGGCCACGGCCGCGCGCACGGCCTCGATGTCGGGTTCCTGCTGTCCACTCGGGACCAGATAGGCCACCAGCCGTTTCGTCCCCGGCTGGTCCTCGCGGACGATCACCTCGGCCTGCTCGATCCCGGGCAGACCGAGCAGCGCGGCCCGCGCCTCACCGGGCTCCACCCGGAAGCCGCGGATCTTCACCTGCTCGTCGGCGCGGCCGAGGAAGTCCAGGGTCCCGTCCGGCCGCCAGCGCGCCAGGTCCCCGGTGCGGTACAACCGGGACCCCGGTTCGCCGAAGGGGTCGGCGAGGAATCGCTGCGCGGTCAGCCCCGGCCTGCGGTGGTAGCCCCTTGCCAGGCCGGTACCGGCGAGGTACAGCTCCCCTGGGACGCCGACCGGCACCGGGCGCAGGGCCGCGTCCAGCAGGTACACCCTGGTGTTGCTGATCGGCCCGCCGATCGGGGGTGTGCCGTCCCCGGCGAGCGGGTCGCTCATGGTGGCGCAGACCGTGGTCTCGGTCGGGCCGTAGGCGTTGACCATCAGCCGTCCCGCGGACCAGGTTGCGGCCAGCTCGCCGGAGCAGGCCTCGCCCGCGACCACCAGGGTCATCGCGGCAGGTACCTCCGCCACCGGCATCCCGGCCAGCGCCACCGGCGGAATGGTCGCGTGGCTCACCCGGTGCTCGGCGAGGAACCGCGCCAGCTCCGCGCCCACCGTGAGCCCTTCGCTGGGCGCCGGGACCAGCGCGGCGCCGTTCAGCAGCGCCATGCAGGTCTCCCAGACCGCGGCGTCGAAGCTGGGCGCGGCGAACTGCAGCACCCGGCTGTCCGGCCGGACGCCGAGCCGGTCGGCGTGCAGGGCGGCCAGGTTGCCCAGCCCGCGGTGGGTGACCACCACGCCCTTGGGGGTGCCGGTGGAGCCCGAGGTGTAGATGACGTACGCGGGATGGTCGATGCCGAGCGGGCGCACCCGTTCGGCATCGGTCACCCGGTCCGCGGGGATGCCGGCCAGTGCCTGTGCCGTGTCCCGCTCGTCCAGCACCAGCCGGGCGACCTCCGGTTCCGCTGGCAGCCCCGCGGCCAGTGCGGCGGTGGTGAGCAGCAGTGCGGGCTCGGCGTCGGCGAGCATGAAGGCGATCCGCTCGGCCGGGTAGCCGGGATCGACCGGGACGTAGGCCGCGCCCGCCTTGAGCACGGCCAGCTGGGCCACGACGGTACGCACTGAGCGCGGCAACAGCAGCAGCACCCGGTCCTCGGGGCCGATCCCGTGCCGCACCAGCTGCCGGGCGAGCCGGTTGGCGGCGGCGTCCAGCTCGGCATAGCTCATGCCACCGCCCGGCTCGACGAGCGCCTCGGCATCCGGGTCGCGGTCAACGCGGGCCTCGAACAGCGCGGGCAGCGGGGCGCTGGGCACCTCGACCGCGGTGTCGTTCCACTCCGCCAGCAGCCGGGTGCGTTCGGCCCCGGTGAGCAGTTCGACGGCGGTGAACGGGCGGTCCGGGTCGGTGGCAGCGGCATCGAGGATCCGGTGCAGGCAGGCCAGGATCCGTTCCGCGGTGGCCCGGTCGAACAGGTCCTCGGCATAGGCGAGCACCCCGTCCACCCCGGCGGGGCCCCCGTCCGCGGATGGGCGTTCGGACACGGTGAGCTCGAGATCCACTTTGGACACCGGAAGGGTGGTCTCGTGCCCGCGCACGGTGAGGCCGGGCAGGTTGAACTCGGCAGCCGCGTTGTTCTGCATGTTCAGCATGACCTGGAACAGCGGGTTCCGTGCCAGCGACCGCTGCGGCCCGTGCACCTCGACCAGCCGCTCGAACGGGAGGTCCTGGTTGGCGAAGGCGTCCAGGCTGACCTCACGGGCCCTGGCGAGCAGTTCCCGGAAACCGGGGTCACCCGCGGTGCCGGTGCGCAGCACCAGGGTGTTCACGAAGAAACCGACCAGTTCGGACAGTGCGTCGTCGGTGCGGCCCGCCACCGCGGTGCCGATCGGGATGTCGGTGCCAGCGCCGAGCCTGCTGAGAGTGGCCGCGAAGGCCGCCTGCAGCACCATGAACAGCGTGGCGTCGCCTTCGGCCGCCAGTGCCCGCAACGCGGCGTGCGTTTCCGGGCCGATCCGGAACTCCACCGCCCCGCCCCGGTGCGTGGCCACGGCGGGCCGCGGCCGGTCGGCAGGCAGGTCCAGCTCCTGCGGCGCCCCGGCCAGCCTGTCCGCCCAGTGGGCGAGCTGGCGGGAGGCGAGGCTGTCCGGATCGTCCTCGGCGCCGAGCAGTTCGCGCTGCCAGAGGGTGTAGTCCGCGTACTGCACGGGAAGCGGGGTCCACTCCGGCCGGTGTCCCGCGCTGCGCGCCGCGTAGGCCGTGCACAGGTCTCTTGCCAGCGGGGCACCGGACCAGCCGTCTCCGGCGATGTGGTGCACCACCAGCCCGAGCACGTGCTCGTCCTCGGCGAGCACCAGCAGCCGGGCACGCAGCGGCAGCTCACGGGTGAGGTCGAAGCCGATCGCGCCGGTGCGCCGCAGCTCCCGGTCCACTTCCCCGGCCTCGCAGGGGTAGGTCTCCATGGTGGGCCGCGCCTGCGCGGGGTCCAGGATCTCCTGCCAGGGCTGCCCTTCCAGGTCGGGGTACACCGTGCGCAGGCTTTCGTGCCGGGCCACCACGTCGCACAGGGCTTCCCGCAGTGCCGCGTGGTCCAGCTTCCCGGTCAGCCGCAACGCGAACGGGATGTTGTAGGTCGGGCTGGGCCCCTCGAGCATGTGCACGAACCACAGCCGCCGCTGCGCGGGCGAAAGCGGGGTCCGGTCCGGACGTCGCACCGCGGTCACCGGCGGCCGGGCCGGTTCGGCGGCGCCGAGCCTGGCGGCGAGCTCGGCCACGGTCGGCGCTTCGAACACGGTGCGCACCGCCAGCTCGGCACCCAGTTCCGCGCGCACCCTGCTGGCCAGTTTGGTGGCCAGCAGGGAATGCCCGCCCAGGTCGAAGAAGCCGTCGTCGATCGACACCTCGGGAAGGCCGAGCAGGTCGGCGAGGATCGCGCACAGCTGGTGTTCCCTGGCGTCGCGGGGTGCGCGCCCGCCTGCCACGGTGACCTCCGGTTCGGGAAGGGCCCGCAGGTCCACCTTGCCGTTCCCGGTCAGCGGCAGCTCCGGCAGCACGAGGACGGCCGATGGCACCAGGTAGGCGGGCAGCCGGGCGGCCAGCCGCTCCCGCATGCTGCCGGGGTCCAGCCGCTGCACCCCGGTCGCGGGTACCAGGTAGGCCACCAGCCGCCGGTCCCCGCGGTGGTCGGTGCGGACGGCGACCACGGCGTCGCCGACCTCATCCTCGGCCATGGCCGCTGCCTGGACCTCGCCAGGCTCGATCCGGAAGCCGTTGATCTTCACCTGGTCATCGGCACGGCCGAGGTACTCCAGCCGGCCCGCGGTGTTCCACCGGACCAGGTCGCCGGTGCGGTACGAGCGGGAACCCGGTTCGCCGAAGGGATCGGCGAGGAACCGCTCCGCGGTGAGCGCGGGCCTGCCGTGGTAGCCCCTTGCCAGCCCGGTACCGGCGAGGTACAGCTCGCCGGTCACCCCGGCAGGCACTGGCCGCAGCGCCTCGTCGAGGACGTACACCCGCATGTTGTCCAGCGGGTTGCCGATCGGCACCGTGTCCGGGACGCCGCGGTCCGCGGGCAGCGGGTGGCTGAGCGCGAAGGTGGTGGTCTCGGTGGGCCCGTAGCCGTCGACCACCAGCACCTCGGGGCAGGCCGCGTGCAGGGCACGCACCGCCTCGGCGGGTACCGCCTCGCCACCGGTCCACAGCTCGCGCAGCCCGGCGAGGCAGTCCGGGGACTGCTCGACGACCAGCCGGAACAGCCCCGCGGTGAGCCAGATCGCGGTGAGGTGCTGGGTGCTGACCAGCTCGCGCAGCGCCTCCGCGTCCAGGTCTCCCGGTGGCGCCACCACCACGGTTCCGCCCGCCAGCAGCGGCACCCACAGCTCGTAGGTGGAGGCGTCGAAGGCCTGCGGGGAGTGCAGCAGCACCCTGCGGTGCGCGGCGCAGCCGAGCCGGCGGTCGGCGGCGAGGTCGGCCACGTTGCGATGGGTGACCGCGACACCCTTGGCCACCCCGGAGGAACCCGAGGTGTACATGATGTACGCCAGCCTGCGTGGATCGCGTGGCCCGCTCGCCGGGACGGGATCGGGTTCGGTGTCCTTGGCGAGGGTCTCCAGCGCCACCACCGGGACCGCACCGGCCGTGGGCTCGTCCCGTGGCCGGAGGGTGAGCACGGCGCTGGCCGCGGTGTCCCGCAGCACCATCCGACGCCGCTCGGCCGGCCAGCGCGGGTCCAGCGGTACGTAGGCCGCGCCAGCCTTGATGGTGCCGAGCAGCGCGGCGACCAGTTCCGGGCCGCGCGGCAGGGACACCGCCACCCGGTCCTCGGCCCGCACTCCCGCGGCGTACAGGGCCGCGGCGACCCGGTTCGCCCGCTCGTCCAGCTCCTGGTAGGTCCACCGCAACTGCCCGCAGCAGACCGCGACGGCTTCCGGCGCCCGCCGCACCTGTGCGGCGAACCGCTCGTCCAGCATGGCGGGTTGCCCGGTGTCGGTGCGGGTGTCGTTGCGCAGTTCGAGCAGGTCGGTGCGCTGCCGCCGGCCGAGCAGGTCCAGCTCGCCCAGCCGCAGGTCCGGCTCCAGCGCGACCTGGTCCAGTAGCCGCAGCAGCAGATCGGACAGCTGCGCGACGGTGTCCCGGTCGAACACGTCGGTGCGGTACCCGATGACCCCCTCGATGCCCTCCGGCGCGCCGTCCTGGCCACGCCGCTCGGTCAGGGCGAGGTCCAGGTCCACCTTGGCGGCCGGCAGTGTCACCGGGTGCGGCTCGACGGCGACCCCTGGCAGGTGGAAACCGGCGTCCTGGTCGTTCTGGAAGGTCAGTACCACCTGGAACAACGGGTTGTGCGCGGTGGAGCGGCGCGGGGCGAGGTCCTCGACCAGCCGGTCGAAGGGCAGGTCCTGGTGGCTGTACCCGGCCAGGTCCACCGCGCGGGTGCGGCGGAGCAGCTCGGTGAACTCCGGGTCGCCTCCGGTGTCCACCCGCAGCACCAGGGTGTTCACGAAGAAACCGACCAGTTCGGACAGTGCGTCGTCGGTTCGGCCCGCCACCGCCGTCCCGATCGGGATGTCGGTGCCAGCGCCGAGCCTGCTGAGCAGGCCGGCCAGCGCCGCGTGCAGCACCATGAACAGGCTCGCGTCGGCGGTGCCTGCCAGCTCGGCCAGCCGGGCGTGCACGGCGGGGTCCACGGTGAACGCCACCGAGCCGCCGTGCTGCGAGCGCACCGCGGGGCGTGGCCGGTCGAACGGCAGTGCCAGCTCGGCGGGCGCCCCGTCCAGCTGCTCGCGCCAGTACGCCAGCTGTTCGGCCAGCACCGACCGCGGATCCTCCTGCGCACCGAGCAGTTCCCGTTGCCACAACGTGTAGTCCGCGTACTGCACCGGCAGTGGCGCCCAGTCCGGTGCAGCGCCCCGCAGGCGCGCGGTGTAGGCGGTACTCAGGTCCCGGGCCAGCGGCCCGCCGGACCAGCCGTCCCCCGCGATGTGGTGCACCACGATCAGCAGCACCTGCCTGCCGGGACCGGTGACGAACAACCGGGCGCGCAGCGGCAGTTCCCGCGCGAGGTCGAACCCGCGGGCCACCACCTCGCCCAGCGCCGCGTCCAGTTCCTCCTCCGGCACCTCGGCCACCGGCAGTTCCGGTTCCACCTCGGTGGCGGGGAGGATGTGCTGGCAGGGTTCGCCGTCCCGCTCGGTGCACAGGGTGCGCAGGCTCTCGTGCCGCCGCAGCACATCGCCAAGTGCCGCGGTGAGCGCGGCCCGGTCGAGGGTGCCGGTCAACCGCAGCGCGAACGGCAGGTTGTAGGCGGGCGAACCGCCGTCCAGCAGGTTGATGAACCACAGCCGCCGCTGGGCGTAGGACAGTGGGAGCGGTTCGGGGCGCGGCATCGGCCGCAGCGGGGCGCGGCCGGTGCCTGCCCCGTCCAGCGTGCCGGCGAGGCCCGCGACGGTCGGCGCGTCGAACAGCGCGCGTACCGGCAGGTCCACGGCGAAGGTGGCGCGCACCCGGTTCACCAGGCGGGTGGCCAGCAGGGAGTGCCCGCCGAGGTCGAAGAAGTTGTCCTGCACCGACACCTCGGCGCAGCCGAGTACCTCGGTGAACAGCTCGCACAGCGTGCGCTCGGTCGCGGTGCGCGGGGCCCGCCCGCCGGTGTCCCCGCGGAACTCGGGCGCGGGTAGCGCCGCCCGGTCCAGTTTGCCGCTCGGGTTCAGCGGCAGCGCTCGCAGCGGCACCACCGCCGAGGGCACCAGGTACTCCGGCAGCACCTCCGCCAGCTGGGCACGCAGGGTCTCGCCGTCCGGTTCGGCTCCGGGCTCGGCGGTCACGTAGCCGACCAGCCGCCGGTCACCCGGCCGGTCCTCGCGCACCACCACCGCGGCCTGGGCCACGCAGGGGCGGGCGGCCAGCGCCGAGCGCACCTCGCCAAGCTCGATCCGGAAGCCGCGGACCTTCACCTGCTCATCGGCGCGGCCGAGGTACTCCAGCTGCCCGTCCGCGGTCCAGCGCACCAGGTCCCCGGTGCGGTAGACCCGGGATCCCGGCGCACCGAAGGGATCGGCGAGGAACCGCTGCGCGGTCAGTCCAGGCCGGTCGTGGTAGCCCCTTGCCAGCCCGGTACCGGCGAGATACAGCTCGCCCGCCACCCCTGGCGGCACCGGCCGCAGGAAGGCGTCCAGCACGTGGCCGCGGATGTTGTCCCGTGGCCTGCCGATCGGCGGGGCGCCGGTCTCACCGCCATCGGCGTACCAGGCGGTGGCGTACACGGTGGCCTCGGTAGGCCCGTAGATGTTGGCCAGCCTGCTGCCCGGCATGGCCGTGCGGATACCTTCCGCCAGCTCGGCTGGCACCGCCTCCCCGGCCAGCACCACCATGCAGCCGTCCGGAACCCGCGCAGCCGCGCTGTCCCCGAGCACCTGGGCGAACGCCGATGGCACCGCGCTCACCAGGCTGCCCGTCCATTCCGGACGCTCCAGCAGGACCAGCACGTCCCGCACCAGCTCGATACCGCCGCCGTTCAGCAGCGGGCCGAACATCTCGAACACCGAGACGTCGAAGTTCAGCGAGGTGGCGGCCAGCACGTGCCGCAGCCCCGCCGCGCCGATCCGGCGGCCTGCCCACCGGGCGAGGTCGACCAGGTTCTCGTGCGGGACCACCACCCCCTTGGGGCGGCCGGTGGAGCCCGAGGTGTAGATCAGGTAGGCGGGGTTGGCCGGGCGCAGCGGCGCACGCAGCTCGGTGTCCTCGACCGGCCCGCGGGCCAGTTCCGCCACCTGCTCCGCGGTCCCCTGCTCGTCCAGTACCAGCACCGGTGCCTGATGCTCCACATCGGACAGACAGTCCGCGGAGTCCCGCATGGTCAGCACCAGGTGCGGATCGGCGTCCGCGAGCATGGTGCGGATGCGCTCGGCAGGGTAGCCGGGGTCGACCGGCAGGTAGGCCGCCCCGGACTTGAGCACCGCGAGTACCGCCACCACCAGCTCCGGGCGGCGGGGCAGCGCCAGTGCGACGAACCGTTCGGGTGCGGCGCCGTGCGCGATCAGCAGCCGGGCCAGCCGGTTGGCGGCCTCGTCCAGTTCCCGGTAGGTCCACCACCGACCCTGCGCCAGCAGCGCGGGGACGTCCTGGTCCTGGCGCACGCGGGCGGCGAAGGCGCGCGGGAAGGTGTCGGCTGCGCCGGGCAGGGTGGTGTCGTTCCACTGCGCCAGCAGCTCGTGTTCGGCCGGGGAGAGCGGGTCGAGCCTGCCGATCGGGGTGGTGACCGCGGTGGCCACGGTGTCCAGCAGCCGCACCAGCCGGTCCAGGGTGGCCGACATCTCCGGTTCGCCGAACAGGTCCGGCCGGTAGGACAGCCGCAGCTCGAACTCGCTGCCGGGAATGGCCATCATGGTCATCGGGTAGTGCGTGGCGTCACTGCTCTCGACATCCACAATGGACAGATCGCAGGGCAGCTCGAGGCCTGCCGGGTCGACCGGGAAGTTCTCGATCACTGCGAGGGTGTCGAACAGGGTGGGGTGCCCGCAGGCCTGCTGGATCTCCGCCAGCCCGAGGTGCTGGTGCCGCAGCAGGGCGGCCTGCTCCTCCTGCAACCGCAGCAGCAGGTCCAGCAGGCGATCGCGGGGTCCGAAGCGGACCCGCACCGGCAGGGTGTTCAGGAACAGCCCGAGCATGGTCTGCACCCCGGGCACCTCGGCCGGGCGGCCGGAGACGGTGGTGCCGAAGACCACGTCCTCGCGGCCGGTCAGGGTGCTCAGCAGCAGCCCCCATGCGCCCTGCAGCACGGTGGCCAGGGTGAGGCCGTGCTCGCGTGCGGTCAGGGACAGCCGTTCGGTGGTCTCCGCGGGCAGGATCCGGCGCACCCGGTGCGGCTGCCGTTGCGGGCCCTGCGCCCGCGCGGGCGCCAGCAGGGTCGGCTCGGCCAGCCCGTCGAGGGCGTGCGCCCATGCCGCCTTCGCCGCCGCGGTGTCCTGGCGGTGCAGCCACGCCAGGTAGGCGCGGAACGGGGTCGGGGCAGGCAGCCCGGCACCCTCGCCGTGGTCGCGGTACAACTCGAACAGCTCGCGTACCAGGATCGGCCCGGACCAGCCGTCCAGCAGAATGTGATGGTTGCTGAGCAGCAACCGGTGCCGGTCCTGGCCGATGGTGACCACGGTGCACCGCAACAGCGGGGGTCTCGCCAGCTCGAACCGTTGCTGCCGGTCCTCGGTGGTGATCCGCTCCAGTTCCGCCTGCCGCCGCGCCTGCGGCAGCCCGCTCAGGTCGAGCCGCCACAGCGGGAACTCGGCCGCGCGCGGCACGAACTGCAGTGGCCGTACCCCGCCGCCGTGCCGGAACCCGGCGCGCAGGTTCGGGTGCCGCTCCAGCAGCGCGGTACCGGCGCGGCGCAGCCGCTCGGTCTCCAGCGGCCCCTCGATGTCCAGCGCCAGCTGCATGGTGTAGAGGTCCGGCTGCCCGGTGTCCAGCGAGGCATGGAACAGCAGGCCCTCCTGCAGCGGCGTGAGCGGAAGGACTTCGTCGATGTCCGGTCTGGTCATTCCGATGCCACCCAGCCTTCGGTGAACTGGTCGAGCTCCTCCTGGGACACCAGCGGCAGATCCGCGAGATCCGTGCCGTCCGTGGTGTCGGTGGTGCCCGTGGTTTCCGTGGTTTCCGTGGCCTGTGCCACCGCCGCGGCGAGGGCGGCGGCGGTCTTGTGCGTGAACACGTCCTGTGCGGTGATCTCCACCCCGGCCGCGCGGGCCCTGCTGACCAGCTGGATGGAGATGATGCTGTCCCCGCCGAGGCGGAAGAAGTCGTCGTCCACGCCTACCCTCGGCAGGCCGAGCACCTCGGCCAGCACCGCGCACAGCGCTTCCTCGGTCGGGGTGCGCGGCGCGCGGCCCCCGGCGCGGGCGGCGAAGTCTGGTGCGGGCAGCGCCCGCTCGTCCAGTTTCCCGTTGCCGGTCAGCGGCAGGCTCGGCAGCACGACCAGCGCGGCGGGCACAAGGTGGTCCGGCAGGTGCCGCGCGGCGTGCGCGCCGATCCGGTCCAGCAGCACGGCCTTCTTCCGGGTGCCGGAGGGATCGTTGGTGTACCGAGAAGGCGGGGCCTGCTCCGGCACGGTGCCGGTGAACACCTCGTGCAGGGCGGCGGGCTCGTGTTCCCCGCGCAGCAGGACCATCTCGAACTCGGCAGGATCGGCGCCGGAGCAGGTGGGCACCGCCCGGTAACCCAGCTCAGCCGCGGCCTCGGCGATGTCCTCCGGGTGCGCGGCGCCGTACCGGGGCGGGTCGAGCAGGCCACGCGCCCCGGCCACCGCCAGGTCCCCGGCCAGCCTGGCGTTCGGGATCCCGGTGACCCGCACGGCCCCCGGCCGCGCCGAGCGCAGCCACCCGAGCAGGCCGCCGAGCTCACCCGGCCAGCCGGTCTGCTGGATCCCGGCCAGCGACACCGCGTCCGGGCGCGCCTTGTGCAGCAGCACGTCGTAGCGGTAGCGGCTGAGCTCGTTGTCGTAACGACCGCGCTTCACCCGGATGTCCACGCCGATGTCGGCCCGGCCCGCGGTCAGGGCGAGGAAGAACTCCGGGGCCACCGCCAGCTCGGACTCCACGGCCAGCGCGTGCTCCAGCTCCGCGTGCAGGTCCGCGTCCTGCTCCTGGCGCGGATCGCCTGCCTTGATCGCGGCGTGCAGGTGCCGCAGCAACCGCTGGTCGCGCAGGTCGCCGAGGAACACGGTGCCGCCGGGGCGCACCAGCTCCAGTGCCCGCAGGGTGACCTCGGCCAGGTAGTCCGCGCTCGGGAAGTACTGGGCCACGGAGTTCAGCACCACGGTGTCGAAGTGCGCATCGGGCAGGCCCTCGGTGACGTGCGCCGGCTGGGCAGCCAGCCGGACCTTCGCCGCGATCTCCGGCCGGGCGTCCACCTCCGCGCGCAGGGTGCGGATCACCTCGCCGGAGAGGTCGGTGCCGGTGTAGCTGGCGCAGTGCGGCACCACCTCAGCCATGATCAGCCCGGAGCCGACCCCGATCTCCAGCACGTGCCGTGGCGCCAGCGCGCGGATCCGTTCCACCGTGCCCGCGCGCCAGGCCCGCATCTCGGGCAGCGGGATCGGTTCCCCGTCGTAGCTGCTGTGCCAGCCGGAGAAGTCCTCGCCGAACGGAGCCGAGCCTGCCGAGCCCTGGTAGGTGGCGTCGTTCAGGCCAGCCCACTGCCGCACGCGCTCGGCCTCGACCTCGGTGTCCCGCGCGGTCAGCGCCGCCGGCTCCGGTACCAGGTAGCCGACCAGCCTGCGCTCCCCCGGCCGGTCCTCGCGCACCACCACGGCGGCCTCGGACACCTCGGGGTGGCGGGTCAGCACGGAGGAGATCTCGCCCGGTTCCACCCGGAAGCCGCGGATCTTCACCTGCTCGTCCGCGCGGCCGACGAACTCCAGCTGCCCCTTGGCGTTCCAGCGCACCAGGTCCCCGCTGCGGTACAGGCGGGAGCCCGGTTCGCCGAACGGATCAGGCACGAACCGGTGCGCGGTCAGCCCCGCGCGGTTCAGGTAGCCGCGGGCCACCCCGGCACCGGCGAGGTACAGCTCCCCCGGCACGCCGACCGGGGCCGGACGCAGCCGGGAGTCCAGCACGTACGCCGCGGCACCCCGCACCGGCCTGCCGATCGGCGGAGCCGGGCCGCCCGCGGGCAGCGGGTCGCTGACTGTGGCGGCCACCGTGGTCTCGGTCGGCCCGTAGGCGTTCAGCAGGCGCCTGCCGGGGGCCAGCCGGTCCACCAGGCCGGTGGTGAGCGCCTCACCACCGGAGACGAGGCAGCGCAGGGTGGACGGCAGCGGCTCGGGCAGGGTGGCGGCCACGGCCGCGGTCAGCTGCACGTGGGTGACCGCGTGCCGCTCGATCAGCGCCGCGAGGTCCGGCCCGGCGGGCTGCCCCTGCGCGAGCACCAGCGCCGCACCGGAAAGCAGCGCCATGGTGAGGTCGCCCATGGCCACGTCGAAGCTCGGGGAGACCGCCTGCAGCAGGCGGGCGGTGGGGTCGAGGGCGCACCGCTCGATGTGGTCGGCCGCGAGGTTGGTGATCCCGCTGTGCTCCACCACCACGCCCTTGGGCCTGCCGGTGGAGCCCGAGGTGAAGATCGTGTACGCGGCGTGCCCTGGACGCAGCGGGCCCCGCCGCCGCGCGTCGGTGAGCGGGGTGTCCGGCAGCCCCTGCTCCGGCCGCGCGTCCAGGAACTCCTCGTCCAGCACGAGTACCGGGCGTACATCCGCCAGCAGCATGGCGATCCGCTCGGCCGGGTAGGAAGGGTCCACCGGCACGTACACGCCGCCTGCCTTGAGCACCGCGAGGGTGGCCAGCACGGACCGGACCGAGCGCGGCAGCCGCACCGCCACCGGGCGCTCCGGGCCGACCCCGCGCGCCACCAGTGCGTGGGCCAGCCGGGTGGAGCGGATGTCCAGTTCGCGGTAGGTCAGCCGCTGCTCGCCCGCGATCACGGCTGGCCGGTCCGGGGTGCGGGCGACCTGCTCGGCGAACAGCTCCGGCAGGGTGCGCCCCTGGTACGCGGGGGCGGTGTGGTTCCACTCCGACAGCACGCGCCCGCGTTCGCCCGGTTCCAGGATGTCGATCTCGCTCAGCGCCTGGTCCGGGTCGGCGACGGCGGCGGCAAGCAGCCGGGTCAGCCTGCCGGTCAGCGCGCGCACCGTGGCGCGGTCATAGAGGTCGGTGGCGTACTCCACCCCGCAGGCCATCCCGGCCGGGCTCCCGTCGGGGTGGTGCTGCTCGCGGAAGTCGAACAGCAGGTCCAGTTTCGCCGAGTGGGTCGCGGCGGGTTCGATCCGGCCGTGCACCTCCGGCAGGTCCAGCTCGGGTTCCACGTTGTTCTGGAACCCAAGGCCCACCTGGATCAGCGGGTGCCTGCCTGCCGAGCGCGCCGGGTTGAGCACCTCGACCAGCCGCTCGAACGGCACATCCTGGTTGGTGAAGGCGGCGAGGCCGTGTGTCCTCGCCTGCTCCAGCAGATCCGCCACGGTCGGGTCGCCCGCGGTGTCGGTGCGCAGCACCAGGGTGTTCACGAAGAACCCGATCAGGTCGTCCAGTGCCTCGTCGGTGCGCCCGGCGATGGAGATGCCCAGCGGGATGTCCGTCCCGGCGCCGAGCCTGCTGAGCAGGGCGGCGAGTGCCACCTGCACCACCATGAACAGGCTGACGTCGTGCGCCCTTGCCAGCCGGACCAGCCCGGCGTGCAGTTCCTCTTCGATGGGGAAGGGCAGGGTCTCGCCGTGGTGCGAGGCGACGGTGGGGCGGGGCCGGTCCGGTGGGAGGGTGACCTCCTCCGGCAGCCCGGCCAGCCGCTCGGTCCAGTACCGCAGCTGCGCGGAGATCGCGGAGTCCGGATCGGACTCGCTGCCGAGCAGCTGCCGCTGCCACAGCGTGTAGTCCGCGTACTGCACCGGCAGCGGGGCCCAGTCCGGCTCCCGGCCCGCGCGGCGCGCGGTGTAGGCAGCGCCGAGGTCGCGGGCCAGCGGTGCGAGGGACCAGCCGTCCCCCGCGATGTGGTGCACCGCGAGCAGCAGCGCGTGCCGCTCGGTCCCGGTGCGGAACAGGCGGGCGCGCACCGGTGGTTCGACGGCCAGGTCGAAGGGGATGCTCGCGGCCGCGCTCAGCTCGGCGTCCACCCCGGCCGCCGTGGTGTCCACAATGGGCAGTTCCGGTCGCGCATCGGCCACGTCCAGCACGTGCTGCCTCGGGGTACCGCCGGTTTCCGGGAACACCGTGCGCAGCGCCTCGTGCCGGGCCAGCAGGTCGCCGATGGCGGCCCGCAGGGCATCGGGGTCGAGCGCGCCGGTGAGCCGGATGACGATCGGGATGGTGTAGGTGCCGCCGCGTTGCTCCATCCGGCTGACGAACCACAGCCTGCGCTGGGCATAGGACAGCGGGACCTCGGCGGGGCGGGGCAGCGGGCGCAGCGCCCTGCGCGCGCGCTCGGTCTCGGTGAGCACCCGCTCGGCGAGCCCGGCCGGGGTCGGCGCCTCGAACAGGGCGCTGATCGGCAACTCCACCTCGAACACGGTGCGGATGCGGCTGACCAGCCGGGTCGCCAGCAGCGAGTGGCCACCGAGGTCGAAGAAGTTGTCCCGCATGGCGACCGTGGGCAGGTCGAGGATCTCCGCGTACAGCCCGCAGAGGATCTCCTCCTCCGGGGTGCGCGCAGCCCGGCCGCGGCCGCCGGTGAACTCGGGTGCGGGTAGCGCCCCGGTGTCCAGCTTCCCGTTGCCGGTCAGCGGCAGTTCCGGCACCGCGACGAACGCGGCGGGCACCATATGGTCCGGGAGCCGGGCCGCCAGCTGCCCGCGCAACTGCGGGGTGTCCGGTGCGGTCGTGCCTGCGGACGGCACCAGGTAGCCAACGATCCGCTTGTCTCCAGGGTTGTCCTCGCGCACGACGACCGCGCAGCGCTCGACGCCGGGGCAGCCTGCCAGCGCGGCCTCGATCTCGCCCAGCTCGATCCGGAAACCGCGGATCTTCACCTGCTGGTCGGCGCGGCCGAGGTAGTCCAGGCACCCTGGCCGGTCGGTGCGCCACCGGGCCAGGTCGCCGGTGCGGTACATCCGCGCGCCCGGCGGGCCGTACGGGTCGGCCGGGAACCGGTGGGTGGTCAGGCCCGGCCTGCCGTGGTAGCCGAGGGACACCCCGCCGCCGCCGACGTACAGCTCCCCGGCGCCGCCGGGGGCGACCGGGCGCAGCGCGCTGTCCAGCACGTAGACGCGCAGGTCGTCGATCCCCGACCCGATCGAACTGGCGCCGCCCAGCGCCGCCCGGGCCGCGTCCAGCCGCAGGTAGCTGACGTGCACCGTGGTCTCGGTGATGCCGTACATGTTGACCAGTACCGGGCTGTCCTCCTGGTGCCGGGAGTACCAGTCGGTGAGGCTTCCCAGCTCCAGCGCCTCGCCGCCGAACACCACGTAGCGCAGGGCCAGCGCGTCCCCGAGGTCCTGCCGTTCCCGCTGCGCCCTGACCAGCTGGTGGAAGGCCGATGGGGTCTGGTTCAGCACGGTCACCCGCTCGCGTACCAGCAGCTCGAGGAACTCCTCTGGCGACCGGCTGACGGTGTAGGGCACCACCACCAGGGTGCCGCCGTGCAGCAGGGCACCCCACATTTCCCAGACCGAGAAGTCGAAGGCGCAGGAGTGGAACAGGGTCCACACATCGCCGGGGCCGAAGTCGAACTTGCCCGCCGTGGCCGTGAACAGCCTGGCGACGTTGGCCTGCGTGACCACGACGCCCTTGGGCTTGCCGGTGGAGCCGGAGGTGTAGATGACGTAGGCGGGGTGGGCCGTGGTCACCGGGCCGCCGCGCTCGGCCGCGGTCGGCGCGGTGGCAGACATACCGGCCAGTTCGGCCGCCACGGCGGGATCGTCCAGCAGCAGGGACCGGCCGTCCGCGGCGAGTCCGGTATCCGTGGTGGTGAGCACCACCACCGGGTCGGCGTCGGCGAGCATGAACTCCAGCCGCGCCCGCGGGTAGTCCGGGTCCAGCGGCACGTACGCCCCGCCGGCCTGCACCACCGCCAGCAGCGCCACCACCAGGTCCGGGGTTCGGGGCAGCGCGACCGCGACGAACCGGCCGGGTCCGGCGCCGTGCCGCAGCAGCAGGTGCGCCAGCTGGTTGGCCCGCGCGGCGAGTTCGGGGTAGCTGAGGGATTCGGTGCCGTGACGCACGGCGGTGGCCGTGCCCGCGGTCGCGGCCGCGGCGGCGAACAGCTCCGGCAGGGTATCGCCTGCCCCAGCCCTTTGGCCGTCCACAATGGCCGAGTTGCGGCCTGCCCCGCCCCATTCGTCGAGCACCAGGCGCCGCCGCGGCTCGTCCAGCAGGTCCAGGCGGCCGAGCCGTTGCCGCGGTTGCTCCGCGAAGGTGTCCAGCAGCCCGGCCAGCAGCTCGTGGTGCTGCCGGGCCGCGGGCTCGGGGTACAGCTCGGGGTTGCCGACCAGGTCGACCCGGAAGCCGCCGTCCGGTTCGCCGAACACGACCAGGGACAGGTCATCGTCATGCCCGTGCACCAGCCGGTGCACGGTGGTCGGCAGCCCGCCGAGGCGCACCTCCTCGGCGTGCACCCCGAGGTTCAGCCGGGGGCCGAGCAGCCTGCCGTCCGTGCCGAGCAGCTTCAGGTCGCGGCGCAGGTCCTCGTACCGGTACCGCTGGTGGCGGGTGGCCGCACGCAGCGCGCGGGCGCTGCGGCGGATCAGGTCGGTCACGGTCAGGTCGTGCTCGACCGCCACCCGCACACCGACCATATTGGACACCATGCCGGGGACCGACCTGGCCACTTCACCGGTACGGGCGGCGACCGACAGCGCGATCACCACATCCGGGTTACCGGTGACCCGGTGGGTGTATGCGGCCATGGCGGCGAGGAACACGGCGGGCCATGCGGCTCCGGCCTGCGCGGCGACCTCGCGGATCCGTTCGCCCCGCGCGGGGTCCAGGTCCCTGGTCAGCCGGATCAGGTCGGGCGGCAGCGCGGTGGGCTTGCCGGCCAGCCCTGGCACCTCGGGGCGGTCGGCGAACAGCTCGGTCCAGAACGCCTGGTCGGTCCGGTACCGCTCGGACGCGCGGTAGCTTTCGTCCTCGGCGATCAGGTCGGCCAGCGGCGGGAAGGCGCCGGCCGCCTGCTCGCCGCCATCGACCGCCGCGGTGTACAGCTGCGCCACCCTGCGCAGCACGAGCCCGGCGCCGAACCCGTCCAGCACCAGGTGGTGGTAGCGGTAGTACCAGAAGTGCCTGCCGGGGGCGAGCCGGAACAGCACGAACCGGAACAGCGGCCCGGTGTGCACGTCCACCGGGGTGCCGATGTCGGCGTCCATCCTGGCCCTTGCGGCCGCCGCGGGATCGGTCTCCCCGCTCAGGTCCACGGTCTGGATCGGCCACTGTGCCCAGTCCAGCACCGGCAGGATCGTCTGCACCGGGCCGGAGCCGTCATCGGTGAACCGGACGCGCAGCGCCTCGGTCTCGGTCACCACCTGCCGCAGCGCGGCCTCGAACTCGGCGACCGCGAGCTCGCCGTGGATCTCGAGATAGGCGGCGGCGTGGAAGGTGGCGTTGGGGCCGCTCAGGTGCTGCGCGTACCAGATTCCGGCCTGCCCCGCGGTCAGCGGCAGGCTCTCCGGCGTGTGCTGCTGTCCCGCCATCTCAACCTGCGGTGCCGAGCAGCGCCGCCTGGGTGTCCGCGTCGAGCGTGGCCACGGTGCCTGCCAGTTCGCCCCTGCTGATCGCGTACCCGTGCACGATGCTGGCCGTGGCCGTGCGCACCAGCTCCCCGCCGCGGCGGACGTAGCTGTCAGCGCGGGCGGTGTAGATGATGTCCTTCAGCACGTCCTGCACGGTGAACACGGTGTGCACCGTCTCGTCCATCCACACGTCGTCCAGCAGCTGCACGCGAGCCCGGGACACCACCGGGATCCACGAGCGCTCGGCCAGCAGCCTGCCGATCTCCAGCCCGCGGTCGTACAGGAAGCGGTCCACCACCTCCTCCACGGCGCGGACATAGGCGGAGTGCTGCAGCCGGTCGGAGAAGTGGCAGTAGACGTAGGACGCGCGCCAGGACCACAGGTAGGAGTTCGACCCCTCCGGGGCGAGCACCTCGGCCACGTCCTGCCCGGAACCCACGGGGAGGGAACCGGCCTCGTCGTGCCGCAGCTGCGCCACCTCCGCGACCACGTACGGCTCAAGGAAGCTGGGCACCGGCTCGGTACCGGAGCCGTCCTTCACCGGGACCAGCGCGGCGCGCACCTTCCCGGTGAGCGCGGTGACGTTCCGGCCGTCCCGCTCCACGGTGAGCTGCACCGAGAACGGCATACCCCGGTCCGGCCGCGGGGTGCCGGACACCACGGTGGCGCACACCTCGTCGTCCACCTCGAGGGTCATCGGCAGCTGGACCGAGGAGTCCACGATCTCGAGCCCGAGGCCGTACCGGTGGTACAGCGAGCGCGCACCGACCCCGCGTTCCCTGAAATACTCGAGAATCGCCTCCTCGACCAGGTACATGAAATTCTTGAATCCGATCCAGGTACGAATGTTCGCGCCCTCGTACCGCGGCCTGCAGGCCAGGCTCGTCGGCTCACCGTCGAGCAGTTTCATCCTCGAACCCTCTCCACATTCGCCCGGCGGCGCCAGGCCCGCCGACGGCCACCGCAGCCAGTCGGTGATGTCCTTGCACAACTGATCGGCCTGTTGCATATGGCAGAAATGCCCGTACGAGCGGCGAGCCCGCACGGTCGCGGCCGGCATGGCGACGGCAAGCGCGTCCGCCCGCGCCAGCGAGAGCCCCTCGTCCCCTTTACCCATGATTACCAGCGTGGGTACCGAGACGCAGCCCAGGTTCAAGTTTCCCGATTCGGCGAACTCCGCGAAGAAGACCGGGAACAGTTCCGGCATGAGCCGTTCCAGGAACTTGCCCGCCATTCCGGCCGCGATCTCGGGGTCCAGCCCGGCCAGCCGCGTTCCGGCGGACAGCCGCATGCCCTCGGTGAGCACCTTGCGGAAGGCGCCGCGGGCGCGGCGTTCCAGCTGCGGCCCCACGGCGAACCCCGCGGGCCGGTAGAACGGCGCCACCAGCACCACCGAGGACAGGCCGGTGTCCTCGGTGGTGGCCAGGTGGGTCAGTATCGCGTTGGCGCCGAAGGAATGCCCGATCACGGCATCCGGTGGTTCGGGCAGCAACCGCAGCGCCCTGCGCACCCATTCGGCCGGGGTGCCGCGCCGCCGCCAGGCCGGATCGGCGCCCGAATGCCAGGGCAGCCGGATCGAGTACGGCCGCACCCCGGTGAGCCGCCCGGCGACCGCCTGCCAGCTACGCCAGGTGTCCTCGATGCCGTGCAGCATGGCCACCGCCCGGCCCGTGCCGGGTCCGCGCCACACCTCCAGCCCGTCCGCACCGCTGGCCACGCGCTCCCAATCGGTGTCTGTCCCAGAACGCGCGACACGATCGGCTCGGCCGGGCTCGGACTCCATCGCGTCGTCAGCTTCGCAGCTCATGCGCCCGGCCTCGGCGCTCGTGGGCTTCGCCCCGCGCGTTCTTCCACTCACCTCAGATGACGAAGTCCAGTTCGGGAACGGGTCCTCAGACACGGCCGACCTCCGCGGCGAGGTACCCGTCCGCCTCGCTGCCACAGTGGACGGTCAGGGTCTGCTGTGTATCCGCGGCAGGCAATCGTCCGGCGGCGAGTGCGAGCCGTACCACCCCGCTGGCGCCGTACAACACGTCCAGCCCGTCGCTTTCGCCTGCGGGCGCATCGGTGTCGCGGACCGGCCCGAGCCAGGGCGCAGGAGAGTCCCGCCCGCCGAGCAGCACGCAGGCGGCACCCGCGCGCAGCCGCCCACCGGCAAGTCCGGTGGCCACCGGATCCTCCGGTTCCACCCCCACCACGAGCGCACGCCGGGCGCGGCCGGAGCGCAGCAGCAGCGTCGCCAGCCGGACCGCGTCCAGCCCGGCGGTGGCGCCGCTGCACACCGCGAGATTCGGCCCGGTGAGGCCGTACCAGATCGCGACCGTGCTGGCAATCACGTTGCTGGAGGCGTTTGGCGCGTCCAGCGGGCTGACCGCCTTGACCCCGCCCTCGCGAACGTCGTCCACGATGCCGCAGACCGTCTGGACGTTGCCGAGGTTGCAGGCCACCAGCACGGCGGTGCCCTCGGCCTGTGCCACCGGCTCCGCGGGGCGCACCGGGGGCAGCCCGAACATCCGGTGCACCGCGCACAGGGCCAGCAGGGTCGCCGGTTCCTTGCCGAGCAACCCCTTGCGGCCCAGTACCTTCCGCGCCTCCTGCGGCGGCTCGGCCGGGTGTGCGGGCAGTCCGGGAAGGTCGTCGGCGGACCAGCCGGGCAGGTGCACGGCGGCATCGAGCACGGCCACGCCGGTGTGCTCGTCCCGCCCGGTCACGATCGCATCCCGGTCCGGACGAGCAGCACGCCCACGGAGCCGTCCGACGAACGCGAGCTGAGCAGGAACAGCTCCGACTGCGCGCCCGCGCGGTGCGCGGCGAGCACACAGGCCAGTTGCAGGCCGCCGAAGGCCGCCCCGGACTCGCCGACCGCATCGGCCACCGCGATCCGCGGCGCCGTGGAACCGACTACCTCGTCCAGCGCCCGCGACTCGGCGCCGTCCAGCGCGGGCATGCCGTTGCCACCGGTGCAGACCGTGCCCACCTGGTCCGGCCGCACCCGCGCGCGGTGCAGCGCGCGGTGCAGGCAGGCCGCGAACCCGGCCGTATACCGGGCGGGATCCTCACCCGGCGGGTCGAAACTGCCGACCTCGGCGGCAAGGATCTCCGCCAAGGGCTCGTCTCCGGCGGCGCGCACCGCGGCCGCGCTGCGCACGACGAACACCGCCGCGCCCTCGCCAGGGGGCAGGTCGCCGCCCTCGGCGGCCTGGATAGCGCGCACCGCCCAGGCGTGCTGCGGGCTGAACTCCTCCACCGTCCCGGCGAGCAGGGTGTCGGCGTAGCCGCAGCCGATCAGGTTACGGCCGTACCGCAGCACTTGGGCCATTGCGGTGGTGCCACCGGCAACGGTGGAGTTGGGGCCGTGCAGGCCGGTACGGATCGCGGCCTGCCCGGCCACCGAGTTCATCACCGCGTTCGGGAACAGCACGGGATTGACGTGGTAGGGCCGGTGTTCGGTATGGGTGGCCCTGCTGTAGTCACTGGTCGACTTCATACTGCCGTGCGTGGTGCCGAGGGTGATGCCGATCCGCGCCCGGTTGCCGTCATGCACGTCCAGGCCCGCGTCCGCCAGCGCGAGGGTGCAGGCGAGCAGGCCGAGCCCGGTGCCGCGGTCCAGAAAGGAGGTGCCCTTGCGACCAAGGTGCTCGCGCACACTGAACCCGGTGAGGGCGTGCCCTTCGGGTCCCGGCAGGTCGTCCTCGAACAGCTCGCCGGGTTCCGCAGGCGCCTGCCGGTGGCCAGCGAGCACCCCGGCCAGCGGTTCCGGCCCGATCCCTGCCCCGCCGACCACCCCGAACCCGGTGATGGCCAGCGCGCCCGCAGGGACCTCGGTTCCGCCCGGGTGCGCGGCCTGCCGCGCCGCCGCGGTCACGACGGCCGTCCCAGGATCACGATGGCGTTGTTCCCGCCGAAGGCGAACCCGTTGATCTGCGCGATGTCCACCCGCGCCTGGCGCGCGATGTTCGCCACCGGGTCCACCGGGGCCATCTCCGGATCGGCGGTGGAGAAGTTGATGGTCGGCGGCAGGAAGGAATGGGTGATGGCGAGTGCGGCGGCGATGGCGCCGTGCCCGCTCGCCGCACCCATGGTGTGTCCCAGCATCGACTTCACCGAACTGATTGGCGGCGGCTGCGCGCCGAACACGTCCCCGACGGCCCCGGCCTCGGTCAGGTCGTTGGTCTCGGTTCCGGTGCCGTGCGCGCAGATGTAGTCCACATCGGCCGGTTCGATCCCGGCATTGCGGTGGGCGAGGCGCATGCATTCGGCGACGCTGGCCCGTTCCGGCACCACCATGTGGTGCGCGTCGCAGTTCATTCCGTAGCCGAGCACCTCGGCGTACACCCTGGCGCCCCGGGCCTCGGCGGACTCCCTGCTCTCCAGGAACAGGCCCGCGCCCCCTTCCGCGGTGATGATCCCGGAACGGTCCCGGTCGAACGGGGCGCACACCCGCTCGGCCAGCGCACCGAGCCGGTAGAAGCCCGCATGCGACCAGCGCATCACCGAGTCGGCGCCGCCGACCACGGCGTAGTCCAGTTCCCCGGTACGGATCAGGTCGTAGCCGTAGCCCAGCGCGTAGTTGCTGGCCGAGCAGGCGTTGGACAGCGTGACCGCGTCCGCGGTGAGCTCGAGTTCCCGGTTCACCGCCAGGGAGAGGCGGGCCGCCGAGACCTGGCGGAACCACTCCGGTGGCACCCCGCCGAACCCGCCTGCGGCCAGCGACTCCTCGGTGACCCGTTCCAGCACCCCGGACTCGCCGGCGGTGGTGCCCATGCAGGACCCCGCGGCGGCCGTGGCAAGTTCCGCCTCGGAAATCCCGGCGTCGGCGACGGCCAGCCGCGCCGCGGCTGCGGCGAACAGGCTGGCCCGGCCCCATTCCTCGGCCTTCAGCCGGGTGAGGTAGAGACCGGGGTCGAAATCATGTACCTCACCGCCCATGACATAGGGGAACCCCTCGGTGTCGAAGCCGGCGATCGGTGATACGCCGCTACGCCCCGCCCGCAACGCATCCGCGTAAGCCGTGGAACCGATGCCGATACTCGACACCGGCCCCACGCCGGAAATGACGACCCGCCGCATCCGTTGCCCAAAGCCCCGCTCAGGCCTGCCAGCCTGCGTGCGCGGCGACCACGTCGTAGACCGAGACCACGTTCACCATCTTCGGCAGCTCGGACTGCGGGATGTCCACCTTGAAGCTCTTCTCCAGCCGCGCCAGGATCTCGACCGCACGCAGCGAGTCGGCGTCGTGGTCCTCGACGAAAAGGCTCTCGTCGGTCAGTTCGTCCGGCTCCAGTTCGAGGACCGTCGCGACGATGTCGCGAATTTCGTCGAGCTGCCCTCGTTTGGTGTCGACCGTCACGGTGAAACCACCCTTCTGATATCACGATAGAAACGAGATAATTTTTCCCCAGGTGCCGGCGGGCGTTGTCGTCCCCGAACCCGGCATCGTTGTTCAGTAAACCAGTTCCACCGGCACGGGACCACGAAACACGAATTTTCGTATCGTCCTTGACAGCCACCGCGACGAACTGATTTTTCGCTACCTCACGTCACAACGAGTATCCGCCGTCCACCTGGACCACCTGGCCGGTGATGTAGCTTGCCTTGCCCGAGGCGAGGAACGACACCAGTTCGGCCACCTCGTCGGGGTTGCCGACCCGGCGCATCGGGATGGCCGACAGCGCCTTGTCCCGGACCTTGTCCGAGAGTCCGGTCGTCATGTCGGTCTCGATGAGCCCGGGGGCCACCACGTTGACCCGAATTCCGTACGGCGCCAGCTCCTTCGCCAGGGACATACTCATTCCCTGAATTCCGGCCTTCGAGGCCGAGTAGTTCGTCTGTGTGGCGTTGCCGTAGACACCGGCGATGGACGATAGGTTGACGATGACGCCTTCCTTGCGTTTCATGAAATCGAACACCACACTGCGGCACACGTTGAAGGTGCCGTTCAGGTTGGTGTCCACAACCCTGTGCCAGTCCTCGTTCTGCATGAGCACCAGTGGGCCGTCCCGGACGATCCCGGCCGAGTTCACCACGACCCGCACCGGCCCGAGTTCCTCCGCCGCCCTGCCGACGAACTTCTCGACCGCGGCGAAGTCGGACACGTCCACCTTCGCCGGCAGGGCGCGCCTGCCGTGCTCGGTGATCATCTTTTCGGTCAGCGCTGCGGCCTCACCGTCGCTGTGGTAGCAGAACGCGATGTCGTAGCCGTCGGCGGCCAGCCGGGCGGCCACCGCGCGCCCGATCCCGCGGGATCCGCCGGTCACGATCGCGCAATGTTCTTGAGTCACGAAACCGCTCCCTCACAGGTCGCTGGTGCATGAACCCGGGTCAGCCGCAGCCGCCCGCCGTATCGGTGTCGGCGGCACCGACCCGCTCGACGATCTCCCTCGGAATCCCGTCCAGCTGACCGTCCGCCCAGACCTGCTCGTCCGCGGGCTCGCCGCCAGTGCTCGAATCCGCTGGTCCCATCGATTCCTCCGTGTCTGTCCGCAAAACGCGCCGTCACTGTGCTTTCGCCGTCATCCGCTCCAGTTCCTCGATCACGAAGTCGATCCGGTCGAGGCCCCAGAACCGTTGCCGCCCGACCTTGAAGTAGGGCACCCCGAACACGTCGTCGTGGTAGACATCCAGCAGGGCCCGCACGCCGAGCTCACGCATGTCCGGATCCTGCGGCGCGGACACCAGCAGGTCACCGTCCAGCCCGGCCGCATCGCAGGTCCGGCGCAGCGTGCCGGTATCGCAGATGTCCTCGCCGCGTTCCCACCTTGCCGCCATCACCGCGGCGTAGTACTCGCGCTGCACCCCGAGCTCGCGCGCCTTGAACCAGGCCAGGTGCGGCAGTTCCCACCACGGGTCGACATCGACCGGCCAGGTCATCCGGTAGCCGAAATGACCGGCCAGCCGCTTGGTGTCGGCCAGGATGTAGAGGTGTTTCGCCTTGCTCATGTCCACGTAGTGGAAGTCCCCGCCGCGCGCCACCAGCTCGGCCATCGTGCTGGGATCCGGCTCGAAGAACGGGATGTAGTCGAACCGCTCCAGCAGTTCCGGGACACGTTCCTCCAGCCTTCGCAACGCCATCCAGCTGAACGGACTGCGTAGCGAGAAGTACATCCTGGGTGGTTTCCTCATCCGTCTCCCCTGCCTGGCCGCTGTGGCGCCTGGACAATCGTCACCGCGTTCACCCCGCCGAAGCCGAAGGCGTTCACCTGCGCCACCTCGGTCACCTGGGTCACCGGCCGCTCCGGATGCACCAGCCGCAACGACCGGGCCTCCTCGATCGGCGTGCGCAGGCCGACCACGGGTGGCACGGCCTTCTCCCGGATGGTCTCCAGCGCGACCAGCGTGCTCATCAGCGCGGCGCTGCCCGAGGTGTGCCCGATGGCGCCCTTGATCCCGGTGACCGTGGGCCCGTCCGCGCCGAACACCTCCGCCAGCGCCGCGGCCTCGGTCGGGTCGTTCAACGCGGTGCCGGTGCCGTGCGCGAGCACCAGGTCGATCCGCTCGGGCCCGAGGCCCGCGCGGGCGTAGGCGTCCCGCATCGCGGCCACGATCCCGTTCTGGTCCGGCGCGGTCTCGTGCTTGGCGTCGCAGGTCAGGCCGACCCCGCGGACGAGGCCGTAGGCCCGCTCCGTTGCGCCGGCCTGCAGCACCACGGCCACGGCACCCTCGCCGAGCTGCGCCCCGCCGCGCGCGGTGTCGAACGGGCGCACCATATCCGCGGGCCGCTCACCGACCCTGCCGATGATGGCGAGCATGCTCTCGGTCATGGCGTCGCAGCCCGCGGCCACCACCGCGTCGGCCTCGCCGAGTTCGAGCATGTCCATGGCCAGCGCCAGGGCGTAGCCGGAGGCGGCGCAGGCACCCGCCAGAGTGTGCACCTCACGCACCCCGGGTACGGCGGCGCGCACGGCCCGCCGGAAGTGCAGCTGGTTACCGGTCACCTGGGTGCCGTCGAGATGCCCGTGCTCCACCGTGCGCAGCTCCCGCAACCCGGTACCGACGACCACGTTCACCCTGCTGGTGCCAGGGTCCACCCCGGCGTCCCGCAGTGCCGCGGAGACGCAGTGCGTCAGCCATCCCGTAGCCTGCGCCGGACCCTCCGCGCTGCTGGTGCCGATGTGGTACCCGGCCAGCACGTTGAGCTTGTCCGGCAGGCCGTACCGCAGCGGGCCCACCCCGGTGCGGCCATCCGCCAGCGCGGCGAAGGTGGACTCCAGGTCGCCGAGACAGGTGAGCATCGCCCTACCCGTGATCGCCGCCGGCACGGGACCACCCCCTGACCACGGCCGCCGCGACCGAACCGTCGGCCGAGCGCGTACTGAGCACGGACAACTCGCCGTCTCGCGCCGGTTCCGCGCGATGCCGGGCCAGCAGCGCGGCCAGCGGGAAGGCACCGGATGCGCTGCCTGCCACGCCGGTGACCTGCGTGGTACCCAACCGGGCCGCGCCGGCGCCGAGCACCTGCCGCACCGCGGTCTCCTCGGCATCGTCCAGCCAGGGCGTCCCGTCGGTGCCCAGTGCCACCGTCCGCACCTGCGCCGCGGAGGCCCCTGCCTGGTCCAGCGCCGCGCGCAGGCATTCGCGTAGCCGGTCCGTGGTGCCCGCGGGCCCCGGCGATGCCGCGGATCCGGAACAGGTCACCGACAGCACGCAGGCATCCGGGCGCCCACCGCGCGCCCGGACCGCCGCCGCGTCCTCGACCAGGAACACCGCGGCGCCCTCCCCTGCGGGCAGGGTCCCGCCCGCGCGGCGCTGCGCGTGCTGCACCGACCACGCGGCCTGCGGGCTGAACTCCTCCACCGCACCGGCCAGCATCACCTCGGCCCTTCCGGTGGCCAGCGCGACCCCGGTGTAGCGCAGGGCCTGCAGCAGGGCCAGCGGCCCGCCCGCGATCGTCGCGTTCAGCCCGCGTAGCCCGAACCGGATCGCGGCCTGCCCGGCGATGCCGTTCATCACGGCGTTCGGGAATAGCACCGGGTTGACATGGTACGGCCGCTCCTCGGTGAGGGTGTCCCGGCTGTAGTCACTTGTCGACTTGAGGCTGCCCGCGGTGGTACCGAGCACGACACCGGTGCGGGCCCGGTCCGGCTCCGCCATCCCGGCGTCGGCCAGCGCGTCCCGGCAGGCCAGCAGCCCGAAGGCGGTGCCACGGTCCAGAAACGAGGTTCCCTTGCGGCCGAGGTGCTCGGCGGCGTGGAAATCGACCAGCACATGCGCGTCCGGCCGGGGCAGCGGTTCGGTGAACATCCCGCTGACGTCCACCGGTTCCGGCGGCCGCGTCAGCGCGTCCACGAGTGCATCCGGCCCGATCCCGAGTCCGGAAAGGACACCGAATCCGGTGATCGCCAGTTCTTTCCCGGCGAGCTGCTTCCCGGATGTTTCCGGTTCCGCCAAGAGCTCTTCAGTCATCACACCGTCCAAGGACGACGATGGCGTTGTTGCCGCCGAAGGCGAACCCGTTCACCATGGCGATGCCGACCTCCGCGGGCCTTGCCGTGTTCGGCACGGGGTCGATCCCGGGTAGTTCCGGGTCCGGCGTGCCGAAGTTGATCGTCGGCGGCAGGAAGGACTCGGCGATGCCCAGCGCGGCGGCGATGGCGGCCATCCCGCTCGCGGCGCCCATGGTGTGGCCCAGCATGGATTTCGTGGAGCTGATCGGGGGCGGCGGATCGCCGAACACCTCCCGCGCCGCGGTGAACTCGACCACGTCGTTGGTCGGGGTGCCGGTACCGTGCGCGCCGATGTAGTCGACCTCGTCCGGGCGGACACCGGCGTCGGCCAGCGCCAGCCGCATGCAGTCGGCGATACTGGCCGCGTTCGGCGCCACCATGTGGTAGGCGTCGCAGTTCAGCCCCGCGCCCAGTACCTCGGCGTAGATCCGGGCGCCGCGCCGCCGGGCCGAGTCGAGGGACTCCAGGAACAGGGCTGCGCCGCCTTCCGCCGTGAGGATCCCGGCCCGGTCCCGGTCGAAGGGCGCGCAGGCGTGCTCGGCCACGGCGCCGAGCTTGTAGAACCCGGCGTGCAGCCACTGCTGCACCGAGTCGGCCCCGCCGGCGACCATGTAGTCGGCCTCGCCGGTGCGGATCAGGTCGAGAGAGTGGGCCAGGGCGTAGTTCCCCGCGGCGCAGGCGGTGGACAGTGTGAGCAGGTCGCCGGTGAGGCCCAGCTCGGTGCCCGCGGCCAGTGAGATCCGGCCCGCGTCGATCCGGCCCATTCGCTCCGGTGACACCGCGTCATAACCTTCTGCCAGCGCCTGCCTGGTCACCGACTCCAGCACCTGCGACTCGCCTGCCGTGGTGCCCAGCACCGCGCCCGCCCTGGCACCGGTCAGCAGCTCCTCGTCGATACCGGCGTCCTCCACCGCGAGCCGGGCCGCGGCCGCGGCGAACAGGCTGGTACGCCCCCAGTCGTCCACCTCGATCCGGCGGACGATCTTCTCCGGCTGGAAGTCGCGAACCTCACCGCCCATCCGGTGCGGGAACCCGCTCGCGTCGAAGCTGGTGATCTCGGAGATCCCGCTCGCCCCGGCACGCAACGCCAGCGCGTACTCCACCGCGCCGACGCCGATACTGGACACCGGGCCGACACCGGTGACGACCACCCGACGCATTGCCGACCACCGTTCTGCAGACGTCATTACCTTGCGATTCAATAAAACAGTCGCCTGCCGGGCGACGAAAGCCGACATCAGAAACTTGAAGCGACGGTCTGGCCGGTAACGTCCTCCGCGGGCCTGCTTGCCGCGATCAACGTTTCGATCGTTGCCACACAACGGTTTCCGGACCAGGTCTCGCCGGTGAAGAAGGCATTCGGGCCCACCCGTTGCTCCAGCCGTACCACCTGGTGCAGCAGTTCCCCCGGCTGCACCGCGGAGGTGAACCTGCACTCGCGCACGGCGGCGAGCATCAGCACCCCCTCCCCGATTCCCTCCCCCACCGCGCTGGCCAGCCAGAGCAGGGCCGCGCTCTGGCCGAAGGACTCCAGCATCAGCGAGCGCGGGTAACAGTAGGCATCGGGGCCGGGGTCCTCCGGCAGGCCGGCATAGCAGGGCTCGCCGCCCGTCACCGCCTTGGTGGTGACGATCTCCCGGCCGGGGGTGACCTGCTGGACCCGGTCCACCAGCAGCATCGGATGCCGCACCGGGAGCTGCCGCCGGATCCGCGCGTGGTCCTGGCATGGGATGCCGCCGGGGCAGGGGGCGCCGCCGGGGGGTCGAGCCCCGGTTCCCCGCCGGTCCGCCCGGCGGTCAGTTTCAGCTCGGCCACCGCGACACCGTCCTGCCGGACGCAGGCGGCCCGCACCCGCCAGGCCGTCGCGCCCTCCGGGCGCAGCACGAGGTCCAGCCGGATCTCGTCCCCGCCACGCATCGGCGCGCGTAACCGTATCGACTGGACGGCCAGCAGCTCGCACCGCCCGTACGGGACCCGATCCGCGGCGACCACCTGGCGCACCGCTTCCAGCAGGAACACCGCGGGCAACATGGTCAGCCCGGGGAAATGCCCTGCCATGTACGGGTCGCGCACGTCCACCGTCTTGTACGCGACCAGTGCGCGCTCCGTGCCGGTATCCCCGGTCACGGCGAACCGGTCGGCCGCCCGCAGTGGGGCGGCGAACGGCGGCCGGTCCAGCTCGACGACCGTCATGGCGAACCGAGCACTTCGGACGGACGGACCGCGGCGAGCACGCTCTCCACGGTCAGCACGATCCTGCCGCTCGCGGTCGCCTGCCCTTCGAACACCCAGGAGTCGCCAAGCGACTTGCCGATCCGCACCTCGTGCCGCAGCACCTCGCCAGGCCGGACCGTGGAGTGCAGGTCGATATTGGTGGCGGCGCCGAGCACGGCCACCTCGCCCGCGGCATGCGCCCGGGGCCGTTCTCGCATGGCCAGCACCAGCGCCGCCTGGCACCAGGACTCCACCACCAGCGCGGAGGGGTAGCCGTAGCCCTCGTCCGGGGTGTCGTCCGGCAATGCCCGGAAGCAGGGTTCGTTGCAGGTCACCGCCTTGACCGCGACGATATGCCTGCCGGGTGCCAGGTCGAGGACGTCGTCGAGCAGCAGCAGCGGGTAGCGATGCGGGATCAGTTCCTTGATGGCGGCGAGCCCGGTCACACGAACCACACCTTGTCGTACCGGGGCCAGGTCCTTGCCAGCTGGTTGGTGTCGGCGCAGGCCACCCCGGGCAGCAGGTCGGCGCCGGTGAACCCGAGCCCGCGCAGGTCCGGTTCGTCCGCTGTGACCGTCATTCCCGCGCCGACCAGGTCACGGACGACACCCCGGTAGTCCGGCAGGGTGTCCAGCCGCACCGCCCCGAGATCGAGTTCGGTGCTGTACTCCTGCTCCTGCACGGCCAGGGTGACGGCGAGCCCGCGCAGCACGATGTCCACCGCGCCGAGTTGCTCCCGCATGTCGAGGAAGCCGTACAGCGGGTCGAAGAACTGCGACTCCACGGCTCCCCGGTAGGTCCGGTCGATGATGCCGAGCACGCGATGTGGCACCGTCACGCACCTCCGATGAAGATCGTCTTCGCCGAGGTGGCCATGGTGGCCATCAGGCGGCCCGGCGACCGCATCAGCACCTCGGCGATGTGGTTGGTGGCACCGCGTTCGGCGCTGCAGGTGGTGCATCCGATCCAGCCGAACCGGCCCTCGTTCCCGGCGATCAGCTGCCGCACGATGGCGGCGCTGGAGGGATAGGCCACCTCCGGGGCGCGAGTGTTCTTCGGTTTGGTCTCGCCGTGCGTGTCCTGGGTGAGCATGTTCGCGTAACCGCAGGCCCATACCCGCACCGCGCCACCCCTGCGCAGCATCGCCTCGGACAGCCGGAGCACGGTGGTGAAGGTGTCGTTGTAGTGCGGCGGGGCCGTCATGATGAGCAGCAGGTCCCAGCGGCGGGTCGGCAGGGCCATCAGTGCCACACCGCCTGACCGTCCGTGCTGAGCAGCTCCTCCGCCACGGCGTCCATCTCGACCAGCACGGTCCCTGCGGGCGGTGCCGTCGCGGCCAGTGCCCGCTGGCGCAGCGAGAAGCCGTCCACCCACACCTGGCCACCGCCGTCGAGGACGCCGCGCACCGCGGTGCTCGCCTCCGGCACCGCGGCGAGCACCCCATCCTGCACCAGCAGCAGGACCACCTCGTGCCCGGCCGCGGCCAGCTCCCCGGCGTCGCGGACGAACCGGCTCGCGTTCGGGCCGCTCCACGGGCCCTGGCTCTCGATCATCAGGTAGCGCGATCCCGCGCTCATCCCACGGCCACCAGGGTTTCCCTGCCACCGTCCACGATGGACTTCCCGGTTTCCGGCTCCAGGTCGATGAAGCGCAGCCGGAAGGTGGCCACCTTGCCATTGCCCGCGCCACAGGTGGCGCGCACCTCGCGCTGCCCGTCGCCCGGCGTGATCGCACAGTCCACCGTCACGGTGTCGCCGGGTGGCACCACGGAGTTGAACCGGGCGGACCGCACCCCTGCCAGCCGGGTCCGCACCCCTGCCGCGTGCGCGTGCCCGATGACCAGGTGCTGCACCAGGTCCAGCAGGTACATCCCCGGCAGCAGCTCGAATCCGGGATAGTGGCCGCGGAAGACCTCCTCGGCGGGGTTCACCACCACCTCGGCCAGCAGGCCGTCTGCCCGCTCGGACAGCACGGAAACCCCTGGCAGGAGCGGGGCCGCGCTCACCGCTGCGCCGATTTCGTGTTGAGCAGGTGGCAGATGTCCGGAAAGGTGCGTACCTGGACCATCTCCTTCTCGGCGATCTGCACCTGGTACTTCCGCTGCAGGGTCACGGCCAGTTCCAGGGCGATCAGCGAGTCCACCTCGAGGTCCTCGACGAACCGCACCTCGTCGGTCAGCGACTCCGGAAGGACGTCCACCACATCGGCGACCAGGGTGCGAAGTTCGTCCACATCGACTGCCTGAGCTGACACAAGTTCTCCTTGCCAGGGCCCGCGACCGCGGTCGCCGGGATCGGATCACGCCCTGGCAACCCCACCACCGGCGCGCGGTGAGCGACAACCATGCATCCAACTCTTCGATGTTGGCGGGCCTCATCCCGCGTCGTCAGGCGCCCTCGGCTGCCTCCTCGGCCCGTACCACCGCGCTGCGCTCGCTCAGCAGCAGGACGGCGGCGATACCGATGATCAGGCCCGCCAGCAGCGCGCCCAGGCTCACCGCCCGGTTCAGCGGGGTGATGGTGTCGCTCAACGGCGCCTTCAGCACATTGCTCAGGGTGCGGAAGAACCCGTATGCGAACAGGGATCCGGCGCCGATCCAGGTGAAAACCACCGCGGTGGTAAACCGTCCGCGGGTGGGCAGCAGGCGACGCGCCCCGGTGCCGACCAGCGCCAGCACACCGAGTACCGCCAGCAGCGCCCCGATCCCCTCGACGGCCTCCACCACCCTGGTCGCGAAGGTCCACTCCCCCGTCCGCAGCGCGGCCGGGGCGAGGACGGCCTGATACAGGTGCAGCACGGCGATGACCGCCGCCAGCACCGCGCCGGTGATGCCCAGCACGCGCTGCACGGGGAAGGTGGTGCCGCGCTCGGGCTCGACGGGCAGCTCGGCAATGGCCTCGGCCCACCGTTGCCGCGCGTACAGCACGAACGCGCCACCCAGCAGCAGTCCCTGCACCGCGAAGGAACTGCCGACGATCACGTACGTCCAGTTCTCCACCAGCCCGTCCTGCATGCTCACCAGCTGGCCGGAGGTGGTCAGCCCATGCAGGAAGTCCACCACGACCTCGACGAAGGCGGGCACCAGGAAGCCGGTTCCGACCCAGATCGGGACCAGCACCAGCCAGGCTGGCAACCGCAGCCCCCAGTCCTGGGTCAGGGCCAGCGCCAGCAGCACGGCCACCAGGTCCAGCGCGGCGGTGGCGGCGTTCTGCGCCTGCCAGCCGGAGTATGCGGGGGACTCGGGCGGAACGCCGACCATGACGTCGAACACCCACAGCACCTTGAGGGTGAGGTACGGCAGCACCGCCACGATCACGCCGTAGCCGCAGATGCGCCGGTACAGCCTGCGGGGGCGGCGGACGGCAGCGGAGGGCGCCGTCGTCACGGGGGTCGTCATGGGGCGCACCCTACCGGCAGCCAACCGGGATCCAGTTCCCTCTCAGGAGCGAGTTCCTGCTACCAGCGGGCCGGGATCCCGGCGCCATTCAAGCTTTGAATCGGGGCACCGGCCGGGCCGCGCTCGCCGGTTAGGTTCGCGGGTGTGCCCGCGAATCGCGCGGGCCCGGCCCGGACAGGAGGGATGTGTCGGCTCCCGTCATCACCGGCCTCGGCGCGGTGACCTGCCTTGGCCATTCGGTGTCCGAGCTGTGGGCGGCGCTGGCCGGTGCGGTGCCGCCGGACCCTTCCTACACCGCGGATTCCCGCTACGGCTCCGAAGGTGGCGGCCGGGCGGGCGCACTGGCATCGGACGCGGTCGGCCAGGCCGTCGCCGATGCCCGACTGACCACATCGGATCTTCGCGGCGCAGGCCTGGTCCTCGGCACCACCCTCGGTGACATCGACCGGTTCGAGGACGAGCACGCCGCGCCGCCGGAGGCAGGACCGTACCGGCTCGGCGAGCGGATCGCGGCGGAGTTCGGCATCGGCGGGCCGAACCACAGCGTGAGTACCGCGTGTTCCTCGGGTGCGCTGGCCGTGGGCACCGCGGCCGACCTGATCGCAGCCGGGGCGGCGGAGATCGTGATCGTATGCGGCAGCGACTGCCATTCCACCGTGTCCAGGGGCATGCTCGAGCGGCTCGACCTGCTCGATCCCGCGGCCTGCCGCCCGTTCGACGCCGACCGCGGCGGGATGGTGCCCGGTGAGGGGGCAGCCGCCGTGGTGCTGGAATCCGCGGAGTCCGCCCGCGGCAGGCAGGCCCGGCGCTACGCCACTGTGACGGGTAACGAATGGAGCGCCGACGCCCACCACCCGACCGCGCCGGAGCCGGAAGGCGACCAGTTCCGGCGGGCCATGGCACAGGCGGTGCGCGGGTCCGGCGGCGAACCGGGGGCGGTGCTACCGCACCGGGCCGGAATCCCGATGAACGACGTGGTGGAGACCGCGGCCGTGGCCGGCCTGCTGGGCCCGGCGGCGGCCCGGATCCCCGCCTACGGGATCAAGGCGATGACCGGGCACACCGCTGGTGCCGCCGGGGTACTGGCCTGTGTGGTCGGCGCGCTGATCCTGGGCGCGGGTGTGGTCCCGCCGAACGCGAACGTCGGCACCCCGGATCCGGACTGCGAGCTGTTCGTGCCCACCGCGGGGCCAACGGAACTGCCCGCCCCGCGGGTGCTCGTCACGGCCACCGGTTTCGGCGGCAGCAATGTGGCGCTCGTGCTGGGGGCCGCCGGATGACGGTGCCGATCGGCGGATTCGGGGCGCTGTCCTCGCCCCCGCGTCCGGACGGCTGGTTCGACCCCGCCGCCCACCTCGGCAGGCGCGGCTGGAAGTACCTGACCCCGGCCACCAGGTTCCTGCTCGCGGCGGCGAACCTGGCGCTGGGCAGGCAGCAGGGGGATCCGGCCGCGTCCGGCCAGGACTCCACCGGGCTGGGCGTGTTCACCGGTACCCACCAGTGCATCACCGGGCTGCACGAGAAGCTGTACCGCACGATCCGGCAGGAGGGGGTTGGCGAGCTCAGCCCGGTCGAGCTCCCCGGCTTCGCCGCGAACATCCCGGCCACCCAGCTGGCGATCACGCTCGGCGCGCGGGCCTGCGCGGTGACCCTGACCAATCCGGTGACCGGCGGCCTGGAGGGAGTCCTGCTCGGGGCCCAGGCGATCCGGCGTGGCCGGGCGGCCAGGGTACTGGCCACGGCGGCCGAGCAGGCCGCCCCCGGTGCCCCCGGCGAGGGCGCCGGGGTGCTGGTGCTCGGCGGCGCGGTGGACCGGCCGCAGGGCACGGTGCTCGGCGGGGTCTCCCGCTTCCTGCCGGATCCCGGCGGCCCGGCGCTGCCCGCGGACCTGGGTGTGGAGCTCGCCGCCTCCCTCGCCGGGGTGGGCCCGGTGCGGGTGGTGGCCTGCGGGCCGGCACGGACGGCGCCCCTCGCCGACGCGCTCGGCACCGAACTGGCCGGATCCGGCGTCCCCATCGCGGGCACGGACTACACCGAAGCCCGGCATGGCACGGTCAGCCCGCTGCTGACCATGGGTGCCCTGCTGGAGCGGCCGGGCGCCGCGGTGGTGCTGGCCGCCTCCGGCCGCGGCCACCTGTGTGCGCTGGCCCTGCGCTCCCACTAGCTGTCGAAACCGGTGGCAAGGAAGGCATCCCGCGCCGGGGAGATAGTGTGCTGCGGCCACAACGCGTGCAGCGGCACGAACACCGACGGCCGCAGGTCGATGACCCGCACCTCGCCGCCGGACACGGGTCCGGGAGCATTCGTGACGAAGGCGAGGTGGCCGGTGCCGAGCACGGCGGTGACCGGTGGGGTTCCCTGGACGGGGTTGCGCCGCACCCGCGGTTCGAACCCGGCGCGGCGGCAGTGTTCGATGAGCAGGTCGGTGTAGCCGGAGCGGCCGGGGCGGCCCCAGACCATGATGGACTCCCCGGCGAGTTCGGGCAGCCGCACCGACTCCCGCTCGGCGAACTGGTGCCCCGCTGGCACGGCGATGCGCAGCGGGTGCTGGGTCAGGGTGGTCCGCGCCAGCCCGCGTGCCGGGGTCATCGCCCGGCACAGGCCGAGATCGAGTTCACCGGCGAGGAGTTCGGCGGTGAGTTCGTCCGGGTAACGCTGGTTGACCTGGGTCGCCAGCTCGGGATGCGCGACGTGCACCTGGCGCAGCAGCACCGTGACCTCCTCGCCGGTGACGGCCGGGGTGTGCCCGATCCGCAGGGCCTCGGTCTCGCCGCGGCCGACCCGCCGGGCACGGAGCAGGGCCGCGCGCGCCACGCCGTGCAGCACCCGCGCGTCCTCGATCAGCACCTGCCCGGCTGGCAGGACGGTGACCGGGTTCCCGCTGCGGTCCAGCAGGACCACACCGACCTCGCGTTCCAGGGACCGGATGGAGGTGGACAGGGCCTGCTGGGACAGGTGCAATCGCCGGGCGGCGCGGGTGAAGCTGCCCTCCTCGGCCACCGCGATCAGGTGTTCCAGCTTGTGCAGGTCCAAACCCACGGTCAGGCTCCGTTCTCCGCCGGATGTACTCCGGGGCCGGGATGGTGTGCCGGGTGCGCGGGCGGGGAGGACGCCGTGCGCCCTCCCCGATTCTCGCTGGTCGGTCCCGTTTCGGCAGGGCAGGGCCCCGGCCGCTGGTCAGCGGGTGGTGTAGCCGCCGTTGGGGAAGATCGTCTGGCCGGTGATCCACCACCCGCCGGTGGCCAGGAACCTGATCACCGGCTCGATGTCCTCGATCTGGGTGAGCTGGTTGCCCATGCCCTGGGACTTGTGGAACTCGACCCGCTCCGGAGTCTCCTGCGGGTAGAAGAACGGGGTGTCCATCGGGCCGGGGGCCACCGTGGTCACCGAGATGCCCCGGTCGGCGAACTCCTTGGCCGCGGCCCGGGTGAAGTGCTCCAGCGGTGCCTTTCCCCCGGCGTAGGTCGAGTAGCCGTCGGTGAACGCGGCCAGCAGGGATGTACCCAAACTGATGATCTTGCCGTGGTCGTTCAGCCGCCGCCCGGCCTCCTGGATGAAGAAGTACGCGGCCTTCGCGTTGATCGCGAACATGGTGTCGTACTCCTCCTCGGAGGTCTCCAGGATCGGCTTGCGCAGCACCATGCCGGTGGTATTGACCGCGACATCGGCGCCGCCGAAGGTGTCCACCGCGGTGTCGAACAACCGCCGCACGTCGGCCACCCTGGTCAGGTCGCCCTGCACCGCGACGGCCTGGGAGCCGGCGTCCTGCACCGCGCGGACCGTCTTCTCGGCGTCATTCGCGGTGCTATCGCCGTGGTAGTGCACCACCACCTTGGCTCCGGCCGCGGCGAAGCTGGTGGACAGCAGCCCACCGAGGTTCTTCGCCCCGCCGCCGATCACGGCGACCTTGTCCCGCAACGTGTGTTCCGCCATCGTCCTGCTCCTGTCTCTTGACTCGGTCGTCTTGCGCTCGCGAAACCGACGCTAGGCAGCTCCGGCAGGCGGCGGGAAACACGAAGAACCGGTGGCGGCACAAGTCCGGTGGATACCCGCAGGCCGCGGGCGGGCAGGCGCATCCAGTCCGGTCGCTCACTCCCCCGGCCGAGGGAGCGTCCCTCGACCCCCGTGCCGCGGTCGTGAATGGACCGTTCACTACCGATTCGCCACCCACACTGGTGAACCTGGCCCTTACCTGGGACTTTTCCAACAACTCGAACTTGTGTTCGACTAAACTGGATGGCGATGACCGAGACGCGCATGACACCGGAGCTGTGGCGGCTGGACGATGACCAGCTGGCCGCGCTGGTGGCCACGCGCGAGCGGGTGCTGGCCAGGGAGTACACCGCCACCCTGGCGGTGGTGGCCGAGATGGAGCGGCGCGGGCTGGCGCGGGAGAAGGGCTACCGCGATACGGCGGCCCTGCTGGTGGATGCGGCGAGGCTGTCGCCACGGGAGGCCCGCGCCAGGGTCGCGCAGGCCGGGCGATCGAGCGCCTGTTCCGGGCCTGCCCGGGGCACATCCCGCAGGAGCAGCGGGCCGCGGACGAGCGGGGCCTGCTGGACACCGCCCGGCAGGCGCCGCCGCGGACGGTGGGAAAACGTGGCGGCCCGGATCGCCCGCTACTGGGACCAGGACGGCAAGGCTCCCGAGGACGAGCGACGCGAGCAGGCCGACCCGCTGCGGGAGTTCCGCTACCACACCGGGCGGCACGGCCGGATGCGCTTTTCCGGGGAGCTGGATCCGGAAGCGGCCGCTCAGCCGGAGGGACTGCTGGGGCCTTTGGCGAAGCCCCAGCCTGCCGACCCCGTCTCGGGCCTGCCGGACCCGCGCAGCACCGCGCGGCGGCAGGGGGACGCACTGGCCGAGATCATCGACCTGGCCGCCCGCACCGACGAGCTTGCGGTGCAGGGTGGGGAGCGCGCGGTGATCATCGCCTCGGTCACCCTGGCGGAGCTGGAAAGCCGCACGCGGCGGGCTCTGCTGGAGGTGCCGGGGTGCACCAGCCTCGACCAGCTCCGGCGGCTCGCCTGCGCGGCGAGGGTCGTGCCCGCCGTGTTCGGCAACGACGGCGGGATCCTGTACCTCGGCCGGTCCAGCCGGGATGCCTCCCCGGCGCAGCGGCGGGCGCTGGCGTTGCGGGACAAGGGCTGCGCCCGGCCGGGCTGCACACGCAAGCCGAAGTGCTGCTGTGCGGCCGCCATCACCGGGAGATCCACCACACCGGGTGGACCATCGTCATGAACAATGGCGTGCCCGAGTTCATCCCACCTAAGTGGATGGACCCGAAACAGAAAGCCATTCGAAATACCGCGCACGCCGCCGGTGCCCGGTGAAGCCGGGCACCGGCGGCGAAATCGGGCGCCATTCAGGCCGCCGCGGGGACTTTCTCGCGTTTCCAGAGGAAGACCACGGCGACCAGGCCTGCGACGCAGGGGAGCAATCCGGCTACCGCCATGGAGGTGGGCACGATCTTGTTTCCGTACTCCTCGAGAACGAGGTTCATCAGTGCGATACCGAGAGCGAGCACGAAAATGGTGGTCGCGGTGACCCTGGTCCAACCCTTCTGCCTCCTGGCGGCCCAGATCATCAGCAGCCAGCACACCACCCCGATCGCCGCGAGGGTGATCAGGTATGCCATCACGAAGGACCTGGCCCCTTCCAGCTCGGCCTCGGTGTACTCCTGGTACTTGCCGACGACCGGCTTGGAAAGGGAGTCCTGGTCGATAATCGGGACGACGGCCGCGATCAGCGTGAGCGCCAGGCCCACGTACATCGCGGTGATCGCGTTGCGGGTTGGCGAGGATATTGCGGTCTGCGTCACTGTGCTTTCCCCACTGTCACTGCGCTTTCCCAATCCGTTTCACGGAAAGCGTTCCGTTCAAAGGCCCCGGCCGCGGAAACGCGATATCATCGTCGCCGCGACGCCGCGTGGTCACGCTAGCATGGAGAAACAGTTCAGGATAATTGCCGATACCGGAACAGGGGGTTTATTCAGGGTTACCCTCCCTCCGGGGAGGGAATCCGGGAACACCCCGTCTCCCTCCCCGGAGGGAAGGACGATGTGGTCAGTCGAGGCCGCCGTCGATCTGGAACACGCCACCGGTGATGTAGGCCGCGGCGTCGGACAGCAGGTACGACACCAGCGAGGCCACCTCATCGGGCTGCCCGAAGCGGCGCAGCGGGATCTGCTCCACGGCACGCTCGCGGACCTGTTCGGACAGCGCGCCGACCTGGTCGGTGTCGATGAAGCCGGGGGCGACCACATTGGCCCGGATGCCGTAGCCGCCGACCTCCTTGGCCAGCGACTTGGTGAAGCCGATGATCCCGGCCTTGGACGCGGAGTAGTTCGTCTGCCCGGCGTTACCACGGATGCCGGACACCGAGGAGACGTTCACGATCGCCCCGCTCTTGCGCCGCATCATCTCCTGGATCGCGGTGCGGCAAACGTGGTACACGCCGTCCAGGTTCACCCGCAGCACCGAGTCCCACTCCTCGTCCTCCATGAGCACCAGCGGGTTGTCCCGGACGATGCCCGCGGAGGCGACCACCGCGGTGATCGGGCCGAGGGCGTCCTCGGCGCCCTCGACCAGGGCGCGTACCGCCGCGGGGTCGGAGATCTGGGTGCGCCGCACGTACACGTTGCGCCCCAGGTCGATGATCTCCTTCTCCACCTCCTGCGCGGCCTCGCCGTCCGAGGTGTAGCACAGGGCCACGTCGAAGCCGTCCCGCGCGAGCCGCAGCGCGCTCGCGCGGCCGATCCCGCGCGAGCCGCCGGTCACCAGCGCCACCGGGTTCGCCATCTGGTTCATCAGTCCTCCATCAACTCCTCATCAGCGGGCGGTCGTGGCCTGCCGCAGTTCGGCGCGCAGCCGCGAGAGGGTGGCCTCGGGCCGGGACACCACCAGTTCCAGCGCCCGTATCCACTGCCGTACCAGCACCCCCATCACCTCGTTGCCGACGCGTTCCGGCGAGTACAGCCACAGGCCGCGCAGCTCACCGCCGTACTCGCGCATCATCAGGTACAGATCGGCCACCGAAGGCCGCATCTCGGTGATCAGCTCGGGGAACACCCGGTTCGCGCCGCCGTCCCCGACGGTCATCTGCAGTGGCGAGACCTCGAGCCCCGGCATGCTCAGCGTGCTGCCGGGCGCGTTGACCAGGTTGAACAACACTCGGAACGGGTCGTTGCCCGTGCGGGTGTGCTCGTGCAGCAGTGCCCGCATCGAAACGTCCTGGTGCGCGTAGGCCTCCAGCGAACCGTCCCGGACCTGGTCCAGCAACTCGCGGAAGGTCAGCTCGTCCGGCAGTTCCGAGCGCAGCAGCACCGGGTTGATGAAGAAGCCGATCATCCGCGCCACCTCCGGCCGCTCCCGGCCGGCCAGCGGGAAGGCCACGGCCACATCCTCGCTGCCGGTGTAGGTGGACAGCAGCAGCTTGTACGCCGCCATCAGCAGCATGAACAGCGTGACGCCCTCCCGCTGCGCGGTGTCCTTGACCGCGGCGGTGAGCTCCTCGCCCAGCACGAAACCCTGCGTGTACCCGGCGGGCCCGGTGCCGAGCTGGTGCTGCGGTGCGGTGAACTCCAGCGGCGCGGGCAGCGGCAACAGCCTGTTCCGCCAGTACTCGGTGTGCTCATCGAACGCACCCGTCGCCTGCTGTTCCCGTTGCCAGGCCGCGTAGTCCGGGTAGTGCAGCTCCAGCTCCGGCAGGTCCGGCTCGTTGCCGTCCAGATACGCGGCGTACAGCTCGCTCAGCTCGGCGTAGAGCACCCCGTAGGACCACTGGTCGACCACGATGTGGTGGGTGTCCAACACCAGCACGTGCTCCCGTGGCGCCAGTGCGACCAGGATGCCGCGGACGACGCCTTCGGTGATCCGGAACGGCCGGTCCGCCTCGTCCTCGATGATCCGGCGCAGCTGGTCCGGCCGCTTCGCCTCGTCCTGCGTGCTGAGGTCGACCTTCTCCAGTGGCCAGTGGCCGTGCGGGTCGACCACCTGCACGGTGGTCCCCTCCCGCTCCACGATCCGGGTACGCAGCGCCTCGTGCCTGCGCACCAGCTCGTCCAGGCTGCGCCGCAGCACCGCCTCGTCCAGCTCGCCGTGCAGCACGGTCGCCGTGATCACGTTGTGGTGCGGGTCGTTCCGGCCGACCGGCTGGTGCAGGATGTCCTCCTGGGAGAAGGAAAGCGGAACCCCGCCGCGCCGGTCCAGCTCAGCGAAGGCCCGCACCGGGGCGGTCTCTCCCGTGCGGCGCCGCGCGGCCTCGGCTGGCCGCTCGCGATGCCGCCGCTCCAGCGCGGTCGGCACCTCGGCATCGGCGAGGCAGCCGACGACCGACCGCAGCGCGGTGAACCAGGCCTGCGCCAGTTCGCGTACCTCGGCCTCCGCCAGCAGCGCCCCCGCCCAGGTCCAGTGCGCCACCAGCCGGGGCCCACCAGGGCCGTCCTGGGTGACCGCGTTGACCTCGATCGGGTGCGCCAGCGGCAGTTCCTCGTCGCCGTGCCCCATCGCCTGCTCCGGGTCGGTGGCAACCGGCGTCCACGGGGCCGCGTCCCCGGGCGCGGCGAGGCGGCCCAGGTAGTTGAAGGCCACCTCGGGGGCCGGCAGTTCCGCGAGGGTGGACGCGGTCTCGGGGTTGAGGTAGCGCAGCATGCCGTAGCCGAGGCCGTCGTCAGGGATCGCCCGCAGCTCCGCGCCGATCCGGTCCACCGCCAGCGCCAGCTCGGTCGCGGACTCCTCCGCCCGCCCCGGATCCAGCCGCACCGGGTACATACCGGTGAACCAGCCGACCGTGCGGGAGAGGTCCACCCCTGCGGCCAGGTGCTCATGCCTGCCGTGGCTTTCCACATCGACCACCACCGGGCCGTCCGGCCCACCGCGGGCACGGCGCCAGCGGGTCAGCGCGATCCCGAAGGCGGCGAGCAGCACCTCCTGGATACCCGCGCGGAACGCGCCGGGCGCCTGCCCCAGCAGGGCCGCGGTGTCCTCGGCAGGCAGGGTGAACGCCAGCCGCCCTGCCGCGCCGCTCACATCCCTTGCCGCGTCCAGTTCCCCGGCGACCAGCGGCGGGGTCGGGCGCAGGATGTCCTGCCACACCGGAAGTTCCGCCGTCCGGCGCGAGCGTTGCGCCTCGGCGGTGAGCAGTTCGGACCAGCGCCGCACCGAGGTGCCGACCGGGGCGAGCCGCGGTGGTTCGCCCGCGGCGACCGCCTCCCAGGCGGCGTGCAGGTCCGGCACCAGGATCCGCCAGGACACCCCGTCCACCACCAGGTGGTGCAGCACCAGCAGGATCCGGCCTGCCGCCCCTGCGCCGCGGTCGAACCACACGGCCTGGCACATCACCCCGGCGGCGGGGTCCAGCCGGGCGGGCGCCGCGGCCGACTCCGCCGCGACGAGCGCGTCCAGCCCGGACTCGTCCAGCCCGCTCGCGTCCACCCGCCGCAGGCAGTCCTGCGCCCGCACGGTGCCCGCCGGTTCCGCATGCAGGGACCACTCCCCGGCAGGGTCCACCACCAGCCGCGAGCGCAGGGCATCGTGCCGGTCGAGGACCGCCTGCAGGGTGGCGGTCAGCCGGTCCAGATCGGCCTCGGCGGGCGTGCTGAGCACGGCCGACTGGCTGAACCCGGACATCCGGCCGCCCAGCCCGCGCAGCCATTCCATGATCGGGGTCGGCTCGATCCGGCCGGTGCCGACGTCCTCGGCCATCGGGGCGGCATCCCCGGCGGTGGCCACCTCGGCAAGGCCGGCCACCGTCTGCCGCACGAACAGGTCGCGGGCGGTGATCACCACACCGGCCGTCCTGGCCTTGGCCACCACCTGGATCGCCTGGATGCTGTCGCCGCCGATATCGAAGAAGCTGTCGTCGATACCCACCTCAGGCAACCCCAACACCTCAGCAAACGCCCCACACAACACCCGCTCCACCACACCACGCGGACCACGCGACCCCACCACACCCGCAAAATCCGGCGCAGGCAACGCCCGCCGATCCAACTTCCCATTCCCCGTCAACGGCAACCCATCCAACACCACCACCGCAGCCGGAACCATATAACCCGGCACACACTCACCCACAAAACCCCGCACCACCACCGGATCCAACTCCACCCCAACCTCACCCACCACATACCCCACCAAACACCGCTCCCCCCGCACATCCTCACGCACCACCACCACAGCCTGAGCCACCCCAGGACACCGCCCCAACACCACCTCAACCTCACCCGGCTCAATCCGAAAACCCCGCACCTTCACCTGATCATCAACCCGACCCAAAAACTCCAACACCCCACCATCCCGCCACCGCACCACATCCCCCGTCCGATACAACCGCGAACCCACCCCAAACGGATCCGCCACAAACCGCTCCGCCGTCAACCCCACACGACCCAAATACCCCCGCGCCAAACACACACCCGACACATACAACTCACCCGCAACACCCACCGGAACCGGCCGCAACCCACCATCCAACACATACACCCTGGTGTTCACCACCGGGCCGCCCGCGGGTGGCGGGCCGTCTCCGGTCAGCGGCTCGCTGAGCGTCGCGCACACGGTGGTCTCGGTCGGACCGTAGGCGTTGATCATCCGCCGGTCGGCGGACCAGCGGGCGGCCAGCTCGGCCGGGCAGGCTTCACCGGCCACCACCAGGCTGGTCCCTTCCGGCAGCCCGCCATCGGGCATGGCTGCCAGCACACTGGGCGGCAGGGTCACGTTGGTGATCCCGTACTCGGCACAGGCCTGCACCAGCGGCTCACCGGGCAGCAGCCGTTCCTTGGGCAGGACCACTAGTGCCGACCCGGACAGCAGAGCGTCGCAGCGCTCCGCGATCGAGGCGTCAAAGCTCGGCGAGGCGAACTGCAGCAGCCTGCCCCCTGGGGAGTCCAGGCCGAACCGTGGCACCTGGGCGGCGACCAGCCCGGCGATACCGCTGTGCGTCACCACGACACCCTTGGGTTTCCCGGTGGAGCCGGAGGTATAGATGACGTACGCGGGGTGCTCCAGCCGCAGCGGCCGCAGCCGGTCGGCATCGGTTGGCGCGGTGTCCGGATGACCTGCCAGCTCGGCCAGCACCGCCGGATCGTCCAGCCGCAGCGACTCGGCAGCGCAGGCGGGCATGTCGCCCACGGTGGCGTGGTCGGTGAGCAGCAGCACCGGTTGCGCATCGCCGACCACGAACTCCAGGCGCTGCGCCGGGTAGTCCGGATCCAGTGGCAGGTAGGCCGCACCGGCCTTGGCGATCGCCAGCATCGCCACCACCGACTGGGTGGAGCGCGGCAGGCCGACCGCGACGAACCGCTCCGGACCGGCGCCGCGGGCGATCAGCAGATGCGCGAGCCGGTTGGCCGCGGCGTTCAGCTGTACATAGCTGAACCGCTCGTCCTCGCCGATCAGCGCCGGCTCGTGCGGGGTGCGCGCAACCTGCACCTCGAACAGGTCCGGCAGGCAGGCCCTCGGCACCTCCCTCGCGGTGTCGTTCCACTCGGTGAGGATTCGCTCGCGCTCCGCCGGCTCCAGCAGATCCACCGCGCCGATGGAGCGGTCCGGCTCGGCGGCCACCTCCGCCAGCATCCGGCCGAGGCGCCGCTGGATGGCGCGCACGGTGCCGGGGTCGAAGACATCGGTGTTGTACTCGATGCCGCCCTCGATACCGTCCGCGGTCTCGGTGAGCGAGAAGACCAGGTCCATCCGCGCGGCCCCGGTCTCCGGCACCAGCGGCTCGGCCCGTACCCCTGGCAGTTCCAGCGCCGCGTCCGGGGTGTTCTGCCACGCCAGCATCACCTGGCACAGCGGGTGGTGCGCCATGGACCGGGCAGGTTTGAGCGCGTCCACCAGCGCCTCGAAGGACACGTCCTGGTTGGCGAAGGCGTCCAGGCTGCGGTCGCGCACCCTGGTCAGCAGCTCGCGGAAGCTCGGCATGCCGGAGGTGTCCACCCGCAGCACCAGGGTGTTGGTGAAGTACCCGACGAGCTCCTCGGTGGCCTGGTCGGTGCGGCCGGCGATGGCCGCACCGATCGGCACGTCCTCCCCGGCGCCCAGCCTGGAAAGCAACGCCGCCAGCGCGGCGTTGACCACCATGAACATGCTGGCGTCGCAGGAACGGGCCAGCCGGGCCAGCCCATCGCGCAACTCGGCGTCCCAGCCGAAGGTAACCAGTCCGCCCTGGTGCGAGGACTCCGGCGGATGCGGGCGGTCGGTGGGCAGCGCGATCCGTTCCGGGATCCCCTCCAGCGCCTTGCGCCAGTAGGAGACCTGCTGCGACCACAGGCTGCCGGGATCGTCCTGGTCGCCGAGCAGCTCCCGCTGCCACAGGGTGTAGTCGGCGTACTGCACGGGCAGCGGCTCCCAGTCCGGGGCCTCGCCTGCGCGGCGCCGCATGTAGGCCTCGGCCAGCTCGCGCCCCAGCGGGGCGAGGGACCAGCCGTCCGCCGCGATGTGGTGCACCACCACGGTCAGTACGTGATCCCGCGGGCCGATGGCGAGCACGCCCGCCCGCAGGGGTGGCTCGGTGGCGAGGTCGAAGGGATGCCGGACGGCGGCGTTCAGTGCCTCATCCAGCCGCTCCGGTTCGACCGGGACCACCGGCAGTTCGGGGCGCGCCTGCTCCGGGGAGAGGATGTGCTGGCGCGGGGTGCCTTCGGTGTCCGGGAAGACGGTGCGCAGGGTCTCGTGCCGGGAGACCACATCGGACAGTGCGGCGTGCAGTGCCTCGGTGTCCAGTGTTCCGGTGAGCCGCACGGCCATCGGGATGTTGTAGGTGGGCGCCGGACCCTCCATCTGGTACAGCAGCCACAACCGCTGCTGCTGGAAGGACAGCGGCAGGTCCGCGGGCCGGTCCATCGGGCGCAGCGGCGGGCGGGCCGCCCCCGCCCGTTCCAGCTGCCTGGCCAGCGCTTCCGGGGTCGGGGCCTGGAAGAGCGTCCGGATGTGCAGTTCGGTGTCGAACTCGGCGCGCAGCCGGGAGATCAACCGGGTCGCCAGCAGGGAATGCCCACCGAGGTCGAAGAAGCTGTCGTCGATACCCACCTCAGGCAACCCCAACACCTCAGCAAACGCCCCACACAACACCCGCTCCACCACACCACGCGGACCACGCGACCCCACCACACCCGCAAAATCCGGCGCAGGCAACGCCCGCCGATCCAACTTCCCATTCCCCGTCAACGGCAACCCATCCAACACCACCACCGCAGCCGGAACCATATAACCCGGCACACACTCACCCACAAAACCCCGCACCACCACCGGATCCAACTCCACCCCAACCTCACCCACCACATACCCCACCAAACACCGCTCCCCCCGCACATCCTCACGCACCACCACCACAGCCTGAGCCACCCCAGGACACCGCCCCAACACCACCTCAACCTCACCCGGCTCAATCCGAAAACCCCGCACCTTCACCTGATCATCAACCCGACCCAAAAACTCCAACACCCCACCATCCCGCCACCGCACCACATCCCCCGTCCGATACAACCGCGAACCCACCCCAAACGGATCCGCCACAAACCGCTCCGCCGTCAACCCCACACGACCCAAATACCCCCGCGCCAAACACACACCCGACACATACAACTCACCCGCAACACCCACCGGAACCGGCCGCAACCCACCATCCAACACATAGGCCGTGGAATTGTCGATCGGCCCGCCGATCGGCGCCGTGGCAGGCCATTCCCGCTGGCGCTCGGGCATCGGGTAGCCGGTGACAACATGGGTCTCGCTGGGGCCGTAGTGGTTGAACAGCCTGCGCGGTACGTCCCCCGCGAACAGCGCGCGCACGTCCTTGTCCAGGGTGAGCGCCTCACCGGCCTGCGCGACCACCCGCAGGTCCGGCAGGTCGAGGCCCTGCTCCACGGCCGCCTCGGCGACGGCCTGCAGCACCAGGTTGGGCGCGTACAGCTCACCGATCCGGTTCCGCCGCAGCCAGTGCGCGAAGGCGGTGGGATCCCTGCGGGTCTCGGCGTCCAGTATCACCAGCGTCTTGCCGGACGTCAGGGTGGACAGGATCTCCTGCACGGACACGTCGAAGCCGACCGCGGTGAACTGCGCGACCCGGGTGCCGGCCTCGCCGCCGACCGCGGACTCGTGCCAGGACAGCAGGTTCAGCACGGCGGCCACGGTCATCACCACGCCCTTGGGGCGGCCGGTGGACCCGGAGGTGTAGATCACGTACGAGGGGTTGGCGCCGGCCGGATCCGCGGTCCGCTCCCCCGGCCTGAGCGGTGCGCCGTCCAGCCCGGCCAGCTCCGCGCGGGTCTCCCCGGCGTCCAACCGAGCCAGCGGAACGCCCTCCGGTTCGGGCCGGTCAGCCCAGGTGGCCGAGTCGGTCAGCACCAGCAGGGGCGCGGCGTCAGAGAGCATGAAGGACACCCGCTCCGCCGGGTGCTCCTGGTCGATCGGCAGGTAGGCCGCGCCCACCTTGAGCACGGCCAGCATGGCCACGATGAGGTCGGTGTGGCGCGGGAGCAGCACGCCGACGGTGCTTTCCGGCCCGGCTCCGCGAGCGATCAGGTACCGGGCCAGCCGGTTGGTCGCCTCGTCCAGCTCGGCGTAGCTGAGCTCGGCGTTCTCGGCGACCACCGCGGTGGCCGCGGGGTCGACGGCCACACTGTCGGCGAACATCGCGGGCAGCGACTCGTGGCGCGGGGCGCGGGCGGTGTCGTTCCACCCGGTCAGCACCTGCGCGCGTTCCTCATCGCCGAGCATGGGGGCGGCGGCGACCGGCCGGTCCGGGTCCGCGAGCAGGCCGTCCACCAGGGTCGCCAGATGCCGCGACATCCGTTCGATGGTGGCAGCCTCGAACAGGTCGCTGTTGTAGTCGAACCAGCCACTCAGCCCGTCCGGACGGTCGAAGACCTGCAGCTCGAGGTCGAACCGGGCGCTGGAGCTCTCCGCGTCCATGATCTCCAGCCGCAGCCCGCCCGCGTCGAACTCGGGCATCGGGATGTTCTGGAAGATGAAGGACACCTGGAAGATCGGGGTCCGGGAGAGGTCGCGCTCCGGCTGCAGTTCCTCCACCAGCCGCTCGAACGGGATCTCCTGGTGCGCGAAGGCACCGAGGGCGGACTGCCGGACCCGGCCCAGCAGTTCGCGGAAGGAAGGATCACCGGAAAGGTCGGTGCGCACGGCAAGGGTGTTCACGAAGAACCCGATCAACCGCTCCACCTCGGGCCTGCCGCGCCCGGCGACCGGCACCCCGACCACCAGGTCCTCGGACCGGCTGTAACGGTGCAGCAGCACCTGGAAGGCGGCCAGCACCGTCATGAACGGGGTGGCCCCCTCCCGCTTGCTCAGCTCCCGAACCCGGTCCATCACCTCGGCGGGCAGCCGGAACGGGGCGGAGGCGCCGTTGGTGGTCTGCACGGCGGGACGGGGTCGGTCGGTGGGCAGGTCCAGTGCGGGCGGCGCGCCGTCCAGTGCCTCCCGCCAGTACTCCAGGTCGCCTGCGAGCGCGTCACCGGCGAGCCTTTCCCGTTGCCAGGCCGCGTAGTCCGCGTACTGGATCGGCAGCTCCGGCAGCCGCGGCTGCTCGCCGTCGATGTAGGCGCCGTAGAGCGCGATCAGCTCCTCGAAGAACACCGAGGTGGACCACAGGTCGCCGATGATGTGGTGGATGGTGAGCAGCAGCACGTGCTCCTCGGCGGAAAGCCGGAGGAACTTCACCCGCAGCAGCGGGCCGGTGCTCAGGTCGAAGGGGCGGGCGAACTCGGCACGCGCCAGCTCCCGGATGCCCTGCTCGCCGTCCGGACCGCGCAGGTGCTCGCAGTCCAGCACGCTGAACTCGGGATCGAGGCGCTCGTGTACCAGCTGCACCGGCTCCCCATCGGACTCGCCGAAGGTGGTGCGCAGGCTCTCGTGCCGTCGCGCGATCTCGTTGATGCTGCGCTGCCAGACCCGCACGTCCAGCGGGCCGCGCACGCGCAGGGCGCCCGGCACGTTGTAGGCAGGGCTTTCCGGGGTCATCTGGTCCAGGAACCACAGGCGTTGCTGGGAGAACGAGGTGGCGAACCGGCGCGGCCCCTGCGGCCGCTGCTTCTTCCGGCCCAGCTTCTCGGCCAGCAGCGCCCGCTTCTCCGCCGCCGACAAGTTACTCAGGTCGGTGCTCATTTACTCGGCATCCCTCTGTTCGTCATCCCTCTGCTCGTCGTCCTGCTCGCCCTCGGCGGCGAGCAGTTCCCGCAGGCTTGCTTCCACTTCCTCATCCGAGAGGCCAGCCAGCTCGTCGTCGTCCTGCGCGCCGGGCTCGTCGCGGCGCAGTGCCTGGATGGTGTCCTCCGCCGCAGCCGTGCCCGCCGCCAGCAGCGTCACGGTGTTGGCGACCGTCGGGGTGTCGAAGAACCGGGGCAGGTCGAGCTCCATGCCGAACCGGGCCTTGACCTTGGTGCCGATCTGCACCGCTGCCAGCGAATGCCCGCCCAGTGCGAAGAAGTCGTCGTGCAGGCCGACCTGGTCGATGCCGAGCACCTCCTGCCAGATCGCGGCCACCGCAAGTTCCTCTTCGGTCTCCGGGGCCACGTACGGGGTGTCCAGCTCGGGCCGCGGGTGCGTGCCTCCGGGCGGGGCCAGCCCGGCCACCTCCCGTTCCAGCAGTTCCGGGGTGATCGAGGCGGCCAGCCGCCGCATCGCGGTGAACTCCCGTGCCGACACCACCACGTGCTCCGGCAGCTCGGGCGCGGACAGCACTCTGGTGAAGGCCGCCCTGCCCTGCCGAGGGCTCATCCCCGCGCTCAGCTCGGCCAGGACGCCGGTGCCCGCGGCCTCGCCAGCCCCGGCCTCGGCCAGCGCGGCCCCGCGTTGCACCTGGGCCAGCAGGCCGTCCACGTCGTGCACCCGCTTGATGGTGAACTCGGTGATCCGCACCAGCAGCCTGCCCCGCGGGTCCAGCAGCTCGATATCGCAGGTGACCGTCTCGCCGCCGGCCTCGCCGGGTTCGGCCAGCGTGATGGCACAGTGGACGGTGCTGGTCAGCGGGTGCGCGATGGTCAGGCTGCGGTAGGTGAACGGCAGGTAGTAGACGTCCTGGCGCAGGTGCAGCCTGGCCGCACCGCCCGCGAGGTCGAGCAGGGCGGGATGCAGGGTGTAGTCGGCAAGGTCGGCGTGGAAGGCCTCGTCCAGCCGCAGGGTGGCGAGCAGCCGGTGCGGGCCGGCCTGGATCCGCTCCAGTGCCCGCCAGCGCGGGCCGAAGGAGAAGTCCAGGGTGCCGTCCTCCCCGGACCGCTCCAGCGGCAGCCGGGCCCGGATGGCCTCGGTGGTGTCCAGCACCTCGGTGGCCGCGCAGTCGCGCAGCACCTGATCCAGGTCCCGCACCGTGTCCGCACCGCGGTCGCGCACGTACACCGAGCCGGTGGTGTGGTCCTGCCAGCCGGACTCACCCGCGCGGCTGCGCACGGTGAACTCGATCCGGTCGGCGCGTTCGGTGAGGGTGAGGTACACGGTGGCGCGCTGCCCGTCCGGCACCACCACGGGCTGCAGGAACAGCACGTCGCGCAGCTCGATCTCGCGGTCGCCAGCCTGCTCGGCCACGGCGGCACGGATCAGCTCGAGGTAGGCGGTGCCGGGCACCAGGCCGTGCCCCATGATCCGGTGGTCGTCCACGATCCAGCTGTCGGCCGTGCTGAAGGTGGCGGCGTAGGTCCGGGAGTCCGGCTCGGTGCGGACCAGTCGCAGCAGCGGATGCCCGGTCGCCTCCCCTTCGGACTCGCCGCCGAGCCTGCTCGCCAGCCCCGCGGCCATCCCGGTCTCCTGCCAGGTGTCCCAGCCCACCGAGACCACGTCCGCCCCGGTGTCCCTGCGCTTGTGCTGGGCGAAGGCGTCCAGGAAGGCGTTCGCGGCGGCGTAGTCGCTCTGCCCCGGCCCGCCGAGCACGGCGGTCACCGAGGAACACAGCAGCAGGAAGTCCAGGTCCTCGGCGGGGCACAGCTCGTCCAGCAGCAGCGTGCCGTACGTCTTGGCGGCCAGCACCCGGTCGGCCTCCTCGGCCGTCTTGGTGGCGATCAGGCCCTGGGAGGGCGCGCCGGCGGCGTGCACGACGCCGTCCGGACAGCCGTGGGTGTCCCGCAGCCCGCGCAGCGCGGCGGCGAGTTGCCCGCGGTCGGTCACATCCGCCCGCAGCACCAGCACCTTGGCGCCGAGCGCGCGCAGCTCCCGGATCCGGCGTACCCGGCTGCCGAGTTCGCCGCCGTCCTCGGCCGGCCAGTCGTCCCAGCTGTCCGGTTCGGGGAACTCCGAGCGTCCCAGCAGGGCCAGTACCGGGTTCCTGGCCTCGGCGGCGATCTGCTCGGCCAGTGCCAGACCCACCCCGCCGAGACCGCCGGTGATCAGGTAGATCCCGCCGTCCCGCAGCCTGCCGCCAGCCTCGGCGGCAGGCAGCGGTGCCGGGTCGAACTCCCTGGTCCACCACTGCCTGCCGCGCAGCGCGAGAGAGCGTTGCGCGGGTTCGGTGGTGCGCAGCATGGTGTGCACCGCGGTGAGGGTGGCCTCGTCCGGGGAGTGCGGATCGGCGTCCAGGTCCAGCAGGCGGCACTCGAGCCCGGCCACCTCCTGCGGGAGCACCGTGCAGATCCCGGACAGCAGCGCGTGCTCAGGGCGCAGCCGCTCCACGCCGGTCACCTCGTGCACGCCCCGGCTCAGCACGTCGATCCACAGGTCCAGGCCGGTACCGGCGTCCCCGGCGCCCTGCGCCAGCGCCAGCACGCTGTCGAACCCGCCGCGGCGGGCCTGCTGCAACTCCTCGCCGGTGAGCCGCTCGGCCGCGGCGCCGCCAAGGCTCCACAGATGCAGCACCCGCACCTCGGAGACCGCCCCTACCTCCTCGGAGTCCACAGTGGACAGCAGCTCGGCGTAGTGTTCCCTGCGGGCGGGGTCCAGCCGCCAGGCCCGCTCGCCGTCCTTGGCGAACTCCTCCCCCGCGGCGACCCGGACCACCGTGGCGCCCGCGTCCTCCAGCCGCTGCGCGAGCCTGCTGCCGAGGCCGAGTTCGGTGCCCAGCACGATCCACCGGGTGCCGGATACGTCCTCGGGCCGCCCACCGCCCCGCGGCAGGCGTTTCCAGCCCGGGGTGTAGCAGACCTCAGTGGTCTCGGTCGCCTCGGTGGACTCGGTGGCCCCGGTGCCGCGCCGGGGACCGGGGCCGGTGGCGTCCTCGTCCGGGTCGACCCAGTAGCGCTGGCGCTGGAAGGCGTAGCCGGGCAGCCGCAGCACCCGGTGCCGGTCCGCGGGGTAGCGGGCCGCCCAGTCCACCGGCACCCCCGCGCTCCACAGCGCGCCGAGGCCGCGCAGCAGGTAGGCGCTGTCGGTGACCTGTTCCTTGGGGTGCCGCAGCGAACCGGCCACGGTGCGGTCCGCGCCGCACTGCCGGTGCCCGCGCACGAAGTTGCCAAGGGTGTGCCCCGGGCCGACCTCCAGCAGCACCAGCTCGGGATCGGTCAGCAGTTCCGCGGCCGCGTCGGCGAACCGCACCGGCCGCCGCAGGTGCTCGCCCCAGTACCCGGGATCGGTTGCCTGCTCCGCGGTGATCCAGGTTCCGGTCACGTTGGAGCAGAACGGGATCTCCGGTGGGTTCAGCCGGACGCCGCGGACCTCGTCCACGAACGGGCGGACCGCGCCGTCCATGCTCGGCGAGTGGAAGGCATGCGAGGTGTGCAGCCTGCGGCAGGCGATCCCGGCCTCCGCCAGCCTGCCGGCGAGGCCGTCCACAGCCTCGGCGGGGCCGGAGACCACGCTCAGCCCGGTGGAGTTGACCGCGGCCAGGCTGAGTTCGCCGTCCAGCCAGCCGGTGACCTCGGACTCGGGCAGGAACACGGTGAGCATGGCGCCCGGCGGCATGGCCTGCACCAGCCTGCCGCGCGCGGCCACCAGCCGGACCGCGTCCGGCAGGAAGAACACCCCGGCGAGGCAGGCGGCGACGAACTCGCCGATGCTGTGCCCCGCCATCGCCCTTGGCCGCACGCCCCAGGCGGCCCACATCCTGGCCAGCGCGTACTCGACCGCGAAGAGCGCGGGCTGGGTGATCGCGGTCTGCTCCAGCCGGGTCGCGGCCTCCTCGGTGGTGCCGGGTTCGGCGAACAGCAGCGGGCGCAGGTCCTGCCCGAGGTGCTCGGTGAACAGCTCGGCGCAGCGGTCCAGTTCGGCGGTGAACTCCGGCTCGCTGCCGTAGAGGCCGCGGGCCATGTCCACGTACTGGGCGCCCTGCCCTGGGAACAGGAAGGCCACCGGCGCCTCGCCCTCGGCCGCGGTCACCGCCGCTGCCTCGGTCAGCCCGCGCAGCCCGGCCACCGCCTCGGCGCGGTCCCCGGCCACCACCGCGGCCCGCAGCTCCAGCGCGGACCGGCGGCGGGCCAGGGTGAAGGCGGTATCGCCGAGATCGGTATCCGGCCCGGCCTCCAGGTGGTCGGCCAGCCGCCGCGCGTTCGCGGCCAGTGCCGCGGGGGTACGCGCGGACAGCAGCAGCACCTGCTCGGCCGCACGGTCCGGCTCGCCATCGGGTTCGCGGGGTGCGGGCGCCTCCTCGAGGACGGCGTGCGCGTTGGTGCCGCCGATGCCGAAGGAGCTCACCCCGGCCCGGCGCGGGCCGCCACCGGTCCGTGGCCACGGCCGCAGCTCCGCACAGACGTAGAACGGGCTGGTGTCCAGCTCCAGCTGCGGGTTCGGGGTGGTGTAGTGCAGCGAGGGCGGGATCTCCCCGTGCTTGAGCACGAGCGCGGCCTTGATCAGCGCGGTGACCCCGGCGGCGGCGTCCAGGTGGCCGATGTTGCTCTTCACCGAGCCGATGGCGCAGTAGCCGGTCTCCGCGGTGTGCTCGCGGAACGCCCTGGTCAGCGCGGCCACCTCGATAGGGTCGCCGAGCGCGGTGCCGGTGCCGTGCGTCTCGACGTAGCCGATCCCCGCAGCGTCCACATCGGACACAGCGAGCGCCTCGGAGATCACCCCGGCCTGGCCGGTCACGCTGGGGGCGGTGTAGCCGGCCTTGAGGGCGCCGTCGTTGTTGATCGCGGAGCCGCGGATGACGGCGTCCACCACGTCCCCGCCGTCCCGCGCGTCGGCGAGCCTGCGCAGCACGACCACCCCGGCGCCGTTGCTCGCGACGGTGCCGCCCGCGGCCGCGTCGAAGGGGCGGCAGTGCCCGTCGGCGGACAGGATGCCGCCCTGCTCGTAGACATACCCGTCGCGCAGCGGCACGGTGACCGAGACCCCACCGGCCAGCGCGATATCGCATTCCCCGTTCAGCAGGCTCTGGCAGGCAAGGTGCACCGCGGTGAGCGAGGTGGAGCAGGCCGTCTGCACGGTCATCGCCGGGCCCTGCAGGTCCAGCTTGTAGGCCACCCTGGTGGCCAGGAAGTCCTTGTCCCCTGCCAACAGGGTCTGATATGCGCCGGTGGCCTCGAAGGCCCGCCGGTTGGCCATCACGTTGTAGATCATGTACGTGTTCAGCGTGGCGCCCGCGAACACGCCGATCCGCCCGGTGAAGGTACGCGGATCGCAGCCGGCGGACTCCAGCGCCTCCCACGCGCATTCCAGGAACACCCGGTGCTGCGGGTCGATGATCTCCGCCTCGCGCGGGCTGTAGCCGAAGAAGCTCGCGTCGAAGAGGTCGGCATCGGTCAGCACCCCCTTGGCGCGCACGTAGTCCTTGCGCTCCAGCAGGTCCGGCCGCACCCCCGACTCGCTCAGCTCCTCGGTGGTGTGCTCGGAGATGCCCTCGCGGCCCTGCCGCAGGTTCTCCCAGAACGCACCGATGTCACCGGCGCCGGGGAAACGCCCGGACATGCCGATGATCGCCACCTGATCCAGGTCCTGCGCCTCGTCCGGCCGGGTGGTCTCCGTCGTGTCCGTCATCGCCCGTCCTGTCACCTGTCGTTCCGTGCACGCGCCCGGCGGCCCGCTGCCTGCTGCCGCCGGTTCCTGGACTGCCTGCGGTTCTCCGCGCGCTCCCGCCCGCCTGCTTCCGCCTGGCCGCCCCCGCCGCCGAGGTGCTCGGCCAGTGATCCGACCGTGGGGTGCTGGAAAAGGTCCACCATGGACACCTCGTAGCCCAGCGTGCCCGCCAGCCGGTTGCGCAGCTCGGCCATCAGCAGCGAGTGCCCGCCGAGCTCGAAGAAGTTGTCCCTGGTGCCGACCCGGCGCAGCCCCAGCACCTCGCACCACAGCTCGGCGATCGACCGCTCCAGGCCGCCCGCGGGATCGACGAACTCGGTGCCGGCCGCGGACCCGGAGTACTCGGGAGCGGGCAGCGCGGCCCGGTCGACCTTGCCGTTCGGGGTGAGCGGAAACCGCTCCAGCGGCACGAATGCCGAGGGCACCATGTGCTCTGGCAGCCGCTGCCGCAGGTACTCCGCCAGCTCGGGGCCGTCGGGCGGCTCCGCCGCGGCCGGGGTCAGGTAGGCCACCAGCCGCAGGTCGCCGGGGCCGTGCTCGCGGGCCGCCACCAGCGCCTCGCGCACCCGCTCGTGCTGGGCCAGGGCCTCCTCGATCTCGCCGAGCTCGATCCGGAAGCCGCGCAGCTTCACCTGGTGATCCAGCCTGCCAAGGTATTCAATGGCCCCGTCCGCGCGGAACCGGGCCAGGTCGCCGGTCCGGTACAGCCTGCCACCTTGTGGGCTGAAGGGGTCCGGCACGAACCGTTCCTCGGTCAGCTCCGGCCGGTTCAGGTAGCCGCGCGCCAGGTTGTGCCCGCCGAGGTACAGCTCGCCGGGCACACCGATCGGCACCGGCTGCCGGAACCGGTCCAGGATGTAGACCTGGGTGTTCGCGATCGGGTGGCCGATTGGCACCGGGCGCGGGTCGCCATCACGCAGGCAGCGCCATGCGGTCACGTCGATGGCGGCCTCGGTCGGGCCGTAGAGATTGTGCAGCTCCGCGTCCAGGGTGCCGAAGAAGCGTTCCTGCAGCGCCTGCGGCAGGGCCTCGCCGCTGCAGATCACCCTGCGCAGCCCGGCGCAGCCCGCGGCCTCAGGGTCGGCGAGGAAGGCCTGCAGCATGGAAGGTACGAAATGGACGGTGGTGACGCCCTCGGCACGGATCAGCCCGGCGAGGTAGGTGCTGTCCTTGTGGCCATCCGGTTTCGCCACCACCAGCACGGCTCCGGCCAGCAGCGGCCAGAAGAACTCCCACACCGAGACGTCGAAGGAGAACGGCGTCTTCTGCAGCACCCGGTCGGTTCCGTCCAGCTGGTACTCGTCCTGCATCCACAACAGGCGGTTGCGGATACCGGCATGCGTGTTCGGCACCCCCTTGGGGTTGCCGGTGGAGCCGGATGTGTAGATGACGTAGGCGAGGTCCGCACCGTCCAGCTCGATCCCGGGGTTCTCGGCGGACTCGGCGCTCAGCTGCCCGGCCAGCTCGTCCACGCACAGCACCTCGGCCTCGCCCGCGGGCAGGTCCGCACTCAGCGCGGACTGGGTGAGCAGCACCGGAACCCGCGCGTCGGCGAGCATGTACTCCAGCCTGGCCCGCGGGTAACCGGGGTCGAGGGGCAGGTAGGCGAACCCGGCCTTGAGCACGGCCAGCAGGCTGACCACCAGCTCAACCGAGCGTTCCATCCCGACGCCGATCAGCACATCCTTGCCGGGGCGCCCGCGCCGCAACCGGTGCGCGAGCTGGTTGGCCCTGCGGTTCAGCTCGCCGTAGCTCAGTGACTCCCCGGCGAACCGCACCGCCTCCGCATCGGGGTGCCGCCGGGCCTGCTCCTCGAAGCACTGGTGGATCCAGCCCACGCCGGGCCACTCGGTACCGGTGGCGTTACCCGCGACCAGCAGCCGCTCCCGCTCGGCCGGGTCCAGCAGCTCCAGGTGCCGTACCGGGCGGGCCGGGTCGGCGACCACCTGCTCCACCAGGCGCCGGTAGTGCCCCGCCATCCGCTGGATGGTGGCCTCGTCGAACAGGTCCCGGTCGTACTCGATCCAGCCGCCGAGGGCACCGTCGTCGTCGAAGGTCTGCAGTTCCAGGTCGAACCGCGCACCGTGGCTCTGCACCACCACCCTGCTCAGCCCGGCCCCGCCGAACCCGGTCGCTGGCACGGGGTCCCTGCCGTGCGAGAAGCTGACCTGGTACACCGGCGGGCGGCTGAGGTCGCGTGCGAGGTTCAGCTCCCCCACGACCAGCTCGAACGGCACCTCCTGATGCGAGTAGGCATCCAGGCAGGCCTGCTGCACCTGGTCTAGTACCTGGCCGAAGTCCGCCTCACCGCTCAGGTCGGCCCGGATCGGCAGGGTGTTCACCAGGTAACCGATCAGCGGCTCCACCTCGGCCCGGCCGCGCAGCGCCGTCGGCACGCCCACCACCAGGTCGTCCTGCCCGCTGTAGCGGTGCAGCAGAATGGTGAACACCGACAGCAGCGCCATGTAGGTGGTCGCGCCCCGCCGGTTGGCCAGCGCGCCGAGGTCGCGCATCAGTTCGGCAGGCAGTGCGATGGACACCGCGGCGCCGTTGAACCCCTGTACCGCGGGCCGTGGCCGGTCCGTGGTGAGGCCGAGGTCAGCCGGTATCCCGGCGAGCTTGCGCCGCCAGTACTCCAGGCCCTCCGCCCAGGCGCCCTGCTCCTGCTGCCGCTGCTCCCAGGCCGCGAAGTCAGCGTACTGGATGCCGAGCTCCGGCAGGCGCATCGGCTCACCCGCCAGCCGCTGTTCATACAAAGTGGACAGTTCCGAGACGAGGATCCCCAGTGACCAGCGATCGGAGACCAGATGGTGCATGGCCATCGCCAGCACGTACTCCTGCTCGGCCAACCGCAGCAGTTTCACCCGCAGCAGCGGGCCGCCTGCGAGGTCGAACGGCTCGCCGAGCACCTCCTCGACGACCCTTGCCTCCAGCTCCGCCTCGGTCAGCTCCTGCCCGCGCAGGTCGATCTCGGGTAGCTCCACGTGCATCCGCGGCCGCACGATCTGCATCGGCCTGCCGTCCCGCAGCTCGAACGTGGTGCGCAGCGTCTCGTGCTTGCGCACCACCACCTCCAGCGCCGCGCGCAGGATCGAGGCGTCCAGCCTGCCGCGCACCCGGATCGCGCCCGGCGCGACATAGGCGGGGTTGTTCGGCCGCAGCTGTTCGAGGAACCACATGCCCTGCTGCGTCACCGAGAGCGGGAAGGCGTTCTCCGCCTTGCCCTGCTCGGCGAGCAGCTTCTCGAACAGGGCGCGTTTCTCCGGGGACAGCGTCGCCAGCTGCGTTTCCAGGTCGGTCATGTGGTCACCTGCTCGTCGGGCATCGCGTTGATCTGCCGCAGCAGTTCCAGCGCGGCGTCCTCGGCGCGTTCCACCTTCGGGATCGCCGCGGGGCCGCCTTCGGGCTCGTCCTCGCCGACGGCGAGCCGGTCCAGTACCTCGGTGGCCACATCGGTGACGGTGGCGCCCTTCAGGAAACTCACCATCCGCAGCGAGACCCCGGTGCGGTTCTGGATCTCGTTGCGCAGTTCCACCGCCATCAGGGAGTCCAGGCCGAACCCGGACAGTGCCTCGTGCTCGCCCGCGGCCCCGGCGTTGCCGCCGAGCACCGCCCGCACCCCCACCAGCAGGCCGGAGACCAGTGCGGGCAGCCGTTCCGCCGCGGGCAGGGCCAGCAGGTCCTCCGCGGTGGGGATCTCCTCGGCCCAGCCCTTCGCCTGCTCGGCCGCGGGCGCGGCGGCGGGCTCGGCCGGGGCCTGCCCGGCCGGGGCCGTCCGCGCGGGGCGCCCGCCGGAAAGCAGGGACAGCCCGTTCCAGTCGAACCTGCCATCCTGCCGGCTCGGCTCGTGCCAGCACCGGGTGGCGTCGAAGGGGTACAGCGGCACGGTCACCCGGTTGCGGGTGTACTCCCGGTCGAACCCGGCCCAGTCCAGCTCCGCACCGGCCGCGTACAGCCGCGCCACGGTACCCAGCAGCACCTCCCAGTCGCCCTGCTTGGGCCGGAGGCTGGGCAGCAGCAGGGTGTCCCCGGTTGGCAGGCTCTCCCCGAGCAGGCCGAGCAGGGTCGGGTTCGGGCCGACCTCGAGGAAGGTGCGGTACCCCATGTGGTGCAGCGTTTCCGCCCCGGCCGCGAACAGCACCGGCTCCCTGGCGTGCCGGCACCAGTAGTCGGCATCCGGTGCCTCGTCCCACGGCAGCAGCTCGCCGGTGAGCCCGGAGACCACCGGGATCCGCGGCGGGTGGAACTCGATCCGCCGCAGGGCAGCGCGCAGCGGCTCGATGATGGGCTCGATCAGCGGCGAGTGGAAAGGGGTGGGAATCCGCAGCTGCCTGGTCTCCACCCCGCGCTCGGCGAACACCGCGCAGACCGCGTGCACGGCCTCCTGCGCACCGGAGACCACCGTGTTCTCCGGCCCGTTCACCGCGGCCACCGAGACGGCCCGCGGATCGTGCTCGACCAGCACCTTCTCCACATCGGTCGCGGGCGCGGAGATGGTGGCCATCACCCCGGCCTCGGCGAGGGTGGACATCAGCCTGCCGCGCTCCGCGGTCAGCCGCAGCCCGTCCTCCAGCGACATCGCCCCGGCGAAACAGGCCGCGGCGTACTCGCCGAGGCTGTGCCCGAGCACCGCGGCGGGCTGCACTCCCCAGGACTGCCACAGCTGCGCCGTGGCGTACTCCACGGCGAACAGGGCCGTCTGGGCGTACCGCTGGTCGGCCAGTTCCGCCTGCGGGTCATCGGAGTAGAGCGCGGACAGCAGCGGCTCGTCCAGCACCGGGTCGAGGATCTCCGCGCAGCGGTCCATGGTGCGCCGGAAGGCAGGCTGGGTCTCGTACAGCTCCCGCGCCATGCCGACGCGCTGCGGCCCCTGCCCGGTGAACAGGAACACCACCTCGGTGTCCGCGGCCGTGCCGGTGACCACCCCCGGCCCTGGGTCGCCGCGGACGAAGCCACGCAGCTGGTCCGCGATCTCGGCACCGGTGCGGCCGAGGACGGCCAGCCGGTGCCGGAAGTGCGCGCGCCCGGTGTTGGCCGAGAAGCACAGGTCCGCCGCGGACTCCGCTGCCTGCGAGCCGAGCCGGTCCTGGTAGCGGCGGGCGAGCTTGGCCAGTGCCTTCTCGCTCTTCGCCGACAGCGCCAGCACCGAGGCGGGCCTGCGCTCGTCCGGCTCGGCCGGGGGTGCGGTGGGCGGCTGCTCCACCAGCATGTGCACGTTCGTGCCGCTGAATCCGAAGCTGCTGACCCCGGCCATCCGCGGCTGCTGCCCGGTGTCCCATTCGGACAGTTCGGTCGGCACGGCGAAGGAGGTGCCCGCCAGGCTGATATGCGGGTTGAGCTCGGTGAAGTGCAGGTTCGGCGGCACCGCGCCCCGGCTCACGCACAACGCGGCCTTGATCAGGCCGGCGGCACCGGCCGCGGCCTCGAGGTGCCCGATGTTGGTCTTCGCGGAGCCGAGCAGCACCGGCTGGCCCTCGGCCCGGCCGTATACCTCGCCAAGCGCCTCGACCTCGATGGGGTCGCCGAGTTTGGTACCGGTGCCGTGGGTCTCGATGTAGGAGACCTGCTCCGGCCGCACCCCGCTCGCCCGCAGCGCGCGGCGCAGCACGTCCCGCTGCGCGGCACCGTTCGGCGCGGTCACCCCGGAGCTGCGGCCGTCCTGGTTCACCGCGGAGCCGCGCAGCACGGCCAGCACCTGGTCGCCGTCGCGCTCCGCGTCGGACAGCCGCTTGAGCACCAGCACCCCGCAGCCCTCGCTGCGCACGAAACCGTTGGCCGAGGCGTCGAAGGTCTTGCACCGGCCGTCCGCGGCCAGCATGTCCGGGAACTGCGAGAAGGAGATCCCGACCTGGGGCGAGAGGATGGCGTTGACCCCGCCGCCGAGCGCCAGGTCGATCTCGCCCGCGCGCAGGCTCTGGCAGGCCTGGTGCACCGCCACCAGCGAGGAGGAGCAGGCGGTGTCCACCGCCACGCTCGCCCCGCGCAGGTCCAGCAGGTAGGAGATGCGGCCGGCGAGCACACTGTGCGCCGTGCCGGTGCTGGTGTACCCGGTGATGTCCACCGGCTCGGCGAAGGTCTGCGCGGCGTAGTCGTTACTGCACACCCCCAGGTACACGCCGGTCTGGCTGCCCGCAAGCCCGGTCGGGTCCTGGCCCGCGTTCTCCAGCGCCTCCCAGACGACCTCCAGCGCGAGCCGCTGCTGCGGGTCCATCGCCACGGCCTCGCGCAGCGAGATCCCGAAGAACTCGTGGTCGAAGCGGTCGATGTGGTCGAGGAACCCGCCCCACCGGCTGCTGGTCTTACCCGGCCTGCGGGGCTGCTCGTCGTAGAAGGCGTCGGCGTCCCAGCGATCGGCAGGCACCTCGGTGATGGCGTCCACCCCGGTGCTGAGCAGCTTCCAGTACGAGTCCGGGTCGGTCACCCCGCCGGGGAACCGGCAGCCGACCCCGACGATGGCGATCGGCTCGGACTGCGCGCGCTCGTACTCGGCAAGCTGCCGCTGCATCCGCTCCATCGCCAGCAGGGCACGTTTCAGGGTCTGCTGCGAGTTCTGCTTCTCGTCCAAGGTGCTCATCGTCCTTCGTCGATCTGCTTCGTCTTGGCAAGGAGGAGCGCTTCGAGCTCGCTTTCGGACAGTCCGTCCAGGTCGAGCTCGGTGTCCTCGGCCCCCTTGGCAGCCTCCGCCGCGGCCTGCGGCTCGGGTTCGGCCGCCGCGGGCGGCGCGGCGGTCAGCTCGATCTCCATCGCCTCGGCGAGGTAGGGCACGAGGGCGTCGATGGTGGGGAATCGCCAGGTGAGGGTGGCGGGCAGGGTGAGCTGGAAGGCCGACTCCATCCGCTTGCGCAGCTCCAGCGACAGCAGCGAATCGAAGCCCATACTGGCCAGCGGGGCGGTCGGGTCGATCTTCGCCTCGTCCTGCTTGAGTACCTTGGCCGCGGCCCGCACGCACTGCTCGACGAACAGCGCGCGGCGGCGCCTGCCGGGTTCCACCGCGAGCACCCGCCGCCGGAACTCCCCCTCCGGTCCGCCGGTGCCGTTCTCCGGCGTGGCCGCCGGCCCGGCGAGATGGGCCAGCAGGGCGGGCAGCATGCCACTGCCCGCACCGGCCCGCAGCGCGGCGATGTCCAGCGGGAGCACGCACGCCTGGGTGGCGGGCGTGCGCAGCAGCCGGTCCAGCGCCTCGATGCCGTCCGCGGGCGCGAGGCTGAGCACGCCCCGGGTGGACAGCGCGCCCCCGCGGTCCGGTTCGGCCGCCAGCCCGATCTCAGCCCAGGGGCCCCAGTTCACGCTCAGCGCAGGCAGCCCCCGCGCCCTGCGGTGCTGCGCCAGCGCGTCCAGGAAGGCGTTGGCCGCGGCGTAGTTGCCCTGGCTGGCCGAGCCGAGCAGCGCGGCGGCCGAGGAGTACAGCACGAAGAAGTCCAGCCGCCGGTCCAGGGTGGCGCGGTGCAGGTGCCAGGCCGCCGCGGCCTTGGGCTCGGCGACCGTGCGGAACCGCTGTCGGTCCAGTTGCAGCAGCAGGCCGTCGTCCAGCACCCCGGCCGCGTGCACCACCCCGGCCAGCGGTGGCAGCGCCGTTTCCGGGTCGTCCAGCTCGGCGAACACCTCGGCGACCTCGGCGTAGCGGGAGACGTCGGCGGAGCGGACCAGGACCTGGACCCCGCAGGCCCGCAGCTGTCCGATCTCCGCGGCGGCCGCGGTGGATGGCTCGCTGCGGCCGAGCAGCACCAGGTGCCGCGCCCCCTGCTCGGCCAGGTAGCGCGCGGTGCGCAGGCCGAGCGCGCCGAGCCCGCCGGTGATCAGGTAGGTGGCCGCGGCGCGGACCGGTGCGGCGTCGCGCCGGGTGGCCACCTCCGGGGTGGTGTCCGGCACCAGCACCAGCTTGCCGGTGTGCTGGGCCTTGGCCATCCGGGAGAACGCGGCCGCGGCCTCGGTGTAGGGGTAGCCATGCACCGGGAGCGCATCGAACTCCCCTGCGGCGAAGCCCCGGCAGACCTCCCGGAACAGTTCGGCGACCAGCTCGTGCTCCTCCCGGATCGAACGTTCCAGGTCGACGGCGAAGAACGAGCGGTTGTGCTTGAGGTGGCCGAGGCCGATCCGGTTGTCGTCGTAGATGTCCCGCTTGCCGATCTCCACGAACCGGCCGCCGGGCGCCAGCAGGGCCAGGCTGCGCACCAGCGCCTCACCCGCGGTGGAGTTGAGCACCACGTCCACCCCGCGGCCGCCGGTCAGTTCGGTGATCTCCTCGGCGAACCGCAGCGAGCGGGAGTCCATCACGTGCCGGATTCCCATCGAGCGCAGCAGTTCCCGCTTGGCCTCGGTGCCGGCGGTCGCGAACACCTCGGCACCGCGCCTCCTGGCCACCATCAGCGCGGCCAGCCCGACGCCACCGGTGGCGGAGTGGATCAGCACCTTCTCCCCCGCGCGCAGCCGGGCCAGGTACTCCAGGCCGTACACCGCGGTGAGGAAGGCGATCGGCACGGCGGCGGCCTGCTCGTCGGTCAGCCCCTCCGGCCGGGGCGCGGCCAGCTGGGCAGGCACGGTGACGTAGGCGGACATGCCCGCGGGCGCGGTCACCATCACCGGGTCGCCGACCCGGTGGCCATGCACCCCCTCGCCGAGGGCGCTGATCCGGCCAGCGCATTCGGCACCGAGCGGGCCGATGCCGGGGGGCACGCCGGGGCAGACGTCCAGCGCCTTCAGCACATCACTGAAGTTCAGCCCGGCGGCGGCCACCTCCACTTGCACCTCGCCCGGTCCCGGTGGCACCCGGTCGCACAGCGTGGGAGTGAGACTGTCCAGGATCCCCGGGCGTAGCGCCAGCAGCTGATAGTTGCCGTCCCTGCCGGGGTCCAGTGGCCGGGTCTCGATGGCGGGTGTCTCGCCCTCGGGGGCCGTCCACGGCTCGAGGCGGGGAAGGTACCGGTCGCCGCCGCGCAGCGCGACCTGCTCCACCGGTTCGGGCCGCAGCAGTTCGGCGGCCAGCAGGGCTGCCTCGTCCGCGCCCGCGGCCGGGTCGAGGTCCACGGCGGTGGGCCGCAGTTCGCCGTGCTCCAGCGTGATCACCCTGGCCAGGCCGGACAGCGGTGCCTGGGCCATGGCGGGCTCCGGATCGTCCTCCCCGGTGCGCTGGGCGCCGCGGGTGAGCAGCACGAGCCGGGGCGGCTGCTCCCAGGTCCGGCCCGCGATCGCCTGCACGAGGTGCAGCGCGGAGACGGTCTCCCGCTCCCCGCCGGGGTATCCGGTGTCCCCGGTGCCTTCGGGGTCCTCGGCCGTGAGGCCCAGGGCGTGCACCACCCCGGCGCAGGGCGCCGCGCCGTCCGCGGCGAGGTCGGCCAGCAGCGCGGTGAAGTCCTCGGCACGGTACGGGTCCAGCAGGTAGTGGGTGTCGTCGAGGCGCTGGTAACGCTCACCGGGGGTGACCGTCACGCAGGTTCCGGACCGCCGCTCCAGCTCGGCCCGCAGCCGCTCGCCGAGGCCGCCGGGCGTGTCATCGGCGAGCAGCAGCCACCGGCCGGGCTCCGTGGCCTCGACATCCACTGTGGACTCCGGAGCCTGCTGCCAGCTCAGCTCCCACATGGCCTCGGCCACCGGATCACGGCCCTGGGCGCGGTCCAGCCTGCGCAGGGTGATCCCGGTGACCTGGCCCAGCGGCTGCCCGGACTCGTCGAACAGGGTCACCGCACAGCCGGGGATCTCCTCGGCCGCCGCGCCCGCGGCACCCACGGTGGCGTGTGCCCAGCCTGGCGCGCCCTCGCCGGTGAGGGTGAACCGGCCCGCCCGGACCGGGAGGTAGGTTCCGGACAGTTCGCCTTCGCCGGTGCCCAGCGCGGCGACCAGCGCCTGCAGGCAGCTGTCCAGCAGGGCGGGATGCACCAGGTAGGGGTCGGTGTCCGGGGTGAGCGCGCTCAGGTGCCGCAACTGGGCCACGGCCTCGCCCTCGCCGCCCCAGAGGCTCTGCATCCCCTGGAACGCGGGGCCGTATTCCAGCCCGGCCTGCCGCAACCCGGTGTACAGCGTGGCGGTTTCCACCGGGCGCTGGCAGCGATCCCTGGCGGCGGTCAGCGTGTCCGGCTCCGGCTCCGGCCCGGCGGCGCGGCGGAACCGGCCGCGTGCGGCCTCGGCCCACTCCTGGTCCTCCTGCTCGGTGCCGGTGCGGCTGAACAACCGGAAGGAGCCTGCCTCCGCCGTCTCCGGATCCAGCACCAGCTGCACGGTGGCCTGCTCGGCGGAGCCGGGAACCACGGTCATCCTGGTGAACTCGACGTCCTCGAGCACGGCCAGGTCCGCGCCGAGCGCCTGGCGCGCCGCGGCCAGTGCGGCGTCCAGCACGAAACTGGCAGGCAGCACCACGGACCCGCCGACCCGGTGGTCGTCGAGATAGGGCTGACCGGTCAGGTCGATCCGGGCGGTGAAGTACACGGGGTGCGGTTCGGCGGCGGAGCGCACCCGGGTCTCCAGCGCCGGATGGCCATCGTGCGGCTCCCGCGGGCCGCGGCCGGACTCCAGCCAGCACCGCTCCCGCTGCCACGGGTAGCCGGGCAGCGGGGTCATCGGGCCGGTCCGGCCCAGCACCTTCGCCCAGTCCAGCGGGAACCCGGCGGTGTAGAGCCTGCCGAGCTCGCCCAGCAGCGCGGCACGGCCCGGTTCGTCGCGCCGCAGTGAGGACACCGCCACCCCGTCGAGGTGGTGCAGGGAAAGCCGCTCCGCGATGGAGTCGCCGAGCATCGGGTGCGGGGACAGCTCCACGAACACCTCGTGCCCGCTCTCGGCGAGCGCGGTGACGGCCCGGTCGAACAGCACCGGCGAGCTCAGGTTCTCCGCCCAGTACTCGGCATCCAGCCGCTCACCCTCGATCTCCTCGCCGGTGACCGTGGAGAGCATCGGCACTGCCGTGGCCCGGGGCCGGATCCCGGTCAGCAGCGGCCACAACTCGCCCGCGACCGGCTCCATCAGCGGGCTGTGCGAGGCGAACCCGACCGACTCCAGCACCCGGCAGTAGATGCCATCGGCCTCCAGCGCGGCGGCGAGGGACTCCACATCGGCCGCCTCGCCGGACAGCACCGTCGAGTGTGGACTGTTACTGGCCGCGACCCATACCGCGCCGGGTTTGCGCTCGGCGAGGATCTCCCGTGCCCGGTCCACCCCGACACCTGCCATGGCCATCCGGCCCTTGCCCGCGGCCGACTCCAGCACCCGGCCCCGGTGCAGGGCCACCAGCAGGGCGTTCTCCAGGCTCAGCGCCCCGGCGACGTACGCGGCCGCGATCTCGCCGACGCTGTGCCCGAGCACGCTGGACGGCTGCACGCCCCAGGAGCGCCACAGCGCGGCCAGCGCCACCTGGACCGCACACAACGCGGGCTGCCAGACGGCGGTCTCCGCCAGCCCTGCGTCCTCGCCCGCGGGTGCGGTGAGCCGGTCCAGCAGGGACCAGTCGGTGTGCTTGCGCAGCAGGGCGTCGCAGCGTTGCAGGGTGTCCCGGAAGACCGGTTCGGTCTCCAGCAGGTCGGCGGCCAGCGGCCACCAGCGGGGGCCCTGCCCGGAGAACACGAAGGCCACCTTCGGCCGCCTGCCGATCCGCCGGCCGCCCGCGGACAGCCCAGGGGCCTCCTCCCCGGCGCGGTAGGCGGCCAGCGCGTGCAGGAAGGCATCCGGGGAGTCGCCGACGCAGGCCAGCCGGAACTCGTGGTGGCTGCGGCGGACCGTGCTGGCGAAGGACAGGGCGGCCACGTCCGGCTCCCGCCCCGGCTCGGCCAGCAGGTCCTGGTAGCGGGTGACCAGCTCGCGCAGCGCATCCTCGGTGCGCGCGGACAGCGCCAGCGGCCACGCCCCCGTGGGCGCCTGCGCGTCCGGTGGTGGCGGCTCCGGCGGCTGCTCGAGCACAAGGTGCGCGTTGGTGCCGCCGAAGCCGAAGGAACTGATCCCGGCCAGCGCCGGGCCATCGGTTTCCGGCCAGGGCTGCAAGGTGTCGGCGACCCGCAGCCCGAGCTCATCGAACGGGATGTGCGGGTTCGGCTGCCGGTAGTGCAGGCTGGCCGGGATCGTGCGGTGCCGCACCATCAGCGCGGCCTTGATCAGCCCGCCGATGCCAGCGGCTGCCTCCATATGCCCGAGGTTGGACTTCACCGAGCCGAGCAGCAGCGGCCGCTGCGCGGACCGGCCGGTGCCGAGCACGGCGGCCAGCGCCTTCGCCTCGATCGGGTCGCCGAGCATCGTCCCGGTGCCGTGTGCCTCCACGTAGTGCACCTGCTCGGGTCGCACCCCTGCCCTGGCGTAGGCCGTGCGCAGGACCGCCTCCTGCGCCTGCGGGTTGGGCGCCATGATGCCGTTGCTGCGGCCGTCCTGGGTCACCGCGCCGCCGCGGATCACGCCGTAGACCGGGTCGCGGTCGGCAAGCGCCTTGCTGAGCGGTTTCAGCACCACCACCCCGGCGCCCTCGGAACGGACGTAGCCGTTGGCCCGCGAGTCGAAGGGCTTGCAGCGGCCGTCCGGGGACATCGCCCCCGCCTTGCTGAAGTTGATCGCGAACGCGGGCGAGAGCACCAGGTTCACCCCGGCGGCGATGGCGGTGCCGCACTCGCCGCTGCTCAGGCTTGCGCAGGCCTGCAGCACCGCGACCAGGGAGGATGAGCAGGCCGTGTCCACCGCCATGCTCGGACCGCGCAGGTCGAAAAGGTAGGACAGCCGGTTCGCGGCGACGCTCAGCGCGCTGCCGGTCCCGGTGTAGGCGTCGATGGCCCGCAGGTCCCGCAGCTGCATATTGGCGTAGTCGAAGGAGGAGATGCCGACGAACACCCCGGTGGCCGATCCGGCGAGCCGTTCCGCGGGCAGGCCCGCGTCCTCCAGCGCCTCCCAGCAGACCTCGGCCAGCAGCCGCTGCTGCGGGTCCATTCGCGCGGCCTCCTGCGGCGAGATGCCGAAGAAGTGCAGGTCGAACTCGTCGACCCGGTCGAGGAAGCCACCCCATTTGCTGTTGGTCCTTCCGGGGGCCGCGGGATCCTCGCTGGTGTAGTCGGCCACGTCCCAGCGCTGCGCGGGCACCTCGGTCACCGCGTCCCTGCCCTCACGCAGCAGCTGCCAGAAGGCGTCCGGGCCGTGCACCCCGCCGGGGAACCGGCAGCCGATCCCGACGATGGCCACCGGCTCCGGGCCGTCCGCGGCCGGTTCGCGCTCCGCGGCCGGTTCGGTCACCTCGGTCCGCGCCTGCTCCGGCGACTGCTCGGCCGTGGTTGCCCCGATGGCCCCGGTTGCCCCTGGCGTCTCGGCGCCGAGGAAGTCGGCCAACTGCTCCACGGTCGGGTACTCCCAGACCACAGTGGACTCCAGACGGCGGTCGAGCAGCCGTTCCAGCTCCCCGACCAGCGCCACCAGGTCGACCGAGCGCAGCCCGTAGGAGGCGAAGGCCCTGGTCGGGTCGAGCTCGGCGGCCGGGGTGCCGACCAGCTTGGCCAGTTCCGCGCGCAGCAGGGTCTCCACCCGATCCCGGCCGACCGCATCCGGCCGCGCGGCCGGTTCGGGCTCGGGTTCGGCTGCCTGCTCCTCCGGAAGTCCGGTACCGGCGACGATCTTGAGCTCACCGGCCACGAAGGCGTTCAGGCAGGCGTTGCGCTGCAGCTTGCCGCTGGAGGTCTTCGGCACCGTGCCGCGGCGCACCAGCGCGACGCCGTGCACCGGCAGGCCGTGCTCCTCGGCCACCCTGGCCTGGATCGCCGCGATCACCTGTCCGGCGTCGAACCGGCCGGGGTGCACGGCGACCTCCTGGATCACGATCAGCCGTTCCACGCCGTCGATCTCCCGGATGCCGGCCACCCCGCAGCCCGCGCGCAGGGCGGTGGTGTCCGCGGCCTCCACGGTGCGCTCGATGTCCTGCGGGTAGTGGTTCTGCCCGGCGACGATGATCACGTCCTTGATCCGGCCGGTGACGTAGAGCTCGGTGCCGTCGAGGAAGCCGAGGTCGCCGGTGCGCAGGAACGGGCCCTCCCCGGTGTCCTCGAGGTGGGCGTCGAAGGTCTCGGCGGTGATCTCGGCGCGCCGCCAGTAGCCGTGCGCGATGCTGTCGCCGGCCACCCAGATCTCGCCCACCCTGCCCTCCGGCAGCCGCTGCCGGGTCCGCGGGTCGGCGATCACGATCCGCTGGTCGGAAAGCGACCAGCCGCAGCCGACCACCGTGCGGACCGAGTCGGCCTCCGGCCCGGCGTCCACGGCCCGGTCGGCCGCGAGTGCCTCCGGGTCGAGCCGCCGGAACACCGGCTGTTCGGGGATGTCCCCGCCGGAGACGGCGAGCGTGCCCTCGGCGAGGCCGTACGCGGGCATGAAGGTCTCCCTGCGGAAACCGGTGGGGGCGAAGGTCCGGGAGAACTTGTCGATGGTCTCCATCCGGACCGGCTCGGCGCCGTTCAGGGCCACCCGCCAGGTGCTCAGGTCCAGCGTCTCCAGCTCCTGCTCGGAGACCTTCGCCGCGCACAGGTCGAAGGCGAAGTTCGGGCCGCCGCCCAGCGTGCCGCCGTGGTCGGAGACCGCCTTCAGCCAGCGGTAGGGCCGCTTCAGGAAGGAGAAGGGGGACATGAACGTCACCGGGTAGCCACCGAACACCGGGGCGAGCAGGCCGGCGATCAGGCCCATGTCGTGGTAGGGCGGCAACCAGGTCACCATGTGGCTGTCCGCCGAGGCGTCGAAGAACTGGGTGTTCAGCTGGCGCAGGTTGTGGATCAGGTTGCCGTGCCCGACCATCACGCCCTTCGGCCTGCTGGTGGAACCCGAGGTGTACTGCAGGAACGCCAGATCGGCCGCGGTGATGTCCGGGCGCCGCCACTCCTGCGCCGCGGCGGGATCGACGGTGTCCACGGCCTGCCAGGCGATGTCCCGCAGCGCGGGCGCGTACTCGGCGAACCGGTCGGCCAGCGCGGTGGTCTCCGCCGGAGCGAGCACCACCACCGGCTCGGCGTCCTCGATCACCCCGAGCAGGCGCGGCAGGGTGCGCTGCAGCAGCGAGGGGTCCGGCGGGTACACCGGCACGGCGATGATGCCGCTGTAAAGGCAGGCGAAGAAGGAGACGATGTAGTCGAGGCCGGGCGGGCAGACGATCAGCGCCCGCTCGCCCGCGGGGAATCGTTGCCGCAGGGTGGTCGCGACCGCCTGGGCGCGCCGGTCCAGCTCGGCATTGGTCAGGCTGAGCGGTTCGCCCTCGCCGTCGACGAGAAACCGGAACGTACGCTCGTCCGGCCGCGCGCCGAACACAGCCCGAAAATGGTCGACAAGCGTTTCAGTTTCGCGGCCGGACATCGGGACGGGCCCTCCCAGTGCTAGAGAACTATAAAGAAATTCGATGTGCGTTTCGCGCCGTGGTCGAGCGGACGCCGAACCAATAATTTCAGTAAGGCACCCGGATACGAACCAGCCAAATCAAATATTCGGCATGTCGCCTAACTCACACTCGGTACTCAAGTCGGGAACGAGTTATATCGTCGCCGACCACGAACTGTCCAGTCAAGCGCCGCTGTTTCACAATATCGCGACCCATCGGTACAAAATATTCGATACCCACTACAAAATATTCAATTCGGTCTTTCATCGGTTTGCCAGGTCGAGGTCACGCAGTTCCGACCAGATCCGGTTCCAGCTTTCCCGCCGCTGGGTGAGCAGCCACACCGAGGTGTCCTCGGCCGTGCCGGGCGAAAGCAGTCGCATCTGCCCGAAGTAGGCGCCCATCGCCTGCGGCCGCGATCCCACGTACAGCACCGTGTCCCGCTCCGCTGGCGGAGGCGGCAGGTAGCCGTAGCCGCGGTTGGTGCTGTAGGTGGCCGGCGGCTCGTAACGCCTGCCGTACGCCTCGATGTAGGCCGCGATCAGGTAGCTGTCCCCGATGATGGCGGTGCGCTCCCGGACCTGCTGCGGCAGCTTCCGGTAGACGGTGGTGGCGCGGCCTGCGAGGTTCTCCCCCGAGGTGACCCCGGCGAGGTTGGCCGCCCAGGTCGCCGCGGGGGTCATGGCGGAGGACAGCACCAGCACCCCGGCCGTGCTCACCAGGCTCAGCGCGCATGCGGGCACCGCCATCCAGCGCAGCCCGACCCGCCCGGTCGCACGCCGCCGTTGCAACGCGACCGCACCCGCCGCGATCAGCAGCGGGTAGATCCCGCCGAGGTAGTAGAACCGGCCGCCGCCGATCACGATCACCAGGTACAGCAGCACGAAGGTCAGCCCGAGAAAGCGGTAGTCGCGCAGCTCGGCGCCGCGCAGCAGCCGCCACAACCCCAGTACCAGCAGCACGCTCCCGGCGATCCCGGCCAGCGCGACCAGCGCCACCGCCGTGCCCAGCCTGCCGCCGGTGGACAGTTCCGCGGATTCGTTCGCGACCACCCCTGCCATCCGCAGCTGGGGCCAGCCGTTCGTCGCCTGCCAGAGCAGCGTCGGCAGCGCGATGAGCAGCGCGAGCCCGATCCCGGCCCACAGCATCGGGCGGCGCAGCAGTTCCCTCGGCCCCAGCACCAGCACGCTGACCAGCAGCGCGCCGCACAGCATGAAGACCTGGAACTTGGTCTGCGTGCCGATACCCACGACCAGGCCGAGCAACACCAGCAACCAGTCCTGGCGCAGGCGCACCCAGCGCACCAGCAACCAGGTGATCAGCCCCCACACCAGTGGCTCCATGGTGTAGGGCGTCATCCAGTGCCCGGTCAGCGTCACCCACAGGGCCCCCGGCTGGGCGATCGCCGCGATGATCTGGGCCCGGCGGTCGGCACCGAGCTCCCTGGCGATCAGCGCGGCGAGCACCACGGCGGCCGTGCTGGCCAGTACCGCGGGCAGCCGCAGCACCACGGTGGAGCCGGGCACCAGCCAGTCCATCGCGGCGGCAAGCGCCGGGACCAGCGGCGGCTGGTCCACATAGCCCCAGTCCAGGTGGTACCGCCCCATGGCGAGCATGTAGGCCTCGTCGAACCAGTACTCCGCGCAGAAGCTGGCCGCAAGGTGGCCGAGCCCGACCACAGCAGCCACCAGCAGCACGCCAGCCGTGGCGAAGTCGTGCGGCGTCCGCCCCCCGGCCGCGCGCGGCGCGGCGCCGGTGGTGTGCATTCCCCCCGTAACCCCCGTTCAGCTTGTTGTCAGCTTGGTGTCAGCTCGGTGAACCAGCTTGCCGTCGCGGCGGTGCCGCGGACGTTCGCCCCGAAATGCCGGGATCCTTGATGATCGTGCGCGCCGAGGTCCACGACCGGCGCCCGCACCCCGCTTGCCCCCAGGTCGTCCCGGCAGCTGATGGTGTTGGCGTTTGCGACCTGCTCGTCCCCGCCTGCCAGGTAGAGCCGCAGCGGAACCCGCGGGGCCCAGCCGCGGCAGCCACTGTCGGCATCGCGCAGCGCCCGCGCCATCCCGCCGGTCGGGTTCGCCAGCAGCTGCCTGCCCTGCGTGGTCAGCAGCTCCGCCAGCGTGGCAGGGGTCGCCATGGCCAGTTCCCGCCAGGAATGGCTGCCGTCGATCAGGCCCTCCACGGTGTCCGCGTAGGGAGCCAGGAAGACCTGCGCCGGTTCGCGGTACACGTCGAAGACCCGGTCGAAGGCGACCAGCGCATAGGCGGCGTTCAGCACGCTCAGCTTGGCAGGGAGCTCGCCGTCGAGCATCGCGGGCAGCTGCACCTCGCGCAGGTCGTAGGCGCCGCTGTTCGGGGCCAGCGCCCCCAGGGTGAACCGCCGGTCAGCGCCGGCCTGCAGCAGCCGCCCCAGCCCCATCGCCGCGGCCGCGCCCTGGGAGAACCCGGTTGCCAGCACCGAGGGGCGCAGGCTGCGGTCGGTCAGCGGCAGGAACCGCCGGGCCGCCCGCAGCATGTCCAGCGAGGCCACGCTCGCCGAGCGCAGGTTCAGCCAGGGATGCGTGCCTGGCCCGAGGCCGAGGCCGAGGTAGTCCGGCGCGACCCCGGCGAAACCGGCCGCGGCGTAGGTGACGGCGGGGGCCGCGTTGAACCCGTGCGGCGCGGTGGAAGGAGCCTCGGCCCGGTGCAGCTCGCTGCCGTGCGCATAGGACACCGCGCGCAGCGCCCCGCGCCTGCCGTGCGGCAGGGTCAGCAATCCACTCGCGACGGTCGGATCCCCGTGCGCGTCGACCGTGCGGTAGATCAGCCGGAAGGCGCGCACCCCGTGCCGGACGTGCTCGGTGCCGAACCCCGCGGATTCCAGCTCGGCCACGACCTCCCCCGGCGTCGCGAGGGTGTACAGCGGTTCGGCCCACAGCAGGGCGCCGCGGCCGTGCTGGTCACCGCCTGCCGCGGTGGCCCCTGCCGCGGGAGCGAGGGCCAGCAACAGCAACGCCGTCAGTACCGGCGCCAGCATCCTGCCGGGAGTGGTCGTGCGCATGGTTCGCCCCATCTCCTGTTCCGATGGCCACGGCCGGGGTCCCCGCCGGGCCGCCTGTCACCTTTCGGTCGCCGAACCGACGGCGTGCGGCGCGTTCCGGACGCCGGTGCGGTGCCGGGCCAGCGTGCGCACGATGCTGCTCACCAGGTCACCGGCGGCCGAGCGCAGGAAGAAGTGGTCACCGGGCAGCATCCGGGTGGTCACGCCAGCGAGGCTCTCCCCGGTCCAGCCGCGCAGCGCGGAGGGCGGCACGATCCGGTCGGCCGCGCCGCCGAACACCGTGATCGGCACCTCGAGCGGTGCGGCCGGGCGATACTCGTAGGTCTCCAGCACCGCGTAGTCCGCGCGCAGTGCGGGCAGGGTCAGTGCCATCAGGTCCGCATCGGCGAGGACCTCGGCCGGGGTACCGCCGAGCCGCCGGATCTCCGCGGTCAGCTCCGCGTCGGAGGCGCGATGGACCGAGGATCCGGTGCGCGGCCCGCCGGGTGCGGAGGTGGCCGAGACGAACAGCTCGCACGGCTGGGGCTTTCCCTGGTCGCGCAGGGTTCTCGCCAGCTCGAAGGCCAGCAGCCCACCCATACTGTGCCCGAACAGCGCGAACGGGAGATCCAGCGCGGGGCTCAGCGCGGTCGCCATCGCCCGCACCAGCGGGTCCAGCTCGGTGAACGCGGGTTCGCCCCAACGGCCACCCCGGCCGGGCAGTTCCACCGGGCACACGTCGACATGCGCAGGCACGAGCCGCCGCCACTCGTGGTAGACCGAGGCACTCCCACCGGCATAGGCCAGGCAGAACAACCGGAACTCGGCGTCGTGCCGCGGCCGCCTTCCTGCCAGCCATCGACCGTCCACTTGGGATTTCTCCTGTCGGATCGCTTTGCCAGCGGGCACGGAGCGGCCCACGGACCTGTCCCCGGTGCCGAGGCGATTGTGCTGGGCCGGGCCCGGCGCGGGCGAAGCGAGTTCGAATTTTCCTAACCGCCTGGCCGCTCGCGGCCAGCACAACCGGGCATCCGCCCAGGACACGGGTCTGCCGGCCGCTCCGGACCGCGTTGTGCCCGGAATAACATGCTGCTACCTTCAAGCTTCGTCCCCGGGGCAGGCCAGAAAGGCCTGGGAGGCCACATATTCGACTCCGGGAGATCCCCATGCATTCCGGCACGACTGGAACCAGAATTCTGACCCTCGGCCACTACCAGCCGGCCCGGGTTCTGCGCAACGACGACCTGGCCGCCGTGGTCGACACCTCGGACGAGTGGATCCGCACCAGGGTCGGCATCGCCGAGCGGCGCATCGCGGCGGCGGACGAGAGCGTCACCGATATGGCCGTGGCCGCCGCGGGCAAGACCCTTGCCAGGTCCGGGATGGACCCCGCCGATATCGATCTCGTCGTGGTGGCCACCTGCACGGCGATGCAGCGGATGCCGAACATCGCCGCGCGGGTGGCCCATCAGCTCGCGATGAGCGCCCCCGCGGCCTTCGACCTGAACGTGGCCTGCGCCGGATTCTGCTACGCGCTCGCCACCGCGGACCAGGCCATCCGGGGTGGGGCAAGCGGCAACGCCCTCGTCGTGGGGGTGGACAAGATGTCGGACTTCCTGGACTGGACGGACCGCTCGAGCTGTGTGATCTTCGGCGACGGCGCGGGGGCGGCCGTGGTCACCGGCGCGGCCGAGGGTGCGGTGCCCGGCATCGGCCCGGTGGTGTGGGGCTCGGAACCCGAGCGAGGACAGGCGATCACCCTGGAGACCACCGGCCCGGCGGGACCGCCAGCGCTGTTCCGGCAGGACGGCCAGAGCGTCTACCGGTGGGCGACCGGCACCCTCGCCCCGATCGCCCGCGCGGCCTGCGCACGGGCTGGGGTGGACCCGGCCGAGCTCGCCGGGGTGGTGACGCACCAGGCCAACCTGCGGATCATCGACCTGATCGTGCGCGGCATCGGTGCGCGGGACGCGATCGTCGCGCGGGATGTGGTGGAGTCGGGCAACACCTCCGCCGCCAGCGTGCCGCTCGCGCTGTCGAAGCTGATCGACGGCGGCGAACTGACCACCGGCGACCCCGTTCTGCTGCTCGGCTTCGGCGCGGGCCTTTCCTACGCGAGCCAGGTCGTGCGCTGTCCATAGCACATTTCCCTGGCCGGCATGAAGACTTTCCCAGCAACCAGTCAACCGTGCATTTCAGGAATTTTGGAAACCAGTTCACCTCCGCGCGATGTGCACGTCGAGTCATGATCCCCGTTGGGCCGGCAGGTGGACTGACAACACTCCTTACCAGGTAAACGCCGTGCTAAGTAACGCTGGGTAGCTGACATCGGACGAGGGGCTACCCCCGGTCGGGTGAAGCCGCTTCTGGCCACAACAGGACACGAATTGGCCGCGTCCGGACAACGCGCCCGGTAGCCGGGCACCCGATCAGTGGGGTTTGCTTGAGCCGGAGCGGTAAGACTTCTCAACGGTACTGAAAAGTTGATCCGCGCCACGGCCTCCGCACGACAGAGGGAGTAACTTATGGATGAACGACAGTTCAGAGCTTTCGTGTCGATCGCAGAGATCGGCCGAATGGATGTCGCGGCCAAGGCGCTTGGCTACTCGCAGCCTGCCATCAGCTACCAGATCAAGTGCCTGGAGACCAACCTCAAGGCCCGGTTGTTCACCAGGGAGCCGGGCGGCGCCAAGCTGACCGCCGACGGCAGGATGCTGCTGCCATCCGCACGCGCGGTGGTAACGCTGTTCGACAGCATCCGGCAGATCTCCGGCAACACCGAGCCTGCCAAGCAGCAGGCCCGTGCCGCGGCGGAGCACCTGGTCGAGCGTGCGTCCTCGGCCGGCACACCCCCCGCGGGCAAGAGAGTTCCCTGACCGCGGGCTTTCCTGCCAAGGGGCGGAACCACCACCACACGAACCCGACGGTTTCGTGGTGAAACTTATACTGGGGACTGGGGAATTTTCATCATCAACGGCGATGCCCTTCATCGTCCGGTAGCCGCGGCACGCTGCTCGGCGTTACCCCCGAAATGGCGCCGGGTTCGGGACCGCACACCCGGATGGATTGGATGAGGTGCCGGGGGGAGCGTTGCGATCGCGACGCTCCCCCCGGCCCAGGGTGGCCTCATATATCCACTAAGGACAGTGGGGCAGCAGCCCGATCCGGTCCTTGGCCCGCAGCACGGCCAGCGCCGCCTCGTCCACCACGGCACGGAACTCCGGATCCGCACGGGCGCGGAGGATCACCTCGTGGAACATCCTGGGCACCGTGGCCGAATCGACCGTGAGCACGACCGTGCCACCGGCGCCGAGGAACCGGGTGGCCCGTTCTCCGACGGGGATGTCCTGTACGGCCGCGGCGTTGCCGAGGTCATCGGAGATGATCACCCCGGTGAAGCCGAGGTCATCGCGGAGCATGCCGCGCAGCACGGTGGGCGAGAACGCGGCGAGGTTCGCCGGGTCGATCAGGGTGTACCGCGCCGTGGACGCCATGATCAGCGGGATGCCGTTGTCGACAGCCACCTGGAACGGGTGCAGGTACGGGTCCTGCCGGGTGGTGACCTCGTCAAGGACCTCACCGCTGGTGTCGGTATTCTCCCTTACCCTGCCCAGGCCGGGGAAGTGCTTGCCGGTCGGCTGCACCCCGGCCGCGCTCATCCCCCGCTGGAACGCGGTAGCGGCCCCGGCGACCGCCTCCGGGGTGTAGCCGTACTGCCGGTAGTAATACCCGATCGGCTTGTTACCCCGGCCCAGCTCCTCCGGCACGGTGTCCAGCACCGGCGCGAGATTCAGGTTGACCCCGGCCTCCCGTAGCTGGCCGCCCCAGGTCCGGGCCCTGGACCGCAGCGTGTCCTGGTCCAGCCCGCCCTGCTCAAGCGCGGTGGGGATGGTGGCGAAGCCCGGCCCTTCCAGGTGCTGCACATAGCCGCCTTCCTGATCGGCGGAGACCCAGAGCCCGATCCCGTTGCTGGTGCTCGCCCGGGCCCTGGCCGCATCGCTCACCTGCCGGGTGGTCTGCACACCCGCGTCGCTGCCTCCGGTGAGGATGACGCCGCCGAGGTGGTAGTCGGTGATGCGGGCCAGCTGGGACGAGGTGGGATCGTCCGCGTCCACCCCGGCGACGAAGAGCTGGCCGACCCGCTGGGCCACGCTCAGCTCACCGAGTGTCCGCTCGGCGCAGCTCTGTTCCACGGTGGCGGGTGCCGCCGGCGAGGCAGGGGCGGGCGGCCCGCCGAGGGCGGTGGCGGCCAGCGCGGCGGCGAGGGCAGGCGCGACGAAAGTGGTCGTTCGCATGGTGGTCCTCCAACGGCGCTGGGTGGTGCCCACCGCGGTCGCGGTGGGCACCACCTGGCGCCTTGCCGGTTTCAGCGGGGAGTCAGCAGGGGTTGCTGTGGCTGCACTTGGCGAAGGCCTCCAGCCTGCTCATGCTGCCGTTGAACACGTTGCGGTCCACATCGCCGCTGACACCGGAGACGCGGCCGGTCGCGGTGTACTGCCAGATGGTGTAGAAAGGCCAGTTCGGCAATGGGTCCGGGCTGCTGGCCCAGCGCGCGATCCACAGCGGGTTGGTGGTGTTGAAGGCACCGCTGTCGCCGGTGCACCGCCGCCACCAGTCGGTGGTCGTGTAGATCACCGGGTAGCGGCCGGTCAGCCGCTCCACCTCGTTGCTGAAGGTCCGCACCCACCGCACCATGCCGGTGTGGTTCTGGCCGTAACAGACGGATCCGTACGGGTTGTACTCGATGTCCAGCACGGGCGGCAGGGTCCTGCCGTCCGCGGACCAGCCGCCGCCGTTCTTCACGAAGAACCTGGCCTGCGCGAGGGCGTCGCGATCGGGCCGGGCGAAGTGGTAGGCGCCGCGGATGATCCCGTTCTCGTAGGAACGAATGTAGTTCCGATCGAAGGTGTCGTCGGTGTAGTAGGTGCCCTCGGTGGCCTTCATGTACGCGAACCGGATTCCGCTGCTGCGTACCGCCGACCAGTTGATCGTGCCTTGCCAGTGGCTGACGTCGATACCCTGTGGGCCGCTGGGGGCCAGCGCCCTGAGCCCTCCTTCCGGCAGGCCCTCGTGCTGCTCGATGCCGACGCCCATGTAGGCCTGGCCGGGCTCGATCGCGGGTTTGTCGGCCGCGGCGGAGCCTGCCGTGCCCGCCAGCACCAGCGGCACGGCGAACACGCCTGCCACGAGTGTGCGGGTGAGCCTGCCGAACAGTCTGTGCCGGAACGGGCTTGCTGACGACGATGACATGATCTTTCCTCCTTCGGGCCGCCCGCGGCTGCCCGCGGGCGAAGCAGGGGTCCCGATGCAGAGGTAAAGTAAGTTCTCAACGGCTTAGCAGCCAACAGCGTTAGAGAATTGCAAAGCAATTTAGCTATTTTTTGGCCTTCGCTACGTCGTTTGGCCTATACGATTGGCCCGTGCGGCCCTTTCTCTACGCTATCTCCGAAGAAAAAGGATCACCGATTGCGCACGGCCGGACGGCCGCCTGCCGCGCCCGGAACGGACCCGGCCCGCGGCCGCGGTGCCCGCGGCACGGAGCGGCGCACCGGCCGCCCGACTATGATCTCCCGGGATCTTCCTGGGCCGGTGCTGGGAGGTGAGGATGTCCGGCAGCGTTGGTCCGCGCCGCGCGCGCGATCCGCTTCCCGCGGAGATGACGACCTATATCGGCCGCCGGACCGAGCTGATCGAGGCGCGGCGGCTGCTCGGTACGGCATCCCTGGTGACCCTGACCGGGCCTGGCGGGGTAGGCAAGACGAGGCTGGCGCTGCAGGTCGCCGCGGCCGCACGGGCCTCCTTCGACGAGGACGTGGTGTTCGTCGGGCTGGCCGAGTTGCGCGAGCCGGAGCTGCTGGTGAACACCGTCGCCGACCATCTCGGGCTGGGCGACCGCTCGGCGCGTCCACCGATCGACCTGCTGGTGGAGCACCTGCGCGCCCGCAGGCTGCTGCTGGTGCTGGACAACTGCGAGCATCTGGTCGAGGCATGCGCGCGGCTGGCGGCCACCCTGCTCACCGACTGCCCCGAACTGGTGCTGCTGGCGACCAGCCGACAGTCGCTGGGGGTGGCGGGGGAACGGATCCTGCCGGTGTCCCCGCTGGCCGTTCCCGAGCCCGGCGAGTCGACCGCGGGGCTGGAACAGTACGAGGGGGTCCAGCTGCTGGTGGACCGGGCCACCGCGGTGGTGCCCTCGTTCGCGATCACCGAGAAGAACGCGGCCGATGTGACCCGGCTGTGCCAGGCGCTGGACGGGCTCCCATTGGCCATCGAGCTGGCGGCGGTGCGGTTGCGTTCGCTCTCGGTGCGCCAGCTCGCCGACCGGCTGGACAACAGGTTCACCCTGCTCACCGGGGGACGTCGCGCGGGGCCGAGCAGACATGCCACCTTCCAGGCGCTGATCGACTGGAGTCACGAGCTGTGCACCGAACCGGAACGCATCCTGTGGGCGCGCACCTCGGTGTTCTCCGGCAGCTTCGGCCTGGACGCCGCCGAGGAGGTGTGCTCGGGTGACGGGCTGGACCGGCATGCGGTGCTGGACGTGCTGGACGGCCTGCTGGACAAGTCGATCCTGCTGCGGCAGGAACGGGACGGTGTGGTGCGGTACCGCATGCTGGAACCGGTGCGGCAGTACGGCGAGGACCGGCTGCACTCGGCCGGTGACCTGGCCAGGATGCGGCGGCGGCACCGCGACTGGTACCTGGAACTGGCCAGGGACTTCGCGGCGGAATGGTTCGGCGCCGACCAGGTCGGCTGGATCACCCGGCTCAAGCACGAGCACGCCAACCTGCGCCGCGCACTCGACTTCTGCGCGGCCGAGCCCCTGGAGGCGACCGCAGGGCTGGAGCTGGTGTACGGCGTCAAGGAGTACTGGGTGTTGCGCGGGATCAACACCGAGGGCCGGATGTGGCTCGGCAAGCTGCTCGACGCCGCCCCGGACGACTCCCCCGCCAGGGCCGACGGATGGTGGATGTACGCCTTCCTCGCGCTCGTGCAGAGCGACCAGCCCGCCTTCGACTCCGCGCTGGCCAGCGCGGCCGCGGCGGCCGAGGAACTCGGCGACGAGCGCTCCCGCGCCTATGTCAACCACGTGCGCGCCTACGCGGCGCTGATCGGCGACCGGGCGGAGGCCGCAGCCGAGCTGTTCCACCTGGCCGCCGAGGAGTTCCGCAGGCAGGGCGACCTCGGCGGGTTGCTGTGGGCCAGGTACAACCACGGTCTTGCCATCAGCCTCGCCGGTGACCTGGAACGCGGCCGCGAGGTGCTGCGGGACTGCGTGGCCGAGTGCACCGAGCGGGGCGAGGTGTTCTGGCGGTCCTGGGCGCTGTGGTCCCGCAGTGCCGCCGAGTACCTGCGCGGGGACATGGAGCAGGCCGAGCAAGCGGGGCTGGAGCTGCTGCGGCTGCAGCGGCGCGTCGACGACCGGGCGATCATCGCCTTCTCGCTGACGGTCATGGCGGGCTGCGCCACCCATCGCGGTGCTCCGCGCCGGGCCGCGCGGCTGCTCGGCGCGGCGACCACGGTATGGCAGTGGCTCGGCGCGTCCCCCACCAACTACGCGGCGTTCGTCGAACCGATGGAGCGCGATATCGCGCTGGTGACCGGCGAGCTCGGGGTCGAGGAGGCCGCGAAGGAGTTCGCGGCCGGCGCCGAACTGTCCGCGGAGCAGGCCGTGCGGTACGCCCTCGACGAGGAACAGGACACCGCGACGGACACCGCAACGGCCGCACCGGCGCAGGACCCACTGACCAAACGGGAGACCGAGATCGCCGAGCTGGTGACGCAAGGGCTGACCAACAGGGACATCGCCGACCGCCTCGTCATCGCCCGCCGCACCGCCGAGACCCATGTGGACCACATCCTCGGCAAGCTCGGCTTCACCAGCCGGGCGCAGATCGCCGCCTGGTTCGTGGAGTCCCGCCGCTCCTGATCGGACGGTACGTACCCCCACTTACGTAGTCCTCACGATGTGCGGTGCGCGGCCCGCACGGGAGGCTGTGCCACCCAGGGTGGCGACCGTGGCCCACCCGGCGCACCGCGGAGGCAGGCAGGATGGCACGGCTGGTAGTTCTGACAGGTCACCACGGGCCGGAGCGCTGATCGCGATGACCATCACCGAGCAGCGCGCGGCACCGGCCGGCGGGTTCCAGCCGCATGTGGGCTTCCTTGCCAAGGCGATCGTCTACGAGATCGAGAACCTGGTACCGGGGTACGCGCAGCGGCTGGCAGGCCCGTTCGGCGCGACCCTGCGGGAGGGTGTCGAACTGGTCATCCGGTACGGCCTCGGCACGCCGGGGCGGGTCGTGACGCTGCCGGAGCGCTGCGCCCGGCTGTTCCGCGAGCTGGGCAGGGCCGAGTTCGAGGCGGGCGACGGCCTGGACCGGTTGCAGTCCGCCTACCGGATCGCGGGCAGGGTCGCCTGGCGGCAGCTGGCCGAGTCCGGGCAGGCGCGAGGGGTGCCCGCGAGCAGGCTGAGCGCCTGTGCCGACGCGGTGTTCGGCTACGTGGACCAGGTGTCCGCACTGTCGGTGCAGGGTTACACCGCCGCGCACACCACATCGGCCGGGATGCTGGCGCGCCGCAGGCACCTGCTGCTGGAACAGATCCTCGCCACGCCACCAGCCTCGCCGCGGGCGCTGGCCTCGGCCGCGGCGCAGGCCCGGTGGGCGCTGCCGGACCGGGTCACGATGGTGGCCGTCGAGGCATCCGGCCACCCGGCGCAGCCGGACCTTCCCGACCTCGGCGAGGGGACGCTGGCCGACCTCACCGACGCGCGGCCCTGCCTGCTGCTGGCCGCCGAGACGGACCTGGCCGGGATCGCGCGGGCACTGGGCGGCAGGCGGATCGCGGCCGGGCCGAGCGTGCCGCTGCGAGACGCCGCGAGCTCGCTGCACTGGGCACGGCGCACCCTGGAGCTGGTGCGTTCCGGTGCGCTGCCGGACGCCACGGTCACCCGGTGCACCGACCACCTGCTCAGCCTGTGGCTGCGCACCGACCGGTTCCTGCTCGCCGAGCTGCGCCACCGCAGCCTCGCCCCGCTGGACGAACTCACCGGCAAGCGCAGGGCCCGGCTGAGCGAGACCCTGCTCGCCTGGTTGGAGTCGCCGGACAGCGCGGTGGAGCTGGCGCAGCGGCTGGGGGTACATCCACAGACCGTCCGGTACCGGCTACGCCAGCTCGAGGAGCTGTTCGGGCGCAGCCTGCACGATCCGGACGAACGGCTCGCGATGGAGATCTCACTCCGCGCCGAGCGGGAAACCACTGCCACCAAGGTCACGGAGGTTGACGAGTGAACCGGTCCCGCCTGCTCACGGCCCTGGTGCTCGCGGTTGTGCTGACCGCGGGCGCCCCGGTTTCGGCCGCACCGCCGCAACCGGCGCCGCCGGGGGACGCCTTCTACCAGCCGCCGTCCCCGCTGCCCGAGGGGCAGCCGGGCGAGGTGATCCGCTGGCGCCCCAGCAAGGCGGGGCCCGCCCACGAGACCGTGGACGCCTGGCAGGTGATGTACCACTCCACCGACGCGCTGGGCGAGCCGAACGTGGTGACCGGCACCGTGCTGCTGGGCAAGGACGTCGATCCCGCCATCGCCCCGGTGGTGGCCATGGCCCCCGGAACGCACGGTCCCGCGTTCCACTGCGCCCCTTCGAAGATGCTGTCCATCGGTGCCTTCTACGAGCAGCCCGCACTGGAGGACCTGCTCGGCCGCGGCTATGCGGTGGCGATGACCGACTACGAGGGCTACCACCCCGAGCCGGACACCACCTATGTGGCCGGCAGGGCCATGGGGCACGCTGTGATCGACGCGGTGCGGGCGGCGCAGCGGCTGCCCGTGGCGGGGCTGTCGGCGGAGGCCGAGGTGGCCTTCCGCGGCTACTCCCAGGGCGGCGGCGCGGCGATGTGGGCGGGCCAGCTGCAGCCGGGGTACGCCCCGGAGCTGAACCTGGTCGGCGTCGCCGCGGGCGGGGTTCCCGCCGATCTGGCGCAGGTGTCGATCCAGCTCGATGGCGGCCTCGGGTTCGGCCTGCTCGCCTATGCCCTGCAGGGACTGGACGCCGCCTACCCGCAGCTGCGGCTGGACTCCTACCTCAACGAGGCCGGCCGCACCGAGTTCGCACGGATGCGGCAGGAGGCCTGCACCTTCGAGCTGCTGGTGGACTACCGGGGCAGGAAGCTGTCGGAGTTCACCACCTCCAGCCCGGTGGTCCAGCCGGAGTGGATGGCCAGGATCAGGGAGAACGTCCTCGGCGGCACCCCGATCGAGGTCCCGGTGTTCGACTACCACGCGACCGGGGACGACCTGGTGTGGTTCCCGCAGGCAGAGCGGCTGCGCCAGTCCTACTGCGACCAGGGCGTACCGGTGACCTGGCGGGCCTACGACACCGACCACATCACCCTGGTCTACACCGGCAACGAGGCCGCGCACCAGTTCATCGCCGACCGGTTCGCGGGCAAGCCGGTCACCTCGAACTGCTGAGCCGCGCCGGCGGACGGACGGAATGTGCGCGGAAGCCAACGTGACGTGGCCCGGTCGGCGGGCGACCGGGCCAGTACTCCTGCCAGCTTGGAACGAGCCGGCGCCGTGCGGGTCAGCTGAGGTGCTGAGCGCGTTCCTTCATCGTGTCGAGGAATGCGTCGAAGGCTGAACGTGTGAGCGTGAGGTGCCCACCATTGCGGTTCTTGGTGTCCCGCACCGCGACCAGACGGTTGGACGCGGCCACCTCGACACACGCGCCATTGCCCTGTGATCGCGTGCTTGTTCGCCAGGTCGTCCCTGCGGGAATCGGTGTCGACATCATGCCGCCTTCAGTTGAACTTCAGGTGAGGACCGAAGCTGCCTGCTCGATCAACCGCGCCGAGCCGGCCCCGTCGGAAGCCAGCTCCCACAACTGATTGTACGCAGTCCGGAAGGCAGCGACCTCGTCGTCCTCGTCCTCCAGGACGAAGTATGACACGCTCTCAGCGAAGATCACGGCCGGATCGTCCGGGTCCGGAAACTCCAGGATCGTGAAGTTCCGGCCGAGGGCTGGCCGTGCTCCTACAGCCCACGGGAGTACCCGGGTCTCGATCGTCTCGTAGTTGGATGTCAGGTCGAGCAAGTGCTCGAGTTGCGCACGAAGGACCCTTGGGCCGCCGACCTGGGTATGGAGAGCGGCCTCGCCCAGCAAAATCCTCAGCTTGAGCGGATCAGCCGCCGTAACACGTTGCTGCCGCGTCATGCGAATGTCGAGCAGGCGGTCCACGTCCTCGGGCCGCACATGCGGGCTGTACGACGCTATGAGCGCCCGCGCGTACTCCTTGATCTGCACCAGGCCCGGCACGAACTCGCCTTCGAGCAGGGAGATCGCGTCCGCCTCGTCTTCGAGTTCGTAGTACTCGGCCAGCCGCTTGGGCAGCACATCGTCGTAACGCCTGCGCATGGCGCCGCGCTTACGGCCCTCCTTGGCGATCTCGACCATCTCGGCGACAACGTCCGCCGGAGCGCCGTATGCCTCCAGCGCGTGCTTGACGCGGAGTGGTTCGGCACTCTGGCCGTTCTCCATCCGGGAGATCGTTCCGGTGCCGCAGAGCAGCGCCTGTGCGGCGTCGTCCGACGACAAGCCGGCCTGCGTTCGATAGCGGCGCAGCGTTCGTGCCAGCCGACGACGGCGCATCGGCCTGCTTGACTCACCCAACGACGACCTCCCTTGTCCGGGACCAACCTGCTTCACACGCTCGCGGAGCGTTCACATCCTGCTTCACCTAATTGGACGATAGCAAAATGGAACGTTCCACTTCTACAGTCTCAAGCTATACCCGCAAGTATGGAACGTTCCACTACGGAAAGTCCGACTAGGAGGCACCGAGGATGCTAGTCGACCGAACGGACACATCCGAACTCGCGGTGACCAGAGCTCGCCGAGCACGTCACGGCACACGCTGGGGTCACTCGCGGACATCTCCCGCCGTCTCAACGCGGACAGAAGGCGGCTAAGCGTGACAGCGCCCCGACCTGCCCCGACCTTGTCGGGGCGCTGTCCTTCCATCCCTGCCACGAAGGGAACGGACGATGACCAGCACGATTTCTGATACTGGCTGGGGTCTGCTCGAATCAGCCGAGCGTCACGAGATCTATCTGACCGCAGGCACCAGCGACGGCGAGCACGTCATGCACTGGCCGCGCACCGATGCGTTGGCTGCCTCCGAATGCGACGACCCGGGCGGGCCCGCACCGGCAACAGCACGGCTGACCGAGTACGGACCAGGCACGGTCGAGGTAGTCACCTACCTCCGTCGAACCGGCATCCTCGGCCTTACCCCGGTCAGCCGAGACGATCTCCGCGTGTACCGGGTCGTCCCGACCGAGGCGGGCCGAGTCCTGCTTGCCGAGCACCGCATCGGCGGTGAACGGTGACCAGCGACAGCGGGCTTACGGTGGCCGATGCGCTGGCCCTGCTCGACAGCCCACCCGACAGGTCCCTCGTGCCCAACCTGCCCCGCTGGGAAGCGATCCCGCTGGGCACGGCCTGCTGCGAGGTCTGCCAGGAACAGCCGCAGAGCCGCCCCCACCTGGCCGGGTGGCGCCGCGTGGTCCTGGATGACCACGGACACGTCGAGGAACAGTTGTACTGCACCGTCCACGCCGAGCAGGCCGATCGGCTATGTCCGCCGTCGTCGTGACCGGCCAGGAGGTGCCGGACGAGTTGATCGAGGTCCCGCTCGCCGACTCCTACGGCACTGTGCACGCCACCGTGCCGGCCTGGAACGTGGCCGGGCTGCTGCTGCACCGCCGCCCCCGGCTGGAACGGCTCCAGCTCGGCTATCAGGTTCGCGAGAACTCCCGCATCTGGTTGCTGTGCATTCCCGACCATGGCTACCTGCCCCTGGAGTGCTACTCGAAGGCCGCCGCGACCAAGGCGGCCCGAGCGTTCCGCCGGGACGCCGACGACCGCGCGGTCACCGGCTACACCTCAGCCGACCTGGCCCTGTGGGTCCGCGCATGGTGCTCACGCAACCCGGACGCCGTACCTCTACTCGGCTACGACTGACGACTCGGCGGGATCGAGCGCCGGGCGCGGACCCAGCCACGGGCGCTCGACTCGCCTTCCCGACCGGGCGCCCGGTGTCGGCCGGACGCGGCCGATCCCCGGGCACCGTGCGCCCGGTCCCGGTCCTAACAGGAAAGGAGTTCGCGTTGGCAAGGCAACGGTCACCGCCGCAGGTCCGGTAGTCCCACCTACCCACAAATCAGGCCGATCAAAGGGAATTACGGAATGACCACACCAACCAAGGCTACTGCGGAGCGAGTCCGGTTCACTGGTCCGGAAAGGACGGAACTCGCCGAGGAACTGAAACGGCGATACGAGCAGGGCGACAGCATTCGCACTCTCGCGGACTCCTGTGGCCGCTCCTGCGGCTTCGTCCATCGCCTTCTCACCGAAGCCAGAACCACCCTTCGCTCCCGGGGCGGCAGCCGTCCAGGGAACGACTAGACCCGATGTCCGCTACCGCCCGGATGCACCATCTTGGCGAACCTTGCCTGACGGCCGTACACCTGACGTCTATCTCTGGTAGTCACAGGTGGAGTTCGCACAGCTACCGATTGGAGTGATCTTGTGAGCGCGAAGACGGAGCCGCTCGTGGGTGTGCACAGTGTGTTCCCGCTCGGGGACTACAAAGGGCCGAGCATGGATCGCGCAGGCTCCCCGGCCCGGCCGTTCGGACTCCGGTTCGCCGTGCGCCCGGTGCCCTCGTCGTCGGTGCCCGCCGCCGACTTCTCGAACTGGGCCTACGACCCGAAGCGCCAAATTGCCGTGGTGACCGAGGACGGCATCAGCATCGAGGCGGCCAAGCACTCGACGGGGCCGACGCAGACGCCGACCAACACTGAGGATGGGACCCGGTTCGAACGCGACGAGGACGTGACGGAGGACTGATGTCTGGTGTGGTCCTGGTCGTGACCGAACAGTTCGACGTTGCGGCCGATCATGTGGTTGCCGAACTCAACGACAGGGGCACGGGTGTCGTCCGATTCGATACGTCCGAGTTTCCGCAGCACCTTGTTATGACCGCACGGCTCGACCAGGACCACTCTGGCACACTCTGCACTACCACTCGTGCCGTCAACATTGGTGACGTGGGCGCCGTGTACTACCGGCGCCCGTCGATCTACCAACCGCACCCTGGGCTGAGCGAGGCTGACGCGGCGTGGGCGACGCGCGAGGCGCGGTTCGGCTTCGGTGGGTTCCTGGCTTCATTGCCCGTCTGGCTGAACCACCCGGCCGACATCGCGCGGGCCGAGTACAAGCCGGTCCAGCTCGCGGCGGCGCGCGCTGCTGGTCTCAACGTCCCGCCGACCCTGCTGACCAACGACGCCGAGGCCGTGCGTGCCTTCGCAAAGGATGTCGGGCCAGTCGTGTACAAGCCGCTCTCGGGTATCCAGTACAAGCACGACCTGGGACGGGACTTCATCTACACGCAACCCGTGGAACTCGACCAGCTCGACGATGCGGCGATTGCCGCGACAACGTGCTTGTTCCAGCAGGAATGCCCCAAGGACTACGAGGTGCGGGTCACCGTCGTGGACGGCCGGTGCTTCGCCGCCCGTATCGACGCCCATTCCGACCGTGCCCGCATCGACTGGCGAGCCGACTACGACGCTCTGACCTACCGGCCGATAGACGTTCCGAGTGAGGTCCAAGCACACATCGGAAACTTGCTGAAAGCGCTCCGGTTGAGGTTCGGCGCACTCGACTTCATCGTCACCCCATCGGGCGACTGGGTCTGGCTCGAAATCAACCCGAACGGACAGTGGGTGTGGATCGCCGACGTTACCCCCCGCATCGCGGCCGCGATCGCTGACGCACTCGAAGGAAGGACCACACTGTGACCCGCACCGCAACCCAACTCCGTGCGGCCTTCGCGGAGGAGTTGCCCGAAGGCGACGCGACCCTCGGCCCCGAGTGGAAGGACGCCTTCGCGACGGTTCCTCGCGAGATCTTCGTCCCCCGCTTCTTCCTGCACAAAGCAGGCGGCGGACGACGCGCAGTCGACGCTACCGACGAGGACTGGCTACCAGCCGTGTACTCCGACCGCACACTGGTCACCCAACTCGACGGTGACGACAGCGCGTGGGACCGCGCCCGCCACACCGGAAGCGCGGTCGGCAATCCGACCAGTTCGAGCACACAGCCCACCCTCATGGCGTGGATGCTCGAAGCACTCGATTTCCACGACGGCCACCGCGTCCTCGAAGTCGGCACCGGCACCGGCTACAACGCCGCCCTTCTGAGCCACCGCCTCGGCTCGGCACAAGTCACCACCATCGACATCGACGCCCACGTAGTGGGACTCGCCCAGCAACGGCTCGCCCAGGCCGGGTACACCCCGACCGTGGCCACCGCAGACGCCGCACACGGCTACCTGGACGCAGCACCCTATGACCGCATCCTGGCCACCTGCTCATGGCCACGAATTCCGCACCCCTGGATCGAGCAAACCCGTCCAGGCGGCCTGATCCTCAGCCACCTCTACACCGACCTCGATGCCGGTGCCATGGTGCTCCTGCGCGTCGTCGACGACGACACCGCAACCGGCAACTTCCTGCCCGAATACGGCGCATTCATGACCCGCCGTGACTTCCAACGCCCCGACACCTTCGCTCTGCTCCAGCAAGCCCTCCGCTCTACCGATCAAGGCGGCCGCAGTCCGGCAACAATGCCAGCGGGTGAGATCACGTCGAAGGACTTCCCCCTGTTCGCCGCCCTACGTGTACCGGACGTCGCCGTGCACTGGTTCCAACCCGAAGGCGCCACCGCGATGCAGACGCGCCTACTGAGCCGCGACGGCTCCTGGGCCTACCAGGACCTCGAAGATGGCCAACTGATCGCCGTACAGAGCGGTCCCCGCCGACTGTGGGACGAAATCGAAGCAGCACACCGCGAATGGTCCGCACTCGGCAAACCCGCTCGTGAACAGTTCGAGTTGAACATCACGCCAGCCGGACACAGCCTCCGGCTCGGCGACCGGCACACCTGGGACATCTCCGCATAACACCTCAGTCCCGACCAGGCCCGTGATGAGGCCGCGCCAGCCTGGCGTCGCGCACCTGCCACGTCCATGAGCAGCGGCAAACACGTAGTCAGATCAGGGCGCGGATGGCGTTCTCGAATCCGGTGACATGCCGCAGGGCCAGCTCGGCGGCGGCCCCGGAGTCGCCGTCGATGATCTTCGTCAGCAGCGGGACGTGCTCGCCGACGTGGCCTGCCACCCCGGAGAGCCGGGGCAGGAACACACCCCAGATCCGGGTGGCCAGGTTGTCGTAGGTGAGCAGGGTGTCCTCGAGGAACGGGTTGTGCACGCAGCGGTAGACGGCGCGGTGCGCGGCCAGGTCCATCCGGAGCAGCTCGGCGGTGCTGTCGGTCTCCCCCGCCACCGCCAGCCGTTCGCGTAGCCCGGCGAGGGTGTCCCGGTCGGCCGCGGTGGCCCGCTCGGCGGCCGCCGCGGCCGACATCGGCTCGATGGTCCGCCGGACCTCGGAGATGTAGGCCAGGTCCGAGATGTGCACATCGGTGGCGAAGGTGCCGCGCCGGGGGAAGGCGACCACGAGCCGTTCCTTCTCCAGCCGCTTCAGCGCCTCCCGTACGGGGGTGCGCCCGAACTCGAGCTCGCCGCTCAGCCGGTCCTCGTTGATCGGGCTGCCTGGCGGGATCTCCAGCATCACCAGGCGGTCCCGAATGGCCAGATAGGCCTGCTCGGCCAGCGAGGGCGCGGATCCGGATGCCGCCGTGTTGACCGGTGCTCTCACCGGGCTTACTCTACACCACGACTGATATACCAGTAGTTCATCAGAGGTGCATCATGAGCATGGCACCGCATCCGGACGCGCCCCCGCCTGGCGCGCATCTTCCGGAACACCCCGACTTCCTCTGGAGCAACCCCGAGCCCGCGCGCGGCTACGACGTACTCGTCGTCGGCGGCGGCGGGCACGGGCTGGCCACCGCCTACCACCTCGCCAGGACGCAGGACGTCCGGAACGTCGCCGTGCTGGAGAAGGGCTGGCTGGCAGGCGGGAACATGGCCCGCAACACCACGATCATCCGGTCCAACTACCTGTGGGACGAAAGCGCCCGGATCTACGAGCACGCGCTGCGGCTCTGGGAGAACCTGGAGCGGGAACTGGACTACCCCATCCTGTTCGACCAGCGGGGCGTGCTGAACCTGGCGCACAGCCTGCAGGACGTGCGGGACGGCGTGCGGCGGGTGCACGCCAACCGGCTGAACGGCATCGACGCCGAATGGCTGGAACCCGCCGAGATCAAGGACGTCTGCCCGATCCTGAACCTCTCCCCCGACATCCGCTACCCGGTGCTCGGCGCCAGCTACCAGCCACGGGCGGGTATCGCCAAGCACGACCACGTCGCCTGGGGCTACGCCCGCGCCGCGGCGAGCCTCGGCGTGGACCTGATCCAGAACTGCGAGGTCACCGGCATCCGGACCAGCGGCGGCCGGGTGCGGGGAGTCCGCACCACCCGCGGGGACATCGCCGCGGACAGGGTGGCGCTCTGCGCGGCAGGCCACTCCTCGGCGCTGGCCGGCATGGTGGGGCTGCGACTGCCGATCGCATCGCATCCGTTGCAGGCGATGGTCTCGGAACTGCTGGAGCCGGTGCACCCGACGGTGGTCATGTCCGGCGCGGTGCACGTCTACGTGTCCCAGGCGCACAAGGGCGAGCTCGTGCTCGGCGCCGGGATCGACAGCTACAACGGGTACGGGCAGCGTGGTTCCTTCCACGTGATCGAGCGCCAGCTGGCGGCCGCGCTCGAGCTGTTCCCGATCTTCGCCAGGGCCCACCTGTTGCGCACCTGGGCAGGGATCGTGGACGTCAGCCCGGACGCCTCGCCGATCGTCGGGCACACCCCGGTCGGCGGGCTGTACCTCAACTGTGGGTGGGGCACCGGGGGCTTCAAGGTCACCCCCGGGCTCGGCGACTGTTTCGCGCACACTGTCGCGCGGGACGAGCCCCATCCGTACCTCGCACCGTTCTCCCTCGAACGGTTCACCACCGGCGCCCTTGTCGACGAGCACGGCGCCGCCGCCGTCGCGCACTGAGCGCCTGTCCCCGAGGAGTGCGTCATGCAGCTCATCCCCTGTCCCTGGTGCGGGCCACGCGAGGAAACCGAGTTCCACTACGGCGGTCAGGCCCACCTGTGCTATCCGGCCGACCCGGCCGAACTGTCCGATGTGGACTGGGCGGAGTACGTGTTCTACCGGGACAACCCTGCCGGGCCGTTCCCGGAACGCTGGCAGCATGCGGCTGGCTGCCGCCGCTGGTTCAACGCGGTACGGGACACCACCAGCTACGAGTTCCATGCCGTGTACCGCATCCAGGACGAACGGCCGGTGATCCCATGAGCGAGCCGTTCCGGCTGCCTGCCGGTGGCCTGATCGACCGGCGCGGCACGCTGCACTTCACCTTCAACGGCCGCCCGTTCACCGGGCACCGCGGCGACACCCTGGCCTCGGCGCTGCTGGCGAACGGCGTGCACCAGGTCGGCACCAGCGTCCGGTACGGCCGCCCGCGCGGGATCATGTCCGCGGGCACCGAGGAACCGACCGCGCTGGTCCAGGTCGAGTATCCCTATGCCGAGCCGATGCTGACCGCGACCACGGTGGAACTGACCGAGGGGCTCGTCGCGCGCGGCCTTCCCGGCCGGGGCCACCTGCCGGACCCGCCCGACCCGGCACGCTACGACGCCAAGCACCTGCACTGTGCCGTACTGGTGATCGGCGCCGGGCCCGCCGGGCTGGCCGCCGCGCTGACCGCGGCCCGCAGCGGAGCCAGGGTGGTGCTGCTGGACGAGCAGGACCAGGCAGGCGGTTCCCTGCTCGGCTCGGGTGAGTACTGCGAGCTCGGCCCGGCCACCAGCTGGGCGCAGGAGCTGCGCACCGAGCTCGACGAGCTGCCCGAGGTGCGGGTGCTGCACCGCAGCAGCGCCTTCGGCGCCTACGACGACGGGTTCGTGCTCGCGCTGCAGCGCCGGACCGACCACCTCGGTGCCGACGCACCGGCGTGGCTGGCGCGGCACCGGGTCTGGCGGATCCGGGCGCGGCGGATCGTGCTGGCCACCGGGGCGCACGAGCGTCCGGTGGTGTTCCCCGGCAACGACCGGCCGGGGATCATGCTGGCCGGAGCCGCGCGAACCTACCTGCACCGCTACGGGGTGCTGCCCGGCAGCAGGGTCGCGGTGTTCACCACCAACGACAGCGCCTACTCCGCGGCGATCGAGCTGGCCGAGGCCGGGGTGGACGTGCCGCTGCTGGCCGACACCCGCGCGGCCGTCCCGCCGGGGCTGGCCGCGGAATGTGCCGCGCGCGGGATCGAGGTGCGAGCGGGCCACGCGGTCACCGGCACCGAGGGAAGCGAGCGGCTCACCGATATCCGGATCGCCCCGCTCGGCGGCGCCGGCCGGGCGGAGACGCTGCCCTGCGACACCCTGCTGGTCTCCGGGGGCTGGAACCCGGTCGTACAGCTGTTCAGCCAGCGCGGGGGCGAGCTGCGATACGCCCCTGAGCTCGGCGCCTACCTCCCGGCCGATCCACCACGCGGGATGGCGGTGGCCGGCGCGGTGACCGGGGAGTTCGACCTGACCGGCTGCGCAAGGCAGGGCCGGGAGGCCGGGCGCGCCGCCGCACTCGCGGCCGGCTTCGCTCCGGGGGCCGATCCCGCGCTCCCGGTCTCCGACGCCCGGCCCGAGCAGCGGCCACCCGAGGTCAGGTGGCTGGTGCCGGGCGGGGACACCGGCGAGCCGGACACCCGGTTCGTCGACCCGCAGCGGGACGTCACGGTGTCCGACATCCTGCGGGCCGCCGGGGCGGGGCTGCGCTCGCTGGAGCACGTCAAGCGCTACACCACCTTGGGCACCGCGCACGACCAGGGCAAGACCTCCGGGACGCTGGCGGCCGGCATCCTCGCCGAGGCACTGGGCGCCGACCTGGCCCGGCGGCGGCCGACCACCTTCCGCCCGCCGCACGCTCCGGTGCCGTTCGCCGCGCTGGCAGGCCGGGCCCGCGGCGAGCTGTACGACCCGGTGCGGGTCACCGCCGTGCATCCCTGGCATGTGGCGCACGGGGCCGAGTTCGAGGACGTCGGGCAGTGGAAGCGGCCGCGCTACTACCCGCACGCGGGCGAGGACATGCACGCGGCCGTGCTCCGCGAGTGCCGCGCCGCCCGCGAGGGGGTCGCGCTGATGGACGCCTCCACCCTCGGCAAGATCGACGTACGCGGCCCGGACTCCGCGGAGTTCCTTGACCTGCTCTACACCAACATGATGAGCACGCTGAAGGTCGGCAGGATCCGCTACGGGGTGATGTGCGGGGTGGACGGCATGGTGCTGGACGACGGCACCGTGACCAGGCTCGCACCGGACCACTTCCTGGCCACCACCACGACCGGTAACGCGGCCATGGTGCTGGACTGGATGGAGGAGTGGCTGCAGACCGAGTGGCCGCGGCTACGGGTGTTCCTGACCTCGGTCACCGACCACTGGACCACCGTCGCGCTGGTCGGTCCCCGCTCGAGGGAAGTGCTGGCGGCGGTGGCTCCCGGCCTGGAAACCGGGCCCGAGTTCGGCTTCATGACCTGGCGGGATGCCCCGGTGGCCGGGATACCGGCGCGGATCTGCCGGATCAGCTTCTCCGGCGAGCTGGCCTACGAGATCAACGTCAACGCCTGGCATGGGCTCGCGCTGTGGGAGGCGCTGGTCGAGGCGGGCGGGCCGGAAGGCATCACCCCGTACGGCACGGAGACCATGCATGTGCTGCGCGCAGAGAAGGGCTACCCGATCATCGGCCAGGACACCGACGGCACGGTCACCCCGCAGGACCTCGGCATGTCCTGGGCGGTGTCGAAGAAGAAGGCGGACTTCATCGGCAAGCGGTCCTTCACCAGGGCGGAGAACCTGCGGCCGGACCGCAAGCAGCTGGTCGGCCTGTTGCCGGAACGGCCCGAGGTGGTGCTGCCGGAGGGCGCGCAGATCATCGAGTCCGCGCACCCGCCCGCTCCCCCTGTGGGCATGCTCGGCCACGTCACCTCCAGCTACGACAGCGCGGCGCTGGGCCGCGGGTTCGCGCTGGCCCTGCTGCGCTCGGGGCGGGAACGGATCGGGCAGACCCTCTACGTCCCCCTCGGCGAGGAGGTCGTGCCGGTGACCGTCGCCGAGTCCGTACTGTTCGACAAGGAAGGAGCCCGCCGTGACGGCTGACAGCGCGATCAGGACCGGAACCGGGCGCAGCCCGCTGGCGGACTGGGCCGGGCCGCTCGGCGGGCTCGCCCCGGCCGTGCACGCGGTCGAGCAGCCCATGCTCACCCAGCTGACCCTGCGGCTGGCCGACCCCGGCGCCGCGGCCGCGGCCCGCGCCGCCCTCGGCGTCGACCTGCCCGGCAGGCCGTGCACCTTCACCCGCGGCCCCCTCGGCGAGGTGGAGGTGCTCTGGATGGGGCCGGACGAGTACCTGGTCCTCGCCCCGCCCGGTAGCACGGCGCTGGCGGAGGGGTTGCGTACCGCGCTGGACGACGCGGCGGCCGCCGTGGTCGACGTGTCGGCGCAGCGCACCACCCTCGCCCTCGCCGGTCCGCTGGTACGGGACGTGCTGGCCCACGGCTGCGCGATCGACCTGCATCCGGCGGCCGCTCCCACCGGCACCTGCGTGCAGACCCTGCTCGCCAGGGCGGGGGTGGTGCTGCTGGTGCGCGATGCCGAGCGGGCCGAGTTCGGGCTGCTGGTCCGCTCCTCCTTCGCGGGCTACCTCGCGGCCTGGCTGCTGGACGCGAGCCTGGAGTACCGGGAGGGTCAGGTCTCCCAGTAGCCCAGCTGGGCGGACAGCTCACGGGCGGCCGAGGTCATCGCGCCGACGGCCTCCCGTACCCGCTTGCGGGTGAACCGGTACGCGGGCCCCGACGCGCTCAGCGCCGCGATCACGTCGCCGTTCTGGTCGTGCACCGCCACCGCGGCGGCATGCAGTCCGAGCTCCAGCTCCTCGTAGCTGGTGGCGTAGGCGTCCCGCACGATGAGCCCGAAGGAGGAACGAAGTTCCGCCGGATCGGTGATCGTGCGGGTGGTGTACTGCGCGAGCTCACCGGAGAGCAGGGTGTCCTGGTCGTCGGCAGGGGCGTGCGCCAGCAGCACCTTGCCGCTGGAGGTGGCGTGCAGGGGGGTGCGCTGACCCACCCAGTTGTGGGTGGTCACGGAGGCGGTGCCGCGCGTCTGGCTGATGTTGAGCGCCACGTCGAAGTCACGGATCGCGATGTTCACCGTCTCGCCCAATTCGGCGGCCAACGATTCACAGAACGGTCTGCCCAGGCGGGAGAGGTCCATTCGCTCGGTGGCCGCACCGGCGAGCCGGACAATGCCGAACCCGATGACGTATTTTCCGCGCTCGCTGATCTGTTCGACCAGCCCGCGCGCCTCCAGCACACTGACCAGCCGCGAGACGGTCGACTTGTGCACCCCTAGCTCACCAGCGATTTCCGTGATACCGGCCTCGCCGTTGCGGGCGAGCAGCTCCAGGACGGTGACCGCCCGGTCCACGGATTGCACCAGCGCGCCAGGGCCCTTGCCTTGTGCCTGCGCTGCGTTTGCCACCACTGAACCGTATCCGCTCGGGGCCGGGAATACTCGCACCGGCCGGGCAGTCTCGATGACGTTCCTACCACTGCCAGGTCACATTTGTTGCGTATTCCAGGACACGTTTCTGATTACGCAACGCAGCCAGTGCACCCCGGGGGCCCGGCCACGCCCGCCGGCAGGCCGCTGACCACCTACTCCGCAGTAGGACAACCGGGAAAAATTCGTCCTTCGTGTGGCTTGACGCACACCCGCGGTAGGGCGCACTGTTGCGTTATGCGCAGTGAGTTGTTCTAGACGCAACAAGGCGGCGGCATGGACTCGGCTACAGACTCCTGGGTCTCCAGCACCCACACCCTCGTCATCGGTGCAGGCATCGTCGGATGCAGCACCGCCTACCACCTCGCCCAGCTCGGCATGACCGATGTGACGGTCGTCGAGCAAGGACCGCTGTTCGCCACTGGCGGTTCGAGCTCACACGCCCCCGGGCTGGTCTTCCAGACCTCGCCCGCACAGCTGCTGACCCAGCTGGCCGACTACACCGTGCGGCGCTACGCCGCCGAGACCCTGGACGGGCTGCCCTGCTTCCACCAGGTCGGCGGGATCGAGGTGGCCACCACCCCGCAGCGCTGGGACGAACTCAAGCGGCGGCACGGCCTGGCGACCGCATGGGGCGTCGCGGGCGAGCTGATCGGCCCGGCCGAGGTGCGCTCGGCCATCGGCCTGCTCGATGCGGACCGGATCTACGGCGGGCTGCACGTGCCGACCGACGGGGTCGCCAAACCGGTCCGGGCGGCCGAGGCCATGGCTCGCGAGGCCCGCCGTCTCGGCGTGCGGTTCCATGGCCACACCGAGGTCACCGGGTTCGACCTCGCGCAGGGCCGGGTCCGCGCGGTGCACACCTCGCGCGGCACCATCGCGGTACAGCGGGTGCTGTGCTGTGCCGGGATCTGGGGCCCGCGGATCGGGGCGCTGGCCGGGGTGTCGGTGCCGGTGCTGCCGCTGGCGCACCAGTACGCGGTGACCTCACCGGTGCCGGGTCTGCCCTCGGACAGCCCCGAGGTCGGCGAGCCGATCCTGCGCCACCAGGACAGCTCGATGTACTTCCGGCGGATCCACGACCGGTACGGCGTCGGCTCCTACCAGCACCGGGTCATCCCGGTGCGCCAGCAGGAGATCCTGCCGACGGCGGCCCATGGTGGCGGGGCCGAGGCGCCATCGGAGGGCGGCGGCTGGAAAGGGATGGCCTCGGTGCACGGGTTCACCCCGAGGGACTTCGCCAAGCCCTGGGCGGACGCCTGCGCGCTGCTGCCCCGGCTGCGCGGCGCCGAGGTCTCCGAGGGAATGAACGGGCTGTTCCTGTTCACCTCCGACGGCATGCCGGTGCTCGGGCCCTCGGCCGAGGTGGACAACTTCTGGCTGGGCGAGGCGGTGTGGATCACGCATGCGGGCGGGGTCGGGCTGGCACTGGCCGAGTGGATGACCGGCGAGGCGCCGAGCTTCGACCTGCGGGCCGCGGACGTACGCCGGTTCGAGAAGTTCGCGCACAGCCCGGCCTATGTCGAGGCACGGGCGGGGCAGAACTTCCGCGAGGTGTACGACATCATCCACCCGCAGCAGCCGTCCGAGCGGGCCCGGCCGCTGCGCACCAGCCCGTTCTACGGCAGGCAGCGCGAACTGGGCGCCTTCTTCCTCGAGGCGAACGGCTGGGAGCGGCCGCACTGGTACGAGTCGAACGCCGCCGAGGTGGCAGGCAGGGACATCGCCCGGCCGGGGCCGTGGGCGGGCCGCTACTTCTCCCCGATCATCGGCGCCGAGCACCGGGCGACCAGGGAGCGGGTGGGGCTGTACGACATGACCTCGCTCACCAGGGCCGAGGTCAGCGGCCGCGGCGCGCTGCCCATGCTGCAGCGCCTCACCACAAGCAATCTGGACCGCCCTCCCGGCTACGTGACCTACACGCTGATGCTGGACACCCACGGCGGGATCCGCGCGGACATCACGGTGGCCCGGCTGTCAAGAGACACCTTCCAGGTGGGGCTGAACGGCCAGCGGGACATCGCCTGGCTGCGCGGCCACGCCGACGAAACCACCTGGGTACGCGACATCACCGGCGGCACCTGCGGGATCGGGCTGTGGGGGCCGCGGGCCAGGGACGTGCTCGCCCCGCTGGCCAGCACGGACGTCTCGCACGAGAGCTTCCGGTTCTTCCGCGCCAAGCACTTCCATGTCGGTGAGGTCCCGGTGACCGCACTGCGACTGTCCTATGTGGGCGAACTCGGCTGGGAGCTGTACACCTCGGCCGAGTACGGCCTGCGGCTGTGGGACCTGCTCAGCACCGCAGGCGCCGAGCACGGGATCATCCCGGCAGGCCGGGGCGCGTTCAACGGGCTGCGCCTCGAGAAGGGCTACCGCGCCTGGGGAACGGACATGTGGAGCTCGCACGACCCGGACGAGGCGGGGCTCGGCTTCGCCGTCAAGCCGGACAAGGGCGAGTTCATCGGCCGCGACGCGCTGCTGCGTCGCAGGGAACGGCCGGTGCGCAAGCGGCTGCGCTGCCTGCGCATCGACGACGGCACGGTGTTGATGGGTTCGGAACCGGTCTTCGCGGCCGGTTCCGCGCCCGGGGGTGGCTCAGCCGGTTTCACCACCAGTACCGGCTACGGCCACAGCATCGGCGCGAGCCTGGCCTACGCCTGGCTGCCCGCCGAGCTCTCCGCGGAGGGCACCTCGCTGGAGGTGGCCTACTTCGACCGGCGACATCCGGCCACGGTCGTCGCCGACCCCGTCCTGGACCCCGAGATGAAACGAATGCGCTGCTAGCCGTCGCGCCAAGGAGCGCATGACCGGCTCCCGCTCTCCCGGCCCGTGCCAGCCCAGGCACGGGCATGGGGCGTGCTGTACCCGAACACCCCGACATCGAATTCCACCGCATACTTCGCAAGGAGCAATCGCCATGGCCGTGAACCCGGAACCCGGAGTGCTGCAGTACCCGAGAATCCGCAAGTCCCCCTTCTTCTACGCCTCCCGCAGGCACGGGGTCGGGCTGTACAGCGTGTACAACCACACCTATCACCCCCGGCACTACGGCGACCCGGTCGGCGAGTACTGGCACCTGCTGGAGCACGTCACCCTGTGGGACGTTGGCGTGGAGCGGCAGGTGGAGATCACCGGGCCGGACGCCTTCGAGTTCACCAACATGCTGGTGCCGCGTGACCTGAACAAGTGCAAGGTCGGCCAGTGCAAGTACGTGTTCATCACCGCCGAGGACGGCGGGATCATCAACGACCCGGTGCTGCTGCGGCTGGGCGAGAACCACTTCTGGCTCTCGCTTGCCGACAGCGACGTGCTGCTGTGGGCCAGAGGCCTTGCCTACAGCCTCGGCATGAACGTGCAGATCAGCGAGCCCGACGTGGGGCCGGTGCAGGTGCAGGGGCCGAAGTCGCGCGAGGTGATGATCGACCTGTTCGGCGAGTCCATTCTGGACGTTCCGTACTACTACGCGGTGGAGCGGGACCTTGACGGCATGGAGGTGGTCGTCTCCCGCACCGGGTTCACCGCCGAGCTGGGGTACGAGATCTACCTGCGCAACGCCAGCAGGGACGGGGTGCGGCTGTGGGACACCATCTGGCAGGCGGGTGAACCGCACAACCTGCGGGTGATCGGCCCCTGCCACATCCGCCGGATCGAGGCCGGGATGCTGTCCTGGGGCAACGACATCACCTACCACACCAACCCCTTCGAGGTAGGCTACGGCTTCGAGACCACCTGGATGGTGGACCTGGACCAGGAGGCCGACTTCATCGGCAAGACCGCGCTGCGGCGGGTGCAGCAGGAGGGTGTCACCCGCAAGCTGGTCGGCGTGGAGATCGACGGACCGAACGTTGGCAGCTTCAACGACGGTTCGATGATCGACGTGTTCGATGTGCACGATCCAAACGGGCTGCGCATCGGCGAGGTCACCTCCGCCTGCTTCTCCCCACGACTGGAGAAGAACATCGGCTACGCCATGGTGCCCATCGCCTACCAGGAGTACGGGACCAGGCTGGTGATCCACACCCAGCACGGCCCGCATGACGCCGTGGTGGTGGAGAAGCCCTTCCTGGACCCGAAGAAGTCGACGCCCAAACGCCTCGAACGTGCGGTGAGCGCGTAGGTGACCAGGGTGTGATGCGCCCATGAACACCAACGACGCACTCCGGCGCAGCCTGACCGGTGCCCGCTTCGAGGTGCTGCCGCTGCGCGGTGTCACAGAGCGGGTCGAGCACCTTCCCGCGGGGACGACGGTGACCGTGACCTCCTCTCCCGCGAAGGGCATGGCGGCCACACTGGAGCTCGCCGGACAACTGCGGGCGGCGGGCTACCACGCCGTCCCGCACCTGGCGGCCAGGTCGATCCTGGACGCGGCCCACCTTGCGGACCTGCTCGACCGGATGACCGACAGCGGGCTGTCCGAGGCCTTCGTGATCGCCGGGGACTCCCCCACCCCGGCCGGGGAGTTCGCCGACTCGCTCGGGCTGCTGCGGGCCATGGCCGAGCTGGGCCGCCGCCCCGCGCGCATCGGTGTCGGCGGCTACCCGGAGCGGCACGCGTTCATCCCGGACGCTGAGGTCGCCGCCGCCCTGACCGCCAAGGCGGGCTACGCCGACTACCTGGTATCGCAGATCTGCTTCGACTCGCTGGTCACCGAGTCCTGGATCCGCGACCTGCGGGCCCGTGGGATCGGCCTGCCGGTCTACATCGGAGTACCTGGCGTGGTCGACGGCGCCAAACTGATGCGGATCTCGATGAAGATCGGGATCGGGGAATCGCTGCGGTTCCTGCGCAAGCAACACGGCATGGTCGGCAAGCTGCTCACCCGCTACACCCCGGAGGGAACCTGCCGGGAGCTGGCCCCCGTGCTGGCCGACCCGGAGTACGGGATCGCGGGCTGGCATTTCTTCACCTTCAACGAGATCGCGCGGACCCAGCGATTTCGGGACGAGCTTTCCGTTCGACTCCAGGAGGTTCCGGCGTAATGACCATGCCATCGGATCTGGACATCTCCCGGTCCACCACGCTGAAGCCGCTCGAGGAGATCGCGGGCGAGCTCGGGATCGGCGCGCACCTGCTCGAGCCCTACGGCAGGCAGGTGGCGAAGATCCCGCTGGAGGTGCTTGCCGAGCTGCCCGAGCGGCCACGGGCGAAGTACGTCGTGGTCACCGCGATCACGCCGACCCCGCTCGGTGAGGGCAAGACCACCACCACGGTCGGCCTCGGCATGGCGCTGCGACACCTCGGTCAGCGCTCGGCCATCGCGATCCGGCAGCCCTCCATGGGCCCCACCTTCGGGATCAAGGGCGGGGCGGCGGGCGGCGGGTACAGCCAGGTCGTGCCCATGGAGTCGCTCAACCTGCACCTCACCGGGGACATGCATGCGGTGACCGCGGCGCACAACCTGCTCGCCGCGGTGGTGGACAACCATCTGCACAAGGGCAACAAGCTGGGCCTCGACCCGCATCGGGTGACCTGGCGCCGGGTGCTGGACGTGAACGACAGGGACCTGCGCAACGTGATCACCGGCCTCGGCACCAGGGCGGACGGGCAGCCCCGCCAGTCCGGCTTCGACATCACCGCGGCCAGCGAGGTGATGGCAGTGCTGGCGCTGTCCACCTCGCTGCACGATATGCGGGCCAGGCTGGGCCGGATCGTGGTCGGCTACACCCGCTCGGGTTCGCCGGTGACCGCGGAGGAGCTCGGGGTGGCCGGCGCGATGACGGTGATCATGCGGGAGGCCATCAAGCCGAACCTGATGCAGACCACCGAGAACACACCGGTGCTGGTGCACGCGGGGCCGTTCGGCAACATCGCGCACGGCAACTCGTCCATTGTGGCCGATCAGATCGCCACAAGGGCCGCGGATGTCGTGGTGACCGAGGCCGGGTTCGGTGCGGACATGGGCGCCGAACGGTTCTTCAACATCAAGTGCCGCAACTCCGGGCTCGTCCCGGACGCCGCGGTGCTGGTGGCCACCGTGCGCGCGCTCAAGGCGCATTCGGGCCGGTACAAGGTGGTCGCCGGAAAACCCCTGCCCGAGCGGCTGCTCGCGGAGAACCCCGAGGACGTACTCGCCGGCGCGGCCAACCTGCGCAAGCAGATCGAGAACATCCGGCTGCACGGGGTTTCCCCGGTGGTGGCGATCAACGCCTTCCCCACCGACCACCCCAGCGAGCACCAGGCGATCCGCGAGTTCGCCGAGGCCGAAGGGGCGAAGGTGGCGGTCAGCAACCACTTCGGCGAGGGCGGCAAGGGCGCGCTGGACCTTGCCGAGGCGGTGCTGGAGGCGGCGGAGGAGCCCAGCCGGTTCCGGCCGCTGTACCCGGACGAGATGGACCTCCGCACCAAGATCGAGACGGTGGCCACCCGGGTGTACGGCGCGGCCGGCGTGTCCTTCCAGCCCGCGGCGGCCAGGGCGATTGCCGACTACGAGGCCTGTGGTTTCGGGCGGCTGCCGGTGTGCATCGCCAAAACGCACCTCTCGCTGAGCTCCGATCCCGCGCTGGTCGGTGCGCCGACCGGCTGGACGCTGCCGGTACGCGAGGTCAGGGCCTCTGCCGGAGCCGGGTTCGTGTACCCGATCTGCGGGGACATGCGGACCATGCCCGGCCTGGGTTCCTCGCCCGCGGCCGAACACATCGACATCGACGCGCACGGTCAGGTGGTGGGGTTGAGTTGAGTACCCTCGATCGTCCCCTGCGGGACTATCTCGCCGAGGTGGCAGCACCGAACCCGTCCAGCACCGGTGGCAGCGTCTGCGCGCTGACCGTGGCCGCCGCGGCCGGGCTGGTCGCCATGTCCGCCGGGGTGTCCCGGACCCTGGAGGACTCCGCCGACCTCGCCAGGCTGGCGAACGCGCTGCACGAGCGTTCTGCCATGCTGATCGAGGCGGATACCACGGCCTACCGGGCGGTGGGCGCGGCACAACGGCTGGATCCGGACTGCCCTGGGCGCAGCAAGGTGATCAGGGACGCACTGGTGGCGGCAGCCCAGCCGCCCCTGCGCGTGGCGCACCTCGCCGCCGAGGTGGCCTCCCTGGCCGCACTGCTCGTGGCACAGGGCAACCCGGTGGTCCGGGCGGATGCGGTCACCGCGGCCAACCTCGCCGCCTCCGCCGCGCGCAGCGCCGCGGTACTGGTCCGCACCAACCTGCGCGCCGCGGGGATAGACGACGAGGCGGCCGCGGAAGCCGAGGCGGCCGCTACCTCCGCGGACCGTTCCGCGCATCTGGTGCAGTCCTGCCCCATCGGATGAGCAGGCCGGGTGGCAACCTCCCGGCCCGCCGAACCGTCTCCTCGGCAGCGGGGGCTACCGAGCACACTCCGGCAGCGCAGGGGAGACGAGCATGCGAAGAATCGGATCGAGAGCACTGGTGGCGGTGTTGGCCCTGGTGGCGGGGCTGGGCCTGGCGGCGGGCCCGGCTTCGGCCGCCGGGGCGGCCGCCACCACGGGCGACGGGCACGCCAGGGTGCTCGGCCCGGATGGGTACAAGTCGCTGAAGCTGGGCATGTCCGAACAGGACGCGGTGGCCACCGGGCTGCTGACCGATGGGGAGGACCACGGCGAGTGCAGCTTCTACTACTTTGTTCCCAGCGAGGGGACGATGCCGCGGAGCAGCGGGATATTCATCTCCGAGACCGACGGGGTGTACGTCATCGGGGGCACCAGCAAGATGCGCACCCCGGAACACATCCGGCGCGGGCACAGCTTCCAGCGGTTGCTGGCGGCATACCCGTACCTGAAGCAGGACGACATGTTCGACTTCCTCTACACGACTCCGGTCCCCGGAAATCCGGAGGCGGCCTACCGGTTCGTCGTCTTCGACGGCGTGGTCGATGACTTCGGGCTGGAACTGCCCGGCAAGGGCTGCTAACCGGGTCCCGGCCGCGGTGCCGGCGCCCGGACCCGTCTGCTGATCAGGTAGCCGAAGGCGCCCGCGGTGCCGAACATGACCACCCCGTAGACCGCGGCCGGGATCGCGATCCGCGGGTTGTTCAGCAACACCGGGCTGAGCGCCACGGTGATGGCCAGCACGCTGTTGTGGATACCGATCTCCATCGCCGCCGCGATGGACTGGCGCACATCGACCCGCAGCAGGCGGGGCGCGAGATACCCCACCGCGATGGAGAGCACGCTGAACAGCACCGCGGCCACCCCGACATCGGCAAGGTACCCGGCAATGTTGGCGCGCTCCTGGAACACCGCGGCCGCGATGGTGGCGACCAGGAACAGTACCGACAGCAGCTTGACCGGCCGCTCCGCCCTGGTCGCCAGGCCCGGCGCCCTGCTGCGGGCGAGGAGGCCGAGCGCGACCGGGATCAGCACGATCGCGAACACCTGGAGCGTCTTGTCGAACTGCAGCCCGATGGCGGCGCCGTCGCCGAGGAAGTAGTCCAGGGACAGGTTCACCACCACCGGAAGGGTGACCACCGCGAGTACCGAGTTGACCGCGGTCAGGGTGATGTTCAGCGCGACGTCCCCGTGCGCGAGATGGCTGAACAGGTTGGCCGTCGTCCCGCCAGGCGAGGCCGCGAGCAGCATCATCCCGACCGCCAGCTCCGGGGCCAGCCCAAGCAGATGCACCATGCCGAAGCAGGCGGCGGGCAGCAGGATGGTCTGGCAGCCCAGCGCCACCAGCACCGCTCGCGGATACGTCAGCACCCTGGCGAAGTCCTTGAGGGTGAGCGAGAGGCCGAGCCCGAACATGATCACGGCCAGCGCGATCGGCAGCAGCACGGTCGTGGCGAACGAGGACTCCACGGGCACCTCCCGGCCGGATGACCCGGACCGGCCGGATCGTGTGGATCAGCCTGACACCGCGGCGGGCGCCGGTCCAGGCCGGCAGGGCATGATCCGGAGAGACGACAGGCGAGCGGAAGGGAAGGTGCCTGCCGATATGACCGGACACGCCGAGTTCCTCGGGCAGGTCCTGACCGAGAGCGCGGCGACCGCGCGGGACTACTTCGGCCGGGTCGAGCCCGGCCGTAAAGGCCCGAACGGGGCGGACGTCGTCACCGAGGCCGACCTCGCGATCGGGGCTGCGATCGTGCGCGCCATCGGTTCGGCCTTCCCCACGGACGGCGTGGTCGAGGAGGAGACGGGGGTGCTTGGCGGGACCTCGGACACAGTGTGGGTGGTCGACCCGATCGACGGGACGGCGAACTTCGCGGCGGGCAGCCCGCTGTACGGGGTGATGGTCGGCGTGCTGCGCGATGGCGCACCAGTGGCGGGCGGGGTCGCGCTGCCCGCGTTCGGCGAGCTCTACCTCGCCGAGCGGGGCGCGGGGGCGCATCGCGACGGCGTGCCCCTGACCCGGGCGCACCGCGGGGAGCTGTCCGAGTCGCTGGTCGCCTACGGCATCGACCTGGACGAGCCGGCGCGCACCCGCCGGGATCTCGCGACGATCGCCGCGATCGCCGAACACTGCCAGGGGCTACGGATGAGCAACAGCGTCTTTGACCTGATCATGGTGGCCACCGGAGCATATGGCGCCTTCCTGCACCGGCACAGCCAGATCTGGGATTGTGTGGCGCCGCAGGTCGTGCTGACGGAGGCGGGAGTGCGGTGTTCGGACTTCGCGGGCGCCCCGCTGGACTATCGCGATCCGCAGGCACGCGCTGGCCAGGACTTCGCCATGCTGGCGGCGGCGCCGCGGCTGCACGGGCGCCTGCTGGGACTGGTGCGGTGAGTGCGGTGCTCAGCTGGGCTGGGTTGCCTGCACCGCCGCGATCGCCTGCCGCACCGCCCCGGCGAACCGCCAGAATGACGCGGTGGTGGTGTGCTTGCGCCGGGAATTGCTGTAGGTGCCGAACATCGACCTGCGCAACGGGGTGGTGAGCTCGAGCTGCCCGCCCATCCCGAGCAGGGTGCGGTTCACGATGTTCCGCGGCGACCGGCCGCCGAGCTCCGGGTAGCCGGCCGCGTCCCTGGTGTCGAAACCGGCGGCGTCCAGCCGTTCCAGCAGCGACTGCTTCAGCGGGTTCGGCCGGTCCACGGCCCCGCCCACCAGCACCGCAGCGTGCTCCGGCGGTTCGTCGATGGCGGCCGGGGTACAGCCGTGCAGGCTGATCGCGTTCAGCGCCCCACCACACCAGGAAAGGGCAACCGGGTCGTCGCAGTTCGTGCTGGTGACGTGCAGCTCGCCGTTGTCGTCGTCGCGCACGCCCTCGAACATCCAGTAGTCGTGCACCGGGCCAGCGGCAGGCTGCCGCTCGAGGCTGGCCGGGTGGTAACCGGCGATCGCCAGGCACAGCTCCGAGGTGCCACCCTCGATCCCGCCGCCGTGCGCGGCGATGACCACGGTTTTCGGCACCGGACCGGTGTCCGGCTCGCTGTCGTCCAGGATCGCGTGCCTGCGGTAGCGCCGGGCGTAGTCGACGCCCTCGGTCAGGTTGGGGTCCGCGTAGAGCTCGGTGTTCGAGCCGTACCGGTCCGCGCTGCCTGCCTGCTGGGCCCGGGCCGTCGGCAGCCCGCCGAACAGCAGCGGCACACCGGTGATCATCCCGAGCAGGGTCCTGCGGTTGGTCTGCACAGTCAACCAGTAAACACCGTCAGTTCCGGGGAAGTTCATCCGAACAGCGGGTGTGACGTTCACGTTCGCGATGTATCACTGCGGGACGTGACTCCCACCATGCCTTTCGACCGACGTACCTTCCTCCGTACTTCTGCCATCGCGGGCGGGGCACTGCTCGTGCCCGCGGCGCTGGCCGGCCCCGCGCACGCCGCGTCGCCGCAGTTCGCGCACGGGGTCGCCTCCGGTGACCCGCTCCCGGACAACGTCCTGCTCTGGACCCGCGTCACCCCCACCCCGGACGCCACCCCCGGTTCCGGCGCGGGCCCCACCGTCGAGCTGCGCTGGGAGGTGGCCACCGACCCCGGCTTCGGCAACGTAGTCGCCGCAGGCACCACGACCACCGGCCCCGAACGCGACCACACCGTGAAGGTGGCGGCGGGCGGGCTCCGGCCGGGTACCGAGTACCACTACCGGTTCACCTTCGACGGCGTGCGCTCCCCCGCGGGCCGGACCCGCACCGCACCCGCCACCGGGGCCGAGGTCGCTCGGCTGCGGCTCGGCTTGGTCTCCTGCTCCAACTGGCAGGCCGGGTACTTCTCCGCCTACCGGCACCTCGCCGCCCGCTCCGATCTGGACGGGGTGCTGCATGTCGGCGACTACCTCTACGAGTACCCGGTGGGCGGCTACGGGGCCCGTGGGGTCACCGTGCGGCCGCACGAGCCCGCCACCGAGATCCTCGGCCTCGCCGACTACCGGCGCCGGCACGCGCAGTACAAGAGCGACCCCGACCTGCAGGCGCTGCACCGCGCCGCGCCGTGGTTCATCACCTGGGACGACCACGAGTACGCCAACGACACCTGGTCCGGCGGCGCGGAGAACCACCAGCCGGACGAGGGGCCGTGGGCCGCGCGTAAGGCGGCCGCGCACCAGGCGTATTTCGAGTGGATGCCGGTGCGGATGGGGCCGGAGGGCCGGATCTACCGCCGCTTCCGCTGGGGCAGGCTCGCCGAACTGTCGCTCTTGGACCTGCGAACCTACCGGTCCAAGCAGACGACCCCGTCCTCAGGCGATCCCGGCGACCCGAGCCGCACCATCACCGGGGACCCGCAGATGGCCTGGCTCACCTCGGGGCTGTCCGAGACCGATGCGCGCTGGAAGCTGGTCGGCAACTCGGTGATGATCACCCCGATCTCGCTGAGCAATATCGAGTCCCGCTTCCTGGAGGCACTGGGCGAGCTGATCGGCCTGCCGGTCGGCAGTGTGGCGGCCAACGCCGACGCCTGGGACGGATACACCGCCGACCGGCGGGAACTGCTCGGGCACCTGGACGACAACAAGGTCCGCAACACCGTGTTCCTCACCGGCGACATCCACTCCTCCTGGGCCGCGGACATCCCGCTGGACCGCTCCAGCTACTGGTGGAACCGCAACAGCGCGGCCACCGAGTTCGTCACCACCTCCGTCACCAGTGACAACATCGACGACATCCTGAGGGTCGCGCCGCGCACGGTCTCCCCGATCGCCGAGACGGCGCTGCGCGCCCGCAACTGGCATCTGGGGTACGTCGAGCTGGACTCGCACGGCTACTCGGTAGTGGACGTCAGCCCGGAGCGGGTGCAGGTGGACTGGTACTACCTGAACGACCGGCTCAGCCCCACCTCGGGTGTGCGCTACGGCACCTCGATGGCCACCGCGGACGGGTCGCAACGGGTACGTACGGTGGATGGCCCAGTGGGCTGACCAGCACAAAGCAGACTTGTTGATCTGTTATAGTAATGCGACTTCATCGTGACCTCACGGCGGCTGCCATAGGCTGGCCTGGTCGAGCCGAGGAGGGCCGAACCATGTCGCCACTCACCGAACGACAAGTCTGCGTTACCGTCGATGCCCGGCGGCGGGGCCGGATCGGAGTCGTCCATGTCAATGGCGACGTCGACCTGGCGACCGCCGGTACCGTCCGCCGGGCCATCGACGGCGAACTGGCCGCCGATCCGGCCGCGATGATCATCGACCTGTCCAGCGTCGAGTTCTTCGGCTGCACCGGCCTTTCCATCCTCGCCGACACCAGGAACCGGACCAGCGGGCGGACGTGGCTGGGCCTGGTGGCGAACCAGCGCGCCGTGCTGCGTCCGTTGCGACTGTTCGGGTTCTGCGACAGCCTTCCGGTGCACACGTCGTTACAGCAGGCACTGGAGCGGGCTCGCCGGTTCGACTGACCAGAGGGTCCGGCGATTCAGTCGTCCTCGTCGACGAACGCGATCATGATCGACATCGCATCGTCCTGCGGGTAGTTGGAATGATAGACGCTGTGCAGCCCGAGCCGCTCACCCTTGCGCACCGATCCGAGATCCTCGGCGAGGCAAGTGCTCATCGACTCGATGTGACCCTCATACTCCGGGACGGTGCCGTAGCCGGCCCGCGAGGCGCAGATATCCTCACCTGTATCCAAGTTGGACAGTGTGATCACCTCGCCACCATCGTGAACGTGGCCGCCCGCGCCCTTGAAAGTGCCTTCGATCGTGGACTTCCACTCCCACCTGGTATGTGACTCGCCCTTGGGCACACTGTGCTCGGAGATGCCGCAGTTGTCGGCATCCAGCCAGATCGGAGTGACCTCCTCCATCCCAGGGGTGTCGCCGGGAACATGTGTCATGGTCACTTCGAAGAACACCTGCTGCTGCTCGTTCTTCATGTTCATCAGCTCGAGCATGACGTAGGTCAACGGCAGGAAGCCGTACCGCACGCCATAGCCATCCGGCAGGTTGCCGCCGGTGCGCTCGTTGCCGGTGGCGAAGATCCGGCGGCCCGCCAGGCTGACCCAGCTGCCCTGGCAGGTAACGTCCGCTTTGGACCTGTCGAAGAACACCGCGTGGTGCAGCATCGCTCCACTGTGATAGTTGGCAGGGCTGCCGTCCGCATAGGTGAGGTCCGGCTGGATTCCGGTGATGTAGCAGTTCAGACACGGCGGTATCAGCGGCGCGAACGCCAGCGTATGCGTACCGTGCATCGGCTCGTCCGGCCCGTGCAGCGGCCCGACGCCATGGTCGTGCCCGCCGTCCTCGTGCGGTTTCATGATCACCGGCCCGATCCGCACCGTGGTCTGTTTGGACCCGTCCGGCAGGACCTTGCTGTGCACGATCCGCGGCTCACCGGCTAGCGTGTCCTGCTGGTACTGGTGATCCGACTGGACATCCGCACCCGCCGTGCCCGGCGCGACCAGCACGAACATTCCCGCCAGCAACGCGGTAAGCACCGCACCGACACGACGTCGGGAATGCGCTTTTCTTCGCATCCGAAACTCCTTTCCGGAGAACAATGAACGCACTGAGCACGGAAAGTACTACGGTCGAATAAACGCATCCACAGCACAAGCGGACTTGAACCGGTCAAGTAGCACCAACATTCATGGTCTCGTATACCGGCCTGTCATGCTTGAGCGATCTGAACGTTCACTTCGCTTCGCTACTGAGTGCGTCGGCGCGAGCACACACAGTTGAACGAACCGGGGGGCGGGGGCGCTGCGCCAGCCCTGGCCGCACCGACCATCGACGCGTTACCAGCCACAACTTCCGGAAGATGTCACGTAGCGGTGGGTGCCACACGCTCAACTTCGGACGAATCTGCGGATTTTTGACCTCAATCCGTTGACAATTTAACCTGCTCGACACGACAAATTCCGGCCCGGCGCAAGGGAGAGGCATCATGCAGGTGTCCGGAAGATCTCTTGCCAGACAGCCTTGGCGGGACCTGCCCGTCGAGGTCGCGACCGTACTGCGGCCGCGGCTGGACAGTATCGCGCTGGAAATGATTGAGGTGATTCGGCAGCAGGTCCGGGGCTATCGCAGGCCGCTGGACTCCCCGTTCGGTCACGACCTGGTCGCGGCCGTGCGCAGGGCGCTGCACCAGTTCGTGGAGCTGATCGAGAATCCGGACGGCTCGCAGCGGGAGAACGTGGTGTTCTTCCGCGGCCTCGGCAGGACGGAGTTCCGCGCCGGCCGCAGCATGGACCTGTTGCAGGCCGCCTACCGGGTGGGCGCACGGGTGGCTTGTCATCGTTATGTCGAGATCGCCCGGGCCGCCGCACTGCCAACGGACACCGTGCTGTTGCTGAGCGAGGCGGTGCTGGCGCACATCAACGCCCTGGCGGAGGAGTCCGTGCAGGGCTTCGCCGACGCGGAGTCGCAGAGCACGGGCCAGCGTTCCCGGCAGCGCAGGGCCCTCGCCGAGCGGCTGCTGGACCGCGACCCCGATCCGGCCTTCTCGCTGGAACCGCTTGCGGCACAGGCAGAGTGGACGTTGCCGAGGAACATCGCCTGCCTGACGATGCGGAAGCCGACCAACGGGGACTCCTCTCTCCTCGCCGGGCTCGACGACTCGGTGCTGGTCCTGCCTCGCGGCGGTGAGCTACACCTGCTGTTACCGGAACCGGATACCACCGGTCTGCTCGGCGAGCTGACGGCGGCGTTGCGTGGCCGGGTCGCCGTACTCGGCCCGACGGTGCCCTTGCGCAAGGCATGGTTGTCGATGAACTGCGCCCGGCTGGTGCTCCGACTCGGTAAGCGGGGACTCGTAGACCTGACCGGCCTGGTAAGCGCCACGGAGCACCTCGGCAACGCCTTGTTGTTGCTGGCCCACGACCAGATCGGCGACGTGCTGCCCGAGCGCACGCTCGGCAGCCTGACCACCCTGGCCTCGGGAAAGGCACAGCGGCTCGAGGAAACGCTGGAGGCGCTGCTGTCATCCTGGGGCCGCAGCGCTCCCGAAGTCGCGTCCACCCTGGGGATCCACCCGCAGACGGCCCGCAACCGGCTGCGCCAGCTGGACGAACTGCTCGGCGACCGGCTCACCGATCCCACCTTCCGGTTCGAGGCCGAGGTCGTGCTCCGCACCCGCGCCCTGCTGCGCTCCGCGCAGGACAGCAGCCCGACCGGCCACCGCTGACCCAGTTCAGAAGGGTGGTTTGTCGTTGTCTGGGGTGAGGGGTTCGTGCAGCGGCTCCCGTGGGCTTTGGTGGATGTCTCCGTGGGGTGTGGTGATGGTCGGCACCCCGTCGATCACCTCGTACTTCCACCCCGGCAGGTCCTTCAGATGGTGGTCGCGCTCGCAGTACCCGACCAGCTCCTCCTCCCGGGTGGTGCCGCCCTTGGCCCAGTCCGTCGTGTGGTCGTTCTGGCACTGCTGCGAGGGCCGGTGGCACCCGATGCCCTGGCATTCCCGGTCTCGTACCCGCACGAACTCATCCAGTGCCGCCGGGGGCCGGTACCGCGTGCGTCCGAGGTCGGTGGGATGCCCGGTGGCCGGGTCGGTCAACAGCCGTCGCCAGACGCTGTCGGGGTGGGTGGCCAGCTCCCGCGCCAACGCCGCGGGGATGTGCCCGTGCCCGGCCAGGTATCCGGGCTGCTCGTCCAGTCCGAGTAGGGAGCTGGCGGCGAAGTAGAGGTACACCTCCGTCCGCGGCGCCCGGGTCGTGCCGTCTTCTCGGAGGGCCAAATCGGCGAACACGTCCGCCCGCAACTGCTCCAACGTGCGACTGTCCCCTTCTTTCCGCATCCGTCGGGCGGCCCGGTCACACCGCGCATAAATCGCCGTGGCGACCTCTGTCGGGAGGTCGGCCGTGAGGCTGGACACCCCATCGTCTTGATGGATGAGTTCCAGGGATCGTTGTGCCCGCCGGGCCCGGGTGCGCTGCGCCGCCCCGTCGGGGTCGACCGCGAGTACCTGGTAGCGCACCGACCGCCGCAGGCTGGTGCGGTCTTTACGTTCCAGTTTGTCGCTCATCCGCTGGTCGACGTCGCGGGCTTGTTGGTCGGTGAGGACCGCGGTGGGCTCGACCACTGCTTTCACCTTCTCCTGATCAATCCGGCCCTCGCGGAACGCGGCCAGGGTGTTCGGTAACCGGGTGAGGTGCTGCCCCAGTGCCAGGGCTTCCTCCACCCGGTGCCGGGTCCAGTAGAGGCGTCCGGCGATCTCGGTCACCAGCGAGACCCGTTCGTCCCCGTCGTGGGCGAGGTCGGCCACCAGCAGCACCCGCCGCGCCTCCAGCCGGGCGATGGCGCGTTCGTTGGCCTCCAATAGGTCGAGTGTGGTGAGTGCGTCTTCTGCGGGATCCGTGTGCGGATCAGAACTGTGTCTGTCCATACCCATAATTGTATCGACGGGACCGACAAGAATTCCCCGTGTGAATGTGTACCCGCTGATATTCACTCGAATGCGTGTTCGACACAGAATGCATGCCAGGCCGGGCCCGGGGTGCCGTTCCGTGGGGTGCTGGCGCTAGCAACCAGCCCTGCTAGTGGTGATGCGTGCAGCGCCAGTGCCCCGCGGCGCGCCGGAGGCGTGCCTGAAACCCAGCCACAGACTCGTCACCGGCCAACACGGTTACCTGAGCGGCCAACACGATGTACGGGAACGGCCAAAGCATGCGCGTGGACAGCCAACGCGTGCGCGGGAACGGCAAACACACGCGCGTGGAGAGCAAACACGCCGGGGTTATTGGTCGGTGGCGCGCAGCTCCGCCTCCGCGCGCAGCGCGCGCCGGTCGATCTTTCCGGCGGCCCCCAACGGCAACGCAGGCAACACGAGCAGTTTTTCCGGGAACTTGCGCTGTTCCAGGCCGGTGCCGCGGAGGTGGTCGGTGAGCTGGCGCAGGGTCAGCGAGCCCGGTCCGGCGACGCAGGCGCACAGCCGTTCCCCCAGCACCGGGTCACTGACCGGGACGCAGGCCACGTCGGTGATCGCGGGATGGGTGATCAGCACGGCTTCCACCTCGGCGGGGCTGATGTTCATCCCGCCGCGGATCACCACGTCCTTGAGCCTGCCGGCCACCACGAGGTAACCATCCGCGTCGATCAGGCCCAGGTCACCGGTACGCACCCAGCCGCCGTCGATCCGGTAGCGCCGGTCGAGTTCGGGGGCGGCCACGTAGCACAACGGGCTCATCGGGCCGCGTGCCACGATCTCCCCGATCTCGCCACGGGGCAGGTCCCGTAGCTCGGTGTCCACGATCCGCACCTCGGCCACCGCGGGATTGGGCCTGCCCGCCGTGGTGGCGCGCGGCGGCGGGTCATCGAGTGCGGTGTGGCAGCTCACGCCGTCGGCCGAGCCGTAAAGGTTGAGCACCGGGCACCCCAGCGCGTCGCGACCGCGCCGGACGGTCGGCTCGTCCAGCACCGAGCCGCCCAGCACCACCGCATGCAGGCTGCCGGTGTCGGTACCGGCGAAGGCCGGGTGGTCCAGCAGCATCCGCAGCATGGTCGGCACCCCGAGCAGGTGGGTCGGGCGGGCGCGGTGGATCAGTTCCAGGGTCGCGGCCGCGTCGAACCGGGGCTGCAGCACCAGGGTCCCACCGAGGGTGGCGAGGGTGACGGCGGTACCGCTGCTGCCGAAGGCCGAGGCCAGCGGGACCAGGAACAGGTTGCGCATCGGGGTGGAGTCCCGGCGCAGCCCGGCCATCATCGCACCCCGCCCACCGGCCAGCGCGTTGTGCGAGTAGAGCACCATTTTGGGTTCCGCCTCGGAACCGGAGGTGACCAGGATCCTGGCCGGTCCGTCCGGATCCGGCCGGGCGGGCCGGAAGCCGTGCGCTCCCCCGGCGAGCAGGGCATGCATCGGGACGCAGCCGCGCGGCGTCTCGGTGCCGACCGCCACCACGGCACGCAAGGTGGGCAGTTCGGTGGCGAGCGCGCGAATTCGCTCAGCACACGGGAAATCGCCGTACTCGGTCACCGTGATCACGGCAACGGCCTCGGAACGGGCGAGCAGCCCGGCCGCCTCCCGTTGGCCGCGGCCGGCCGGATAGGGCAGGGCCACCGCGCCCAGCGCGGCGATCGCCAGATCGGCGACACAGGCCAGCCGCCCGTTCGGCAGCTGGACCGCGACCACATCGCCCGGTTCGACGCCGAGTCCGGCCAGCCCCGCGGCGAGGCTGCGCGCCATCTCGTCCAGCTCCAGATAGCTGACCTCGCCGTCGGCGTCGATCACCGCGGGCCGGTCCGGTGCCGCCGCGCACTGCTCGCTGAACAGCGTGTAGAGATCGCGATCGGGATAGTTGCCGGCCGCCGACCAGGCACGCCGTACCGAGTACGGCACGAGGTCGGGATAGCGGCCGGTTCTCGGCTGCTCGGCGGTGGTCATGTCAGCCTCCAGGGGGTGCGCAGGGCGGGGCAGCCGTACTCGTCGCGGCCGAGCACCTCGCTCATCCGAGGGTCGGCGAGCAGGTCAGCCAGATCGGTGGTGACGCCGACGCCCGGCAAGGACCCGTCGTCCGGCCGGGCGAGAAAGCCCTGTTCCGTGGGCTCTGGCTGGCGGAAGCCCGGTGGTCGCGGCGGCCCGGCGACCGCGCGTACCGTGCCCGCGGCGCCCAGCAGGCTGCTCTCCACCGCCACCCCGGTGCCGCGTTGCGCACGCACCAGCAGCCCGGCCAGCACGGCCTCGGCGCCGAGCAGCCCGCCGAGCACGTCCAGCAGGGTCAGCAGGGACGGCGCGGCCTGCTGGTCCGGCGGGCCGACCAGTCCGGCGAGCCCGGTGCGGGCCTGCACCATGAAATCGGTGCCGGGCGGCAGGTCGGGCAGCTCCCGGCCGGCCCAGCCCGAGGTGTAGGCGTAGACGAGGCCTGCTGGCAGGTCCGCCGCGCCGAGCCCGAGTTGTTCCGCCTTGCCCGGCGCCCAGTTGTGCAGGAAGACATCGGCCCGTGCGGCCAGGGTGCGCAACCGCTCCCGGTCCCGCGGTGCCTTGATGTCCACCTCCACCGCGTCCTTGCCCCGGTTCAGCGCGAGCCAGCGGGCGGAAAGGCCGCCGGTGCAGGGCGGCATGCCGCGCAGCGGATCGCCACCCGGCGGCTCGATCCGGGTCACCTCCGCACCGAGCAGCCGCAGCACGTGCGCAGCCAGCGGGGCCTGGATCCGCCGCCCCGCCTCGAGCACCACGATGCCGCGCAACGGATCGGCCGTCCCGCCGCGGGTTTCCGCCCGGTTCACGGCGCCGGGCATGGGCGCGAGCAGCCACGGCGGGTCCGGCTCCGCGCCGAGCTCGGCGGCGTGCTCGGCGGCCGGGTACAACCGGCACACCGACACCTCCGCACCCGCGGCGGCCGCGGTGAGCTCGGCGAAGGTGTGGCTCGCCGCCGCATGGTGCAACTCGGCGGGCAGCGGGGCGGTGGCGGTGGCGTAGCGGAACTGGAACGGCCGCCAGCCGGCGCGGATCGCCGCGGTGGGCGCACCGAGCCCCGCCCAGAACCGGGCCCATGGCTCGGGTTGCAGGGTCTCCACCTCGAACCGCACCCCGTCGGCGCTGACGAACGGTGGCCCGCCCGGTGCGAGGTCGACCGCCTCGGGGTCCTCGGCACCTGCCCCGGCGAGGTACTGGGACACGGTGAGCAACGCGGCCTCGGCCAGGCTGGTCCGGACGATGGTGGGACCGGCCTCCCCGGCGAGCATCCCGGCGAGCAACCCGGTCATGCCGAGCACCCCGGCCGCGGCCCCGCAGTAGTCGACCGCAAGGCCCCGCGGCCCGCCGTGGCGGCGCCCGTTGACGTGCATCACCCCGCACACGGCCTGCGCGGTGGCCTCGTCGACGAGACCCGGTTCGGCAACCGGACCCGCCCGCTCGACGATCAGCTCGCGCGGCGGGCCCACCGCCGGGACCAGTCGCACGGTTGCCTCGATCCCGGCGGAAGGAAGGTCCTCCCGCCGTACCTCGGCCCCCAGTGCGGCGAGGTGCTCGCCCAGCACACCGGCGGCGGCCCCGGCGCCCGCGACGCCGGCCCGCACCCCGGTGAGAACCTGTGTCCGCGGGGCAATTACTGATTCACTACTCGCCATGCCTTGGCCTCCACCCAGGATCAAGACCACGTGTCGTGACCACACAGTCGGCCCATCACTCGATCGAGTTCCCCTAAAGGTGTGATTACTTCGTATGGAGGACAGCGATAACCTGCGGCACCGGCTGCGCGAGTTCGTGGACGCCCAGGTCATCCCGGCCGAGGACGCGCTGGAAGACGAGGCCCGTGCCGAGCAGGCCAGGGCCCGGCTGCGGGCGGCCGCGAAGGAGGCCGGCCTGTGGGCCCTGCCACTTCCCGCCGAACAGGGTGGCGCCGGGCTGCCCCTTGCCGACTACTTCGAGCTTGCCGAGGACGAGGGCCGCAGCGACCACGGGCCGGAGGCACTGGGCTCGGCGAGCCTGCTGAACGCCCGGATGCTGGCCGCGCACGCCGATCCCGGCCTGCGCGAGCGCATCCTGCCCGGACTGGTGGCAGGCGAGCTGCACCTCGCCTACGCGATGACCGAGCCCGGCGTGGCCGGTTCCGATCCGCATGGTCTGCGCACCGAGGCGAAGCAGGCGCAGGACGGCCGGTGGCGGATCGCCGGCCGCAAATGGTTCACCTCCGGCGCGGCACGAGCCGGGATGATCCTGGTGGTGGCCCGCACCGAGACCGAAGATGCCGCGCCGCGGGACTCCTTCTCGATCCTGGCGGTGCCGGCCGAGGCCGCCGGTTTCCGGATCGTGCGGGAGCTGGACGTGCTCGGCGCGGGCGGGCAGTACGAGATCGAGTTCGACCAGGTCACCGTCCCGGCGGCACACCTGGTGGGCCCCCGCGGAGGCGGGCTGCGGCTGGCGGGAAGGCGGCTCGCCCTCGGCCGCACGCTGCGCGCACTGCGCTGGATCGGACAGGCCCAGCGGGCCGTGGAGCTGCTCGCCGCACGGGTGCGCGAGCGCAGGCTCGGCGCCGAAACGCTGGCCGACCGGCAGCTGATGCAGGGCCTGGTGTTCGAGGCCGAGCTGCAGGTACGAGGCGCGCGGCTGCTCACCCGGCAGGCCGCGAGCCTGGTCGCGGCCGACCGGCCGTCCACAGTGGAGGTCAGTATGGCGAAGGTGGCCGCGGCCAGGGCGCTGTCCACCGCCGCGGACAGCGCGATCCAGGCCTACGGTGCCGAGGGGCTGACCGCGGCCAGCGGGCTGCCGCGGTTGCTGCGCACCGCGCGCGCCGCCCGGATCCTCGACGGGGCCGACGAGCTGCACATCAGCGGCGGGGCGCGCAGGCTGCTGCGCCAATACGCGACGGCCGGGAACCAAACGGGCCGCGCGGACGACTTGGTCGATGACACGATACGAGGGAGCGGAGAGTGACGGCCGGATCGCGAGTCACCCTGAAGGGTGTTTGCTGCGCACATGGCGGCCGCCAGGTCGTGCGCGAGGTCGACCTGGACGTCGAGCCGGGCCAGCGGGTGGCCATGACCGGGACCAACGGCTCCGGCAAGACCACGCTGCTGCGGTCCATCCTCGGCCTGCACCCGGCCGGCGCCGGGCTGATCGAGGTGGACGGGCACCGGGCGCGCACCGCGGCGGACTGGGACCGGCGCAGGCGGGTCGCGGCGTGGATCCCGCAACGCCAGGTCGCAGGCCGGTTCCCGCTGCTGGCCGGGGAGCTGCTGGCCAGCAGCGGCGCGCGGAACGAGGCGCTGGCCGCCGCCGAGCGGCTCGGCGTCGGCGCGCTGGCCGCGCAACCGGTGCACACCCTCTCCGGCGGCCAGCTGCAGCGGATGTACCTGGCCCGCGCGATGGGCTGCGTCGCGGCGGGGGCCACCCTGCTGCTGGCCGACGAGCCGACCGCGGCGCTGGACTTCGCCGGCCAGGAGGACACCGCCGAGTTGCTCACCTCGCTGCCGGTGACCGTGCTGGTGGTGACGCACGACCGGGCGCTGGCACGGCACTGCGACAGGGTGCTGGAGATGGCCGACGGGCGGCTGCGCGAACTCCCCGCCGAGGTTCCGCACTGATGACCTTCGATGCGTTCCTCCAGCTGCTGGAGCTACCACCGGTACAACGCGGGCTGTTCGCACTGGCGCTCGGCGCGATCGGGCTGCCGATCATCGGCGTGGTGATCATCGGGCTGGACATCATGCCGGTCCGGTTCGCCATGATGCACGTGGCGCTGCTCGGGATCGCGGTGGGCATGCTGGTCGGCCTCGACCCGCTGCTGTGCGCGCTGGTGGCCTGCGCGGCCTCCGGCGCCGCCCTCACCCCGCTGGCCCGCAGCCCTTCCGGCCTCTCCGGGGCGATGGGGTTGCTGATGAGCCTCGCGATCGCGGCCGCGCTGCTGGTGCTTTCGGTGTCCGGGGTGAACGCCAACGGCGCCTTCGAACTGTTGTGGGGCTCGATCCTGGCCACCCGCACCGGGGACGTGGTGTTGCTCGGCACGCTCGCGGTGGTGATCCCGGGGCTGTTCCTGCTCCGCAGCCGCCAGCTGGCGCTGCTGCTGCACGACCGGGAACTGGCCGCTTGTTCCGGGGTGCGGGTCGACCGGCTCACCCTGATCCTGCTGTTGCTGGTCGCCGTCTCGGTGGCAGGCGCGATCCGGCTGACCGGGGCGCTGCTGGTGGACGCGCTCACCCTGCTACCCGCACTGGCCGCGCGCCGCCTCGCCAGCTCGCTGCGCGGGATGGTGCTGGCCGCGGTGATCATCGGCCTGCTGGTCAACCTCGCGGGTTTCCTGCTCGCACTGGCCCTGGACTTCCCGCCGGGGCCGGTACTGGTGTTGCTGGCGGGAGCGGTCGCGCTCGCCGTTCATCTACTCCCCGATTGGAGAAAGTCTCGATGGGCATCCTCACGAGGGCAGGACGTCGCGCCCGCATCCTCGCACTGAAGGCAGGCGCGCTGACCGCGGGCGCCCTGCTGCTGGCAGGCTGCGGCTCCGCCGACGGCGACGCGAAGGACGACCCCCCTGCCGGGCAGGCGGAAGGACCGGCCGTGGTCGCGGCCAGTGCCTGGGAGGGCGCGTTCGCCAAGGCCGCGGGCGCCACGAACATCACGGTGATCGTGCCGCCCTCGATCAAGCACGCGCCGGACTACGACCCCAAGCCCTCCGATCTGGCGGCCGTGGCCGAGGCGGACTTCGTGCTGTACGCGCCGTTCGAGGGTTTCGCGGGCAAGCTCAAGGACGCCGCGGGCTCGGCGGCCGAGCTGGTGGAGCTGAAGCTGGACAACGCACCGGAGACGATGTCCGCCGAGGTACGCAGGCTGGCCGGGATGTTCGGCACCGAGCAGGCGGCCGAGTCCTGGATCAGCGGGTTCGAGACCGAGTACGACCGGCTCAGCTCCGAGGTGCGGGACGCGTGGCAGGAAGGCAAGCCGCCGAAGGTGGTGCACCAGGCGTTCCTGGGCTTCGCCGCGCAGCTGGCCGGAGCCGAGGTGCTCGGCACCTACGGCCCCGGCCCGGTGACCGCGAGCCAGCTGTCCGAGCTGTCCGCGAAGGAACCGGAGTTCGTGTTCGACAACGAGCAGATGAGCACCGGCACTGTCCTGCCCGGTTCCGCCGCGCAGCAGCTGAGCCTGAGCAACTACCCGAGCGAGGACATGGACCTGCTGTCGGTGTACCGGACCACCGCGCAGCAGATCATCACCGCCCTGCAGCCCTGACCATTCACACGGCGTGGGCGGGGATGGTGCCGGTGAGGATGGCCAGGGCGAGCAGCAGGAAGTAGTCGCCCCACACCAGCTCGTGCCGGGTGGCGACGCCCCGGGTCAGGTCATGGCAACCGTCGCCGAGCCCGCCCACGCCGGTGAGGTGGCCCTCCACCAGCTCCGCCAGCAGTGCGGTTGCCGCCTCCCGCTGTCCGAGTTTGGCCAGGGCCACCACCATGATCGCCGCCGCCGAGGTGTCCGGCGGGCCGTCCGGACGGTCCCGTACCGCGGGCGGCACGCCGTCTGCCCACCGCCGGGCCAGTTCCCTGCCGTGCCGGGCGAATCCGGGATCCAGCCAGTGCGCGGCATCGGCGAGCGCCAGCAGCAGCCAGGCCTCTCCCCTGCTCCACCCCCGCGGCGGCTGGTCCCGCGGTACCCAGCGCCCGGCCTCTCGCTGCCAGGCAGGACGGGAGCCGGTGGGTGCGGCACACAGGTCGAGGTGCGTGCGCAGGTGCCGCCGCGCGGCGACGGCGCCGGTCTCCCCGGCCCAGCACAGCAGCGGGAGCGTGCCCGCGACTCCGTCCACCCTGGCGATCACGGGATCGGCTGGGTCGCCGAAGGCGGTGCCCCACGGCAGCAGGCCCGCGGCGGGATCGAAGGTCAGCCGCAGCCGCTCCGCCCCGGCCCGCGCGGGCTCGTCGGTTCCGGCATCGGCCGGGGTGGGCACGCCCAGCCTGCCGCCAGCGGCCACGCCGTACCACAGGATCAGACCCCTGGTCACGGTGTCCGCCTCCGCCCACGGCGCCAGGCGGGCGGCGCAGTCGGCCGCGGCCCGCGCGTGCCCGGCCTCCCCGGTGAGCCGGGCGCGCAGCCACAGCTGGCCCGCCCAGAACCCACCGGTCCAGGAGCCGCGCCGGGTGGTGGTCCAGCTGTCCTCGCGGGGATCGGCGTGCAGCGGGAACCGCTGCCCCACCTCGGCCTCGGTGCGCGCCACCCGGTCCAGGACGCGACCGAGCGCGGCGGTGGCCCACCGGGTCACGCGGCCCGCCGCCTGCGCCACCACCAGGCCACGGCGGCCGCGCCGAGGAACTCGACGGCGACCAGCAGCCAGCCCGCCTCGTAGCGGCCACCCGCGGCCTCGGCCAGCAGGCCAAGGGCAGGCGGGCCGACCGCGAACCCGGCGAAGAACCCGGCCGCGACCACCGCCGAGTCCGGCCCGACCTGTTCCGGCCGCGCGGTGGAGATGACGGTGACCATGGATACGGCGTTCGCGGCGACCGCGAACGCACCGATCCCGACCGCGCCCGCCCAGGCGAAGGCCGGTCCGAACGGGACGGCCGCGGCCAGCAACAGCGCGGCCAGCACGGCGCCGAGTGCCAGTGGGGCCAGCAGCCTGCCGGGCAGGCCGCGCCGCGCGGCGATCGTGGACCAGCCCATCCGGCCCACGATCCCGGCGACCCCGAGTGCGGCGATCAGGCCGCCTGCCACCCCGGCTGAGATGTCCAGCTGGCTGGTCGCGTACAGGGCGACGTAGGTGTTCACCGCGGAGATCCCGGCGCCGAGCAGCACCGAGAACCCGGCCAGCCAGGCCGCGTCCCCGCGGGGGCGGGCCGCGGTCAGCGTGGGCATCCGCGCCGGCCGCTGGTCGGCGGGCACGAGCAGCGCGGCGAACGCGGCGAGCAGCGCGGTGGCCGCGGCCAGGCCCACCGCGATCCGCCATTCCGCGGCCGCGGCGAGCGCGGCCAGCGGGAACCCGGCGAAGAAGGCGCCGAGTTGCACCCCGGACTGCTTCAGCCCGGTCACCCCTGGCCTGCGCGGGGCGGGTACCCGGGTGGCGATCAGCTGGTTGGTGGCCGGGTTGGCCAGTGCCTGCCCGATCCCGGCACCGGCGACCGCCGCGACCAGCCACCCGTAGGCCGGGGCGATGGCGAACACCGCCAGCATCACCGCCGAGACACCGAACATCCCGATCAGGCAGCGCCGTGGCCCCAGTGCACCCACGGCGGGCCCGATCATCAGCGACAGCACCGAAGCCACCGCGAAGCCGACCGTGACCACGACCCCGAGCAGCGGGGCGGCGATGGCGAACTCCTCGACCAGATACGGCCCCAGCGCGCCGAGCAGGAACAGCGGGAGGGTGGACAGCGCCATCGCCAAGGTCAGCAGCGAGGGCAACCCCCTGGTCGGTCGCGGCTCGCCGACCGCGTTGTCCGTGCTTCCCCGCGCCTGTGTCACCGGCTTCCTCCCAGTATCGGTCCCCCTGATCAGTCGGCGGGTGCCTCGGCAAAGTTCCCGGGCCGCGACCAGTCCTGCCTACGTACCTCGTAGCAGGCGATGGCGGTTGCGGTGGCGACGTTGAGCGAGCCGACCCGGCCCAGTTGCGGGACGAAGGTGACGACATCGCAGGCGGCGAGGCATTCCGCGGTCAGCCCGCGGTCCTCGTGCCCGGCCGCGATGCAGGTGTCCGCGGTGAGGTCCAGTTCGTGCATCGGTATCGCGTCCTCGGCGAGCTCCAGCCCGGCGAGCCGGTAGCCATCGGCTTTGACCTGCTCGAGCGCGGGCGCGAGCGCGGTGAACTCCCGCACCTCGAGGTAGCGGTCGGTGCCCATGGCGGTCTTCTGCGCCTTGGGGTTGCGCGGGGTGATGGCGCCGCCGACGAGATAGAGCCTGCCGACCCCGAAGGCCGCGGCGGTACGCACGATCGCGCCCACGTTGAACGGGGACTGCACCCCTTCCAGCAGCAGCGCCACCTGGGTGGAACTCTGCCGTTTCCAGGTGCGGTGCAGGCGTTTGAGGTCGGTTCCGCGGAGCTGGCGCATGCGTTCATTCCGTCGCTGTCTGGTGTTTTGTTCCGGAGTCGGGTGCCGCAAGGACCTCGAGGATCCGGTAGCCGCGCTGGGAGGTGAGCCGGGTGGTCGGGAACCCCTGCCCGGCCAGCCACTTCGCGAGAGAGTCCGAGCCGAGATGTTTCTGCACCACCAGGTAGGCGGTGCCGTCGTCGCGGAGCAGGGATAACCAATGTCGCAGCATGGCGTGCAGCGCGGCCTTGCCGACCCGGATCGGCGGGTTGGAGTAGATGGTGCCGAACCGGATGTCCGCCGGGACCTCATCGGGCAGGCAGGCCGTGACGTTGCCGAGCCCCGCGGCCGCCGCGTTCGCCCGGACCAGTCCGAGGGCGCGCTCGTTCACGTCCACCGCCCACACCGGCAGTCGCTTGCGCCGGGTGGCAAGGGTCAGCGCGATCGGGCCGTAGCCGCAGCCGAGATCGAGGATGTCGCCGCGGACCGCGGGCGGGGGCGCGTGCTCGAGCAGGATCCGGGTGCCAGGGTCGAGCCTGGCGTGTGAGAAGACCCCGGTGTCGGTGCGCAGGTCGAGTTCGACATCGGGCAGCCGGAGGTGGACGGTATCGCCAGCGGACGCCGCCCGGGGTACCGCCGAGAAGTAGTGCTGCCCCTGCTCGGCCACCCGTCCGGCTCCTCCTCGTCGCGCCCGGCCGCATATCGTAACAACGGGCAGGGCGGCGTGGTCGCCTGCCGTCAGGTGGCGACCGGCTGCGAGGTGGTCGCGGACTTGGTCAGCAGTACCGGCAGGGATTCCACGCCGTAGACGATCGACACCTTGCGGAAGGTCAGGTCCTCGGGGGCGATCTGCAGGTGCATCTCGGGGAAGCGACGGACCAGGGCGGGGTAGGCGGCGCGCAGCTCCATCCTGGCCAGTTCGGCGCCGATGCACCGGTGCACCCCGTAGCCGAAGGCCAGGTGCGGGCTGGACGGCCGCCGCGGGTCGAAGCGTTCCATCTCCGCGCCCAGCGACTCGTCCCGGTCGGCCCCGCTCAGCGAGACCACCACCATGTCGCCCTTGGCGATCCTCGTCCCGGCAACCTCGACGTCCTCGCGGGCGAACCGGGGGAAGGCCACCTGCACCACGCTGAGGTAACGCAGCAGCTCCTCGACGAACCCCGGCACGGCCTCGTCATCGTCGTGCACCAGCTGGAAGCTGTCCGGATCGCGCAGCAGCACCAGCGCACCGAGGGCGAGCATGCTCGCGGTGGTCTCGAACCCGCCGGTGAGCACCCCGTCGGCGAGGCCTGCCAGTTCCAGGTCGTCCACCTCGTCGCCGTGCTCCCTGATGATCATGCCGAGCAGGCCGTCCCCAGGGGACTCCCGCTGCTGCCGCACGACCCCGCGCAGGTACTCCAGCGATTCGGAGATCGCCCCGAGCGAGGCCCCGGCCCCGCCGAACAGGTCGAACCGCGCCTCGGCAAGGTGCTGGAAGTCGTCCCTGTCCTCGTAGGGCACGCCGAGCAGCTCGCAGATCACCAGGGACGGGATCGGCAGGGCGAACTCCTGCACCAGGTCGACCGGCCCCTCGGTGGCGGCCATGGCGTCCAGCCGCTCCTGCACGATCCGCTGGATGCCGGGGGTGAGCCTGGACAGCCTGCGCATGGTGAATTCCGGGGTCAGCAGTTTGCGCAACCGGGTGTGCACCGGCGGGTCGGCGAACCCGAGCCCGCCGGGGTTGTGGTTGGCATCCGCCCCGGCCTGCCCGACCAGGTTGGCGAAGTCGTTGCTGAAGTCCTTTGTGCTGCTCAGCACGCTCTTGGCGGCCTCGTGCCCGGTGACGAGCCAGACGTTCATGCCGAACGGCAGCGGCAGCTTGCTCACCGGCTCCTGCGCGCGCCGCTGCCCCAGCTCGGGCACCGGGTCGAGCTCGTTGCGCCTGAGCGGCACCAGCGCCGGTTCCGGCAGGAACGGCATCCTGGAAAGGTCGAGGCCCTTCTTGCTGGTACGTGCCAGGTACCAGCGCATGAACCACGACACCAGGCGTGACCTTATGCTCCCCACATCTCGACCGTACCTCCTCCGGATAACGCCGATGCCCCCGGTGGCCGTCCAGGTCGCGAACGAACACTACGGGTCGAGACGGTCACCAACGGTGATCGTCAGCACGGAGCGCGTCAGGTACTGCCCGCGGTCCCGCCCGCGGGCGGGCGTATCGAGTCGACCAGGCGCATGATCTCCATCGGCAGCGGGAAGACCAGGGTCGAGTTCTTCTCGGCGGCGACCTCAGCCATTGTGGACAGTAAGCGGAGCTGCATGGCGGCCGGGCGGCGCTCCAGGACCTCCGCCGCCTCGCCGAGGGTCTCCGCGGCCTCGTGCTCGCCCTTGGCGTGGATCACCTTCGCCCTGCGCTCGCGCTCCGCCTCGGCCTGGCGGGCCATCGCCCTGCGCATCGGGTCGGGCAGCTCGACGTGTTTGACCTCCACGTGGCTGACCTTCACGCCCCATGGGTTGGTCACATCGTCGATGATCTGCTGCAGCCGCTGGTTGATCTCGTCCCGGTTGACCAGCAACTCGTCCATGTCGATCTGACCGAGGATGCTGCGTAACGTCGTCTGCGCCATCTGCGAGGTCGCGGAGTAGTAGTCCTCGACGGACACAATGGACCGGACCGGGTCGACGACCTTGAAGTAGGTCACCGCGTTCACCGTGACCGTCACGTTGTCCCGGGTGATGAGGTCCTGCGGCGGGATGTCCCTGGTGATGGTCCGCAGCGATACCTTCACCATCCGGTCGACGATCGGGATGATGAAGAACAGGCCCGGCCCCTTGGCGCCGATGACCCGCCCCAGCCGGAAGATGACGCCCCGTTCGTACTCCGGGACGATCTTCACCGAGGCGAACAACAGCAGCACGAGCACCAGCACCGCAATGCCGAGGCCGATGATGGTTCCGTTCATGACTCCTCCCGTGGAATCGGTTCGACGAGCAGGGTCAGGTCCCGGATCCCGGTGACCCGGACCGGCTGCCCCTCGGTGAGCGGGCGATCCGGGCTGCGCACGTTCCACCAGCTGCCCTCGACCTGCGCGCGGCCGTACTCCTCCCGCACCTCGCGCACCACGGTCCGCCGCCCGATCAGTTCGTTCTCCCCGCTGACCGGCTGCCGCCGCCGGGCGCGCAGCGCCAGCCTGCCCGCGAGTACCGCACCGGCGCCGACCACCACCGCCACCGGCCAGAGCACCGGCGGGTCGACCCGGAACGGCCCTTCGAACAGCATCAGCCCGGACAGCACCAGCGCGAGCGCACCGCCGCCTGCGAAAATCCCGATGCCAGGGGTGAGGACCTCGGCCACGAACAGCCCGATGGCCAGCACCAGCAGCGCGATCCCCGCGATGTTCACCGGCAGCACGCTGAGCGCGACGAACCCGAGGATCAGCAGTACCGCGCCGAGCACCCCGCCCAGCCCGATGCCGGGGCTGGCCACCTCGTAGAGCAGGGCGAGCCCGCCGAGGGCGAAGAACAGGAACGCCAGGTTCGGGTCGGCGAGCCACTGCCGCAGCTGGGTGAAGGTGCCCATCTCGTGCCGGACCACCGGCGCCCCACTGGTCCGCAGGGTCGTCTCGGTGCCGCCTGCGACCCGCACCGTCCTGCCGTCCAGCACGCCGAACAACTCCGCGCGATCCGCCGCCACCAGGTCCACCGCGCCGATCCGGGCGGCCTCCCGTGCCGGGGCTGCCCTGCCCTCCCGCACGGTCGCACCGGCGAAGGCCACGTCGCGATCACGCTGCCTGGCCACCGACTCGGCGAAGGCGGCGGCCTCGTTGACCACCTTGGCACCGACGTCCCCGCCGGTGGCACTGACCGGCGTGGCGGCGCCGATGCTGGTGCCGGGGGCCATCGCCGCGATATGCGTGGAGAACATGATCAGGGCTCCGGCCGAGGCCGCCCGCGCACCTGAGGGGGCCACATACCCGATGACCGGGACCTCGGCGTCGAGGAAGGACTGCACGATCTCGCGCATGGCCGTGCTCGCCCCGCCCGGTGTCTCCAGGGTCACCAGGAAGGCCTGGTGACCGGAACGCTCCGCGCGGCGCACCCCCTCGGCCAGGTGGTCGGCAACGATCTGGGTGATCGGCCCCTCCACGCGCGTGCTGAGCACGGACTGCGGTGCCGCGGGCGGCTGCGCCGGAGCGGCAGCATGCGGAGCCGCGGACGCCAGCGCCAGCAGGCCTGCCGAGAGCAACGCCAGGCCGAGGGCTCGACGTACCGGCACGCTCAACCGCGGCCCCAGCCGCCTCCGCCGCCCGAGGTGAGATCGGCGCCGTCCCGCCAGCTCACCCCGAGCCCGCGCAGCGAGACCGCCCGGCTGATATCGGTCGGCGACACGATGCCGACCAGGTCACCGTTGTCGAACACCAGCGCCCGGCCGTCCGTGCAGCCGTACATCCGGGGCAGCAGCGCCACCAGTTCCTCGTCCGGCCGCGCGGTTGGCACCTCCGCGATCGGGCAGGCCACCTCGTGCAGGCGGGTACCTGCCCGCTGCTGCGCTGCCACCGCCTTCAGCCTGTCCAGGGTGATCATCCCCTGGATGCCGTCCCCCGGCTCGCGCAGCGGGAAAGCCGAGTGCCTGCGCACCATGGCCACGTCCTGGATGAACTCGGCGACGCTGCTGTCGGCGCCAGCGGTGTCCGGATCGGGGGTCATCACATCGCGCACCCGCAGGCCGGCCAGTACCGAGCCCAGGTCGGCCTGACGTTCCTCCGCGCTGGCGACCGTGACGATGAACCAGCCGATCAGCATCCACCACAACCCGGAGAAAGTCCCGGTGACCACCACGACCACGCCGAGCAGGATCAGCGCGAAGCCGAACCCGCGACCGGCCCGTGCGCTCCACACGGCGGCCCGGTTGCGGTCCTTCATCCGGCCCCACAGCACGGCGCGCAGGATCCGCCCGCCGTCCAGCGGCGCGGCCGGGATCAGGTTGAACACGGCGAGCAGGAAGTTGATCGCCGCCAGATAGACGCAAACGCCCCAGACCAGCACCGGCGCCTCGGCCGCGGCGACCAGCCAGGCCAGCAGGGTGAAGAACCCGCCCGCGACGGCACTGGTGAGCGGGCCGACCAGGGCGATCCACAGGTCGGCGCGCGGGGTACGGGCCTCCCCGCGCAGCGAGGCCACCCCACCGAGCAGCCAGAGCGTGATGCCCTCGACCTCCACCCCGAGCCGGGTGGCCACCAGTGCGTGCGCCAGTTCGTGGGCCAGCAGGGAGGAAACGAACAGCAGGGCCGCCACCACCCCTGCCAGCAGGTAGACGGCGGTGCCGTAACCGGGGTAGATCTCCGGCCACTGCCCGACTCCCAGCACTACCACCAGCAGGAGCACGATCACCAGCACGCTCCAGTGCAGGCCGACGCGCACCCCGCCGATACGGCCAAGGCGGATCGTCGCTGTCATCCCCCTCCGGCTACCCGCACCGGTCCACGGCAAACCGGCCTTTGGCGGCGCTTGACAGGGCATTCGCCATCCCTCATGCTACCCAGAAGTAGCTGTTACTAGCAGTAACGTCTACTGTCGTCCGCAACGGTGTGGAGGAGCAGCATGGGTGCACGGTTCAAGGTGGTCATCGTCGGCACCGGCTTCTCCGGACTCGGCCAGGCGATCCAGCTGGAACGGGCGGGCATCCGGGACTACGTGATCCTGGAGAAGGCACAGGATGTCGGCGGCACCTGGCGGGACAACTCCTATCCCGGCTGCGCCTGCGACATCCAGTCACATATGTACTCCTTCTCCTACGAGCAGAACCCGCACTGGTCCCGCTCCTTCTCCGCGCAGCCGGAGATCTTCGCGTACCTGAGGCGGGTCGCGGACAAGTACGGCCTGCGCGAACGGATCCGGTTCGGCACCGAGGTCACCGGCGCCCGGTGGGACGCCGAGCGGCGGACCTGGACGGTGAGCACGGCCGCGGGCGAGGAGTACCTCGGCCAGTTCCTGGTGGCCGGTGTCGGCGGCCTGCACATCCCGCAGATCCCCGCGCTGCCGGGGATCGAGCGGTTCGCCGGGCGGACCTGGCACTCCTCGGGCTGGGACCACGACTACGACCTGACCGGCAAGCGGGTGGCCGTGGTGGGAACCGGCGCCAGTGCCATCCAGTTCGTGCCGAGGATCGCGCCTGGAGTGGGCAGGCTGACGGTGTTCCAGCGCACCCCGCCGTGGATCATGCCGAAACCGGACCACCCGATTCCCGGCTGGGCCCAGACCCTGTTCCGGCGGGTGCCGGGCGCCCAGCGGATCTACCGCAACCTGCTGTACTGGCTGCTGGAGGTGCGGGCGGTCGGGTTCAACGGGCATCCGGCGCTGATGCGGGCCGGGGAGGCGGTGGCGAAGCGGCACCTGCGCAAGCACATCGCGGATCCCGCGCTGCGCCGTAAGCTCACCCCGGACTACACCATGGGCTGCAAGCGGGTGCTGATCTCCAACGACTACTACCCCACGCTCAACCGGGACAACGTGGAACTGGTGACCGACGGCATCACCGAGGTCCGCGAACATTCCATTGTGGATGACAAGGGCGTCGAGCACGAGGTGGACGCGATCGTGTACGGCACCGGGTTCCACGTCACCGACGCGATGGAGTACCTGGACATCACCGGGGAGGACGGCAGGCAGCTGGCCAAGGAGTGGGCAGGCGAAGGCGTGCAGACGCACTACGGCATCACGGTCTCCGGCTTCCCGAACCTGTTCTTCCTGCTCGGCCCGAACACCGCACTGGGACACAACTCGGTGGTGTTCATGATCGAGTCGCAGGCCCGGTACGTGGTGGACGCGATCCGGCTCGCCGACCGCAACCGGGCCGCGGCGCTACAGGTGCGCCGGGAGGTGCAGGACGCCTTCCAGGCGCGGATCCAGCGCAAGCTGGCCGACGGGGTATGGACCCGGGGTGGCTGCACGAGCTGGTACCTGGACGCCAAGGGTGTGAACCGCACGATCTGGCCCGGGTTCACCTGGCGCTACTGGATGGAGACCCGCAGGGTCGAGCCTGGCGACTTCGAACTGGCCGGGAGGGCTGGCAGATGAGCTCGCGGGAGGAGGAGACCGAACAGCTCGTACTGCACGCCAGGGACGTGCGGTTCGACTGGTCGGCCCTGCCGATGCATTGGGTGCCGCACGACCCGCAGACGACGCATACGCTGAACGTGCTGCACATCGCGCTGCCGGAAGGCGAACGCTGGTTCGTCGAGGTGTTCAAGCAGGCGGTGCCGCTGATCAGGGACGAGCGGCTGAAGGAAGACGTGCTCGGGTTCATCGGCCAGGAGGCAATCCACGCCGAGGCACACGCGGGCGCGGCCGCGCACCTTGACGGCCACGGCCTGGACACCGGCCCGTTCGTGCGCCAGATGGAATGGCTGTTCCGCAGGCTGCTCGGCGACCGGGAGCTCACCGGGAAGGCACGGGAGGAGTGGCTGATCGAGCGGCTGGCCGCGGTCGCCGCGATCGAGCACTACACCGCTTTCCTCGGCCAGTGGGTGCTGGACGCGGACGGGCTGGACGCCGCCGGTGCCGACCCGACCATGCTCGACCTGCTGCGCTGGCACGGCGCCGAGGAGGTCGAGCACCGCGCGGTGGCCTTCGACCTGTACCAGCACCTGGACGGGCGCTACCTGCGCCGGGTGCGCAGCATGGCGCTGGTGACCCCGATGCTGGTGTGGGTTTTCGTCCGCGGTACCCGGTACCTGCTGCGCAACGACCCCGTGCTGGGTGGCGGGCAGAAGGCACGCTGGCGGCGGTTCTTCCAGGCCGGGCGGCGCGGCACGCTGCCGACCACCCGCAACCTGCTACGCGAGATCCGGCCGTACTTCCGGCGTTCCTACCACCCCACCCAGACCGGCCGCACCGACCAGGCGGTGGCTTACCTCGCCTCCTCCCCCGCCGCGCTGGCGGCCGAGGGCGCGCACTGACCATGGTGGAACCACCGCGGTTGCCCGCGGACCTGCACGGCAGGCAGCGCACCGACCGGCTGTTCGCCACGGTCGGCGCGGCCGTGGCGGCCTATCGCTGGATGAGCCGGGTCAGCGGTCGCCGCCGCCCGCCGGTCGAGGAGGTCGACCGGAACCTGCCCCTGGTGGTGGACCGGATCACCGTGGAGGCCGAGGGCGTGGTCAGCCTGCTGCTCGCCCGGCCGGACGGTGCCCCGCTGCCGGCCTGGCGGCCGGGCGCGCACCTGGACCTGGTACTGCCCTCCGGGCGGGTCCGGCAGTACTCGCTGTGCGGGGACCCCGGGGACCGGGCCCGCTACCGGATCGCCACCCGCAGGATCCCCGGCGGCAGCGGTTCGGCCGAGGTGCACGGGCTCATTCCCGGCGACCGGGTGACCGCACGCGGCCCGCGCAACGCCTTCCCGTTCGTGGCCGCCGAGGCGTACCTGTTCATCGCAGGCGGGATCGGGATCACGCCGATCCTGCCCATGGTGCGCCGAGCCGCCGCGACCGGGGCGGACTGGCGGCTGGTGTACACCGGGCGCACCCTCGACTCGATGCCGTTCCGGAGCGAGCTGGCCGGCCTGCCCACCGGGCGGATCTGGCTGCGGCCGGACACCGACTACGGCATGCCAGCCTCCGGCGCGGAACTGCTGGAGCACGCGCCACCAGGGGCCACGGTCTACTGCTGCGGCCCGGTCCCGATGATCACCGGCGTCCGGCTGGACCTGCCCGGTTCCCCCGCCCGCGCGGTGCACTTCGAGCGCTTTTCCGCCCCGCCGATCGTGCGCGGCAAACCGTTCACCCTCCGGCTGGCCCGCAGCGGCACCACGCTGCCGGTCCCCGCCGACCGCTCGGCCCTGGACGTGGTCCGGGAGGCCGTACCGGGTGTGGCCTACTCCTGCCGGCAGGGCTTCTGCCGCACCTGCAAGGTCCGCGTGCTCGACGGGGAGCCCGAGCACAGGGACAACGTGCTCACCGCGGAAGAACGCGCCCGCGGGATGCTGCTCTGCGTTTCCCGCGCCGCCGAGGGCCACGCCCTCACCCTGGACCTGTAGCCACCACCGCCCTGAACGTGGCGATCAGGACGTTCAACGTCGCGAACGGCACATCCGAGACGTCCAACGTCCCGAAAGCCACGTTCAGAGTTTTCCCCAAGGGGCGAGTTGTCCACAGCGCGGGCGGTCGGTGCTGGTGGCGGGTTGAGCGTCAGCCGCATCCTGGGCCGGTGCAAAGAGGAAACTGGGCTCGCCAACCACAGACGCTCCACTACGAGAGTCGCTATGGCGCGATCAAGGTCGCCAGGCTAGTCGAGCTGGGAGTACCGTCGCGAACCGCCTATCGCCGGTGCTTCCCCGGCGGGCCGTGGCAACGCCCATTGCCGGGCATCGTGCTGCTCAACAATGGTCACCCCACACGCCGTCAGTTGGTCGAGGCCGCACTGTTGTACGCGGGCGAGAACGCGGTTATCACTGGAGCGGAGGCGTGCAGACGGTACGGACTCAGCAGTCCACCCGACGACTTGTCGATGCACGTGCTAATTCCGGAGGGGCGCCGGATCAACAGCAGCGACTACGTGCTCATCGAGCGGACGATGCACCTTCCTCAGCCGATCATGCGAGACGGCGTGCCGCTGGCGCCGCTGATCCGAGCCGTGCTGGACATCTGTCGGCGGCTCAAGGACGTGGACTCTGTGCGCGCGTTGCTCGCCGAAGCGGTACAGCGCGGCCGAGCCGATCCGTACCGAATCCAGGCAGAACTCGAAAACGGTTGTCAACGGGGCACCGCGATACCTCGCGATGTGCTCAGGAGCATTCTCCGCGGAGCGCGGTCTGTCGCCGAGGGCGACGCGATGCGGGTGTGGGAACGCACCGGCTTGCCCCCACTTGAGTGGAACACCGAACTCTGGGACGAGGCAGGCAACTACATCGCGACCCCGGACGGCTGGTGCGACGAGGTTGGCCTGGCGTGGGAGATCGATTCCTATGACCTCCACTTCACACGAGCGGACTACTCGAACACGATGGATCGTAACTCGCGGTACAACAGCGTGGGGGTCACGCTCGTGTAGACCTTGCCCACCAAGCTCCGCAGCAATCCGCAGGCCGTAGTGAACGAACTGATCACCGCCTACCACACTGCGGCGGCACGGCCTCGCCCATCCGTGCACACCCGGCCGGGAAAGCCCTGAACGTGGCGATCAGGACGCTCAGCGTCGCGAACGGCACATCTGAGACATCTAACGTCGCGAAAGCCACGTTCAGGGCTTTTCGCGCCCCGGGGATCGGGATGATGGAAGATGTCCGGGTGCACGTGCCGCAGCAGGGGCCGAATACCGCAGGCCCGACGCCCGACCATGTCGACAGCCTCGCCACCGTGCTCGACCTGGTCCGCTCCGGGACCGCCCGGACGCGGCCGGAGATCGGCAGGTACTCGGGGCTCGGCCGTACCGTGGTGACCCAGCGGGTCAACGAACTGAGCGCCTGCGGGCTGCTCGAGGAGGGCCCGCTCGGCCCGTCCAGCGGCGGCAGGGCGCCACGGGAGCTGCGGTTCCGCGCGCATGCCGGGGTGGTGCTCGCCGCGGAACTCGGCGCCACCAGTGTCGGGGTCGGGGTGACCGACCTCGCCGGGCACGTGCTCGCCGAGCTGGAGGAACCCACCGATATCGCGCTCGGGCCGGAAGAGGTGCTCGGGCATGTCGAGGAGCTGTTCGACCGGCTGCTCACCGATATCGGGGACGCCACCGGTGGCAGCGCCACCGCGGTATGGGGCATCGGAATCGGCCTGCCGGGGCCGGTCGAGTTCGCCACCGGGCGGCCGAGCGCGCCGCCGATCATGCCCGGCTGGGACGGCTATCCGGTGCGGGACCGGCTGGCCGCCCGGTTCGACGCGCCGGTGTGGGTGGACAACGAGGTCAACGCCATGGCGCTGGGAGAGCTCAGGGCGGGATCGGCCAAGGGGCAGCGGGACATCCTGTACGTCAAGCTGGGCACCGGGATCGGCGCGGGCCTCGTCTCCGGCGGGCAGCTGCATCGCGGCAGCCAGGGCTGCGCGGGCGATATCGGCCATGCGGCGGTGAGCGAGGACCAGACCGTGGTCTGCCGGTGCGGCAACACCGGCTGCCTCGAAGCGCTGGCAGGCGGGGCCGCACTGGCCAGGGACGGGCTCGCCGCGGCACGGGAGGGGCGCAGCCCGTTCCTCGCCGAGGTGCTCGGCACCAGCGGCACGATCGGTGCCGAGGACGTGTCCCGGGCCGCGCAGAGCGGGGACCGCACCTCGGTGGAACTGCTCACCAGGGCGGGCAGGCTGGTTGGCAGCCTGCTGGCCACGCTGGTGAGCTTCTACAACCCGGCACTGGTGATCATCGGCGGCGGGGTCGCCGGCGCGGGGGACCTGCTGCTGGCAGCCATCCGCGAGTCGGTGTACCGCCGTTCCCTTCCGCTGGCCACCAGGGAACTACGGATCGCCCGCTCCACGCTGTCCGACCAGGCCGGCCTGGTGGGCGCCGCCTTCATGGTCATCGACGAGCTGTTCACCCCGGAACGCCTCGCGCACTGGGTGGACCCCGGCTCCCCAGCCGGATTTCCCGGCCTGGTGGACATTCCGCTGCGTACGCCGCTGTTGTGAGCGGGTCGTGAGAACCCCCGCCGAGAACGTGTGAGGACCCTGTGAACCGGGCACCCGCTCGTTCCGGCCCCGGCGCCGGTGTGGCTTAGTCTTGGCCGATGTCCCCACACGAGCCCCAAGCCAGCCGGGTCTACGCCGGCCGTTCCGCGGCCGACCGCCGAGCCGAGCGCAGGGAGCGCTTGATGAGCGCAGGGTTGGAGCTGTTCGGCACCGAGGGCTACGCGGCCACCTCCATCGAGAAACTGTGCGCGACCGCGGCGGTGTCCACCCGGAACTTCTATGAGGAGTTCACCGGCCGCGAGGCCCTGTTGATGGCACTGCACGACCGGGTGATCGAGCGGGCGGTCACGGCCGTGGCCGAGGCTTTCGCCAGTGCGGGCGAGGACGACCTTGCCGCCCGGATCGAGCTGGCCGTGCGCGCCTACATCACCACCACCGCGGAGGACCCACGCTGGGCCAGACTGTCCTATGTGGAGACCGTGGGAGTGAGCGACACCGTCGAGCAGCACCGGCTGGACTGGCGGGACCGGTGGGTCGAACTGCTCGTCGCCGAGGCCGAGCGCGCCGTCGCCCGCGGCGAGGCGGCACAGCGCGACTTCCGGCTGGGCGCCAGGGCACTGATCGGCGCGGTCAACGAGCTGGTGTACCACTGGTCGCGCCGGGGCGAGCAGACCCCGCTGGACGAGGTGATCAGCGAGATCGTCCGGCTGGCCATCGCGGTCATCAAATCCTGATCGACGGCCTGAGCCCCGAAACCTAACCAGGCGGCCCGGGCATCCTGGGGTCGTCCAGCCAGGTGGCGAAGAACGCGCCGAGGTCCGCCCCGGCGTGCTCGGCCGCGAGCGCGGTGAAGTCCTCGGTGCGCACCGTACCGTGCCGGTGCGTGGCTACCCAGTCCTTCAGCAGCGCGAAGAAGGTGTCGTCCCCGAGGCGGTGGCGTAGCGCATGCAGGGTGAGCGCGCCGCGCTTGTACACCCGCCGGTCGAAGAGGCCCGGCATACCCGGATCGGCGATCCGCAGGTCGGCGGGATCACCGGCGATCTCGGCGTGCCACCGGCTGGCCAGTTCCGCCGCGGGCGTGCCGCCGGACTCCTCCGACCACAACCATTCCACATAGGTCGCGAAGCCCTCGTTCAGCCAGATGTGCCGCCAGCCGGCCACGGTGAGGCAGTTGCCGAACCACTGGTGCGCCAGCTCGTGCACCACCAGCCGCTCGTGCGTGCGCAAGCCGTCCACGTGGTTGGCGCCGAACACCGACATGCCCTGCGCCTCGATCGGGTCGTCCAGCTCGTCGTCGGTCACCACGACCTGATACTCGCCGAACGGGTACGGCCCGAACAGGCGCTGGCACATGTCCATCATCGCCCGCTGCCTGCCGAAGTCGTGTCGCAACGCCGCGCCCAGCCGCGCGGGTGCCGCGGCCCGCTGCGGCACCGGCCCACCGGCGAGCTCCACATCCACGTACTGTCCTATCTGGACACTCATCAGGTAGGTGGAGGTCGGTTCGGGCCGCTCGTAGACCCAGGTGGTGGTGCTGGCCTGCCTGCCGCGGGAGACAAGGTAACCGGTGACCAGCACCGCGTACGGAGAGGAGGTGGTGACCGCAATCCGGTAGGAGGCCTTGTCCGCGGGATGGTCGTTGCAGGGAAACCAGGACGGGGCTCCCACGGGCTGGCTTGCCACCAGCGCGCCGTCGGTCAGCTCGTCCCAGCCGATGTCGCCCCACGGCCCGCCGAGCGGTCGCGGGTTGCCCACGTAGCGGACCTCCACCACGAACTCGGCCCCCGCTGCCAGGGAACGGGCCGGTTTCACCCGCAGCTTGTGCCCGTGCCGGGTGAACTTGGCCTGCCGGGAGTCCACCAGCACCCTGCTCACCCGGAACCCGACCAGATCGAGACTGAACCGCGACAGCGCCTGAGTGGTCACGGCGGTGATCCTGGCCCGCGCGGACAGCCGGTTCGGCCCGAGCCGGTAGTCGAGGTCGAGGTCGTAGTGCCGGACGCGGTATCCACCGTTGCCGTGGTCGGGGAGGTAGGAGTCGCCGGAGGTCTCCGCCCCCGGAGCCGGTGGGGCGGCCTTCGGATGGGTCACCGGTGGCGCCCTCCCGGCCAGGCCGCGATCGGGTTGCCGAGCCAGCGGGAGTCGGCGGGAACGGCGTCTCCCCTCGTCACCAGGGAGCCGGGGCCGACGGTGGTGCGGGCGCCGATGCTCGCGCCGGGCAGCACGATGCCGTGCGGACCCAGGGTGGCACCGGCGGCCAGCTCGACGGTGTCCATGCTCATGATCCGATCATGGAACAGGTGGGTCTGCACCACGCAACCCCGGTTGATCGTCGCTCCTTCACCGAGACGCACCAGGTCCGACTCCGGCAACCAGTAGCTCTCCAGCCACACCCCGCGACCGATCCGCGCGCCCATGCTGCGCAGCCAGGCCGGCAGCAGCGGGGTGCCACCGGCGAGGCCCGCCAGCCAGGGAACGGCGAGCACCTCGACGAAGGTGTCGGCCAGCTCGGCCCGCCACACGAAGGAGCTCCACAGTGGATGCTCCACCGGCCGGAACCGCCCGGCGAGCGACCACTTCGCCGCGGTGGTCAGCACGCAGGCCAGCACCCCGGCCGCGGCGAGCACCGTGCCGGACAGCAGCGCGGCCGCCCACAGGCCGAGGGCGGACTGCAGCGCCTGCAAGGCGAACAGCACCAGCACGGCCAGCGCGACCCCGCACATCACCGGCACGATCCGGCATAGCTCCACCACCGCCCTGGCCAGCTTGAGCCGCGCGGGCGGGGTGAAGGTACGGCTGGTGTCCGACTCCTCCACCGCGCGGCGCAGCGGCATCGGCGGCATGCCGAGCCAGGAGGAGCCCTTCTTTGCCTTGGCAGGGGTGGCGGACAGCACCCCGACCAGGCCGCGTTTCGGCACCGCCCGCCCGGCCGCTGTCATCCCGGAGTTGCCGAGGAAGGCCTGCTTGCCGATCCGCGCCGGGGCGACATGCAGCCAGCCGTGCCCAAGCTGATAGGTGGCGATCATGGTGTCGTCGGCGAGGAATGCCCCGTCGGCGACCTTGGTCATCTTCGGCAGGGCCAGCACGGTGGAAGCCTCCACGCCCCGCCCGACCTTCGCGCCGAGCAGCCGCAGCCATACCGGGGTGAGCAGGCTGGCGTACAGCGGGAACAGATCGTCCCTTGCCATGTCCATCAGCCGCTCGGTGGCCCATACCTGCCAGGCGGCCCTGCCGTGCACGGGGTGGTAGCCCTCGTGCATGCCGAGGCTGAGTGCGCGCACGCCGAGCAGCACCAGCAGGGCGTAGCAGCCGAAGTAGGCCAGCGTCGCCACCGGCACCGCGAGCAGGGCGCTGCCGAGGGCCGCGCCCTGGCTCGGCGCCCCGGACACCGCCCCGGCCAGCACCAGCAGGCCGGGGAACGCGGCGATGGCAGGCAGCAGGCCCAGCAGCACCGAGGTCAGCCCGTAGACCGTCGCCCACCGCCTTGACCGCGGTGGCCTGCTGGACGGCCACTTCAGCGCGTTCTTCTGCTGCCGGGCCGCGGGCGAACCGGCCCAGCGCCGCCCGGCTGGCACCGCTCCGCGCACGGTGGAACCGGGGGCGATCTCCGCGCCCTTGCCCACCCTGACCCCTGGCAGCAGGGTGCTGCGCGCGCCGATCCGCGCCCCGGCACCCACCCGGATCTTGCCGATGTGCACCAGGTCCCCGTCGACCCAGTAGCCGGAAAGGTCGGCCTCCGGTTCCACCGCGGCGCCACGGCCCAGCTTCAACATCCCGGTGACCGGGGGCGGGGCATGCAGGTCGACCTCCTTGCCGACCTTCGCGCCCAGTGCTCGCGCGTACTGGGTCATCCAGGATGCCCCGGACACCCCGGCCGCGCCGCTGACGTCGGCCAGCCGCTGGGCCGCCCACAGACGCAGGTGGACCCGGCCGCCGCGGGGGTGGCTTCCGGGTCGCACGCCGCGCAGCAGCAGGCGGGCACCGCCCGCGGACACCGCGATCCGGCCCGCCGGGCTGAACAGCACCAGCCAGGCCACCCCGAGCACCCACCAGGGTGTCGCGGGCGCCCAGCCGGCCACCCCGAGGCCGGACAACAGGGTGGAAAGGGCCGCAGCGATGGTGGTCCACCGCAACCCGACCAGGGTGAGCAGGGGCAGCAACAGCACCGCCTGCAGCAGGCCGGTACGCCGCGGAACCGGGGTGACCTCCCGCTGCTCGGCCCGCGCGCCGCCGGCGGCGTCCAGGTTCGCGGCCAGTGAGCCGAGCCGTGGCTGCTGGTAGAGGTCGCTGACGGAGACCTGCGGGTAGTGCTCGCGGACGCGGGCGACCAGCTGGGCCGCGGTGAGGCTGCCGCCCCCATGCGCGAAGAAGTCGGCCCGCGGGTCGGACACGGACACCCCGAGGATCTCCGTCCACAGCCGGGCCAGCCAGTCCTCGGTGGCCGAGAGTGCCTTCTTCGAGCCACCGGCCTTGCCCGCCTTGCCGGTCGCGGCGCCGGGCAGCGGCCAGGGCAGGGCGTCCCGGTCGACCTTGCCGGAGGTGCGGGTCGGCAGATCGTCCACCACCGCGAGCAGCGGGACCAGGGCGGCAGGCAGCCGCGCGGCCAGTGCCGCGCCCGCGGCCTCGGTGTCGAAGCCGGGTTCCGCGGCGACCAGGTAGCCGACCAGCACCTGGTTGCCCGCCGGGGTGGTGCGCACCGCGGCAGCCGCACCGGCCACCCCGGGCAGGGCCTGCAGCGCGGCATCCACCTCGCCGAGCTCGATCCGCCGCCCGCCGAGCTTGACCTGCTCGTCGGCCCTGCCGACGAACACCAGCCCCGCGGGCTCGGCCCGGACCAGGTCGCCGCTGCGGTACGCCCGCGGCCAGCCGAGCGCGGGCAGCGGGGCGAACTTCTCCGCGTCCTTGGCCGGGTCGAGGTAGCGGGCCAGGCCGACACCGCCGATCACCAGCTCACCGGTCTCCCCCATCGGCACCGGCTCGCCGCCCTCGTCCACCACCGCGAGCTGCCAGCCGAGCAGCGGCAGCCCGATCCGCACCGGTCCCTCGCCGGTGAGCTGCGCCGCGCAGGCCACCACGGTGGTCTCGGTGGGGCCGTAGGTGTTCCACACCTCGCGGCCTTCCACCGCCACCCGCTCGGCCAGTTCCGGCGGGCAGGCCTCGCCGCCGAAGATCAGCAGCCGGACGTCCTCCAGCGCGTCCGCGGGCCACAACGCGGCCAGGGTGGGCACCGTGGACACGATGGAGATCCGCTGCCGCACCAGCCAGGGGCCGAGGTCCACCCCGGTGCGCACCAGGGAGCGGGGCGCGGGCACCAGGCAGGCGCCGTGCCGCCAGGCCAGCCACATCTCCTCGCAGGAGGCGTCGAAGGCCACCGACAGCCCGGCCAGCACCCGGTCGCCGGGCCCGATCGGCTCCTCGGTCAGGAACAGCTCGGCCTCGGCGTCCACGAAGGCGGCGGCGGAACCGTGGCTGACCGCGACGCCCTTGGGTTTCCCGGTGGAGCCGGAGGTGAAGATGATCCAGGCGTCGTCGCCGGGGGCGGGCCGGGTACCTGGGCGCGGCCCCGCGGGCGCGCCGAGGGCGGTGATGGTGCCGCCGTCGGTGAGCACGGCGCAGACCCCTGCCTCGCCGAACACCAGCGCGGCCCGTTCCTCGGGGTCCTCGGCATCCACCGGGACATAGGCCGCCCCGGCCGCGAGTACCGCCAGCACCGCGATGTACAGCTCGGCGGTGCCGGAGGAGATCCGCACCCCGACCCGGTCCCCGACGCCGATCCCGAGCGCGTCCAGCCGGGCACGGACCGCCTCCACCTCGGCGGCGAGCGCCCGGTAGCTGAGCACGGTCCGGCCGTCGTCGATGGCAGGCGCGCCGGGGTGGCGGGCGGCGGTTTCGGCCAGGATGTCCAGGAGGGTCCGCTCGCTCGGGGCGAGGCCGGACCAGTACAGGGCCCGCTCCTGCGGCGCGGCGGCCGGTTCCCCGATCGCGGCGGTCCCGCAGTGGATCGGCGGAAAGAGCAGGTCAGCGGCAGGCCGCCGGTCGGCAGTGAGCGTCACGCACCCTCACAGGGTTCTCGTCGGGCCTGCCCCTCCCGGTGTGTGGGCGCCCGTGCGACCGACCACCCTACGCGGGGATGAACACCAGGTCTCGCCAGGGTCACACCGAAGTGTTCGGTCTCACGTCCCAGGTCAGCGCGACTTCTTCGGCTTCTTCTCCCGCACCCGCACGCTGATCCGCACCGGGCTGCCGGGGAAGCCGAAGGTCTCGCGGAACTTGCGCTCCACGAACCGCCGGTAGCCTGCCTCCAGGAAACCGGTGGTGAACAGGACCAGCGTGGGCGGCCGCACCCCGGCCTGGGTGGCGAACAGCACCTTGGGCTGCTTGCCGCCGCGCACCGGCGGCGGGGTGGCCGCGATCAGGTCGGACAACCACCCGTTCAGCTGACCGGTTGGCACCCGCTTGTCCCAGGACTCCAGCGCGGTGCGCAGCGCGGGCGCGAGCTTGCGCACCGAGCGGCCGGTGAGCGCGGAGATGTTCACCCGCTCCGCCCACGGCACCCGTACCAGCCCGCGGTCCAGCTCCTTCTCCAGCTGGTACCGGCGTTCCTCGTCGACCAGGTCCCATTTGTTCATGGCCAGCACACAGGCCCTGCCGGCCTCCACCACCGTGCTGAGCACCCGCAGGTCCTGCTCGGAAAGCGGCTGGCTGGCGTCCAGCAGCACGATCGCCACCTCGGCGGCGTCGATCGCGGTCTTGGTGCGCAGCGAGGCGTAGTACTCGGCACCGCTGGCGGTCTGCACCCGTTTGCGCAGGCCCGCGGTGTCCACGAACCGCCAGATCTCCTCGTCCACCTCGACCAGCGAGTCCACCGGGTCCACCGTGGTGCCCGCCACCTCGTCCACCACCGCGCGCTGCTCCCCGGCCAGCTTGTTCAGCAGGCTGGACTTGCCGACGTTGGGCTTGCCGACCAGTGCGACCCGGCGCGGTCCCGCCACCCGGTCCCGGTCCCGCGGCGCCTCGGGCAGCGCGGCCACGATGGCGTCCAGCAGGTCCCCTGAACTGCGCCCGTGCAGCGCGCTCACCGGTTGCGGCTCGCCGAGGCCGAGCGACCACAGCGCGGCGGTTTCGGCCAGCAACCGCTCGTCGTCCACCTTGTTCGCCGCCAGCAGCACCGGCCGCTTCGACCGCCGCAGCACCCTGGCCACGGCCTCGTCCGTGGCAGTCGCGCCCACCGTGGCGTCCACCACGAGCAGTACGGCGTCCGCGGTGGACATGGCGATCTCGGCCTGCGCGGCCACCGCGCCCCGCAGGCCGGTGGCGCCGTGCTCCCAGCCGCCGGTGTCCACCACGGTGAACCGGCGCCCACTCCACAGCGCGTCGTAGGCGACCCGGTCCCTGGTCACCCCCGGCACGTCCTGCACCACCGCCTCGCGGCGGCCGAGGATGCGGTTGACCAGCGTCGACTTACCGACGTTCGGCCTGCCCACCACGGCCAGTACCGGCTGGGCGAGTTCCTCCTCCGCGGCCTGCTCACCCTCGATCACCTGCGTGTCGAGCGCGGCGAACTCCGACTCGTCGGACCACGTGCCATCAGCCTCGGTCATGCTTGCTCCTCCGCGGTTTGCGGGCGGCGTCTGGGATCGCGTCGCGCGCTGTGGTCACTTTGACTGCCACGGGTTGACCCAAGGGGTGTCATGACTCTTCTCTCTAGTCAGGCGCGATGTTCCTCGCGCCAGTCGTCCAGGGTGCGGACCAGGTCCGCGAGCTCGGAACGCATCCGCTCGGTGGCCTCCACCAGCCCCGCCCTGCCGGGGCCCACCCGCACCGTGAAGGGCTCGCCGACCAGCAGGTCCACCACCGGCCGGAACCGTCGCCCGCTGCCATCGGGCCTGCGGGTGCCCCTGGTGGCCACCGGCAGCACCACGGCGCCGGAGTTGCGCACCAGCCAGGCCGCCCCGCGCTGCGCCTCGGTCACATCGCCTGCCCCGCGGCCGCCCTCGGGGAACACCCCGATCAGGCCACCCTCACGCAGCAGGCGGGCCGCGATCAGCAACGGCTCGCGGTCCGGTTCGCCCCGGCGGACCGGGATCTGCCCGAGCCGCCGCAGCGCCCAGCCGACCGCCCCGCGGAACAGTTCCCGCTTGACCAGGAACACCGAGCGCCGCGGCAGCATTCCGAAGATCAGTTGCGGTTCGAGGAACGAGCTGTGGTTGGCGATCAGCACCACCGGCCCGGTCCGCGGCACCCGTTCCAGGCCATGCAGCCGGAGCCGGAACGCGGGCCGGAAACAGAAGGTACCGATGAACCGGGCGAAGTCGTGCAGCCGGGGTGCGGCGCCCTCCGGCAACCCGGCCGTGCTCACCGGGTCGCCTCCGCGGTACATCCGTTCAGCAGGCCGCGCCGGCAGGCCAGCTCACTCAGCGCGATGATCACCTGGTCGATGTTCAGCTCCGAGGTGTCCACCGGCACGGCGTCCTCGGCCTGGCGCAACGGCGAGGCCGCGCGGGTGGAGTCCAGCCGGTCCCTGCGCTCGACCGAGGCACGGGTGTCGTCCGGCGCACCGGCCCGGCCGGCCGCGGCGTCCTGCGCGCCCCGGCGCGCGGCCCGGACGTCGGCGGAGGCGGTCAGGTAGATCTTCAGCTCCGCGTCCGGGGCGACCACCGTGCCGATGTCCCTGCCCTCGACCACGATGCCGCCGGTGGTGGCCAGCACCCTGGCGATGATCTCCCGCTGCCGCGCCACCAGCAGCTCGCGTACCTCGGGGACCGCGGAAACCGGGGACACCGCGCGGTTGACCTCCTCGGTGCGGATCTCGGCCGCCACCTCGGCACCGGCGAGCAGCGCCGCGGGCCGTTGGGGGTCGGTGCCGACATCCAGCTCGACGGTGCGGGCATGCCCGGCAACCGCGGCCGCGTCGGCGGGGTCGATCCCCGCGCGCAGCACGGCCAGGGTGACCAGCCGGTACATCGCACCGGTGTCCAGGTAGCCCGCTCCCAGCCGGGAGGCGAGCGTGCGCGCCACCGTGGTCTTCCCGGTTCCCGACGGGCCGTCCAGCGCGACCACACCACGTAGGGCTCCCGACACCGATACGCCTCCTTAGCCGTTCCTCGGCCGCTCACCAGCCGCGCGTCCAGCGTCTTATTCTGCCGGGAGGGCCCGCGGCGGGATCAGTCGGCTTGCCCGCCCTCCGCGCGCAGCCGTTCGTCCAGCTCGTCCACCTCCATGGCAGGCCGCTGCACCGCCCCGGTGCGGTAACCGGCCTTGCCGAACAGCTGGGACAGCACCGGCGCGGTGATCACCTGGAACAGCGCGACCAGCACCAGCGCGGCCGCGTACCGCGGTTCCAGCCGCACCGCCGCACCCGCCAGCACCAACAGCAACCCGAAGGTCTGGGTCTTGGTGGCCGCCTGCAGGCGGGTGAGCAGGTCGGGGAACCGCAGCAGGCCGAGCGCGCCGAGCAGGCACAGCGCGGTGCCGGTGAGCAGGAGTACCGCGGAGATCGTGTCCCGGACGGTCAGCGGGGTCACTGGTACTCCTCCCTGCGCTCGGCGAGCTTGACCGCGCACAGCGAGCCGACGAAGGCCAGCAGCGCCACCGACAGCAGCAAGGCGACGTTCAGCGAGCGCTGGGACATCGCCATCTCCACGCAGACCCCGGCCAGGATCAGCACCAGCAGCATGTCCAGCGCCAGGATCCGGTCCAGAGTGCTCGGGCCGCGCACCAGCCGCACCAGGGTGAGCAGCGCGGCAAGGGACAGCAGGCCGAAGGCGATGGAAACGACGAGGGTCACCGGGCACCTCCCTTCGCGGGTGTGCGGCGCGCGGCGGCCACCCGGTCCCGTACGGTGGCGGCCTCCTGCGCGCTGCCGAGCGCCTCGACCACCCGGATCTGCAACTCGAGCACCTGGTCATGGGCCCTGGCGGCCTCCCGCGCGGAGCGCACCCCGAGGGCATAGACGTAGTAGATCCCGCGCTGCCGGTCGATCTGCAGCACGAACTTGCCAGGGGTCAGCGAGACCATGTTCGCCGCGGCCACCACGGCGTGGTCGCGGTCGGACAGCACCGGAACCGACAGCACCGCCTGCCGCACCGAGCGGCCGTAGCGGAGCACGAACCAGGCCGTCTGGAAGGCCGAGGCGGTCAGGTCGGCCACCACGAACACCACCAGCCGCAGCAGGCGCAGCGGCCGCACGAACAACCCGGGCCTGGTGGGCAGTGGGAACAGCAGCAGCACGCCCAGCGCCACCACAGCCCCGGTGAGCACGATGAACGGATCGACCGAGCCCCACAGCAGAAACCAGACCAGCAGCAGCCAGACGAACATCGTGAGGGAGAAGCGTTGCCGGATCATCGGTCACCTCCGTGCCCGAGTACCGCCTCCCGGTACGCGCTGCCATCCAGCAGGTCGTTCGCCGCGCGCTCGCTGATCGCGGACAGCGGACCCGCCAGTACCGCCACCGCGACCCCGGCCACCACCAGGCCGCCGGTGGCCAGCAGCATCGGCCGCGAGGTCGCGCCGGTGCCGACGGTCACCTCGTCGGTCGGGTCGGGGTCCGGCTGCGGCGGGCACTCCTTGCCCCAGAACGAGCCCACCCAGATCTTGGCCACCGCGTAGAGGGTCAGCAGGCTGGTCAGCACCGCCCCCGCGGTGACCAGGTACGCCATCGGGGTGGCCACCTCGGCCCCGGCGCGCAGCAACGCGATCTTGGCGACGAACCCGGAGAACGGCGGGATACCCGCCAGGCTCAGCGCCGGGATCGCGAACAGCACCGCGACCAGCGGATAGGCCTTGGCCACCCCGGACATATCGCGCAGGGACACGGTGCCGGTGTGCCGGGTGACCACACCGCTGACCAGGAACAACGCCGCCTGCACGATGATGTGGTGCACCACGTACAGGATCACCCCGGTGAGCCCGATCACGGTGAACAGCGCGAGCCCGAACAGCATGTACCCGATGTGGCTGACCAGCAGGAAGGACATCAGCCGGTTGATGTCGTTCTGCGCGATCGCGCCGAGCACCCCGACGAGCATGGTCAGCACCGCCACCACCAGCAGCAGCACCCAGCTCGTGTCGTGGTCGAACACCAGCGCCTGGGTGCGGATCAGCGCGTACACCCCGACCTTGGTCAGCAGCCCTGCGAACACCGCGGTGATCGGGGCCGGGGCGGTCGGGTAGCTGTCCGGCAGCCAGAAGTGCAGCGGCACCAGCGCGGCCTTGATCCCGAACACCACCACGACCAGCAGCCCGAGCACCGTCTTGACGCCCTCGGGCAGTTCGGCGACCCGCTCGGCGAGATCGGCAAGGTTCACCGTGCCGGTGGCCGCGTACACCAGGGCGACCATGGTGAGGAACAGCAACGAGGAGGTGAGGCTGACGATCACGTAGGTCATCCCGGCCCGCACCCGTGGCGCGTTGCTCCGCCTGGTGATCAGCACGTAGGAGGCGGACAGCATGATCTCGAAGGCGACGAACAGGTTGAACAGGTCACCGGTCAGGTAGGCCATGGACACCCCGGCGCAGAGCACCAGGTACATCGGAAGGAAGGCGGTGGAGGTGGTGCCGCGGCCGTAGTCCACGATCCGCTGGCCGATGGAGAAGATCAGCACGGCGAGTGTGACCACGGCCGACACCAGCAGCAACAACGCGGAGAGCCGGTCGGCGATCAGGGTGATCCCGAAGGGCGGCGCGTGCCCGCCGAGTTGCAGCACCACCGGCCCCTGCTCGTCCGCATGCACCAGCAGGACCGTGGCCACGGCCGCGATCGCGGTGAGCACCAGTACGCCGAGCAGCCGCTGTGCCGCGGGCGAGCGCCGCACCACCAGGGACAGCGCCGCCGCCAGCAGCGGCAGCAGCACGGGCAGCGAGACCAGGGTGGTCACCGGCGTACCCCCGCTCCGTTGCCCCCGGACTCGCCCGGCTCATCGGTCTCCCTGGTGTCCTCAGGGTCCTCAGGGTCCTCGGCCTCGGTGGTCTCCGCGGCGGCGCTCATCTCCTGCGCCTCCGCCACGGCCTCGGCGATCCGGCGGTCCTCGAGGTCGTCCCGCACCTCGTCGTGCCCGAGCAGCACCCAGGACCGGTAGGCCAGCGCGAGCAGGAAGGTGAGCAGGCCGAAGGTGATCACGATCGCGGTGAGCGCCATGGCTTGTGGCAGCGGGTCGGACATCTCGTCCAGCGCGGCCATCCCGATGAACGGCGGCGCCCCCGGCGGCCCGCCTGCGACCTGCAGGAACAGGTTGGCGCCGTGCCCGAGCAGCACGATGCCGAGAATCACCCGCATCAGCGAGCGCTGCATGATCAGGTAGAAACCGGCCGCGTAGAGCGCGGCGAGGACGACGGCCATGGTCAGGTTGATGGTCACAGGGGCTCGGCCTCCTCCTCGTGCTGCCGCTCCAGTTCGCGGTTCTCGATCCCGGCGCCGAGCGTGCGCAGCAGGTCCAGCACCACCCCCACGATCAGCAGGTACACCCCGATGTCCAGGGCGAGGCTGCTGACGATCTCGAGTTCGCCGAGCACCGGCGGATGCAGCGTCCACACCGCGCTGGACAACACCGGCTCGCCGAAGGCGACCGGGACGAGCGCGGTGAGCACCGCGACGGTCAGGCCGTAGCCGATCAGCACCGGCGGCCGGATCCGGGTGGCGGCGGCGATCTCGGCGCTGCCACCCGCGACGTAACGCAGCACGAAGGCGAGCCCGGCGACGAGGCCGCCGGTGAACCCGCCGCCCGCGTAGTGGTGCCCTGCGAACAGCAGGTACAGCGACACCACCAGCACGGTCGGGAAGATGACCCTGGTGGACACCTCCAGCAGCAGGGACCGCGGCCAGCCGTGGGTGCTGTGTTCCGCCAGCAGCCACCGCTCCCGCGGCCGGTCCCACTCCGTCCAGTGCACCGGCTCCGCCCGCTCCGGCTCGCTCATCGGTGCTCCTCGGTCTCCTGGTCGGGCTCGTCCTCCCGCGGATGGGCTCCGGTCCGGCGCCGGGGCAGGTAGGTGGCCAGGGCCAGGCTGGCCGCCCCGGTGGCCGCGACGGCGAGCACCACGATCTCGCCAACGGTGTCGAAGGCACGGAAGTCGACCAGGATCGCGTTCACCACGTTGTGCGCCCCCGCCTCGGGCAGCGCCCGCTGGAGGTACTCGGTGGAGGCCGCTGAGGGCTCCGGCCGGTTACCGGAGAACAGCACCGCCAGCAGCGCCACGAACACCCCGCCCACGCCCGCCACGGTCGCCTTCATCCAGCGGGTGCTGCGGATCGGCGGATGCGGCTGGACGAAGGAGGAAGGGAACCGGCGCAGCACGAACACGAACACGACCAGGGTCAGCGACTCGACAAGGAACTGCGCCAGTGCGAGGTCGGTGCCGCCGTGCACAAGGAACAGCGCGCCGATGCCGTAGCCGACCACCCCGGTGAGCAGCACGGCGGTCAGCCTGCGCCGGGCCAGCAGCACGGTGGCGGTGGCCACCAGCACCACGATCGCCACCGGCAGCTGCAACCAGGTGTCGAACAGCGCGGGGACGCCCCCGTCCACCGCGCCGGTGAGCAGCCCTGTCCCCGGCACCAGCACCACGGCCAGCAGGATCGTGCCGATATAGGTGGGCAGGGACCCGGTCTGCACCCGGCCGGTGAAGCCGTGCGCAAGGCCGTCCAGGCCGGTCACCGCCCGGTGGTAGCCGCGCTGGGCGTGCAGCGGCCCCGGTACCCAGCCGGACATCCGCAGCACGACCGGGTTGGCCCGGTGCGCGAGGTAGCCGCAGCCGAGGATCACCGCGGACAGCAGCAGCGGCAGGGTCCAGCCGTGCCAGAGCGCGAGGTGATACGGCTCCGCACCCGCGGGGTAGGCCCCCGCGTACTCCGCGAGCAACGGCTCGACCTGCCCCACCACCAGCGGCAGCACCAGCCCGGCCAGGGCGGGCAGGGCGATCGTCACCCCGAAACCGGCGCCGGGTGCCTGCGGTTGCGCGGGTTTCGCCCCGCGCCGGGTGCCGAAGGCGCCGACCAGGAACCGCAGGCTGTAGGCAACGGTGAACACCGAGCCGAGCACCAGCCCGGCCAGCACGGCGACCTCGCGGGGCCCGCCCCCGGTGTAGGCCTCCAGCGCCGCCTCCTTGCCGACGAACCCCAGCAGTGGGGGCACCCCGGCCATCGAGGCGGCGGCCAGTCCGGCCAGCACGGCCACCGCGGGCCAGCGCGCGCCGAGGCCGGACAGCTCCCGGATGTCCCTGGTCCCGGTCCGCCGGTCGATCGCGCCCACGGTGAGGAACAGGGTGGACTTGAAGAACCCGTGCGCGAGCAGCATCGTGGCACCCGCGATGGCGGCGAGGTAGCTGCCGGTGCCGAGCAGCACCATGAGAAAGCCGAGCTGGCTGACCGTGCCGAAGGCCAGCAGGATCTTCAGGTCGTGCTCGCGCAGGGCCCGGAAGCCGCCCAGCACCATGGTCCACACCCCGAGTACCAGCACCGGGACCCACCAGGCTGGCAGGTCGGCGAAGCCGGGGGCGAACCGGGCCACCAGGTAGACCCCGGCCTTGACCATGGCCGCGGCGTGCAGGTAGGCGCTCACCGGGGTCGGGGCGACCATCGCCGCGGGCAACCAGGGATGGAAGGGCACCTGCGCGGACTTGGTGAAGGCACCGAGGAGCACCAGCACCACGGCGATGTCCACCACCGTCCCGCTCGGCGGTGCGGCCACGATCTCGGACACCCGGAAGGTGCCTGCCTGTACCCCGAGCAGGATCAGCCCCAGCAGCATGGCCAGCCCGCCGAGCGCGGTGACCAGCAGCGCCTGCATGGCCGAGCGGCGCACGTTCTTGCCGATGCCGTCGCCGCCGACCAGCAGGAAGGAGCAGACCGTCGTCAGCTCCCAGAAGATGTAGAGCGAGAACACGTCGTCGGCGAGGACGAGGCCCAGCATGGACCCGGCGAAGACGAGCAGCAGCACCGAGTTCCGGCTGATGTCGCTGCCACCAGGCTTGGCGTAGCAGGCGTAGTAGCACAGCACCAGCGCACCGATCCCGGCGACCAGCACGATCATCACCATGGCCAGCGCGTCCAGCCGCAGCACGAGGTCGAGGCCGATCCGGGGGGCCCAGGAGAAGGACTCGGTCACCGGCCCGTCCCCTGGGGTGAACCGGAGGAAGGAGTACCCGAGGGTGCCGGCGGGGACGAGTGCCGCTACCCCGAAAGCCCACCGCCCGTACCGCCGCGCCACCAGCGGCAGCACGCAGGCCACCGCGAAGTGCACCGCGATCGCGACCAGCACGCCTGCCTCACCACCGTTTCGTGTCCCGCCGGTACGTAATCACATGCGGATCGATGGGGCCGGGATTTCCGGGCTGCGCGAGCAGGCGTTTTGCGGAATCGGTTACCGTTGCGGGGTGAACGTCGAAGTGACACCGCTGCCGGGGATCGGCGTCCGCAAGGACTTCGCGATGGACAACGGGCGGCGGATCGGTGTGGTCACCCACAAGGACGGCCATATCGAACTGATCCTGTCCAAGTCGGACGATCCGGACGCCTGCCTGGCCTCCCTGCCGCTGACCACGGAGGAGGCGGGTGCGCTGGCGAACCTGCTCGGCGCGCCCCAGCTGGTCGCCCAGCTGAACGAGGACCACCGGGAGTTCGCCGGGATCCACACCCGGCAGATCTCCATCAAGAGCGGCTCTCCCTTCCACGGGCGCACCCTGGGGGACACCGCACTGCGCACCCGCACCGGGGTCTCGGTGGTCGCGGTGATGCGGGCCGGGCAGGTACAGCCCTCCCCCACGCCGGAGTTCACCTTCACCGAAGGGGACGTGCTGGTGGCGGTCGGCACCTCGGATGGCCTGGACGAAGCCATCAAGATCCTGCGGCACGGCTGAGCGCCCGTGGGTCACACCGCATTCGCCCTGATCGAGCTCGGGGCCGTCTTCTTCGTGCTTGGGGTGCTCGGCAGGCTGGCCGGCAGGATCGGCATGTCGCCCATCCCGCTGTACCTGCTCGGCGGCCTGGCCTTCGGCACAGGCGGGGTGCTTCCGCTGGGTGATATCGGCGGGTTCGCGGAGCTGGCCAGCGAGATCGGCGTGGTGCTGCTGCTGTTGCTGCTGGGTCTGGAGTACTCGGCGGCCGAGCTGGTCACCGGGCTGAAGCGGTCCTGGATGTCCGGGCTGCTGGACATCGTGCTGAACGCGGCCCCCGGTGCCGCGGTGGCGCTGCTGCTGGGCTGGGGACCGGTCGGCGCGTTCGTGCTCGCCGGGGTCACCTATATCTCCTCCTCCGGCATCATCGCCAAAGTTCTCGGCGATCTCGGCAGGCTGGGTAACCGGGAGACCCCGGTGGTGCTGTCCATCCTGGTGTTCGAGGACCTGGTGATGGCGCTGTACCTGCCGATCCTGACCACGGTGCTGGCCGGGATCTCGTTCTTCGGCGGGTTGCAGGCGGTCGGCATCTCGCTCGCGGTGATCACCGTGGTCCTGCTGGTCGCGCTGCGGTACGGCCGCTACGTCTCGGCCGTGGTGGACAGCCCGGACCGCGAGGTCTTCCTGCTCAAGCTACTCGGCTCGGCCCTGCTGGTGGCCGGGCTGGCCTCGGCCATGCAGGTGTCCGCCGCGGTCGGCGCCTTCCTGCTCGGCATCGCGATCTCCGGCTCCACCGCGGAGAGCGCCACCCGCATCCTGGAGCCCCTGCGCGACCTGTTCGCCGCGATGTTCTTCGTGGTCTTCGGGCTGAACACCGACCCGCGGTCGATCCCGCCGGTGCTGGTCTGGGCCGTGGCGCTGGCGCTGGTCACCGCGCTGACCAAGATCGCCACCGGCTGGTGGGCCGCGCGCAGGCAGGGGATCGGCAGGCTGGGCCGCGCCCGCGCCGGGGCATCCCTGGTAGCCCGCGGCGAGTTCTCGATCATCATCGCCGGCCTTGCCGTGAGCGCGGGCGCCGTCGAGGGCAGGCTGGCCGCACTGGCCACCGCCTACGTCCTGCTGATGGCCATCCTCGGCCCGATCGCCGCCCGCGTGGTGGAACCCCTGGCCCGCACCGTGCAACGCGCCCCGGCCGCCGCCCCCGCCTAACCGTGTTTGCCGCCCACGCGCGCGTGTTTGCTCCCCACGTACCCGAGTTTGCCGCTCAGGTACCCGAGTTTGCCGTTCCCGCACTCGCCCGTACGAGTCAGAAGCACCGGTTCCTGATCGTGACCGAGGTCGAGGAGTACGAGGTGAACCGCTGGTTGAGCTCGTCCTCGTGCTCGACCCCGATCGACCGCACCGTGGCGGGCAGGTCGTGTGCGCGCAGCCGCACCCCGAGGCTCCACTCCTCGCCAGCCTGAACGGTCGCGCCCACGGCCGCCGGATAGCCGTCCAGCACCGACGGATCGGCCGGACCGTTAGGCGGGGGCATGGTGATGCTTCCGTCGCGCGGATCCGGCGGCGGGATCGGGATCAGCACGGCCTCCGCGAGCTCCATCGACTCGGCCCCGGACAGCGATACCTCCGTGATCACCACCGGCTCACGGCCGACGTTCTCGATGTGGACACCGACCACCGCGCCGTTGCCGAGGCCGGGCGGAGTGCACAGCTGGTTCGTGCCGGTGTCCGCCGTCCGGCCGTCGGCCAGGAGTGGCCCGGCGCGCAGCACACCGGCGCAGGCGGTGGTGGCGAGCAAACCCGCGGCCACCAGGACCAGGGAAACGGAGCGAACCAGCACCGGCGCCACGGTAGCCGAGATCCGGCCCTTACAGGTCCACGGCGCGGTAGAGGGAGCCCACCTCGGCACGGGTCAGCGGGCGCAGCGTGCCCGGTTTCGCGCTGCCGAGCTGGACCTCGCCCACGGCGGTGCGCACCAGCTTGCGCACCGGATGGCCGACCTCGGCCAGCAGCCGCCGCACGATGTGCTTGCGGCCCTCGTGCAGCACGATCTCCACCAGGGTGCGACCGGGACGGGTGTCCTTGACCCGGAACTCGTCGGCCCGCACCGGGCCGTCCTCCAGCTCGATCCCGGCGCGCAACCGCTTGCCGAGGCCACGCGGGACCGCCCCCTCCACCTCAGCGAGGTAGGTCTTGAGCACGTGGAAAGAAGGATGCATCAACCGGTGTGCCAGGTCGCCGTCGTTGGTGAGCAGCAGCAGGCCCTCGGTGTCGGCGTCCAGCCTGCCCACGTGGAACAGCCGCTCGGCCCGGTCCCGGACGTAGTCGCCGACGCAGGGCCTGCCCTGCTCATCCGTCATCGTGCTGTGCACCCCGGGTGGCTTGTTCAGCGCCAGGTACACCTGGTCCGAACGCAGGATCACCCTCGTCCCGTCCACGTGGATCACCGCACGGTCCGGGTCGATCCGCCTGCCGAACTCGCGGACGACCTCCCCGTCCACGCTCACCCTGCCCTGCGCGATCAGCTCCTCGGCTGCCCGCCGGGAGGCCACCCCGGCCCGCGCGAGAACCTTCTGCAGGCGTACGCCTTCGGGCTGGTCAGAGGTCATCAATGGAGTCCACTTCGGGTAGCAGCGGCGCGATCGGCGGAAGCTCGCTCAGCGAGGAAAGACCCAGCCGCTCGAGGAACAGCTCGGTGGTGACGTACAGGGTGCCGCCGGTCTCGGAGTCGGTGCCGGTCTCCTCGATGAGCCCGCGCGCCAGCAGGGTGCGGATCACGCCGTCCACGTTCACCCCGCGCACGGCGGCCACCCTGGCCCTGGTCACCGGCTGCCGGTAGGCGACGACGGCAAGGGTCTCCAGCGCCGCGCGGGTCAGCTTGGACCGCTGCCCGTCCAGCAGGAACTTCTCCACGTACGGCGCGTAGGTGTCGCGGGTGTAGAAGCGCCAGCCCTCCGCCACCCTGCGCAGGTCGATACCGCTGCCGCGCTCGGTGAACCGGGTGGCCATGGTGCCCAGCGCCGCGGCGACCCGCCCGACCTCCTGTTCCAGCGCGTCGGCGAGCGACTCCTCGGTCGCGGGCGAGTCGACCACCAGCAGCAGCGTCTCCAGCGCCGCCTCCAGCGCCGAGTCCTCGCTCAGGTCGGGCAGCGAACCCCCGGCCGACACGGCCACCGGCTCGTCCCCTGCCCCGATTTCCTCGTCACCCGCGGCATCCGAGACAGTCTCGTCGGACGGGCCTTCCCCGGCCCCCTCGATCTCCTGCTCCTCGGGTTCCGGTTCGGGCGCGTCCACGTCCAGGTCGATCACCTGGTCCTCGGCCCGCGATGCCTCCGGCTCGCTCACCCGTACTCCTCTTCGTCTGCTCGCGCCCGGTCGTGCTCGGCCACGGCGGTGGCCTCCTCCACCGAACCGCCGGTCCAGCGGACGTGCAGCTCGGTGAGGGCGTCCGCCTGCTCGAAGGCCACCGTGGCCTCGCGGTACAACTCGAGCAGGGCCAGGAACCGCGCCACGACCTCCAGGGTGTGCCCGCAGTCGGACACCAGCTCGCGGAAGGTCGACCGCCCCGATGCGGCCAGCCGCACCCGCAGCACGGCCGCGTGTTCCCGGACCGAGACCTTGCCCGCGTGCAAGTGGTCCAGCGACACCGTGGGGGTCGGCTTCGGCCGGAACACCGACAGCGCGACCTCGGCGAACCGGTTCGGGTCCACGCCGAGCATGACCTCCGGCAGCAAGCCGACGTAGCGCTCCTCCAGCGACACCGAACGCGGGTACCGCCGCAGCGCCCCCGCCTCCAGCTCGCCGAACAAGGCGGCCACCTGCTTGTACGCACGGTACTGCAGGACCCGGGCGAACAGCAGGTCACGGGCTTCCAGCAGGGCGAGGTCGTCCTCGTCCTCCACCTCGGCCGATGGCAGCAGCCGCGCGGCCTTGAGGTCGAGCAGGGTCGCGGCGATCACCAGGAACTCGGTGGTCTCGTCCAGGTCCCATTCGGCGCCGAGCGCATGCGTATAGGCGATGAAATCATCGGTCACCTGGTGCAGGGCGACCTCGGTGACATCGAGCTGGTGCTGCGAGATCAGCTGCAGCAACAGGTCGAAGGGTCCCTCGAAGTTCGCCAGCCGCACCTTGAACCGGGATGACGAACTCTCTTCTGGCACCGCGGTCTCCGGCACCTCGGGCGCCGGGTCAGGCTGGGGCTCCCGCGTCGAGGGCGGCTCCCCACTGCTCATCAGCCCGTTGCTTCCTCTGCTTCCTCGGCCTCGGCCTCGATCCCGCCACCGCGCAACCGCCGGACCAGCACCGAGTCGTCCCCGTGCTCGTCGAAGTCGGCCAGCAGCACGGCCACCGCCTCGCGCACTATCCGGCCCCGGTCCACGGCCAGGTCGTGCGCGGCCCGCAGGTTCAGCCGGGCCTGCTCCATGGCCAGCAGTTCCTCGCCGGACACGTACACCGTGATCTTGGCGTCGTGCTTCTGCCGCCCGGAACCGCGCCGCACCGAGGAGCCGCGGCTCAGCCTGCGCTCACCGCCGCCGCCATTGCCGTTGCCGTTGGAGCCGGAGCTGCCGTTGCCGTGGACGTCGTTCCCTTCGCTGTCCACAGTGGAAGACGAGGCTGGGGGCGCTGGTTGGTCGAGGGCGGGACTGCTGGTCCTGCGGAACAACTCGGACGCACCGGGCAGGGATGCGCGCCTGCTCACCGAGCGATCACCTCACGAGCCAGAGTACGGTAGGCCGTCGCGCCCGCGGACCGGGGTGCCCAGCGGGTGATCGGCTCCCCTGCCACCGTGGTCTCCGGGAACCGCACGGTGCGGTTGATCACCGTGTCGAACACGATGTCGCCGAATGCCTCCACCACGCGTGCCATGACCTCCTTCGAATGCAGGGTTCTCGGATCGAACATGGTGGCGAGAATCCCGGTGATGTCCAGCTTGGGGTTGAGCCGCTCGCGCACCTTCTCGATCGTGTCGATCAACAATGCCACACCGCGGAGGCTGAAGAACTCGCACTCCAGCGGGATGATCACACCGTCGGCCGCGGTCAGTGCGTTGACGGTGAGCAACCCCAGTGACGGCTGGCAGTCGACGAGAACATAGTCGTAGGAGTCCATTACCGGGCGAAGCACCCTCAGCAACGTGTGCTCCCGACCCACCTCAGCCACCAGCTGCACCTCGGCCGCGGAGAGGTCGATGTTACTCGGCAGCAGATCGACGTTGTCGACCGAGGTCGGCCTGATCACGCCGGAGACGTCCACCGAGCGTTCCATGATCACGTTGTAGACGGTTTGTTCCAGCTCATGCGGCTGGATGCCCAGGCCGACCGAAAGGGCGCCCTGCGGGTCGAAGTCGACCAGCAGCACCCGCCTGCCGTACTCGGCGAGCGCCGCGCCGAGGTTGATCGTCGAGGTGGTCTTGCCGACCCCGCCCTTCTGGTTGCACATGGCCATCACCCGGGCGGGGCCATGTTTTTCCAGCATCGGGGGCTCGGGGATCTCGCGCACCGGGCGCCCGGTGGGGCCGAGCTTCGGCCCACCGTCCTTGGTCACGCTGCTGTCCCTGCTCGCCCGCGGTGGCACGTTCGACTCCTCCTGATCGCCGCCGGTTTCGGTCGCGATGCTCAACTGGCTAAGGCTGGCCGCGGCCTGCCGTGCCGATCGATCGGAAGTCGACATCGGGCGGAAGCTCCTCGTTCGGCCTTCACTCTTGCCGAAATGTTCAGCTGACCAGCGCAGCCTATGTGGGCGAGTCGCGCACCGGCAAAGCGGCTCGCCGGGCATGACGTGGTGTTTTCACCACCGCACGGGCGATATCACTCAGCCGAGTGCCCTCGGGTGGGCGGTCGCGTACACCTCGCGCAGGGTGTTCACGGTGACCAGGGTGTAGACCTGGGTGGTGGTCACCGAGGCATGCCCGAGCAGCTCCTGCACCACCCGCACGTCCGCGCCCCCTTCCAGCAGGTGCGTGGCGAAGGAGTGCCGCAGCGTATGCGGGGACACCGCCGTGGAGATCCCGGCACGCTCGGCGCTGGTCTTGAGCACCTGCCAGGCGCTTTGCCTCGACAACCGGCCGCCGCGGGCGTTGAGGAACACCGCGGGAGTGCCGCGCCCGCGCCGGGCCAGTTCCGGCCGGGCCCGCACCAGGTAGGCGTGCAGCGCGTCCACCGCGGGCTTGCCGATCGGCACCAGCCGTTGCTTACCGCCCTTGCCGTCCAGCCGGACCGTGCGTTCCGCGTCGTCGATATCGTCCAGGTCCAGGCCGACGGCCTCGGAGATCCGCGCGCCGGTGGAGTAGAGCAGTTCGAGCAGGGCACGATCCCGCAACGACCGCTCACCCTCTCCCGGCGGGGTGTCCAGCAGCCGCAGCACCTCGTGTACCGGCAGGGCCTTCGGCAGGCGCTTGCCCGTGCTGGGCGGGCGGATGTCGCGGGCAGGATCGTGCTCGGTGATGCCATCGGCCTGCGCGAACCGGTGCAAGCCCCGCACCGCGACCAGGGCGCGGGCCGCCGAGGACGCGGCCAGCGGCGGGTGCTCGGCGCCGCCCTCCCGCAGCGCCACCCCGAACCCGGTGATCTCCGCGGCGGTCACCTCGGCGATGTCCTCGATGCCGGCCTGCTCGAGGAAGGCGCAGTAGCGCCGCAGATCCCGCGCGTAGCTGTCCAGCGTGTTGCGCGCGGTGCCCCGCTCCACCACCAGATGGTCGAGATACGCCGCGATCACCTTGGTCACCGCGGTACCGGTCGCGTGGGCCACGCGCACACTCTATGCACTCAGCGGTCGCCGTGGGGTGCGCGACGACGCGCTAACGTGGAAGCATGCAGCCCCTGCCCGGACCGGACGCCGTCCGCGTCGGTACCGCCGAGCGCGAGGAGACCGTGCGGGTCCTCGGTGAGCACTTCGCGCAGGGCCGCCTGTCCGTCGAGGAGTACGAGGAGCGGGTCACCGCCGCGCTGGCCGCCACCGTCCGAGCGGACCTGCGGAACCTGGTGGAGGACCTGCCGGAGCCGCATCCGGCCTTCCTGGCGCCGCCGGCACCACCCGCCCCGCCCGTTCCCCGGCCGTCCGCGGAGCTCGCGCCGGTGTCGGACAAGTCCAGGGTGGTCGCCGGCGTCCTGCAACTCGTGCTGCCCTTCGGCACCGGCCGCTTCTACACCGGGCACACCGGGATCGCGGTGGCCCAGCTGCTGCTGGTCATGGTCGGCGTCGGGGTGATCTGGTCGATGATCGACGGGGTGCTCCTGCTGGCGAACGGCGGTACCGACGCGCAGGGCAGGCCGCTGGACACCTGACCCGCCCAGTCGTTATGAGTGGCGGCGGGCGGCGAACGCGGTCGGCCGGTCCCGCCACGGAGCGTCCGCGGGCCGGGCGGGGGCGTCCCCGCACAGCACCGCGTGCGCGGCCAGCACCCCGCCGACCGTCGCCCCGTTCACCAGCTCACCGGCCAGCGCCATCCGCACCGCATCCGGTAGCGGCACCTTGCGCACGACCAGGTCGGCCTCCTCCTCGCCGAGCACCTCCCGGTGCACCGGGGTCAGCTCGCGGGCCAGGTACACCCGCACCACCTCGTCGGTGAAGCCGGGTGAGGCGGCCACGTCCACCAGGGTCGCCCACTCCCCGGCGGCCAGCCCCGCCTCCTCGGCGAGCTCCCTGGCCGCGGCGTCCACCGGCTCCTCGCCGTCCTGGTCGATCAGCCCGGCCGGCAGCTCCCACAGCCGGTGACCGAGCGGATGCCGGTACTGGTGGATCAGGGTGACCGCGCCATCGCCGTCCACCGCCGCGATCGCCACCGCGCCGAGGTGCTCGACCACCTCCCTGCGCGCGGTCGCCCCGTCCGGCATGACCACCTCGTCGACCCGCAGCCCGATCACGCGTCCGATATGGACGTCCGCTGTGGACGTCACGCGGAACTCGTGGGTGCCCGGCTCGCCCTCGCCGCTCATCGTGCCACCGCCGGGGTCTCCGGCAGCTCCACCGGGAGCCGGTCGGCTGTGCGGTAGGCCACCACCGCGCGGACGAAGGCGTCGAACAGCGGGTGCGGCCGGGTCGGCCTGCTCTTCAGCTCCGGGTGGGCCTGTGTCCCGACGAAGAAGGGATGCTTGTCCTCGGCCAGCTCGACGAACTCGACCAGCCGGTCGTCCGGCGAGGTCCCGGAGAACACCAGCCCGGCCTCGCCGAGCCGCTTGCGGTAGGCGTTGTTCACCTCATACCGGTGCCGGTGCCGCTCGGATGCCTCGGTGCCGCCGTAGGCCCGCGCCACCTGCGAACCGGGGGTCAGCTTGGCCGGGTAGGCACCCAGCCGCATGGTGCCGCCCATGTCCCGCTCACCGGCGACCACGTCGCGCTGGTCCACCATCGTGGAGATCACCGGATGCGGGCTGTCCGCCTCGAACTCGGCGGAGTTCGCGCCGGTGAGCCCGGCCAGGTTGCGCGCGACGTCGATCACCATGCACTGCAGGCCGAGGCACAGCCCCAGCACCGGGATGCCCTTGGTCCTGGCGAAGGTGATCGCACCGACCTTCCCCTCGATACCGCGGACCCCGAAACCACCGGGAACCAGTACACCATCCACATCGGACAGCACGGCCGCGGCGCCCGCGGGGGTCATGGCGTCGTCGGAGGCGACCCAGACGATCTCCACCTTGGCCCGGTGCGCGAAACCGCCAGCCCGCAGCGCCTCGGTCACCGAGAGGTAGGCGTCCGGGAGGTCGATGTACTTGCCGACCACGGCGACGCGGACCGTCTCGGCCGGGTTGTGCACCCGGTCCAGCAGGTCGCCCCAGATCGTCCAGTCCACGTCCCGGAACGGCAGGCCGAGACGGCGCACCACGTAGGCATCCAGCGCCTCACCGTGCAGCACCTTGGGGATGTCGTAGATCGACGGCGCGTCCGGGCAGGCGATCACCGCTTCGGTGTCCACATCGCACATCAGCCCGATCTTGCGTTTCAGGTCCTCGGGAAGGTCACGGTCGGCCCGGCAGACCAGCGCGTCGGGCTGGATACCGATGTTGCGCAGTGCGGCGACCGAGTGCTGGGTGGGCTTGGTCTTCAGCTCACCGGAGGGCGCGAGGTAAGGGACCAGCGAGACGTGCAGGAAGAAGCAGTTGTCCCGGCCGACGTCGTGCCGCACCTGGCGGCAGGCCTCGAGGAACGGCAGCGACTCGATGTCACCGACCGTGCCGCCCACCTCGGTGAGTACCACGTCCGGCCGCAGGCCGGTGCCGTCCGAGTCGGCGACCGCCATGATCCGCGACTTGATCTCGTCGGTGATGTGCGGGATCACCTGCACGGTGTCGCCGAGATACTCCCCGCGCCGCTCCTTGGCGATCACCTCGGAGTACACCTGCCCGGTGGTCACGTTGGCCGAGCCGCTCAGGTTGCGGTCGAGGAAGCGCTCATAGTGACCGATGTCCAGATCGGTCTCCGCGCCGTCCTCGGTGACGAAGACCTCGCCGTGCTGGAACGGGTTCATCGTGCCCGGGTCGACGTTGAGGTACGGGTCCAGCTTCTGCATCGTGACCCGGAGGCCACGCGCGGTGAGAAGCTGCCCGAGGCTGGAGGCTGTGAGCCCCTTGCCAAGAGAGGAGGCGACGCCCCCGGTGACGAATACGTACTTGGTTGTCCGCGGCTGAAGTCCCACGGGCTTCCACCTTATCGCACCTGGCGGGCGGCGCTCGCCTACCCTCACCCGAGTAGTCCTAAGGTGTCCACGACCGACCGAAAGAAGTGAGCCGGTGCCCGAGCACGTCACCCGCGAAGATGTCTGGACCGCCCCCGTCGCACCGGGCCCGGTGGACGCCACGATCCGCGTCCCCGGTTCGAAGTCGATCACCAACCGGGCCTATGTGCTGGCCGCGCTGTCCGCGGGCCCGACCCTGGTCCGGCAGCCCCTCGACTCCAGGGACACCCGGCTCATGCTGGGCGCACTGGCGGCGCTGGGCGCCCAGCACGAACGCACCCCGGAGGGCGTGCTGGTACACCCGCTCACCCAGGGTGACGGCGAGCACGTCCAGGTGGAACTGGGCAACGCGGGCACGGTGGCCCGGTTCACGCCCGCGCTGGCAACGCTCGGTACCCGGGCGGTGCTGTTCGACGGGGATCCGGCCATCCGCAGGCGCCCGGTGTCCCCACTGCTGTCCGCCCTCTCGGCGCTGGGCGCGGTCATCGAGGACGAGGGCCGCGGGGCACCGCCGTTCACGGTGCGCGGCGCGGGCGGGCTCGGCGGCGGCACGGTGGAGCTGGACTCCACCGCCTCCAGCCAGTTCCTGTCCGCGCTGCTGCTGGCGGGACCCGCCTTCGGCGAGGGCATCACGGTACGGCTCGCCGGCGGTGCGCCGCCGAGTGAGCCGCATATCGCGATGACCATGGACATGCTCCGGCAGTTCGGCGCGGCTGCCCGCCGGGAGGGAACCGAGTTCCACGTCCCGCACGCGGACCTGCGCCGGTCCGATTACACCGTGGAGCCCGACCTGTCCACCGCGGCCCCGTTCGTGGTGGCTCCGCTGGTCACCGGCGGCACCGTGCGCATCGCGGGCTGGCCGGAACACACCACCCAGCCGGGCGACTGGCTGCGCAGCCTGGTGCGCGAACTCGGCGGACGTGCCGAGCTGGACGGCGAGGGGCTCACCGTCACCGGCGACGGCAGGGTGCGCGGAACCCGGCTCGACCTGCACGAGGTGGGCGAGCTGACCCCGGTGATCGCGGCGCTGCTGTGCTTCGCCGACGGCCCCTCGGTGATCTCCGGGGTGGCGCATCTGCGCGGGCACGAAACCGATCGGCTGGCCGCACTGGCCACCGAGCTGTCCGCGCTCGGCGCCAGGGTGACCGATACCGCCGACGGGCTGGAGATCGAGCCGGGGCCGCTGCACGGCGGGCTCTTCCACACCTACGACGATCACCGGCTGGTGATGGCGGGCGCGGTGCTGGGGCTGCGGGTCACCGGGCTCCGGGTGGAGGACCCGGCGACCGTCGGCAAGACCTTCCCCGGTTTCGTGGACGCCTGGCAGGAACTCCTTCGCTAGCAGCGGCCCGCGCTCAGCTGCCCTCCTGCTGCACGCCGGGTGCCGGGCTCTGCGCGTTGCCCGCGGTCCCGTACCGGCCGGAACCGCCCTCCAGCTGCTCACGCAGCGCGAGAATGGTCCCGATCCGGCCTGCCGCCGAGTCCGCGTTGTCCACTGTGGACAGGATCGAGGTGGTCGCGGTGTCCGCGCGGGCGACGCCGATCGCACCGGTGCCCTCGGCCGAACCAGCGTTGCCTGCCAGCACCGTGCCCGCGCCGGAGCGGTCCAGCTGGGTGGCGAACCTGGCCAGGGTGGTGGCCCGGTCCCCTGCCCCGTCCCCGGTGGCCTTGCCGCCGGTGAGCACCACCGCCAGCTGGGCGGGCCGCACCCCCTCGACCGGTTTGATCAGGCCACCGTCGGCCAGCCCGCTGAGCGCAGCGGCCCGCTCGTCCGGGGAGGACTGCGGCTGCGCGGAGTCCTTGTTCAGCAGCAGTACCGAGCCGAGCAGGGCACCACCGAGGGTGCCAGGGTCGCCCGCGGTGGGAAACTGCACCCCCGCGGGCTGCAGCCGGGTGGACACCTGGCGCAGCTGGTCCGCCTTGTCCGGATCGGCGAAGGCCTCGGTCAGCTGGACCTCGCCGGTGACGCTCGCCCCGGACTGCTCGATCAGCCGCTTGATCGCGTCCCGGTCGGCCGGGGTCGCGCCCTCGGTGGTCACCAGCACCACGGACCGCTTGTCCAGCAGCCCGGAAACCACCTTCGCGCCCACCGATCCGGCAAAGGCGTCGGCATCGGCGAGCTGGGCGTTCAGCGCGTTGCGCTCGGCCTCCAGATCGGCCACCCGGTTCGCCAGATCGTTCTTCTCCCCGGCGAGGCCGGACAGCAGGGCGCCGTTCAGTGCCGTGGAGCCGAGCACCACGCCGACGGCGAGCGCGAGGAAGACCGCCGCGATGGAGACGATGTGGTAACGCAGAGAAATCACGTGAACAGCCCCTTGACCCAGCCGACGAACGAATTCCAGGCCTCCCCCGCGGCGTCCAGGTAGACCGAGCCGACGTCGGAGACCAGCAGCGCGGCGAACACCACGACGAGCGCGGCCACCACGAGGAACACGATGGCACCCATCGCCACCCTGCTGCGATGCAGCGTGGCCACCGCCCTGCCGTCGACCAGTTTGGTGCCGAGCTTGAGCCGGGTGAGGAAGGTCGACGGGTTGGAACCGGACCGGCCGTGGTCCAGGAACTCCTGCAAGGTCGCCTGGAACCCGACGGTGACCACCAGCGTGGCGTCATGCGCGTCGGCCAGCAACAGCGCGAGGTCCTCGGAGTTGCCGGAGGCCGGGAAGGTCACCGCACCGATGCCGAGGTCCTGGATGCGCTCGACACCCGGGGCGTGCCCGTCCGGCTGGGCGGGCACCACCACCTCACCACCGGACTTGAGGGTGTCCGCCTGGATGCCGTGTGGATCGCCGACAATGACGTCGGGGTCGTAGCCCTGCGCGCGCAGGGTGTCGGCACCCGCGTCCACCCCGATCAGCACCGGGCGGTGCTCGGCGATGTATTTCTTCAGCCTGCGCAGGTCCTCGGCGTGCCCGTTGCCGGGCGCCACCACCAGGACATGCTGATCGCGCAGCGGCACCCGCAGTTCCGGCACGCCGACGCCGTCCAGGATCAGCGTGCGCTCCCGGCGCAGGAACTCGATGGTGTTCGCGGAGAACGCCTCGAGCTGGGTCGACATCCCGGCCTTGGCCTCGATCATCTGGTCCGCGATGCTTTCCGGGGTCTGCTCGACACCGGAGCCGACCTTGCGGTCGCCGAGGTAGATGGCGCCTTCGTGCACCCGCAGCTTGCTGCCGTCCTTGACGGTGCGCAGTAACTCCCCGCCGACCCCGTCGATCAGCGGAATTCCCGCGCTGACCAGAATCTCCGGCCCGAGGTTCGGAAACCGCCCGGATATCGAAGGGGAGGCGTTCAGTACGACGGCGACCTCGGCCCCGACCAGGGCGTCCGCCGTGGACCGGTCGAGGTCCACCTGGTCGAGCAGCACGATGTCGCCGGGGCCCACCCGGCGCAGCAGCTCCCTGGTACGCCGATCAACCCGTGCCACCCCGGTAATCCCGGGCAGGGTTTCCTCGTTCCGCGAGAGCAAGCCGGTGAGCTTCATGGAACCGATAGTGACAAATGTGTACGTCCGTACGTGCTCGCCACGCCGTATCGGGGCGGGCGAAATGTTCGGGCGAGCGAGAGACGATGGGAAACCCGCTAGGTTCCGTTCTTCGCTTTGCCGCCCTTTTTCTTCGCTCCGCGGCCCTGGCCGGGGCGCTTTTCGGCCGCGCTGGCTTTGTCCGCCGCGGCGGCGGCGAGCAGTTCCTCGGCGTGCGCCCTTCCGGTCTCGGTACTGTCCATTCCGGCCAGCATCCGGGCCAGTTCCAGCACCCGCTCGGACTCCTGCAGCACCGTGACCCCGCTACGGGTGACGCCGCCCGAGGTGCCCTTGTCCACCACCAGGTGCTGGTCGGCGAACGCGGCGACCTGCGGAAGGTGGGTGACCACCAGCACCTGATGGCTGCGCGCCAGCTTCGCCAGCCGCCTGCCGATCTCCACCGCGGCCCTGCCGCCGACGCCCGCGTCGACCTCGTCGAACACCAGGGTGGGCACGGTGTCGGCGTGCGCGAGCACCACCTCGATGGCGAGCATCACCCGGGAGAGCTCACCACCGGAAGCCGCCTTGTGCACCGGCAGCGGTGGCGCGCCAGAATGCGCGCGCAGCAGCAGTTCGACCTCGTCCACGCCGTCCGCGCCCGCGTGCAGCGTCTCCTCGCCGACCCGCAGGGCATGCGGGTCGTTCGCCTCGGCGGCCCGGTTGCGCACGGTGACCTCGATCTCGGCCTGCCCCATGGCCAGGCCGGAGAGCTCGGCGGTGATGGCGGTGGCCAGTTCGGCCGCGGCGCTCGCCCGCTCGCTGGACAGCCTGGTGGCGTGCCCGGCCAGCTGCTCGGCAAGCTCGTCCCGCCGCGCGGCCAGCTCGGCCAGCGCCTCCTCGGAGACATCCATTGTGGACAACCTGCGCCGGGCGTCCTCCGCCCAGGCGAGCACGCCGTCCACATCGGCCGCGTACTTGCGGGTGAGCCGTTTCAGCTCGGCCTGGCGGGCCAGCACCTGCTCCAGCCGCTCCGGGTCGGCGTCCAGGCTCTCCAGGTAAGTGCCGAGCTCGGCGCCCACCTCGGAGAGCAGCACCGCGGCCTCGGCCAGCCGTGGCTCCAGCGCCCGCAGCACGGAGTCCTCCGCCGCGCCGAGCCTGCGCTGGGCGTCGGCGAGCAGGCTCAGCGCGTTGGGCACGTCCGGATCGCCGTCGCCGGCACCCGCGACCGCGGCCTGCGCGCTGCCCGCGGCCGCCCGCAGCTCATCCACCGCGGTCAGCCGTTTGATCTCCTCGGTGAGCGCGCCGTCCTCACCTGCCGCGGGATCGACGGCCTCGATCTCGGTGAGGCCGTGCCGCAGCAGGTCGGCCTGCTGGGCCAGCTCGCGGGAACGGTTGGAACGCTCGGCGAGCTCGGCCACCACGGCGATCCATTCCTCGCGTACCCTGCGGTACTCGGCCAGCGGCTCGGCCACCGACTCACCCGCGAACCGGTCGATGACCGCGCGCTGCTCGGCCGGCCGCATCAGCCGGAGCTGGTCGTTCTGCCCGTGCACGGCGAGCAGCTGCTCGGAGAGGTCGGACAGCACCCCGACCGGAACGGAGCGGCCGCCGAGGTGGGCGCGGGAACGCCCGTCGGAACCGACCGAGCGCAACGCGATCACGCTGCCGTCCTCGTCGATATCGGCACCGGCTCCGGTGATGAGCTCGCGGGCCTGTTCGCTCTCGATCCCCGCGAACCGGCCCTCGACGGAAGCCTTGGTCGACCCGGTACGCACCTTGGAGGCCTCGGAACGGCCACCGGACAGCAGGTGCAGCCCGGTGACCACCATGGTCTTGCCCGCGCCGGTCTCCCCGGTGACCACGGTGAACCCCGGGTGCAGTTCGAGCAGGGCCTCCTCGATGACCCCGAGGCCCTGGATGCGCATCTCGGCAAGCACGGCACCACCGTAGTCGCTCGCACCGACAGCAGGAATCGCCCCTTCAGCGGGAGTGGGCGTGCCGTTCGCGCCAGCTCTTCACCGGCAGGGAGAACTTGCGTACCAGGCGGTCGGTGAACGGGCCGTCCCACAGCCGGGCCAGCCGCACCGGCACCCGGCCCCAGACGACCTGGACCCTGGCGCCCGGCGGTACCTCGAGGTGGCGCAGGCCGTCGCAGGTGAGCACGGCGGGTGAGCCATCCGGGTCGACCTCCACGGTGATGACCGAGCTGCGGGACACCACCAGCGGCCGGGAGAACATGGCGTGCGCGTTGCTCGGCACCACCAGCAGCGCCTCGACCTCGGGCCAGATCACCGGGCCGCCCGCGGAGAAGGCGTAGGCGGTGGAGCCGGTCGGCGTGGCGCACAGCACGCCGTCACAGCCGAAGGAGGACACCGGCCTGCCGTCCACCTCGATGAGCGCGTCCAGGATGCGTTCCCTGGTGCTCTTCTCCACGCTGGCCTCGTTCAGGGCCCAGGTCCGGGCCACCAGGTCACCGTTCATGCTCACCGTGACGTCGATGGTCATCCGCTGCTCGACCCGGTACCGGCGTTCCACCACCCGGTGCACGGTGTCGGTGAGCGCGTCGGAGTCCGCCTCGGTGAGGAAGCCGACCCTGCCGAGGTTGACGCCGAGCAGCGGCACCCCCGCGGGGCGCGCCAGCTCGGCGGCTCGCAGCAGGGTCCCGTCCCCGCCCAGCACCAGCACCAGCTCCGTGCCGGCAGCCGGTTCGGACTCCGGACCGACCACCATGCAGGGCGCGCCAGCGCCATCGGGCTTGATGAGTTCGCGCACGTCCTCGTCCAGTACCCGCAGCCGGATGCCGGCCTCGGCGAGCCGGGCGGCGACCTCGCGGGCGGCGGGCCGGGTCGCGTCCCGGTCCGGGTGGACGACGAGCAATACCTCGCGCCGCTCGGTTTCCTCGATCACGAAGGCCCCTCCTGAACCGCGGTACGGGCGAGCCGGGCAATGTCCGGCTCGCCCGTATTGTCCATAGCGGACCCGGCCGCCGCCCGCCGCAGCCAGGCGAAGTACTCGACGTTGCCGGAAGGGCCTGGCAGCGGGCTCGCCACCACCCCGAGCGGGCGCAGGCCGAGGGCGCAGGCCTCGGTCAGCACGGTGCTGACGGCCTCCACCCGCAGCTCAGGTTCGCGCACCACCCCGCCGCTGCCCAGCCGCTGCCTGCCGACCTCGAACTGGGGCTTGACCATCGGCAGCAGATCGGCCTGCTCGGCGGTGCAGGCCAGCAGGGCGGGCAGCACCAGGCGCAGGGAGATGAAGGACAGGTCGGCCACGACCAGGTCGACCGCTCCGCCGATCTGCTCCGCGGAAAGGCCGCGCACGTTCGTCCGGTCCAGCACGTGCACCCGTTCGTCGGTGCGCAGCCGCCAGTCCAGCAGCCCGCGCCCGACGTCCGCCGCGACCACCGTTCCCGCGCCCTCCCTGAGCAGGACGTCGGTGAAACCGCCGGTGGATGCGCCCGCGTCGAGGCAGCGTTTGCCGCTGACCGACAGCCCGCGCGGCATGAACTCGCGCAGGGCACCCAGCAGCTTGTGCGCCCCCCGGGACGCCCAGCCCGGATCGTCCTCCACCCGCACGACGATCGGCGCGTCGAGTTCCACGCCGGTGGCGGCCTTGTGGGCCACCATGCCGCGCACGGTGACCTTGCCCTCGCTGATCAGCGAGGCGGCCTGGTCCCTCGAGCGAGCGAGGCCCCGGCGCACCAGCTCGGCGTCCAGGCGCGCCCTGCGCGGCATGGGCTAGACCTTGTCGATGCTGGACAGCGCGACGGTCAGCTCGGTGTGCACCGCGTCGAAGCGCTCGACGTGCTCGGCGAGCGGTAGGTCCGCCAGGTCCTCGATACCCGCGACGGCCTCGTCGATGCCTGCCCGCGGGTCGGTGTCCTGCGGCTGCGCCTGTTCCTGCGGTTCCGGGTTCGTCTGTTCGTGCACGCGTCAACGCTAGCCGATGGCGCGACCCGATCGTGCGCGGATCAGGCCAGGCCCAGCTCGGCGAGGGCCGTGCGGGAGTGTCGATCAAGCGGCTCGAGCCCGCGGTCACCGTGCCGCCACGCCGTGGCACAGAGTGTACGAAGCAGGTCGAGGGGTTCGCCGTCGCCGGACACGGTGAACGCCGGGTTCGCGGGCTCGACCGTCCAGCCGGGTTTGGGCTCGATCCGCAGTTCGTCCACCGGCGTGCCGAGCGCGGTGAGGTCGGCGGCGAGGTACTGCGGGCGTTCGGCTGGGCCCGCGGCGAGCAGCGCCGCGGGGGTGGTGACCCCGGTGAGCACAACCAGCGCCTCGAGCCCCGCACGCACCGCGCCCGCGATGTCGGTGTCCAGCCGGTCCCCGACGACCAGGGCGGAGGTGGCGCCGGCGGAGCTCGCCGCGGCACGGAACAACGGGGGCTCGGGTTTGCCCGCGACCAGCGGCTCGTGGCCGGTGGCGGTGCGCAGGGCGGCGACCATCGAGCCGTTGCCCGGCAGTTGCCCCCGCTCGGTGGGCAGGGTGGGGTCCACATTGCAGGCGACCCACAGCGCACCGGCCCGGATGGCGACACAGGCCTCGGCGAGGTCGGCCCAGCCGGTGTCCGGGGAGTGGCCCTGGACCACGGCCGCCACCTCCGGAGAGGCCTCGCGCACCGGGCGCAGCCCGGCCGCGGCGACTTCCCCTGCCAGTGCGCCGGTGCCGACCACCAGTACCGCGGCGTCCACGGGCAGCCGTTCGCCGAGCACCGCGGCTGCGGCCTGCGAGCTGGTGCTGATCTCGCCGACCTCGGCGGTGATGCCGAGTCCGGTCAGATGCTCGGCGACCGCGGCGGCGGCCTTGGCGGCGTTGTTGGTGACGAACCGGACCGGGACACCCGCCGCCCGCACCCCGTTGACCGCTTCCGCGGCACCGGGAATCGGGCTGCTCCCGTGGTACAGGGTGCCGTCGAGGTCGAACAGCATCGCGTCGTGCCGCCGGGCCTGGTCAGGCATTACCTGATCAACCATTGCCGAGTTCCGCTGCCCGTTCCGCGGCGTCGGTCTCCTCGTGCTCGTCGGCTTCGGCCGCGTGCAGGAACCAGCGCACCGCCTCCTGCTCGCGCCCGGCCGCGAGCAGGTTGTCGGCGTAGGCGTAGAAGAGCCGGGCGCTCCACGGGTGCCGTGCCGCGGGGTCCAGGTCGGTACCTTGCAGGGAGACCACGGCCGCGTCGAGCTGGCCGAGGTCGCGGCGCGCGCCCGCGGCCACGATCCGCAGCTCGACCTGCACCTCCTGCGGGAGCCGGCTCAGGTCGGTTTCTCTGGCGAGGTCGAGTGCGCGTTCCGGGCGGCCGAGCGCCCGCTCGGCGTCGGCGATGATCGCGATGTGCACATCCGTGCGGGCCATCCGGCGCACCGCGCGCAGTTCGGAAAGGGCTTCGGACCACTTGCCCGCGTGATAGGCGGTCAGGCCGACCGCCTCGCGCACGACCGGTACCCGGGAGGCCTTGGTCTTGGCGTACCTGGCGTGTTCGAGCGCCGCCTCCGGGTCGACGTCGATCAGCCCACCCGCGGCGGCGAGGTGCTTGCCGATCCGCTCGGCGAGGTCCCGTGGCAGGGTGCGCAGCTCGCGGCGCACCTCCTCGTCCAGGTCGGTGAACTCGACATCCTCGGGTAGCTCCGGTGCGGCGAGCAGTTCCTCAGCCACCGCGGCGTCATCGGCTGGCTGCCGTGGGCGCGGATCGCGCTGCTGTTCACGCTTGCGGTCGGGACGCTGGTTCCCGGTGCCCGGCCGGTGCCGCTGGTCCTGGTCGCGATGGGGGCGCTGATCCTGCCGGTCCTGCCGGTCGCGGTGCGGGCGACCGTGCTGGCCCTGTTCGCGTGCGTCGGGACGGCCTCCCCGCTCGTCACGGAACCGTCCGCCGGATCCGGTGCGGCCCTCCCCACGGTTGCCGTCCCGCCGGTCACCGCGGTACGGCCGGTCCCCGCGGGCTTCACCACCGCGGGCGTCCTCGCGCCGGTCGCGACCGGGGCGAGGACGTTCCCGGTCGCCGTCCCTTCGTTTCTGCTCTTGCCTGTCCCGATCCGGCCGATCCGGGCCGCCGCGCCCGCGCTCCTGCCGGTCGCCGTCCTGCCGCCGGTCGCGGTGGAAGCGGTCGCGTTCCCGATGACCATCCTTGCCTTGCCCCCGGCCGCCCGGTCCGTTCCCGGAACGAGGAGGCCTTCCGCCCCCAGGCTGATCCTTCTTTCGCGGCCGCCCGGACTCGCCGTCGCCCGCCGAGTCGCGTCGACCGTGCTCGGACACCTGTTCTCCTCCATGATCTGGACATACACAAAGGGCCCGCCAGGGAGCCAATCGACTACCCTAGCGGGCCCTTTGGAAAGGGTGCTCGGCGGTGTCCTACTCTCCCACACCCCTTCGAGTGCAGTACCATCGGCGCTGGTGGGCTTAGCTTCCGGGTTCGGAATGGGACCGGGCGTTTCCCCACCGCTATAACCACCGAAACTCTCCGAAACACACACAAGTGTGGTGTTTCAGAACCGTAGAGCGGATGCGTAACACCTTTGTGGGCAAGCCCTCGGCCTATTAGTACCAGTCAACTCCACACATTACTGCGCTTCCATCTCTGGCCTATCAACCCGCTCATCTCACGGGGGCCTTAACCCACAACGGGGTGGGAGACCTCATCTTGGAACAGGCTTCCCGCTTAGATGCCTTCAGCGGTTATCCCTTCCGAACGTAGCCAACCAGCCGTGCCCCTGGCGGGACAACTGACATACCAGAGGTTCGTCCGTCCCGGTCCTCTCGTACTAGGGACAGCCTTCCTCAAGTCTCCTACGCGCGCGGCGGATAGGGACCGAACTGTCTCACGACGTTCTAAACCCAGCTCGCGTGCCGCTTTAATGGGCGAACAGCCCAACCCTTGGGACCTACTCCGGCCCCAGGATGCGACGAGCCGACATCGAGGTGCCAAACCATGCCGTCGATATGGACTCTTGGGCAAGATCAGCCTGTTATCCCGGGGTACCTTTTATCCGTTGAGCGACACCCCTTCCACCAGGAGGTGCCGGATCACTAGTCCCGACTTTCGTCCCTGCTCGACCCGTCAGTCTCACAGTCAAGCTCCCTTGTGCACTTACACTCAAACACCTGATTGCCAACCAGGCTGAGGGAACCTTTGGGCGCCTCCGTTACCCTTTAGGAGGCAACCGCCCCAGTTAAACTACCCATCAGGCACTGTCCCTGAACCAGATCATGGCCCGAGGTTCAGATTCCCCATTCGACCAGAGTGGTATTTCAACAACGACTCCACCAACACTAGCGTGCCAGCTTCACAGTCTCCCACCTATCCTACACAAGCCGAACCGAAAACCAATACCAAACTGTAGTAAAGGTCCCGGGGTCTTTCCGTCCTGCCGCGCGTAACGAGCATCTTTACTCGTAATGCAATTTCGCCGGGCCTGTGGTTGAGACAGCCGGAAAGTCGTTACGCCATTCGTGCAGGTCGGAACTTACCCGACAAGGAATTTCGCTACCTTAGGATGGTTATAGTTACCACCGCCGTTTACTGGCGCTTAAATTCTCAGCTTCGCCCCCGAAAGGGCTAACCGGTCCTCTTAACGTTCCAGCACCGGGCAGGCGTCAGTCCGTATACATCGAATTGCTTCTTCGCACGGACCTGTGTTTTTAGTAAACAGTCGCTTTCCGCTGGTCTCTGCGGCCAACTCACCCTAGCCCGCACAGGGCTTCAGGTGCTCTGGCCCCCCTTCTCCCGAAGTTACGGGGGCATTTTGCCGAGTTCCTTAACCACAGTTCACCCGCTCGCCTTAGTATTCTCTACCTGACCACCTGTGTTGGTTTGGGGTACGGGCCACATGTGCACTCGCTAGAGGCTTTTCTCGGCAGCATAGGATCACCCTACTTCGCCTCACTCGGCTACGCATCACGTCTCAGGAAAACACGGCGCGGATTTGCCTACACCGCTCCCTACACGCTTACACCAGTACTACCACTCACTGGCGGGGCTACCTTCCTGCGTCACCCCATCACTTGGCTACTACAAGATCAGGTCCCACGCTCCACCACGCACCCCCGAAAGGGACACGCAGCTTCGGGTGGTTAGTCTCACCTGCCTCACCAGGGACGCACACACGCGGGTACGGGAATATCAACCCGTTGTCCATCGACTACGCCTGTCGGCCTCGCCTTAGGTCCCGACTTACCCTGGGCGGAACAGCCTGGCCCAGGAACCCTTGGTCATCCGGCGGCAGAGATTCTCACTCTGCTTTCGCTACTCATGCCTGCATTCTCACTCCCACACCCTCCACCACTGGTTTCCACCGTGGCTTCACCGGATGCAGGACGCTCCCCTACCCACCCACACGACTACACCACCACCCCGAAGGACAGCGGCGGATCACAAGTGTGAGTGACACAGCTTCGGCGGTGTGCTTAGCCCCGCTACATTGTCGGCGCAGGACCACTTGACCAGTGAGCTATTACGCACTCTTTCAAGGATGGCTGCTTCTAAGCCAACCTCCTGGTTGTCTCGGCAATCCCACATCCTTTTCCACTCAGCACACACTTAGGGGCCTTAGCTGGCGCTCTGGGCTGTTTCCCTCTCGACGATGAAGCTTATCCCCCACCGTCTCACTGCCGCACTCTCACACACCCGTATTCGGAGTTTGGTTGATGTCGGTAACCCGGTAAGGCCCCTCGACCACCCAGTAGCTCTACCCCAGGCGTGAAACATGCGACGCTGCACCTAAATGCATTTCGGGGAGAACCAGCTATCACGGAGTTTGATTGGCCTTTCACCCCTACCCACAGCTCATCCCCCAGGTTTTCAACCCTGGTGGGTTCGGGCCTCCACACCGTCTTACCGGCGCTTCACCCTGGCCATGGGTAGATCACTCCGCTTCGGGTCCAGACCACGCGACTCCATCGCCCTATTCAGACTCGCTTTCGCTACGACTACCCCACACGGGTTAACCTCGCCACGCAGCACTGACTCGCAGGCTCATTCTTCAAAAGGCACGCCATCACCCGAAGGCTCTGACGGCTTGTAGGCACACGGTTTCAGGTACTCTTTCACTCCCCTCCCGGGGTACTTTTCATCTTTCCCTCACGGTACTCGTCCGCTATCGGTCACCAGGAAGTATTTAGGCTTACCGGGTGGTCCCGGCAGATTCACAGCAAATTCCACGAGCTCGCTGCTACTCGGGGACACCATCCAGACACAACGTCGCAGCTTTCGCGTACGGGACTCTCACCCACTCCGGTCCGCCATCCCAAACGGTTCCGCTAGCCACCACGCGCATCCCCAGGAGTGTCAGCCCCTGGCCAATGGACCCCACAACACCGCACACACAACACCTGACAGCTTGACATGCGCACGGTTTAGCCTCCTCCGCTTTCGCTCACCACTACTCACGGAATCACACTTGTTTTCTCTTCCTACGGGTACTGAGATGTTTCACTTCCCCGCGTTCCCTCCACACACCCTATACATTCAGGTGCGGGTAACACTCCATCACGAGTGCTGGGTTACCCCATTCGGACACCCTCGGATCTCAGCTCGGTTGACAGCTCCCCGAGGCTTATCGCAGCCTCCCACGTCCTTCATCGGCTCCTGATGCCCAGACATCCACCATGTGCCCTTAACAACTTGACCACAAAGATGCTCGCATCCACTCTACAGTTCTCAAACACCACACCCAGAAACAACACCAACGTGCTGCCTCAGGACCCAACAGCGCACCCCGCGAACACCAGCCCCCACCACAGCACCAGCCTTTCCACACCCACCACGGGCAGTACTCACCCAGCACCACAGCAAGAACCAGCATCAACCAGTAGTCCACAATTCCTCGAGCAAACCACCATCCGGACACACGCCGGATCAAGCGGCCCACCCCACACCCACCCACAAGAGGCAGGCATGGACGCGACATGCTCCTTAGAAAGGAGGTGATCCAGCCGCACCTTCCGGTACGGCTACCTTGTTACGACTTCGTCCCAATCGCCAGTCCCACCTTCGACCACTCCCCCCAAAAAGGGTTGGGCCATGGGCTTCGGGTGTTACCGACTTTCATGACGTGACGGGCGGTGTGTACAAGGCCCGGGAACGTATTCACCGCAGCGTTGCTGATCTGCGATTACTAGCGACTCCGACTTCACGCAGTCGAGTTGCAGACTGCGATCCGAACTGAGACCGGCTTTAAGGGATTCGCTCCACCTCACGGTATCGCCACCCTCTGTACCAGCCATTGTAGCATGTGTGAAGCCCTGGACATAAGGGGCATGATGACTTGACGTCATCCCCACCTTCCTCCGAGTTGACCCCGGCAGTCTCCCACGAGTCCCCACCATAACGTGCTGGCAACGTAGGACAAGGGTTGCGCTCGTTGCGGGACTTAACCCAACATCTCACGACACGAGCTGACGACAGCCATGCACCACCTGTACACCAACCACAAGGGAAACCCCATCTCTGAGGCTGTCTGATGCATGTCAAGCCCAGGTAAGGTTCTTCGCGTTGCATCGAATTAATCCACATGCTCCGCCGCTTGTGCGGGCCCCCGTCAATTCCTTTGAGTTTTAGCCTTGCGGCCGTACTCCCCAGGCGGGGCGCTTAATGCGTTAGCTACGGCACGGACAACGTGGAAGTCACCCACACCTAGCGCCCAACGTTTACAGCGTGGACTACCAGGGTATCTAATCCTGTTCGCTCCCCACGCTTTCGCTCCTCAGCGTCAGTATCGGCCCAGAGACCCGCCTTCGCCACCGGTGTTCCTCCTGATATCTGCGCATTCCACCGCTACACCAGGAATTCCAGTCTCCCCTACCGAACTCAAGTCTGCCCGTATCGACCGCAAGCTGGAGGTTAAGCCTCCAGTTTTCACGGCCGACGCGACAAACCGCCTACGAGCTCTTTACGCCCAATAATTCCGGACAACGCTTGCACCCTACGTATTACCGCGGCTGCTGGCACGTAGTTAGCCGGTGCTTCTTCTCCAGGTACCGTCAGTCACCCTTCGTCCCTGGCGAAAGAGGTTTACAACCCGAAGGCCGTCATCCCTCACGCGGCGTCGCTGCATCAGGCTTCCGCCCATTGTGCAATATTCCCCACTGCTGCCTCCCGTAGGAGTCTGGGCCGTGTCTCAGTCCCAGTGTGGCCGGTCACCCTCTCAGGCCGGCTACCCGTCGACGCCTTGGTAGGCCATCACCCCACCAACAAGCTGATAGGCCGCGGGTTCATCCCATACCGCCGAAGCTTTCCACCCCCCACCATGCGGCAGAAGGTCCTATCCGGTATTAGACCCAGTTTCCCGGGCTTATCCCAAAGTACAGGGCAGATTACCCACGTGTTACTCACCCGTTCGCCACTAATCCACCCCCGAAAGGGCTTCATCGTTCGACTTGCATGTGTTAAGCACGCCGCCAGCGTTCGTCCTGAGCCAGGATCAAACTCTCCAACAATGAATTCAACCCTGAGACTCACCATCTCAAAGAAACCCCAACAGGGGTCAAAAACATAAAGCTCTACTGGCTTAGTTCACAAAGCACACTGTTGAGTTCTCAAGCAACACGTCACGGTTCCAATCGCGAGCGACCTTCACCGCTGTTGTTTCTCGTCTTTGGTTCGGGGCAAACCCTACCGCATCGGTAATCTCTCGATTTTCCGGGGGTAGGTGTCCTGCCTCCGTCGGGACCACCCACTCTACCACAACCGTGGGAGCTTGGTTCGTGTTCCCTTGCCTGGTAACCCGGTCCTTTGGGGCGGCTTTCCCGCTCCGCCGTCCCGGTCTCCCTGGCGACGAAGAGAAGATTACACGTCCAGGAAGGGGCCGAAAACAGGGGGGTCCCCTTAACGCGAAACCCCAGGTCACACCCCGTTTCCGGCCCAGGAGCCCGGCTCAGCCGAGCAGCTTCACCCCGGCCGTGTTCCGCTTGCCCCGGCGCACCACGAGCCAGCGCCCGTGCAACGCGTCCTCGGCGGCGGGGCGCCAGTCGTCCCCTGCGACCTTCACGTTGTTCACGTACGCACCGCCCTCCTTCACCGTGCGGCGGGCCGCGCCCTTGCTGTCCACCAGGCCGCTCGCCAGGAGCAGGTCCACGATGGTCGGCTGGTCGGACATCCGCACCTCGCCGGTCGGCACCTCGGCCATCGCGGCGTCCAGGGTCGACGGCTCCAGTTCCGCGAGTTCGCCCCGGCCGAACAGCGCCTGGCTGGCGGCGATCACCTGGCGGGTCTGCTCGGAGCCGTGCACCAGATCGGTGAGTTCCCCGGCGAGCCTGCGCTGGGCCAGCCGCGCGGCCGGACGTTCCGTGGTGGCGGTCTCCAGCTCGGCCACCTCGTCCCGGTCGAGGAAGGTGAGCATGCGCAGGCATGGGATCACCTCGGCGTCACCGAGATTGACGAAGTACTGGTACCAGGCGTACGGCGAGGTCAGCTCCGGGTCCAGCCAGATGTTGCCGCCACCTGTGGACTTACCGAGCTTGCGGCCCTCGGCGTCGGTCAGCAACGGTGCGGTCAGCGCGTGCACCTGCGCGCCGTGCACCCGCCGGATGAGGTCCACCCCGGCGAGGATGTTGCCCCACTGGTCGGAACCGCCGATCTGCAGCCGGACCCCGTAGCGTTCGAACAGCTCCCGGTAGTCGTTGGCCTGCAGCAGCATGTAGCTGAACTCGGTGTAGGAGATGCCGTCGCCTTCCAGCCTCCGCTTCACCGTGTCCCGCGCCAGCATCGTGTTGATCGAGAAGTGCTTGCCGACGTCCCGCAGGAAGGAGGTCACCGGCATCCGGCCGATCCAGTCCAGGTTGTTCACCTCGATCGGCGGCACCTCGGGATGGTCGAAGTCGAGGAAGCGGGCCAGCTGCCCGCGCAGCCTGCCGGCCCATTCCCGGACGGTCTCCTCGGAGTTCAGCGTGCGCTCGCCGACCTCACGTGGGTCCCCGATCAGCCCGGTACCACCGCCGGCCAGCAGCACCGGCCGGTGACCGGCGTTCTGGAACCGGCGCAGCGCCAGCATCTGCACCAGATGGCCGGCGTGCAGGCTGGGCGCGGTCGGGTCGAAGCCGGCGTAGACGGTGAGCGGCCCATCGTCGAGGTCACGCCGCAGCGCGGCCAAGTCGGTGGACTGCGCGATCAGCCCGCGCCAGGACAGCTCGTCAAGAATGTGCTCGCTCACGCATCGATACTCTCCCACCAGGTCAACCGGCTTGTCGCCGGGGCTGAGCGCGGCCCGCGCGCCGATAGGCGGATATCGAAGGGGAACCGGGGAGCCAGAACCGCCAGGGAACGTCCATGGCGGCCACCACCCCGACCCGTGGCCCGCTGCTGATCTCGGCGGCGGGCACCGGTGGTCCGGCGAACAACCGGACCGGCGAGTCCGGCGCGGTCAGGTCGATGCCGTTGTGTTCCCGGCCGAGGCCGAGCATCGAGGTGAGCACGGCGGGCCCACTGGCGAACTCGCCCTTGCCCTTCGCCGTGGGCCTGCGGGAGCGCGCCAGCTCGGCACCGGAGACGACCTCCCCCGCGCGCAGCAGCACCGCACCCGCCTCGCCCTCGGTGGTCGCCACCACATTGGCACAGAAGTGCATCCCGTACACGAAGTAGACGTACAGATGGCCGGCCGGACCCCACATCACCTCGTTGCGCGCGGTCCGGCCGCGGTAGCAGTGCGAGGCCGGATCGTCCTGGCCCCGGTATGCCTCGACCTCGGTCAGCCGCAGCCGTACCCTGCCCTCCGGCACCCGCGACTCCAGCACGCAGCCGAGCAGGCGGATGGCCAGCTCCACCGGGTCACGGGCGAGCTCCTCGGTGCTGAAGACCTGTTCGGGCGATCCGATCCGGCAACTCCTTACTCGGTTCCTTCACTCGGCCCAGGCGCGGTGCTCGGCCACCGCGGCGGCAAGGCGTTCCCGCTGCTCGGCGACCCTGGCCGGAGCGGTGCCGCCGCGCGCGTCCCTGGACGCTATCGAACCCGGCACGGTGAGCACCTCGCGCACCTTCGGGGTGAGCGTGGGGTGGATCCGTGCCAGTTCCTCGTCGGTGAGCTCGTCCAGCCCGGCGTTCCGCCCCTCGGCGACCCGCACGCATTCTCCCGCCGCCTCGTGCGCCACCCGGAACGGTACCCCCGCGCGCACCAGCCATTCCGCGATATCGGTGGCCAGGGTGAACCCGGCAGGCGCCATGGCGGCGAGCCGGTCGGTGTGGAAGGTGAGGGTGCCGATCATGCCCGCGATCGCAGGGAACAGCAGCTCGAGCTGTTCGACGGAGTCGAAGACCGGTTCCTTGTCCTCCTGGAGGTCCCGGTTGTACGCCAGCGGCTGCGCCTTGAGCGTCGCCAGCAGTCCGGTGAGATTGCCGATCAACCTGCCCGACTTGCCCCTGGTCAGCTCGGCCACATCCGGGTTCTTCTTCTGCGGCATGATCGAGCTGCCGGTGGCCCAGGCGTCGTCCAGGGTCACGTAGCCGAACTCGGCGGTGTTCCAGATGATCACCTCTTCGGCGATCCTGGACAGGTTCACCCCCAGCATGGCGACGGCGAAGCCGAACTCGGCCGCGAAGTCCCTGGACGCCGTGCCGTCGATGGAGTTGTCAACCGAGGCCGGGAAGCCCAGTTCGGCGGCGACCGCCTCGGGGTCGAGCCCGAGTGAGGAACCGGCCAGCGCCCCCGACCCGTACGGCGACTCGGCCGCCCTGGCGTCCCAGTCCCGCAGCCTGCCGACGTCCCGCAGCAGTGCCTGGGCATGGGCGAGCAGATGGTGGGCGAGCAGGACCGGCTGGGCATGCTGCAGATGAGTCCGCCCTGGCAGCACCGCGTCGGGGTACCGCCGGGCCTGGGCCAGCAACGCCTCGATCACGTCCAGGGTGCCGGCGACCACCCGGCGCGCGGCGTCGGCCAGCCACATCCGGAACTGGGTAGCCACCTGGTCATTGCGGGAACGACCGGCCCGCAGCTTCCCGCCGAGCTCGGTACCCGCGCGTTCCAGCAGCCCGCGTTCCAGTGCGGTGTGCACGTCCTCGTCGGCGACCGTCGGGGTGAACGCGCCGGACTCGACATCCGCGGCCAGGGTGTCCAACGCCGCCAGCATCCCGGTGAGTTCGTCCGCGCTCAACAGCCCCGCCCGGTGCAGCACCCTGGCATGTGCGCGCGAACCCGCGATGTCGTAGGGCGCCAGGCGCCAGTCGAAATGAGTGGAGGCGCTCAGCGCCGCCATCGCCTCCGCGGGTCCACTGGCGAACCGGCCGCCCCACAGCGCGACCGGCTGCTTGTCACTCACCTGCATGTCCTCCGTGCGTGTTCGCTAGGCCTTCTGGTCCCGCTTGGCGGCGATCTTGCTGGGCAGGCCCCACAGCTGGACGAAGCCCTTGGCAAGGGACTGGTCGAAAGTGTCGCCCTCGTCGTAGGTGGCCAGGTTGAAATCGTAGAGGGACTGCTCACTGCGCCTGCCGTTGACGGTGACGTTGCCGCCGTGCAGCACCATCCGGATGTCACCGGAGACGTGCTCCTGGGCGGTGCCGACGAACCCGTCCAGCGCCTCCTTCAGCGGGGAGAACCACAGGCCGTCGTAGACCAGTTCTCCCCAGCGCTGCTCCACCTGCCGCTTGAACCGGGCCAGGTCCCGCTCCACCGTGACGTTCTCCAGCTCCTGGTGGGCGGTGATCAGCGCGATGGCCCCCGGCGCCTCGTACACCTCGCGGCTCTTGATACCGACCAGCCGGTCCTCCACCATGTCCAGCCGCCCGATCCCGTGCGCGCCTGCCCGCCGGTTCAGCTGCTGGATGGCCTCCAGCATGGTGACGGTCTCGCCGTCGATTGCCACCGGCACGCCCTTGTCGAAGGTGATGACCACCTCGTCCGGAGCCTGCCAGTTCACCGTCGGGTCCTCGGTGTAGGAGTAGACGTCCTTGGTCGGCGCGTTCCACAGGTCCTCGAGGAAGCCGGTCTCCACCGCGCGGCCCCACACGTTCTGGTCGATCGAGAACGGGGACTTCTTGGTGACGTCGATCGGCAGGTCCCGCTCCTCGGCGTAGGCAATGGCCTTCTCCCTGGTCCAGGCGAAGTCCCGGACCGGAGCGATCACCTTGAGGTCCGGGGCGAGCGCGCCAACGCCGACCTCGAACCGCACCTGGTCGTTGCCCTTGCCGGTGCAGCCATGCGCGACCGTGCCCGCGCCGTGGTACTTGGCTGCCTCGGCGAGGTGCTTGACGATCACCGGCCGGGACAGCGCCGACACCAGCGGGTAACGGTCCATGTAGAGCGCGTTGGCCTGCAGCGCCGGCAGGCAGTACTGGTCGGCGAACTCATCGCGCGCGTCGGCGACCACGGCCTCCACCGCGCCGCAGTCGAGGGCACGCTTGCGGATCGTCTCCAGATCCTCGCCGCCCTGCCCGAGGTCGACGGCCACCGCCACCACCTCGGCCCCGGTCTCCTCGGCGATCCAGCCGATCGCCACGGAAGTGTCCAGCCCACCCGAGTAGGCGAGCACGATCCGCTCAGTCACCTGTAGTCTCCTTCGCTGTCTTCAACGTCCAAAGTAGATGATCGCCTCGCCAGTGCGACGAAGCGGTCGGCCAGGTCCTTCCCGGTCAGCGGTTCCCTGGCGATCACCGCGATGGTGTCGTCGCCCGCGATCGAGCCGACGACCTCGGCCAGCGCCGCCCGGTCGATCGCGCTGGCCATGAACTGCGCGGCGCCCGGCGGGGTACGCAGTACGGTCAGGTTGCCCGAGTAGTCGGCCGAGACCAGCAACTCGGCCAGCAGCCGGGACAGCCGCGAGGTCCCGCCCTGCACCCCGCGCACGGGGCTGCCGTCCTCGGGGATCACGTACACCGGCGCACCGGAATCGGCGCCGCGTAGCTTGACCGCACCGAGTTCGTCCAGGTCCCTGGACAGGGTGGCCTGGGTGACCTCGATCCCCTCCGCGGCAAGCAGCCTGGCCAGCTCGGTCTGGCTGCGAATGGCCATCGTGGACACCAGCTCGGTGATCCTGGCCTGCCGGGAAGCCCTGCTCATCGTCGCTCCTGCGCCGCACCGAGCAGCCATACCAGCAGGGCCTTCTGCGCGTGCAGCCGGTTCTCCGCCTCGTCCCACACCGCGCTGGCCGGGCCGTCGATCACCTCGTCGGTGATCTCCCTGCCCCGGTGCGCAGGCAGGTCGTGCAGCACGATGGTGTTCTTGCCGGTGCGGGCCAGCAGTTCGGTGTTGACCTGGTAGGGCCAGAACGGCGACACCCGGTCCTTGCCGTCGTGCTCCTGCCCCATCGAGGTCCATGCGTCCGTGCTCACCACGTCCGCGCCGTCCACGGCGGCCTGCGGATCGGTGAACACCGTCGCGCTGCCGCCGGTCTCGGCCGCCCGGGCACCGACCGCGTCGAGTACCCAGGGCAGCGGGTGGAACCCGGCGGGAGCCGCCACCCGCACGTGCATACCCGCGGTGACCCCACCGAGCAGCAACGAATGCGCCATATTGTTCGCGCCGTCGCCGAGGTAGGTCAGGGTCAGCCCGGCGAGCCTGCCCAGGCGCTGCCGCACGGTCTGCAGGTCGGCGAGAATCTGGCAGGGGTGGAACTCGTCGGTGAGCGCGTTCACCACCGGCACGTCCGCGGCCGAGGCGAACTCCTCGATCCGGGCGTGCCCGAAGGTCCGCCACACGATGGCGTCCACGTACCTGGACAGCACCCGCGCGGTGTCCTCCAGTGTCTCCTCCCTGCCCAGCTGCATGGTGCGCCCGTCAACGATCACCGGGTGGCCACCCAGCTGGGCGATACCCACCTCGAAGGAGAACCGGGTGCGGGTGGAGTTCTTCTCGAAGATCGCCGCGATGGTCCGCGGGCCGGCGAGGGCGTCGCCGAGCGGCTGTTTCTTCAACTCGTCGGCGAGGTCGAGGACGGCGAGCTGCTCAGCGGGACTGAGGTCGTCGTCACGGAGGAAGTGCCGCGGCATCGTCAGGCGCCTTTCGTGGTGGTGTCGAGCGCGGCGGGCAGCGCGGCAAGGAAGCCTGCGGCCTGCTCGTTGCTCAGGATCAGCGGGGGTGCGAGCCGGATGGTGTCCGGCGCGACGGGGTTGACCAGGTAGCCCTCCGCCTGCGCGGCCCTGGCCACGGCGGGGGCGGCAGGCTCGCGCAGGGTGATGCCGATCAGCAGCCCGGCGCCGCGGACACCGGCCACCAGCGGGTGGTCCAGCTCCTGCACCCCACTGGCGATGTCCTTGCCGAGCGCCGCGACATGGTCGTTCAGGTTCTCCTCTGCGATCGTGCGCAGCACCGCGAGCCCTGCCGCGCAGCACACCGGGTTGCCGCCGAAGGTGGTGCCGTGCTGCCCCGGTTTGAGCAGCTCACCCGCCTCGCCGACGCCGATCACCGCGCCGAGCGGGAGGCCGCCGCCGAGGCCCTTGGCCAGGGTGATCACATCCGGGGTGATCCCGGCATGCTGGAAGGCGAACCAGCCGCCGGTGCGGCCGAGGCCGGTCTGCACCTCGTCAAGTACCAGCAGCGCCCCTGCCTGCCGGGTGATCTCCCGTGCCGCCTGGAGGTAGCCGTCCGGGGCAGGCACCACCCCGGCCTCACCGAGCATGGGTTCCAGCACCACCGCGGCGGTATCGCCGTCCACGGCCTCCCGCAGGGCGGCGGTGTCGCCGAACGGGACATGGGTGACTCCGGGAACCAGCGGCTCGAACGGTTCCTTCTTGGCCGGTTGCCCGGTCAGCGCGAGGGCCCCCATCGTGCGGCCGTGGAAGGCCTGTTCGCAGGCCACGATCTTGGTTCGGCCGGTCAGCCTGCTGATCTTCAGCGCGGCCTCGTTGGCCTCGGCACCGGAGTTGACGAACAGTACCCGCCCCGCCCCGGCGAGCCCGGCCACGTCCAGCAGCGCCTCCGCCAGCTCGACCGCGACCGGGTTGACGTAGAGGTTCGAGGTGTGACCGAGCCTGGCGATCTGGTCGGTGACAGCCGCGACCACCGCGGGATGGGCGTGCCCCAGCGCGTTCACCGCGATGCCCCCGACCAGGTCGAGGTAGGCGTTCCCCTCGGCATCCCAGACCGTGGCGCCCTCGCCACGCACCAGGGTGAGCTCCGGGGTGCCGTAGTTGTCCATCAGGGCCGAGGCCCAGTGCCCCTGACCGTCCGCATTGGACCCGATCCCCGTCACGACTCCTCCTCCGGCAGCACCATGGTGCCGATCCCCTCGGATGTGAACACTTCCAGCAACACGGAATGGGCCAGCCGCCCGTCGATGACGTGCGCCCGGCGCACGCCGCCACGGATCGCGCGCACGCAGGCCTCCATCTTCGGGATCATGCCGCTGGCCAGTGCGGGCAGCAGTTCTTCCAGTTTGTCCACCCGGATCCGGTTGATCAGCGAGGACCGGTCCGGCCAGTTCGCGTAGAGCCCTTCGATATCGGTGAGCACGACGAGCTTCTCCGCGCCGAGTGCGGCGGCCAGCGCACCTGCCGCGGTGTCGGCGTTGACGTTGTGCACCACCCCGTCGGCGTCCGGCGCGACCGTGGACACCACCGGGATACGGCCGGCGTTCACGATGTCCAGCACGGCGTCCGGGTTCACCCCGACGACCTCGCCGACCAGCCCGAGGTCCACCGCGGCGCCGTCCACCATGGCCTGTTTGCGCTGCGCGGTGAACAGGTGCGCGTCCTCGCCGGAGATCCCCACGGCGTACGGTCCGTGCGCGTTGATCAGGCCGACCAGCTCGCGGCCGACCTGCCCGACCAGCACCATCCGCACCACGTCCATGGTCTCCGGGGTGGTGACCCGCAGGCCGCCGCGGAACTCGCCCTCGATGCCGAGCCGGTCCAGCATCGTGCTGATCTGCGGGCCGCCGCCGTGCACCACCACCGGGTGCAGCCCGGCCAGCCGCAGGAACACCATGTCCTGGGCAAAAGCCGTCTTCAGCTCCTCGTCCACCATGGCGTTGCCGCCGTACTTGAGCACCACGACCGCACCGTGGAACCGCTGCAACCAGGGCAGCGCCTCCACCAGCACGCCCGCCTTCTCCGCCGCCGTCGCCAGCCGCTCCCGCGGCGGCACGATCGCTTCCGCCTGGCTCATGAGGAGTACGCGCTGTTCTCTTCGACGTAGCCGTGCGAGAGGTCGGTGCTCAGGATGGTCGCCTCCGCATCGCCGAGGCCGAGGTCGATGCCGATCTCGACCTCCCTGCCGGAAAGGTCGGCCGCGGAGCGGTCGGCCGCCGCGCTGCCGCCCGAGCACAGCGTCACCCCGTTGACCCTGATGGCCAGCGTCTCCGGATCGACCCGCGCGCCGGACCGGCCGACCGCCATGGCGATCCGCCCCCAGTTCGGGTCCGAGCCGAACAGCGCGGTCTTGACCAGGTTGTCCTCGGCCACGGTGCGGCCGACCGCGATCGCGTCCCGCTCGGTGGCCGCGCCCCGGACCACGATGTCGATCTCCTTGGTGACCCCCTCGGCATCGGCGCGCAACTGGTGCACCAGATCCAGGCTCACCGCGGTGAGCGCCTCGGTGAACTCCCCCTCGTCCGGAGTGATCCCGCTGGTACCCGAGGACAGCAGCAGCACCGTGTCGTTGGTGGAGGTGCCGCCGTCCACATCGAGGCGGTCGAAGCTGACCCTGGTCGCGGCGCGCAGCGCGGTGTCCAGTACCTCGCCGGTCAGAGCCGCGTCGGTGGTGAGCACCGCGAGCATGGTGGCCATGTTCGGGGCCAGCATCCCCGCTCCCTTGGCGAATCCGCCGATGCTCCAGCCGTCTCCCCGTGCGACGGCCTGCTTGGCATGGGTGTCGGTGGTCAGCACGGCGCCCGCGGCCGCGAGGCCGGCGGTGGCCGTCGTGTCGAGCTCCTTCATCGCACTGTCCACACCGGACAGCACGGCGGTCATCGGCAGCCGCTCCCCGATCAGGCCGGTCGAGCAGACGGCGACCTCGATCGCGCCGGTGTCCAGGCATTCGGCGACCTTCTCCGCGGTCGCGTGGGTGTCCTGGAACCCGCCTGGCCCGGTAGCGGCGTTGGCCCCGCCGGAGTTCAGCACCACCGCCCGCAACCTGCGGTGCCGCAGCACCTCCTGCGACCACAGCACGGGCGCGGCCTTGACCAGGTTGGTGGTGAACACCCCCGCGGCGGTGAACTCCGGACCGTCGTTCACCACCAGCGCCAGGTCGGGACCGCCCGAGGCCTTGATGCCCGCGGCGACACCGGCCGCACGAAAACCGGCGGGAGCGGTGACCCCCGCGTCCCGGTCCACCCGAATGCTCGGCCAAGACTTCATGGCGCCACTCCCGCCGTGCTGAGTCCGGTGGCCTCGGGGATACCGAGGGCCAGGTTCATGGATTGCACCGCGGCGCCCGCGGTGCCCTTGGTGAGGTTGTCGATCGCGGCCACCACGACCAGCCTTCCGGCTTCGGCGTCCACTTCCAGCTGTAGCTGCACGTTGTTGGAGCCGACGGTCGCCGCCGTGACCGGCCAGGACCCGGCCGCGAGAAGCTGCACGAACGGCTCGTCCCGGTAGGCCTCGAGGTAGGCCGACCGCGCGGCCGCACCATCCGTCCCTGCGGCCAGCGGGGCACTCGCCGTGGTCAGGATTCCGCGGGGCATCGGGGCGAGCACCGGGGTGAAGGACACGGTGACCCGTTGGCCAGCCACCGCACTGAGCCCCTGTACGAACTCCGGGGTGTGCCGGTGCGCGCCGGCCACGCCGTAGGCACTGACCGACCCCATCACCTCCGAGCCGAGCAGGTGCGGCTTCAGGCTCCGGCCCGCGCCGGAGGTACCGGTGACCGACACCACCGTCACCTCGGGCCGCACCAGCCCGGCGGCCAACGCGGGCGCGAGCGCCAGCAGGCCGCCCGTCGGGTAGCAGCCGGGTACCGCGACACGCTTGGTACCGCGCAGCTTGTCCCTGCCACCGGGCAGCTCCGGCAACCCGTACGGCCAGGAACCGGCATACTCACCGCCGTACCAGCGCTGCCAGTCCGTGGCGTCCGACAGCCGATGATCCGCGCCGAGATCGACGACCAGCACGTCCGGCCCCAGCCGGGCGGCGAGCTCGGCGGAATGCCCGTGCGGCAGCGCCAGGAAGACCACGTCATGCCCGGCCAGCGTGTCCGGCCCGGTCTCCAGCAGCACGCGGTCGGCGAGCGGCGCCAGATGGGGCTGGTGCTGCCCCAGTGGCGTTCCCGCGTTGCCCGCTGCCGTCAGCGCGCCGATCTCCACCCCGGGATGTGCCAGCAGCAGGCGCAGCAGCTCCCCGCCCGCGTAGCCGCTGGCCCCGGCTACCGCGACCTTCACCGTCATACGAATGATTATGCATGACAATGCAAAGCCAATCAAGGCGGTTTCGTTCAGGTGCGCTCGCGCCGCCACCCCTCCGGGTAGTCGAGGACCAGGTCGTGCTCGTCCACCGGAAGGTCGGCACGGAACCCTGGAGACTCGTACCGGTAGCGCTCCCCGCCACCGGCCGCGTCCAGCCTGGTGTAGCGCTGCGGGGAAACCGAAAGCTCCAGCTCGGGCAGCTTGATGTACAGCACCCGCAGGTCGGCGGCCTGTCCGGGGCGCAGGCCGAGCCGCCGGATGGGCAGCGTGTTGGTGAACGGCGTGATCGAGATGTCCACGTCGAGGCAGCCGGCGAGCTCCGGCAGCGGCGCACCGGACTCGTCCCGCCAGGCACCGAGACCATCACCCGATACGGCGATCCTGCGCACGGCGTGCTCGCGAACGAGCTCGACCTCCACCCAGGTCGTCGCCCCGTCCGGGGCGGCCTCGATCCGGTAGGCGATCCGCGCGGCCCCGTCCGGGAACGCCATCACCGCGTTGCTGTCCACCCGTAACCCGTCCTGGTCCGACCAGCGCACATGCTCAACCCCCGGCCAGTCAAGGCAGCTCCACGCGACCTCCATACCCGCCTCCTCCGTCGTTAACCGTCTATCTAGTTAGCAAGTTAGCATGGAAACCATTAAAATGAGTGAATGGTTAGCGTGGACGGGCATCGGCAGGCCGCGCCAGGGGAACTGGAGCGGGTACGCGAGCTGCTGAACACCTGGCTGGTGCCCAATGACACCCGGGTGCCCACCGACAACCTCGCCGAGTTCTGCGCCGCGCGCGGGCTCGGCACGGCGGAAGCGGACACGATCCGCGCACTGCGGGACGACCTGCGGTCCGTGATCGAGCAACCAGCGGACGCGGAGGGCCTGCTCGCCGACTGGAGCGCCAGTACGGCGCTGCGCCCCGTGCTCAGCCAGGGGCGGCTGGCCTTCGCCCACGACGGCGGGCTCGCCGCGGAGCTGCTCGCCGCGGTGTTCTCCGCCGCCGCGGCCGGGCGGCTACGCAGGCTGAAGGCCTGCCCCGACTGCCGCTGGGTGTTCTACGACCACACCCGCAACGGCAGGAAACGCTGGTGCCTGATGTACGCGGGCGGGCCGGAAGGGCGGGCCTGCGGCACCATCGCCAAGGTGCGTACGTACCGGCAGCGCCACCCCGGAACCGCCTGACGGCGCAGTCGCGTTGCGCCGAATGTCGGACCCCCGGTCTAGCGTGCCTTGCATCACACCCGCGACCCGAGGGGGAACGATGAAGGAACACCACGTCTGGCGCCTGATCCGGCACGCGCGGCAGGACGCGCGCGACCACCTGGCCGCCGCGGGCGACCGGCACAGCTGCCTGCCCACCGTCTTCACCTGGACCGTGCTGTCCTTTCTGGACCGGTCGCTCCAGGACAGACCACTGGCCGACGTCATCGCCTTCCAGCAGCTACTGATCCGCATCCACCGCCGTGCCTACCGGTGGGACCTCTGGCTGGCGTTCGGGATCGCGCTCGGCGGAGCCGACGAGGACCGCTTCGACGACTGCATCTGCTGGCTGATCCTGCAGGGCAGACGCACCTTCGCCCGGGTACTGGTCGATCCGGACGTCCTCGCCGGGATGGAGGTCGATCCCGCGGAGGTGGCCGGCTCGAGCCGCCTGGACACGCTGACCCACGAGGTACTCATCCCGGGCATGGGCGAGTCCCTCAGCTGGTGGCAGGAAAAATGGCTCGATGACGTGGTGGGCAGCATCCTGCCCATCGGCCCACCACCCGGCGCGCCGCCAGGACAGGACCTGGCCGCGGCACGGCGGCGCTTCCCGAAACTGGTCGCCCGCCACCTTCCGGCCGAGCAGGCGGAACTCGGCGGCCCGCTGATCCGGCACCACTTCCCCGCAGGACAGGTCCGATGAACCTGACCGAGGCGGTGCGCACCGGGCTGGCCGAACTGGCGGATCCGGCGAAAGCGCCGGCCATGCGCGCCTACATGAAGTCCGAGCTACCGTTTCGCGGGGTGGCCAAGCCGGCGCGGCAACGGCTGGCGCGGCGGGTGTTCGCCGAGCATCCGCTGCCGGACCTCCGGTCCTGGCGGGCCACCGTGCTCGAGCTGTGGCACGGTGCGCGGTACCGCGAGGAACGTTATCTCGCCCTGGACCTGACCGGCCACCGCGCTTACTCCTCCTGGCAGGGGCCGGAGTTGCTGCCGTTGTACGAGGAACTGATCGTCACTGGCGCGTGGTGGGACTTCGTGGACGAGCTCGCCGCCCGCCGGGTGGGCCCGATCCTGCGCGCGGCACCCGAGACGACCGATCCGCTGCTGCGCCGCTGGGCACGCGATGCGGACCGGTGGAAGCGCCGCACCGCGGTGATCTGCCAACTCGGATCCAAACAGGACACCAGAGTCGGCCTGCTGGAGTACTGCGTCGAGGCGAATATCGACGACCCCGACTTCTTCCTCCGCAAGGGCATCGGCTGGGCGCTGCGCCAGCATGCGCGGGTGGACCCGGAGTGGGTGCGCAGGTTCGTCCGCGCCCATCCCGGGCTGTCCCCGCTGTCCCGGCGGGAAGCACTCAAACATCTGGAGGGAAACCATGGTGTGCACCGGTAGAAACAGACATGCGGCCCAGAACACCCTAGGCTCGCGTCGTGGTCGATATCTGGGAACCCACCGCGGCCGGGGTGCTGCGGTTGCCCTCGGGCCGCCTCGTCCGGGGTCGAGGGCTGCGCCAACCGTTGCCTGCGGGCCCGGAGCCCACCTTCGCGCTGTACCTGCTGGGCCGGCAGCCCCCTCCGGTGAGCTGGGAGGCCAGGTGGCTGCGCTGGCCGGACTTCTGGTTGCCCACCGACCGCCAGGCCGCCGCCCAGGCCCTGCGCGAAGCATGGGCACGCGCCGAAGACGGCCGGGTCGAGATTGCCTGCGCCGGCGGGCGTGGCCGGACCGGCACCGCACTGGCCTGCCTTGCCGTGCTGGACGGGGTGCCCGCCAAGGAGGCGGTCGGCTACGTCCGCGCGCACTACTGCGCACACGCCGTGGAGACGCCATGGCAACGCCGGTTCGTCTCCCGCTTCCACTAAGCGGTCATCTGCCCGGTGTGCCGCACGACGGCGGACACGACGGTGTCCCACAACGCGGGCGGGGGCATCTCGTGCCCCATGCCGGCCAGCGGGACAAGCGTGGCGCCCGGAATCTCGGCGGCCAGCGCCTCGCCGTGGGCATACGGGAAGAGCGGGTCATCGGTGCCGTGCAGTACCAGCGTCGGCACCGCGATCTCGGCGAGCCGGAACTGGTCCGTCGAGCCGCCGGAAATGGCCCAGTGATTGGTCACGCTCGCCGCGAGGTCCCTGGTGCGGTCCACCGCGATGTTCGCCACCCGCCGCGCCCGCTCCTCGTCGAAGCCGAGCGAACCGGCGAAGGGCCGTTCGGCCTCGACGAGATAGTCGACCACGCCCTGCCGGTCGGCCCAGTCCGGTTCGGCAGCCGGGTCCTCGAACGTGGCCCGGATCCGCGGCTCCGGCGGGGGCAGGCACTCCTGGCCGGAGCGCTCGCCAGCCGGGCTGGTGGCGACGAGGGTGAGGGTGCGCAGCCGGTCCGCGTGCCGGGCCGCGAGGTACTGCGCCATGCCGCCACCCATCGAGACGCCGACCAGATGCGCACGGGCGACCCCCAGTGCGTTCAGGATCCGCAGCGGGTCGGTGGCCAGTTCGTCCCCGGTGTACGAGGGTGCGCCCGCGGGCGAGGTGACGGACCGGCCGGTGTCACGATGGTCGTACCGGATCACGAACCGGCCCTGCTCCGCGAGCCGGGTGCAGAAGGCAGGCTCCCACCAGTCCATCGAGAGGGCCGCCCCGGCGATCAGCAGCAGCGCCGGATCGGTGGCCGCACCGAAGGTCTCCAGGCACAGCTCGACCCCGTCGGCCGTCATGATGCGTTCAGTCATGTCCCGGTAGACCCTCTCGGTGCGGAAAACTCATCGGTCCCGCGGAAGCGGAGGTCAGCGCAGGGTGGCGCCGAACCGCTCGGCCGCGGCCGCGACCGCGGCATCCCGCGCCTTGGTGGCCTCCTCGGCGGTCAGGGTCCGATCGGGAGCGCGGAACCGCAGCTTGTACGCCAGCGACCGGTTACCCTCGCCGACCTGGTCACCCCGGTAGTCGTCGAACAGCGCGACGTCCTCCAGCAGCTCGCCCGCGCCGTTGCGCAGTACCTCGGCGAGTTCGGCGGACGGTACCTCGGCGTCCACGACCAGCGCGACGTCCAGCAGCACCGGTGGATACGCGGAAATGGCGGGCGCGGGCCTGCCATCCGGCAACGGGATCGCGTCGAGGTCGAGCTCCATCGCGGCCATCCGGGCGGGCAGGCCGAGCGCCTCGACCACCTTCGGATGCAACTCCCCCGCATGCCCGACGGTCCGGCCGCCCACACTGAGCCGGGCGCACCGGCCAGGGTGCCATGGCGGCAGGTTCCCCGCCTCGACCCGCAGTTCGACCCCGGCCGCGGCGGCGACAGTGCGCGCCGCCTGCACGGCGTCCGCCCAGCTCGCCCGCTCCCCGGGGCCCCACCAGCCGGGACGCTCCCGCTGCCCACTGAGCACCACGGCGACATGTGTCGGCTGATCCGGCACCGCCGCGCGCAACGCGGCCAGGTCCTCCTCGCTCGGCCTGCCGTCCACGCCGAGGTCGGGCACGGTTTCCTGGTGCTCGCCGGGCAGCACGACCTGCCCGATGTGGAACAGGCCGAGATCGCGGAACCCACGGGCCGTGTTTCGCTGCAGTGTCTCCAGCATGCTGGGCAGCAAACTGGTCGCCAGTTCGCTCTTGTCGGCCTCGAGCGGGTTCAGCAGCGTCACGGCCTGCCTGCGGTCATCGTCCTCCGGCAACCCGAAGGCATCCCACACCGCCTTGTCGACGAACGGGAACGGCAGCACCTCGACATAACCGGCCTCGGCAAGCGCGCGGGAGACGGCGCGGCGGCGCCGTTGGACCTCGGTGAGCCCGCGGCCGGCGGGCGCGGCAGGCAGCACCGAGGGGATGCTGTCGTAGCCCTCGAGCCGCAGCACCTCCTCCACCAGATCGGCCTGCTGCACCAGGTCGGCTCGCCAGCTCGGCGGAACCGCGGTCACCAGTCCCTTTCCGTCGTCCCCCGTGCTCACCGTGATCTTGCAGCCGATCTGGGTGAGCCTGCGGACGGTGACCCCACGCTGGTAGTTCACACCGGCGACCTGGTCGGGCAGGCTGATCGGCATGGTGACCGCGGGCGGTGGCTCCACCCCGCCCGCATCGGTGCGACCCGGCTGGATGCTGCCGTCGCCGTACTGACGCAGCAGCCGCGCGGCCAGTTCCACCGCCACCGCGCACAGCTGCGGGTCGGTGAACCGCTCGAACCGTTTGGCCGCCTCGGAGAACAGCTTGTGCCGCCGGGCCGTCCTGCTGATCGAAGCCGGATCCCAGTGCGCGGCCTCGAGCAGCACATCGGTGCTGTCCAGCCCGATCTCGGTGCCCGCGCCGCCCATGACCCCGGCGAGCGAGGTGACCCCACTGTCGTCGGCGATCACCATGTCGTCCGGATCGAGTTCCCGCTCCACATCGTCCAGGGTGGTCAGCTTCTCCCCGGCCCGCGCCCGGCGCACCACGAGGCCACCGCGCACCGCGGCGGTGTCCCAGGCATGCATCGGGTGGCCGAGCTCGAGCATCACGTAGTTGGTGACGTCCACGGCCAGCGAGATCGACCGGATTCCGGCCAGCATCAACCGGCGGCGCATCCACCACGGGGTCGGGGCTCCGGCGTCCAGGCCGGTGATCCTGCGCAGCACGAACCGGCCGCAGCCCTGCGGGTCCTCGATCGTGACCGGCCAGGCGTCGCCCTCGGCCTCGGGCAGCCCGACGGCACCGGGATCGGCCGGGTCGCCGAAGGGCGCATCCAGCGCACAGGACAGTTCCCTGGCCAGGCCGCGGATCGAAAGCGCGTATCCGCGGTCGGGAGTCGGGGTGAGCTCCAGCACCGTGTCGTCCACGCCGAGAATCTCCCTGGCGTCGTCGCCAGGGCTCGCCGTACCCGGCGGCAGCACCAGGATGCCGGTGTGATCGTCGCCAAGGCCGAGTTCGCTCGCGGAACAGATCATGCCCTCGCTCACCCGGCCATAGGTCTTGCGCGCGGTGATCTCGAACCCGCCGGGCAGCACGGCACCGGGCAGGGCGACCACCACCAGGTCACCCTCGGCGAAGTTGCTGGCACCGCAGATGATGCCGTTGGTCCGGATCCCGGAGTGCCCGTGCTCGGCGGCGTCCTCCTCGTCAGCCTCGTCCCCCGCGTCCTCCTCCGGCTCGTCCAGCTCCGCCGCGAGCTCGTCGGCGGGGGCCACCGGCATACCGTCGCCCACCTCCACCCGGCAGTACCGGATGGGTTTCTTGAACTCGGTCAGCTCCTCGAACTCGACGACCCTGCCCACCACGAGCGGCCCCTCGACCTGGCCGAGTGGTTGCACGTCCTCGACCTCGACGCCGATCCGGACGAACGCGTCCACAAGCTCGTCCGGCCCGACGGCTTCGTCGAGCTCGAGGTGTTCGATGAGCCAGCTGACGGGGACTCGCACTCACGCCTCCGTTCCGAAGGGAAGGGTGAACCTGATGTCGCCCTCCACCATGTCGCGCATGTCGGGAATCCCGTTGCGGAACTGCAGGGTGCGCTCGATACCCATGCCGAACGCGAACCCGGAGTACACCGCGGGGTCGACGCCACAGGCACGCAGCACGTTCGGGTTGACCATGCCGCAGCCGCCCCATTCGACCCAGCCGGGGCCACCCTTCTTCTCCGGGAACCACACGTCCACCTCGGCCGAGGGCTCGGTGAACGGGAAGAAGTGCGGCCGGAAACGGGTACCCGAGGACTCCCCGAAGATCGCCCTGGCGAAGGCGTCCAAAGTGCCCTTCAAGTGGGCCATGGTGAGCCCCTTGTCCACCGCGAGACCCTCGACCTGGTGGAAGACGGGAGTGTGCGTGGCGTCCAGCTCGTCCGTCCGGTAGGTGCGCCCCGGCACCACCACGTACACCGGCAGCTCCCGGTCCAGCAGAACGCGGGCCTGCACCGGCGAGGTGTGCGTGCGCAACACCAGGCCGGAACTCTCCGGCGCCACGTAGAACGTGTCCTGCATCTGCCGCGCGGGGTGGTCCTTGCCGAAGTTCAGCGCATCGAAGTTGAACCACTCGGCCTCGACCTCGGGGCCGTCGGCGACCTCGTAGCCCATCGCCACGAAGGCGTCCGCCACCCGCTCGGCGATGGTGGTGATGGGGTGCCGCGCGCCCCGGGGCACCTTGTCCCACGGGAGGGTGACGTCCACCGCCTCCTCGCGCAGCACCCGCTCGTCCCGCTCGGCCTGCAGGGCGGCCCGCCGGGCATCGAACGCGGCCTGCGCGGCCCGCATGGCCTCGTTCACCCGCTTGCCGGCCTCGGCCTTCTCCGCCTTCGGCAGGGAACCGATCTGCCTGCGGGCGAGCAGCAGCGGGGCTTGGTCACCGAGATGTGCCGGCTTGACGGCGGCGAGCGCGTCCAGATCCGCCGCTGCCGCGAACTCTTCCTCGGCCGCCCGCACCGCGGCCTGCAGGGTCTCCGGAGCGAGCGACGCTACCGACTGCCGCTCCTGGTCGTTGGCTTCGGGCATAACTCCTCGGCGTCCGGTGTGACGGGGGTCCGCGGCGCCCCGCAGGCGCGCGTGCACGTAGCGACTGACCGCCAGATTCTATGTGATCGCGATCCGGCGGCGCCGCCCAGTATCAAGTGGCCCGCCCACGGGAGGCCATCGCGCTGGCGTAGAGGCAGACCGCGGCCGCGGTGGCCAGATTCAGGCTCTCCGCCGCGCCATAGATGGGCACCCGCAGCACCCGGTCGGCCGCCGCCAGCAGTTCCGGGGCGAGTCCATGAGCCTCGTTCCCGAACAGCCAGGCGGTGGGCGCGACCAGGTCCGCCGCGGTCTGCAGGTCGTCCTCCGCACTACCGTCGGCCGCGGTCACCACCAGCCCGGCCCGGCGGCAGGCGGCCAGTGCCTCGGCGACCGAGGCACACCGGGCCACCGGGAGATGGAACAGGCTCCCGGTGGAGGCGCGCACGCACTTTCCGTTGTGCACGTCCACGGTCTCCCCCGCGAACAGCACGGCATCCGCCCCGGCCGCGTCCGCGACCCGCAGCACGGTGCCCGCGTTGCCGGGGTCGGCGACCCCGGCGAGCACCGCAACCAGCCGGGGCCTGCCTGCCAGCGCCCGCTCGGGTGGCACCTCGACGCTGTCGCATACGGCCACCAGCCCCTGCGGAGTCACCGTCTCGGACAGCAACTCGGCGGCCCGGGACGTGATCGCGGACACCCGGGCCGAGCGCTCCGCCTCGGTCACCAGCTCACCGTGCCGCGCCGCGGCCTGTTCGGTGACGAACAGTTCATGCACCCGGGCGTGCCGTAGCGCCTCCCGGACCGCCTGCGCACCCTCGGCGAGAAAACGTCCTGCCTCGGCCCGGCCCGAGCGGGTCGCGAGCCTGCGCGCAGCAACGACCCGGGGAGTCCGGTGCGTACACCGATCGTCCCCGGGTCGTGGCGAGGTCACACTCAGGCCGGCTTCACCGTCGCCGGGATGTTCTGCTTGGCGACCTCGGCCAGCGCCGTGAAGGCGGCGGCGTCGTTCACCGCGAGCTCGGCCAGGATCTTGCGGTCCACCTCGACACCGGCGGCCTTGAGGCCCTGGATGAACCGGTTGTAGGTGACGCCGTTCTGGCGGGCCGCGGCGTTGATCCGGGTGATCCACAGCTGGCGGAAGTCACCCTTGCGGGCGCGGCGGTCCCGGTAGGCGTAGTTGAACGAATGGAGCGTCTGCTCCTTGGCCTTGCGGTAAAGCCGCGAACGCTGGCCGCGGTAGCCGCTGGCGTTCTCGAGCGTCGCGCGACGCTTCTTCTGGGCGTTCACCGCCCGCTTGACGCGTGCCACGGGTCCATCCTGTCGATCTCGGGGGGTGGCCCAGGTCAGGCAACCCCGGGTGGTTACGGCAAAGTTCGTGTGGTCGGCAGTGCCATCGGCGCCGGTGTCACCGGCGGCGGTACCACCGTCAGCGACCGAGCAGCCGCTTGACCCGCGGCACGTCCGGCTTGGCGAGGTCCGTGGTGCCTTCCAGCCTGCGGGACACCTTGCTCGGCTGCTTCTCCATCAGGTGCCTACGGCCCGCCCGCTGCCTGCGGATCTTGCCGCTGCCGGTGAACCGGACGCGCTTGGCGGTCCCGCTGTGCGTCTTAAACTTCGGCATTGCTCGTCCTTACGTTCTTCTCATTCGGCAGCACACCGCGAAAAATCCCGGTGTGCTGCGGTCGTGCGGGCGTTCCTGCCGGTCAGGACTCCGCGGCCTCGGTTTCCTTGGCCTTCGACTTGGACTTCACGTTCTTGTGCGGGGCCAGCACCATGATCATGTTGCGGCCGTCCTGCTTGGGGTTCGACTCGATGAAGCCGAGATCGGCGACGTCGTCAGCCAGCTTCTGCAGCAGTCGGAAGCCCAGTTCGGGGCGGGACTGCTCGCGCCCACGGAACATGATCGTCACCTTGACCTTGTTCCCGGCTGCGAGGAAGCGGGACACGTGGCCCTTCTTCGTCTCGTAGTCGTGCTGGTCGATCTTGGGACGCAGCTTCTGTTCCTTGATGACGGTCAGCTGCTGGTTACGGCGTGACTCGCGAGCCTTCTGCGCGCTCTCGTACTTGAACTTGCCGAAGTCCATGAGCTTGCATACCGGCGGCCGCGCCTGCGGGGCGACCTCGACGAGGTCGAGATCCGACTCCTGGGCGAGCCGAAGCGCATCCTCTATCCGGACGATGCCGACCTGCTCGCCGTTCGGGCCGACGAGCCGCACCTCCGGAACCCGGATGCGGTCATTGATGCGTGTCTCGGAGCTGATGGGGCCTCCTTGGTCCGAGCTGTCTCTCTACTACTCCATGTACCCGTTCTCGACCTGGTGCCCACATACCACGAGCCCCGTCACCACCAAGGGTGCGGGGCCCGCTCTCCGATCGGTGCCCCGGTGAGCACCGGGCGCACCACGAGACATTGGTCTCGCGAGACCGGACCCGGCCGCCTCGGTTCAGCGGCGACCCGGGTGGGAGCGGGGCTCCACTTGCGGCCCCCGATCGCTCGGGGGCTGGTCGCTCGTGGAAGGGTACCAGACGTGGTTGACAACGCTTCCGAGCAGCCCGAAAATTCCCCGGCCACGGATCCGGCCGGGGTGCCGCCCGATGTGCGCGGGCTGGCGGAGATCCCGAGCGTCGAGGTGATCAGCCGGGCCGCCGTCATGCTCATGTCCGCAGCGGCCGAACGGCTCGGGCTGGCCGACGACGAGCCGGAGAGCAGCCCGTACCGCGATCTGGACGAGGCACGCAGGCTGATCACCGCACTGGCCGGCCTTGTCACCTCCTCGGCCGAGTACCTCGGCCTGCACGCGGCACCGCTGCGGGATGGGGTGCAGTCGCTGCAGAAGGCCTTCCGGGAGGCATCGGCGGTCCCGGACGCCCCAGGGCAGGGGCCAGGCGAGAAATACACCGGGCCCGTGCACTGAGACCGCACTCGGGTCACGGGGTGGGACCTCACCAGTTGGTACGGGACTCGCGGAAGATCGCCGCGAGGTCCTCGGCACCGACCGCGCGCGGGGCCACGTTCAGCAGCCGTTGCTGCTTCAGCGCCCCGGCCACCAGCTGCTCGGTATCGGCCTCGGTGTAGCCGACCGCGGCGGTGCCGTTCGGTATCCCGATGTCCCGCATCAGCTCCGCGAGCACCGCGGGCAGCTGCTCCCGCGGGTCGGGCTGCCGCACCGCGCCGGGGGCCAGCAGCTCGGCCGCGCGCAGGTGCCGGTCCGGGTCGGTCGGGTAGGTGAACCGGAAGGTGGCCGGGGCGGTGAGCGACACCGACTGGCCGTGCGGCACCAGGGGCTCCGGCGGGTACCCGTCCGGGACGTAGTCGCGGACCATCCCGGCGATGGGATAGCCGCAGGCGTGCGGGATGTGCACCCCGGCGTTGCCGAATCCCATCCCGGCGAAGGTCGCCGCCAGCATCATGTCGGTGCGCGCGGCGAGGTTGCCGCCGGTGAGCACGGCGGCGCGGAAGGCACGGCCGATCAGCCGCAGGGTCTGCTCGGCCCACATGTCGGAGATCGGGTTCGAACCGCAGTACGCGACCCTGGTCTCCGGGCTGTGCCTTGGGAACGCGCTGTACGGCTTGGCGGTGTAGGACTCCAGCGCGTGGCAGAGCACGTCCATCCCGCTGGCCGCGGTCACCGCGGGCGGAAGGTCCAGGGTCAGCAAGGGGTCGGCGACCGCCAGGGTCGGGCGCAGCCGGGGGTGGCTGATCCCGGTCTTGACCTTGAGTCCGAGCAGGTCCAGTACGCAGACCGGGGTGCTTTCCGAGCCGGTGCCCGCCGTGGTCGGCACCGCCACCAGCGGCTTGAGCGGTCCCGGGGGCGTCTTGCCTTCGCCGATCGGTTTGTTCAGGTAGTCGTGCAACTCACCGGGGTGGGTGGTGAGCAGGTTCACCGCCTTGGCGGTGTCGATGGCGGAGCCACCGCCGACGCCGATGAACCCGTCCCACGCCGACTGCCGGGCGAACTCCACCGCCTCGGCCAGGCTCTCGTCGGTCGGCTCGATATGCACCCGGTCGTAGACCTCGACCGTCAGTCCCGCCGCCGTGGCCGCGTCGGCGACCCGTTGCGGCACGCCACCGGCGGCGACCCGGGGGTCGGTGATGATCAGTACCCGGCTCGCACCCTGTTGCCCGAGGTCGTGACCGATCTCGTCGACCGCGCCCGCGCCGAACTTGAGGGGCACCCCGCCCCAGGTGAAGACCGTCTCGTTCAGGTATTCCGTCACCCCGGAGAGTGTCGCGACTCCGGTTGCGCGGGGCAACCATCCCGCCGCCAGAGCTCAGTCGAGGACGGCGAGGGCGTCGATCTCCACCAGGAGGCCGGCAGGCAGGCCCACATAGACGGTGGTGCGGGCGGGATAGGGCTCGCGGACGAGCTGGTTGTAGGTCTCGTTCAGCTCGGCGAAGTGCGCGGTGTCGGTCAGGTACACCCGGACCATCACCAGGTCGTCGATGCTCGAACCGGCTTCGGCCAGCACCGCCTCGATATTGCGGAAGGTCTGCCTTGTCTGCTCGGCGACGGTGGTGCCGACGACCTCACCGGTCTTCGGGTCGAACGCGACCTGCCCGGCGACCTGCAGGATGTTGCCCTTGCGCGAGGCCTGGGCGAAGGAAGCCACCGGCCTGGGGGCGTTCTCCGTGCTGATCGCGATCTTGCTCATCGAGTATCCCTCTCCCATCGGTTCGTCACTTCGTCCATCCACTGAGGACGGAGGCTTCCTCGGCCGCGGCGAGCAGGTCCGGGACCAGCGCCAGCAGCCCTTCGTAGTCCAGCAGCACCTTCGGCACCGAGATGGACACCGCGGCGAGCACGTCGCCCCCGGCACCGCGGATCGGCGCGGCGACGCAGTGAATGAAGTCCTCGTGCTCGGCGTTGTCCACCGCGTACCCGCGCGCGTTCACCCGCTCCAGTTCGGCAAGGTACTCCTCGGGATTGCCGATGGTGTTCTCGGTGAGCCGGTGGTACTCCAGACCGGCGGCGATCTCCGCGCGCCGCTGCGGCGCGACCGCGGCGACCAGCACCTTGCCGACGGCCGTGCAGTGCAGGGCGGCCCGCTTGCCCACCCGGGAGTACATCCGCACCGCGTGCCTGCCCTCGAACTTGTCGATGTAGACCACCTCGCCGTCCTCATAGCTGGCCAGGTGGATGGTGTGCCCGGTGCGCTCGTTCAGCCCGGCCAGCGCGGGTTCCGCGCTGCGGCGCACATCCCGCTGCTCCAGCGCCTGGTTGGCGAGGTCGAACAGGGCACTGCCCAGCCGGTAATGCCGCGCTCCCTCACGATGCACGAAATGGTGTGCCTCGAGGGTGCGCAACAGGCGCAGCACGGTCGACTTGTGCACGCCGACCTCGTCGGCGAGCTGGTCCAGGGTGCGCGCGTCCTTGGCGAGGCCGCCGAGCAGGGTCAACGCGCGGTCCAGGCTCTGGCTCATCTCTTCCTCCGGAGGGTGTCATACCCGGACGACGCCCGTACCGGTCAGCCGGGCGGCCGCCCACGCCCGGTCGTCCGCCTCGAGCAGTTCGGCGACGACACCGGGCGGCAGGGGTTCACCCACATCATTGTGGGTGAGCAGGGTGGAGGCCGCCTGCAGGTGCCCGCTACGCAGGCGGATCCCCGGCGGCTCCCGACGCAGCGTGGCGGCGAGGAACCCGGCGGCGAAGGCGTCCCCCGCGCCGACCGCCTCCACCACCTCCACCTGCAACGCGGGCGCGAACACCGGGGCCCGGTCCCGCTCGAACACGGTGGCCCCGCGCTCGCCGTGCTTGACCACGAGCGTCGAGGGCTGTGGCAGCAACTCGCGCAACTCCCGCGCGTTCCCGGTGCCCCACACCTGGATCGCCTCGTCATCGCCGACGAACACGATGTCGGCCAGCGCGGCGAGTTCGGACAGCACCGCGGGATCCCTGCCCTGCCACAGCGCCGGCCGCCAGTTGACGTCGAAGGAGATCTGCCTGCCCGCGCGGGGGCCGGCGAGCAGTGCCCGCACCAGTTGCTCGCAGCCGGTGGACAGCGCGGGGGTGATCCCGCTGAGGTGGATCAGCCGCACCCCGTCGAGATCCAGCCGGGGCAACAGGTCCGGGCCCATCCCCGAGGCCGCCGAACCGCGCCGGTAGTAGCGGACCGGGCTGCCGCCGTCGGTGCCGGTTTCCTTGAAGTACACCCCGGTCGGCCGGTCCGGGTCCATCCGGACCTGGCTCACGTCCACGCCCGCGGCCTCGATCTCGCCGAGCAGGGCGTACCCGAACGGGTCCTGACCCAGCGCGCTCACCCAGGCAGCGCGCACCCCGAGCGCCACCAGGTGACAGGCCACATTGGACTCCGCACCGCCTGCCGTCCGTTGCCATACCCGTACCTCCCCGGCCGGGCCGGGTTCGGCCGGCACGAACAGGGCCATCGACTCGCCAAGGCACAGCACCTCAGGGCCTGTTTCCAAACGCGCACTGGCCGCCACCTATCGCCTCCTGTGTCGCCCCGTTGACCGGCCGCCGCGACGATGCTACACCTTTCTAATGCATTTTGCGCAACCTTCGTTGCAAGCTACGCAATAGGAGTGCGTGATGGATTCCAAGACGATCGCTCCGTGCCGGATGGACATCGCCGCGGTGGACGCGATCCGCCAGGAACGGCTGGATTGGCGCTTCAAGTCCGCACCGTCAGCACTCTGGGGCAGCACACTGGCCGAGGCGACCGCTGCTCGGCCGCAGTTGTTCCGGGACGGCTTCGTGGGGCCGATGGTCGTACTGGAGTCGGCCGCGCTGGAACACAACCTGGCGACCTTCGCCTCCTGGTGCGCCGCCCACGGTGTCGCGCTGGCCCCGCACGGCAAGACGACCATGGCGCCACAGCTGTTCGCCAGGCAGATCGAGCACGGGGCGATCGGCATCACCGCGGCCAACGCCGGACAGTCGCGGGTGTACCGCGCCTTCGGCGTGTCCCGGATCCTGCTGGCCAACCAGCTGGTCGACCCGGCCGGGCTGCGCTGGCTGGCAGGCGAGCTGGACCGCGATCCCGGCTTCGATTTCACCTGCTGGGTGGACTCGGTGGCCGGGGTCCGGCTGATGACCGAGACGCTGACCGCGGCGGGGGCGCGCCGCCCGGTGGAGGTGCTGCTGGAGCTCGGCGCGGCAGGCGGTCGCACCGGGGTCCGGGACCACGCGACCGCGCTGGCGGTGGCCGAGGCGGTGCGGGACAGCCCCGCGCTACGGCTGGCCGGGGTGGGCGGCTACGAGGGCGCGCTCGCCCATGACTCCTCCGCGGAGTCCCTCCGCACGGTGGAGTCCTATATAGACGATCTGCGCGCGCTGGCGATCTCACTGGCGGACAAGGGCTTCTTCGAACCCGGCCAGCGGATCATCGCCACCGCGGGCGGCAGCGCCTTCTTCGACAGGGTGGCCGCGGGCCTTGCCGGCGGCTGGCCGGAGGGGCTGAACGTGCTGCCGGTGCTGCGTAGCGGTGCCTACCTCACCCATGACGACGGCTTCTACCGTGGTATCTCCCCGCTGGGCGCGGCACCGCGCACCGAAGGCGCGCCGCTGCGTTCGGCGCTGCGGGCCTGGGCGCAGGTCAGCTCGAAACCCGCGCCCGAGCTGGCGCTGCTGACCCTCGGCAGGCGGGACGCCTCCTTCGACCAGGGCCTGCCCGAGCCACAGTGGCACCGGCCAGCAGACGGCGCCACCACGGAGCTCACCGGGCACTCCGTCACCGCGCTGAACGACCAGCACGCCTTCCTCGCCCTGCCCGCGGGCTCGCCGGTACAGGTCGGCGACTGGGTCGGGCTCGGGCTGTCCCACCCGTGCACCGTTTTCGACAAGTGGTCCCTGATCCCGGTGGTGGACGAGCGGGAGAACGTCGTCGACTTCATCCGCACCTACTTCTAGGAGTCCCCATGGAGCTGGTCCTGCGCGGCGCGCACATCGCCGATGGCACCGGAGCACCGCTGTGGCCCGGTGACGCCGGGATCGAGGACGGCCGGATCGCGGCGCTCGGCCCGCCAGGTTCGCTCAGCGCAACCCGCGTCATCGACGCAACCGGGCTGGTGCTGGCACCCGGGTTCATCGATATGCACTCGCACTCCGACCTGCAGATACTCGCCGAGCCGGAGCACCTCGCCAAGGTCTCCCAGGGCGTCACCACCGAGGTGCTCGGGCAGGACGGGCTGTCCTACGCCCCGGTGAACGACGCCACCCTGGAGGTGCTGCGCGGGCAGCTCGCGGGCTGGAACGACGATCCGCCCGGGTTCGAGTGGAGCTGGCGCTCGGTCGCCGAGTACCTCGCCCGGCTGGACCGGGGGGTCGCGGTGAACGCCGCCTACCTGGTGCCGCAGGGCACGGTCCGGATGCTCACCGTCGGCTGGGAGGACCGTCCGGCCACCCCGGCCGAGCTGGACACCATGCGCTCCCTGGTGGCCACCGGGCTGGCCGAAGGCGCCTTCGGCATGTCGTCCGGGTTGACCTACACCCCGAGCATGTACGCGGGGACCGAGGAACTGGTGGCGCTGTGTGAGGTGGTCGGCGCGGCGGGCGGGTACCACTGCCCGCACCACCGCAGCTACGGCGCGGGGGCACTGGAGGCCTTCGCCGAGATGGTGACCGTGTCCCGGCGCGCGGGCTGCCCGCTGCACCTCGCGCACGCCACGATGAACTTCTCGGTGAACAAGGGCAGGGCGCCGGAACTGCTGGCCCTGCTGGACGAGGCGATCGCGGGCGGCTGTGACATCTCGCTGGACACCTACCCGTACCTGCCGGGCGCCACCTATCTCTCCGCCCTGCTGCCGAGCTGGGCGAGCGAGGGCGGGCCGGAAGCCACCCTGGACCGGCTGTCCGATCCGGACACCAGGGAACGGATCAGGGCGGAGATCGAGGAGACCGGCTCGGACGGGGCGCACGGCGTGCCGATCGACTGGGACGGGATCGAGATCAACGGGGTACGCAGGCCGGAGCACGCGCACCTGGTGGGGCACAGCGTGGCCGAGTCCGCGCGGGCCGCCGGGACCACCCCGGCCGAGCTGTACTTCGAGGTGCTGGTCGCCGAGCGGCTCGGCACCTCCTGCCTGATGCACGTCGGGCACGAGGAGAACGTGCGGACGATCATGCGGCATCCCGCGCACACCGGCGGCAGCGACGGCCTGCTGGTCGGCGACCGGCCACACCCACGGGCCTGGGGGACCTTCCCCCGCTACCTGGCGCGGTACGTGCGGGAACTGGGGGTGCTCGAGCTCGCCGACTGTGTCGCGCACCTGACCGGGCGGGCCGCGACCCGGCTGCGCCTTCCCGACCGTGGCTTCGTCCGCGAGGGTTACGCCGCGGATCTCGTGCTGTTCGACCCGGACACGGTGACCGACACCGCCACCTTCGAGCAACCACGGCAACCGGCGGAAGGGATCCGGTACGTCTTCGTCAACGGGGTGGCCGCCATCGACGACGGCCGTCCGACCGGCGCGCTCGCCGGGCACGCCCTGCGCAAACCGGAGACCTCGCCATGACCGGGTTCCTGGAATGGCTGCACCACTCCACCGGCGGGCTGCTCACCCTCGCCGCGGTGTCCATCGCGGTGCTGTTGTTGCTCATCATCAGGTTCCGGATGGAGCCGTTCATCGCGCTGATCGTGATCGGCCTGCTCACCGCGCTGGCGGCGGGGCTGCCGGTGGGCACCATCGTCGGCTCCGCGCAGGGGGCATCGGACTCGCTGCTGGAGGACGGTTTCGGTGGGGTACTCGGGCATATCGCCGCGATCATCGGCCTGGGCACGCTGCTCGGCGCGATTCTGGAGAAGTCCGGTGGGGCGCAGGTGCTCACTGCGGCCCTGCTGCGGGCGTTCGGGGAGAAGCGGGCCCCGCTGGCGATGGGTATCGCCGGCCTGATCTTCGGCATCCCGGTGTTCTTCGACATCGGCATCTTCGTGCTCGCCCCGCTGGTCTACGTGGCCGCCAAGCAGGCAGGCCGGTCGATCCTGCTGTACTGCCTGCCGCTGATCGCCGGGCTGTCGGTCACCCACGCCTTCCTGCCGCCCCATCCCGGGCCGGTGGCCGCCGCAGGCCTGCTCGGGGTGGACCTCGGCTGGGTCATCCTGATGGGCGCGATCTGCGGGATCCCGGCCTGGTTCGTGGGCGGGGTGTTGTTCTCGTCCTGGATCGGTAACCGGATCCACGTGCCGGTGCCGGAGGAGATGCTTGCCGCGGCCACAATGGACGGTGAGGGTCCCGGCACCGCCACCCGCCCGCCCTCGCTCGGCCTGGTGTCCTCGATCATCGCCATCCCACTGGTGCTGATCCTCGCGGGCACCTTCGGCAGCATCTGGTTACCCGATGGCTCGACGCTCACCGGGATCGCGACCTTCCTCGGCACCCCCGCGGTGGCGCTGACCGGGGCCGTGCTACTGGCGTTCTGGCTGCTCGGCACCCGTCGCGGGATGACGGCGAAACGGCTCAGCGAGCTGTCCGCGACGGCCCTGCGGCCGGTGGCGATGATCCTGCTGGTGGTCGGGGCGGGTGCGTTCTTCGGCTCGGTGCTGGCCGCGACCGGGATCGGCAAGGCGGTCGCGGGCTCGCTGGAGTCCGCGGGCCTGCCGGTGATCCTCGCCGCGTACGTGATCAGCTGCGGAATGCGGATCGCGCAGGGTTCGGCGACGGTGGCGATCGTGACCACGACCGGGATCATCGCACCCACCGTGGCGCAACTGGGGTACTCCCAGCCGCAGCTGGCCCTGCTGGTGGTCGCGATCGCCGCAGGCTCGATCATCGCCTCGCACGTGAACGACGGCGGCTTCTGGATCGTCTCGCGGTACTTCGGCATCTCCGTTTCGGACACGCTCAAGACCTGGACCGTGCTGGAAACCATTCTCTCGGTGGTCGGCTTCGCCGTCTCCGCCGCACTGATGACCATCCTGTAGTCCGTGGCAAACAGTCCCTGCATATGGATAAGGAGAACGGCAGATGATCGACCGTCGCAGATTCCTCGGCGCCCTCGGGGTGGCCGGGGTCGGCAGCATCCTCGGCGCGGGGCCCGCGAACGCGGCCCCCACCGGCCGTCGCGGCCAGACCGTCTTCCTCGGCAGCTACTCCACCTGGGGCTCACCGCCGGGAGCGGGCCTGCAGGTGGCAGCCAGGTCCGGCGCCGAGCTGACCGTGCGGCACACCGTCCCCGGGGTGCCGGACGCCTCGTTCTTCGCCTTCTCCCCCGGCAGGCGGACCCTGTACGTCACCAACGAGCTGGTGCCGGACGGTACGGTCACCGCGCTGGACCTCGCCGACCCGCGGCGCCCGCGGGTGCTCGGCAGCCGGACCACCCTCGGGGCGGGGCCGACGCACCTTTCGGTGCATCCCAGCGGCCGGTACCTGCTCACCGCGAACTACACCGACGGCACCGTGGTGGTGCACCCGATCCGGTCCGGAGGGTCGCTCGGCGAACCCACCGACCTAGTGCGGCACACCGGGACCGAGCGTGACCCGCACGCGCACCAGGTGCTCACCGATCCCAGCGGCAACTGGGTGCTCGCGGTGGATCTCGGCGCGGACTCGGTGTACGTCTACAAGCTGGACCCGTGGGCGGGAAAGCTGCGGCTACACGAGCAGGTACGGCTGCCGGACGGCGCGGGGCCGCGGCACCTGGCCTTCGACCCGCACGGACGGTTCGCCTACATCCTCGGCGAGCTGCGACCGGAGATCACCGTGGCGTCCTGGGACCCGGCACGCGGCAAGCTGACGCCGGGCGCGACCGTGCCCACGGTGCCGGACAGCGCGCCAAGGCCGCAGTATCCGGCCGAGATCGCGGTGTCGGCCGACGGACGGTTCGTGTACGCCTCCAACCGTGGCGAGGACACCCTCGCCACCTTCGCGGTCCGCGGTTACGGGCGGGAGCTGCACCGGATCGGCGAGAACGTGCCGACCGGGGGTGCCTGGCCGCGGCACTTCACCCTGGACCCCACCCAGCGGTGGTTCTACGTGGCCAACCAGAACTCGGGAACGGTCACCTGGCTGCCCCGCGACCCGCGCACCGGCCTGCCCGGCGCCGTGGCCGGGAAGGTGGCGGTGCCCTCGGTCGCCATCGTCGCGTTCCATTGCTGAGTCCACAGGTGGTCTAGACCCCTTGTGCGGCACCTCACCCGGTCCTACGATCGTTGCTAATAGTGAAACGCACGTTGCGTGAAACGCAATGGCTTGAATGGAAATCAGCCCATGAAAATCACCCGAACGATCGCGGCGGTCCTGCTCACCGCACTCGCCGCGGCCGCATGTTCCCCACCCCAGTCAGATCCGGCCGCCGAGGGCGGTGACCAGCAGTCCGGCCCGCTGCGGGTCTGGCTGTTCGACGAGGCCAACCGGGCGCCCAAGGAGGCGGTCGTCCAGGAAGCGATCAAGGAGTTCGAGGCCGCGCACGAGGGCGTCACGGTCGACGTGCAGTGGGTTGCGGTGGAGACAAGGGCCGACAAGTTCTCCGGCGCCTTCAACGACCCTTCCAACGCTCCGGACGTGGCCGAGTTCGGCAACACCGACGTCGCCAGCTATGCCGAGACCGGCGCGCTGGCCGACCTCACCGCCGATATCGAGTCCTGGTCCGCAGGCTCCGACCTGCTGCCGAGCGTGCTGGAGACCGCCAAGGTGGACGGCAAGACCTACGGGCTGCCGTGGTTCACCGGGATCCGCGCGCTGTACTACCGCACCGACGTGTTCGACGAGCTGGGCCTGCAACCGCCGAAGACCATGGCCGAGCTGGCCGAAACGGCCCGCGAGATCCGGGCCGCCAAGCCCGATCTGTACGGGATCTCGGTGGGCGGCAAGTACATCTACGCAATGCTGCCGTTCCTGTGGGCGCATGGCGGCGAGCTCGCCGAGCGGCAGGGCGACCGCTGGCAGGCCACCGTGGACTCCGAGGCCGCCAGGGCTGGGGTGACCGCCTACACCGACCTGATCAAGCCGGACATCTGCCCGCCGGAGCAGTGCGCGGACATGACCGGCACGCAGAGCGTGCAGGCATTCTCCGGCGGCCAGGCGGCGATGACCATCGGCGGTGACTTCAACCGCAAGGCCATCGAGGAAGGGCTCTCGGGCAAGTACGACGTGGTCCCGCTGCCCGGAACGGAGCAGGGCTCGATCGCCCCGGCCTTCGCTGGCGGCAACCTGCTCGGCGTCTTCCAGTCCAGCCAGCGCAGGAGCCTCGCCGTGGAGTTCGTCCAGCTGCTCGGCAGCGCCGAGTACCAGTCCAAGATGTACGAGGCGATGGGCAACCTGCCGACGCTGAGCAGCCTGCAGCAGGAGCTGTCCTCCTCCGAGGAGTTCCTCGAGCCCTTCGTGGCCACGTTGCAGGCAGGCACCCGGTTCGTGCCCAGCACGCCGGCCTGGTCGCTGATCGACGCGCAGCAGATCCTCCCGACGGCCGCGCAGCAGATCATCACCGGCCAGCAGCCACCGGACGCCGCGCTCGCCGAGGCCACGCAGCAGATGAACGACGCCTTCGGCGGCTAGTCGATGGCGACCCGGCAAACCACCGCCGCCGTCCCGCCGCCGGTGCGCACCCCGCGCAGGCGGCGGGACGGCCGCGCCGCGGCGCTGTACCTGGCCCCGGCCGCGGTACTGCTGCTCGGCATGCTGGCCTACCCGCTGTACCAGCTCGTGCTCATCTCGTTCTACGACTACGGGCGGGCGGAGGCCGCGGGCACGGCCCCGCTGGTGTTCCTCGGCTTCGACAACTACGTGGAACTGCTGGAGACCATCAAGTTCTGGGTGGTACTGGCGAAGACGATCGGCTTCGCCGCCGTATGCGTGGTGGGCAGCCTGCTGGTCGGCACCACGCTCGCGGTGCTGGCCAGCAGGGTGCGGGCGGTGCCCCGGATGCTGCTTTTCCTGGCCGCGCTGGGGGCATGGGCCACCCCGGCGATGGCAGGGTCCTACGTCTGGCTGTTCCTGTTCGACGCCGACTTCGGCCTGGTGAACGAGGTACTCGCCGGGCTGGGCTGGCAGAGCATGGCGGACCATTCCTGGACCTACGGCACCTACAGCGCGTTCGGCCTGGTCGCGATGGAGGTCATCTGGTGCTCGTTCCCGTTCGTCATGGTCACCATGTACGCCGGGATCAAGGGCATCTCGGAGGAGATCCTGGAGTCGGCAGCGCTGGACGGGGCGTCCTGGACCAGGATCGCCACCTCGGTGATGTTGCCGATGCTGCGGCCGCTGCTGCTGATCGCCACCATCCAGTCGATCATCTGGGACTTCAAGGTGTTCACCCAGATCTACGTGATGACCAACGGCGGTGGCGTCGCGGGGCGCAACCTGGTGCTGAACGTCTACGCCTACCAGGAGGCCTTCGCAGGCTCGCAGTACGGCCTCGGCGCGGCCATCGGCGTGGTGATGACCCTGATCCTGCTGTCGATCACGGCCCTGTACGTGCGCTCGCAGCGGCAGAGTGTGGAGCTGTAGATGACGGTACTGACCAGCGACAAGACCCGCGGCGGCACCGGGGTCGCGCGGGGCGGGACGCCGCCGGTGCGGCGCAGGCGCCCGGTCAAGCGGGGCAGGATGGTCGCCGAGGTGGCCACCGTGGTGATCGCAGGGCTGGTGGCCTTCCCGCTGTACTGGATGGTGCTGTCCGCGTTGAAACCGGCGGCCGAGGTGCAGTCGGCCAACCCGCGGCCGTGGACCTTCTCCCCCACCTTCGAGAACTTCGACCGGGTGCTGAACTCGGCCGGTTTCGCGCGGTACTTCCTGAACAGCACGATCGTCGCGGTGGTGGTGGTCGGGTTGTCGTTGCTGCTGTCCTTCCTTTCCGCCGTGGCACTCACCAGGTTCCGCTTCCGCGGCCGCACCGTGCTGCTGGTGATGCTGCTGGTGGCGCAGATGGTCCCGGTGGAGGCGCTGACCATCCCGCTGTTCTTCCTGATGCGCTCGATCGGCGATGTGGCCCCGGCCTTCGGGTTGAACGAGCTCGGATCGCTGGTGCTGGTGCACCTGGCCTTCCAGCTGCCGCTGGCGATCTGGATGCTGCGCGGCTTCGTTGCCGCGGTACCGATCGAGCTGGAGGAGGCGTCCAAACTGGACGGCGCGAGCCGGTTCCGGTTCACCTGGCAGATCCTGTTCCCGCTGGTGTTACCCGGGCTGGTCGCGGTGAGTGTGCTGGCGTTCATCCACGCCTGGAACGACTTCCTTTTCGCCAAGACCTTCATCATCTCCAAGTCGGAGAACCAGACCCTGCCGCAGGCGATCCTGGTGTACTTCAAGCCGGAGGAGAACGACTGGGGCGCGATCATGGCCGGGTCCACCCTGATGACCATCCCGGTGCTGATCTTCTTCGTGCTGGTGCAGCGCAGGCTGGTCTCCGGGCTGTCCGGGGCGGTGAAGGGATGAGCGCGTTCGACACCCTGCTGCCCAGGCCGGTGCGGGTCGAGCCGTCCCCCGGCGAGTGCCTGCTTGCCGATCCGGCGGCAGCCCCGGTCCGCCTCGACCCCGCGCTGCAGGCGGAAGGCTACCGGCTGGAGATCGAACCCGCCGGGGTGCTGATCGTGGCCGCCGACGAGGCCGGCGCCTGCCACGCGCGGCAGACGCTGCGCCAGCTGTGCGGCCCGGCGGCGTTCCGCGCCGCGCGGATCCACGATGGACCCTGGCGGCTGCCCTGCGGGACGGTGACCGACCAGCCACGGCTGGGCTGGCGCGGCTGCCTGCTGGACGTGGCGCGGCATTTCCGGACCAAGGCGGAGGTGCTGCGGTTCGTGGACCTGCTGGCCGCGCACAAGCTGAACGTGCTGCACCTGCACCTCACCGATGACCAGGGCTGGCGGATTCAGATCGACCGCTACCCCAGGCTCACCGAGGTCGGCGGCTGGCGCACCGGGTCGATGGTGGGCAGGCACGACGGACCGGAGACCGACGGAAGGCCGCACGGCGGGTTCTACCCCGCGGCCGACCTCGCCGAGATCGTCGGCTACGCCGGGGACCGCGGGATCAGGGTGGTGCCGGAGATCGACATGCCGGGCCATGTGCGTGCGGCGCTGGCCGCCTACCCGGAACTCGGCGTGCACCCGGATCGCTCACTGGAGGTGTGGACCTCGTGGGGGGTGAGCGAGGACGTGCTGAACGCCGAGGAGTCCACAGTAGACTTCTTTCGGAACGTGCTCGACGAGGTGCTGGAGATCTTCCCGTCTCCGGTGATCGGCATCGGCGGGGACGAGGTGCCGGTCACCCAGTGGGAGAACGACCCGCGCAGCAGGGCCCGCGCCGCCGAGCTCGGCCTGGCGAGCCCGGGTGACCTGCACGGCTGGTTCCTCGGCCGGATGGCGGACCATCTGCGCGAGCGTGGCAGGCGGGCGCTCGGCTGGGACGAGGTGCTGGACGCCGGAACCGATCCCGGCACCGGCACGGTGGTCGGGTCCTGGCGCGGCGAGGAGGCCGGGTTACGGGCCGCCGCCGCGGGCCACGACGTGGTGATGTGCCCCGAGCAGTGGGTGTACCTGGACCACCGCCAGTCCGCGCATCCGGACGAGCCGATCCCGGTCGGTTTCCTGCGCTCCCTCGAGGACGTCTACCGTTACCGGCCCTGCCCCGATGGCATGCCGGCCGAGCGGCTGCTCGGGGCACAGGCACAGGTGTGGACCGAGCACCTGGACACCGCGCGCAGGGTGGACTACGCGGCCTTCCCTCGGCTGGCCGCCTTCGCCGAGGTCGTGTGGAGCGGCGGCGGGGACTTCACGGAGTTCCTGCCGCGGCTGCGCGAGCACCACCTGCCCCGGCTGGACGCGCTCGGGGTGGAGTACCGGCCGCTGTCCGGCCCGTTGCCCTGGCAGACCCGCCCCGGCGTCCCCGGCAGACCCCGGGACCTCACCATGGCCGATCATCAACACAGCACGGGTTAAAGAACAAGCTCAGCTGACCCATTCGTAGCGCACCTCGGGCCTGCCCACCTGGCCGTAGTGCGGCCTGCGCTCGGCGAGGCCGTGCTCGGCCAGGTACTCCAGGTACCGCCGGGCGGTCACCCTGGACACCCCGGTGCTCTCGGCCGCGGCCGCGGCCGAGAGCGCCTCCCCGGCCCCGGCCAGCGCCGAGCTGATCGCGTCCAGGGTCTCCCCGCTCATCCCCTTGGGCAGGGTGGCGTGCTCGGTGCCGCGCAGGGTGGCGAGCATCCCGTCCACCTCGGCCTGCCCGTTGACCTCGCCGGAGCCCGCCAGCAGCCCGCGGTAGCGGGCGTAGCGTTCCAGCTTGTCCCGCAGGGCGTCGAAGGTGAACGGCTTCAGCAGGTACTGCACGATCCCCGCGGACACCGCCGCCCGCACCACGTCGAGATCGCGGGCGGAGGTCACGGCGATCACGTCCACGGTTCGCCCGGCCGCGCGCAGCGCCCGGCAGACCGCGAGCCCGTGCGTGTCCGGCAGGTAGAAGTCAAGCAGCACCAGGTCCACCGGCTGGCGTTCGCAGAACCGGATCGCCTCGGCTCCGGAGTGCGCGACCCCCGCCACGGTGAAGCCGGGGACCCGCCGCACGTACTGCTGGTGCGCCTCGGCGGCGAGGCGCTCGTCCTCCACGACGAGTACCGCGATCATCCGGTGTCCTCCGTGCCTGCTCGGGGCAGGGTGACCGTGAACACGGCCCCGGCGTCCCCGCCCACCTCGATCGTTCCGCCGTACCGGCGCACGGCCTGGCCGACCAGCGCCAGCCCGAGCCCGCGGCCGGCCGCTCCCCCGCCGGGTTTGGTCGACCAGCCGCGCCGGAACATCTCCCGCGCCGTCCCCTGGTCCACCCCGGGGCCGGTGTCGGCGACCCGCAGGAACAGCGCCTCCGGGTCCATCCGCACGGTAACCGTCACCCGGGGACGGCCCCGGCGGGACCCGGCGTCCTCGATCGCGGCGTCGATGGCGTTGTCGATCAGATTGCCCAGAATGGTCACCAGGTCCCTGGAGTCGAACCCGGTTTCGGTGTCCGGCAGCGCGGTGTCCTCGGTGAGCGCGAGCTCCGCGCCCCGCTCGGCGGCGTCCGCGGACTTGCCGAGCAGCAACGCCGCCAGCACCGGCTCGGAGACCGCGCCCATCACCCGGTCGGTGAGCTGCTGCGCGGTCTCCAGCTCCGCGGTGGCGAATACCAGCGCCTCCTCGATCCGGCCGAGTTCGACCAGGGACACCACCGCGTGCAGGCGGTTGGCCGACTCGTGCGCCTGCGAGCGCAGGGACTCGGCGAACCCGCGTACCGTGTCCAGCTCACCAGTGAGGCTCTGCAGTTCGGTGTGGTCGCGCAGGGTCACCACATTGCCCATCTCCCGGTCCTTGGCGGTGACCGGTGCGGTGTTCACCAGCAGCACACGGGTGTCGGTCACGTGGATCTCGTCGGTGCGCGGCTCGGTGGCATCGAGGGTGCTGACCAGTTCGGGGGAAAGGCCGAGCTCCCCGACGGGCCTGCCCTTCGGGTCGCCGGACAGGCCGAGCAGCTCACGGGCGGCGTGGTTGCACAGCGCCACCCGCCCGTCCCTGCCGACCAGCACCAGTCCTTCCCGGACCGAGCGCAGGATGGCCTGGTAGTACTCGAACATACTGCTCAGCTCGGCCGGAGCCACCCCGCGCGTCTGCCGCCGCAGGCGGGCGCTGACCAGGTAGCTGCCCAGCAGCCCCACCCCGAGCACCGCGCAGGCGACCAGGAGCAGGGGTGGCAGCCGCCGCGCGAGCTCGGCCGAGACGGCTCGGACGGTGATCCCGACCGCGACCAGCGCGGACACCCGGCCGTCCTCGGTGACCGGTGCGACCGCGCGGATCGAGGGGCCGAGCGTGCCGGTGTAGGTCTCGGTGAACATCCGGCCCCGCAGGGCGGGTGCGGTGGTGCCGAGGAACCGCCCGCCGATCCGTTCCGGATCGGGGTGGGTGTAGCGCACCCCGGCCGGATCCATGATCGTGATGAAGTCGACCCCGGTGTCCTGGCGTACCCGCTCGGCGAACGGCTGGAGCTCGCGGCTGGGTTCCCCGGTTCGCAGGGCCGCACGGACATTGGGCGCGTCGGCGACGGTGGCGGCCACCGCGGTGACCTCCTCCCGCGCCCTGTCCTCACTCGCGCGCCGGGCGTCCACGTAGGCCAGTACGGCGCCGCCCGCGACGAGCACGGCCACCAGCACCGCCTGCAGCACGAGCAGCTGGCGGGCGAGGCTCCACCGTCTGGTCGACACGGGTTCATCCGACCACATCGGGATGGCGTAGCGACCCCGGTACCGGTGAACGAAATGAACACAACCGTGACCCAGGTCATAGCCGCACGGATAGTCACCCCGGACCGCGCCAACGAGGGCGCACGAACTCTGGGAGGCAACGGTGCCGGCGACCGAAACGGGCCAGCGCGGGCGGCCGCGCGATCGGATGCACTACCTGTACCTGGCGGTGATCGCCGCGGTCATCCTCGGGGTGGTCGTGGGCTTCGCGGTGCCCGACTTCGCGGCCGGGCTCAAGCCGCTCGGTTCGGGTTTCGTCAGCCTGATCAAGATGATGATCAGCCCGATCATCTTCTGCACGATCGTGCTCGGAATCGGCTCGGTGGCGAAGGCGGCGAAGGTCGGCAAGGTCGGGGTACTCGCCCTGGGCTACTTCCTCATCATGTCCACCTTCGCACTGGCTATCGGCCTGGTGGTGGGCAATGTGCTGCACCCTGGCGAGGGGCTGCAGCTCGATCCGGCCGATGCCGCCGCGGTGCAGGAGCAGGCAGGCGAGGGTGAGGGCACGGTCGACTTCCTGCTCGGCGTGATCCCGGAGTCGTTGCTGTCCGCGTTCACCGAGGGTTCGGTGCTGCAGACCCTGCTGGTGGCGCTGCTGGCCGGGTTCGCGTTGCAGAAGCTGGGCCCGGCCGGGCAACCGATCCTGCGCGGGATCGAGCACCTGCAGCGGCTGGTGTTCCGCATCCTGGCCATGATCATGTGGGTGGCGCCGGTCGGTGCGTTCGGCGCGATCGCCGCCGTGGTCGGCGAGACCGGCTGGGCCGCGTTGCGGAGCCTGGCCGTGATCATGCTCGGCTTCTACGCGACCTGCCTGCTGTTCATCTTCGGCGTGCTCGGCGCCGTGCTCTGGTTCGGTGCCCGGGTGAACATCTTCAGCCTGCTGCGCTACCTCGGCCGGGAGTTCCTGCTGATCGTGTCCACCTCATCCTCGGAGTCGGCGCTGCCGAGGCTGATCGCCAAGATGGAGCACCTCGGGGTGAGCAGGCCGGTGGTGGGCATCACCGTGCCGACCGGGTACTCCTTCAACCTGGACGGCACCGCGATCTACCTGACCATGGCCACCCTGTTCATCGCCACGGCGCAGGGCAGCCCGCTCGGCATCGGCGAGCAGATCTCCCTGCTGGTCTTCATGATAATCGCCTCGAAGGGCGCGGCCGGGGTGAGCGGCGCCGGGATCGCCACCCTGGCGGGCGGGCTGCAGTCGCACCGGCCGGAGCTGGTCGACGGGGTGGGTTTCATCCTCGGTATCGACCGGTTCATGTCCGAGGCGCGGGCGCTGACCAACTTCGCGGGCAACGCCGTGGCCACGGTGCTCATCGGCTCCTGGACCGGGGAGCTCGACCGGGTCCAGTCGCGCCGGGTGCTGGCAGGCGAGGACCCGTTCAACGAGGCCACCCTGGTGGACGAGCACGAGCCGCGGGAGGTGGAGCCGTCAGCCGAGACGCTCGCACAGCCCGCGCCGGCCGCGGCGCATCATGACGGCATGGTTGGCGCGGAAGACCGGGTGCGCCAGGGGTGACAGCAGGCGCAGCAGCTTCTTCCTGGCCACCACCTGCTGGGCGATCTCCAGCCGGGTGCCGGAGCCGTGTTCGCGGACCAGCCCGGTGAGCGTGCCTTCGAGGTCACCGGCGAGGAGAACCCCGAGCCTGCCTGCGCCGGGGTTCTCCTCCACCCGGGTCAGGTGCACCCTGAGCAGGAACGGCAGCGCGGAGCGGCAGACCAGCTCGGCGGTGTCCTCGTCGATGCGGTGCACCGCCCGGACGTTCGGCCACCACGCGGGGTAGCCACCGAGGTCGATGAGGGTGGCGAACACGACCGGCGGCGGCGCGGCGATCGTCCAGGTGGTGCGGAACCGGTAGCAGGCCAGCGACACGTCCGCAGTATGCCGTGGCTGCTCGCTCCGGTTCAGCCCTCGATGATCGGTCGCAGGAACTGCCCGGTGTAGCTGTCCTCGTTCGCGGCCACGTCCTCCGGGGTGCCCTCGGCGACCACCATGCCGCCCGCGGAGCCGCCCTCCGGCCCCATGTCCACGAGCCAGTCGGAGGTTTTGATCACGTCCAGGTTGTGCTCGATGATGATCACGGTGTTGCCCTTGTCCACCAGGCCGTTGATCACCCCGAGCAGCTTGCGGATGTCCTCGAAGTGCAGGCCGGTGGTGGGCTCATCCAGCACGTAGACGGTCTTGCCGGTGGAACGCTTCTGCAGCTCGCTGGCGAGCTTCACCCGCTGTGCCTCGCCGCCGGAGAGCGTCGGTGCGGGCTGGCCGAGGCGCACGTAGCCGAGGCCGACGTCGACCAGGGTCTGCAGGTGGCGGTGGATGGCCTTGATCGGCTCGAAGAACTCGGCGGCCTCCTCGATCGGCATGTCGAGCACTTCGGCGACGGTCTTGCCCTTGTAGTGCACCTCGAGGGTCTCGCGGTTGTAGCGGGCACCCTTGCAGACCTCACAGGGCACGTAGACGTCCGGCAGGAAGTTCATCTCGATCTTGATCGTGCCGTCGCCCGCGCAGGCCTCGCAGCGGCCACCCTTGACGTTGAAGGAGAACCGGCCGGGCTGGTAGCCGCGCACCTTCGCCTCGGTGGTGGCCGCGAACAGCTTCCGGACGTGGTCCCAGACCCCGGTGTAGGTCGCCGGGTTGGAGCGTGGGGTGCGCCCGATCGGCGACTGGTCGACCTTCACCAGCTTGTCCACCAGGTTCAGGCCGCGCACCCTGGTGTGCCTGCCGGGGACCTGGCGGGCGCTGTTGAGCTTGTTCGCCAGCACGGTGGCCAGGATGTCGTTGACCAGTGTGGACTTACCCGATCCGGAGACCCCGGTGACCGCGATCAGGCAGCCGAGCGGGAAGGAGACGTCGATCCCGCGCAGGTTGTGCTCCCGGGCGCCGACCACGGTGAGCTGGCGCTTCTTGTCCGCCGGGCGACGGATCGCCGGGATCGGGATCTCCCGCCGTCTCGCCAGGTAGTCACCGGTGAGGGAATCCTTGTTGCGCAGGAGTTTCTTGTACGGGCCACTGTGCACGATCTGGCCGCCGTGCTCCCCCGCGCCCGGTCCGATGTCGACCACCCAGTCGCTGGCCCGGATGGTGTCCTCGTCGTGCTCGACCACGATCAGGGTGTTGCCGAGGTTGCGCAGCCTGCTCAGGGTCTCGATCAGCCGGTGGTTGTCCCGCTGGTGCAGGCCGATCGAGGGCTCGTCCAGTACGTACAGCACCCCGACCAGGCCGGAGCCGATCTGGGTGGCCAGCCGGATGCGCTGCGCCTCCCCACCGGAGAGGGTACCCGCGGCGCGGTCCAGGGAGAGGTAGTCGAGCCCGACGTCCAGCAGGAAGTGCAGGCGGGCCTGGATCTCCTTGAGCACCGCCCCGGCGATCATCGCCTCGCGCTTGCCGAGCACCAGCTCGTCAAGGAACTCGGAGGCCTCGCCGACCGACAGCGCGCAGACCTCGGCGATGGAGCGAGCGCCCTGGGTGACGTGCTCGAGGGTGACCGCGAGGATCTCCGGCTTCAGCCTGCTGCCCTGGCAGACCGGGCAGGGGACCTCGCGCATGTAGCCCTCGTAGCGCTCGCGCATGAACTCGGACTCGGTCTGCTCCTGGCGGCGCTCCAGGAAGGGGATGACGCCCTCGAAGTTGGCGTAGTAGGAGCGCTGGCGGCCGTACCGGTTGCGGTAGCGGACGTGCACCTGCTCGTCCACGCCGTGCAGCACGGCCTTCTGCACCTTGGCTGGCAGCCGCCGCCATGGAGTGTCCATCCGGAAGCCGATGGTGGCGGCGAGGGACTCCAGCAGCCGCTGGAAGTAGTCCGCGCTCTGCCCGCCGGCCCAGGGCGCGATGGCCCCATCGGCGAGGGACAGCTCGTCGTCCGGCACGACCAGCTCGGGGTCGACCTCCTTGCGGACGCCGATGCCGGTGCAGTCCGGGCAGGCGCCGTAGGGGGAGTTGAAGGAGAAGGAGCGTGGCTCGAGGTCCTCGATGGCCAGCGGATGGCCGTTCGGGCAGGCGAGGTTCTCGGAGAAGCCGCGGATCCGGTGCGGGTCGCCATCCGGCAGATCGACGAACTCGAGTTCGACCAGGCCGTCGGCGAGGCGCAGCGCGGTCTCCACCGAGTCGGTGAGCCGCTGCTTGGCGCTGGACTTCACGGCGAGCCGGTCGACCACGACACCGATGTCGTGTTTCTCCTGCTTCTTCAGCTTGGGCGGGTCGGTCAGGGGGTAGACCGTGCCGTCCACCCTGGCCCGGGAGTAGCCCTGCTGCTGCAGGTTGGCGAAGAGGTCGACGTACTCCCCCTTGCGGCCGCGGATCACCGGGGCGAGCACCTGGAAACGGGTGCCCTGCTCCATCTCGAGCACCTGGTCCACGATCTGCTGCGGGGTCTGCTTCCGGATCGGCTCGCCGCACTTCGGGCAGTGGGGCTTGCCGGCGCGAGCGTAGAGCAGGCGGAGGTAGTCGTAGACCTCGGTGATGGTGCCCACCGTCGAGCGCGGGTTGCGGGAGGTGGACTTCTGGTCGATGGACACCGCGGGCGAGAGGCCCTCGATGAAGTCGACGTCGGGTTTGTCCATCTGGCCGAGGAACTGGCGAGCGTACGCGGACAGTGACTCGACGTAGCGCCGCTGGCCCTCCGCGAAGATCGTGTCGAAGGCCAGGCTCGACTTGCCCGAACCGGAGAGGCCGGTGAACACGATCATGCTGTCCCGCGGCAGGTCGAGGTCGACCCCGCGGAGGTTGTGTTCGCGCGCTCCGCGAACGACGAGACGATCAGCCACCCGAAGGTCCCTTTCACTGGTCTGGAGTGCCGATAGAGCCGGCCGCCGCGATGCTAGGACGCACCACCGACAAGTTTGGTGGGGCCGCTCCGGGCCGGGCGTCAAGCGGAGATGCGGCACCCCGAGCGTACGCCGCGTGGGGGCGCGCGCTCGAACGGGTGGAACGACTACGGTGGGTTGGGTGAACGTCGTAGATGAGTACACCGGGCACGTCGAGCCCGGCGGGGATGCCACCCGGCGCACCCTGAACGCGCTGACCATCACCAAGCTGTCGGTCGGACCGATGGACAACAACGCCTACCTGCTCGTGTGCCGGGCGAACAACGAGGCGTTGCTGATCGATGCCGCGGCCGACCCGGAACGGATCTCGGACATGGTCGGGCACGGCCCCGACCGTCCGGCCCTGCGCACGATCGTCACCACCCACCAGCACGGCGACCACTGGCAGGCGCTGGGCGCCGTGGCCGGGGCGTACGGCTCGAACACCGCGGCCCACCCTGAGGACGCCGGTCCCCTGCCGGTGCCGCCGGACCTGCTGCTCGCCCACGGCGACACCATCCCGATCGGCGACTGCACGCTCGAGGTCATCCACCTGCGCGGGCACACCCCTGGTTCGATCGCGCTGCTCTACCGCGACCCGAGCGGTCACCCGCACCTGTTCACCGGCGACTCGTTGTTCCCCGGCGGCGTCGGGAAGACGACCTCACCGGAGAACTTCCGCTCCCTGATCGACGACGTGGAGCAGCGGATCTTCGCGGACCTGCCGGACGAAACCTGGTTCTACCCCGGCCACGGGGACGACTCCACCCTCGGCGCCGAACGCCCCAAGCTCCCCGAATGGCGCGAACGCGGCTGGTGAACCTTTGCCGAGTGGCGCCGCTCAGTGTCTGCGGCGGCCCAACTCGGTGAACAGCACGCGACCACTATGGTGGAGCGATGGCATCGGTCAAGCAGTTCCAGGTCACCTTCGACTGCGCGGAACCCGAGCGGGTCGCTCGTTTCTGGTGTGAGGTACTGGGGTACGTCGTGCCGCCGCCACCGGAGGGGTTCGCCAGCTGGGACGAGTTCGATCGGTCGCTGCCGCCCGAGCGTCAGGGTTCGGCGTTCGCCTGCGTCGATCCCTCAGGCGTGGGCCCGCGACTGTTCTTCCAGCGCGTTCCGGAAGGCAAGGTCGCCAAGAACCGGCTGCATCTCGACGTGCGGGCGGGCACCGGGCTCGTGGGCGAAGAGCGCCTCGCCACCCTCGAGGCCGAGTGCGCACGACTGGTCGCGCTCGGTGCGGTACGCGTACGGCTGCTGCCCGCCGACGGGGAGGAGGAGTCGTGCATCGTGATGCAGGACGTCGAGGGCAACGAGTTCTGTCTCGACTGAATGAGACCGGCCGAGGGGCGCGAACTCACCCCGCGGTCATTCAGTCGCCTCGCAGCGAACGGCGGATCTCATCGAGCCGGTCGCGGGCGGCCTTGTCGCGTTCGGCGAGTTCTTCCTCGAAGGAGGCCGCCTCCGGCGACTCGCCGGCCAGCTCGGCCGAACCGAGCGCCGTCGTGTACCGGCCCTCGATCCGGTCGCGCACGTAGTCGAAGTTCGGAACCCCCGCCTCGGTGTAGTCGCCTTCCGGCGGGGGCGGCGTGACATCATCGGACATGTACCCATTGTGCGCTCGGTGTCCGCCTCCCGCCGACAGGAGCGCCGGGCCCTCAGTGGGCGTCCAGCAGTTCCTTGAGTTTCGCGGCGAACGCGGCAGGCTGGCCGGGCATGCCGTACTCGTCACCGAGGAACCCGCCGTGGTCGCCGGGGAAGATGACCGGCTCGATGCCGAGGCGGGCGGCGACCTCGCGGGTCGCCCGCGCGGTCATCTGCCCCTCGGACTCGGTACCGGCGGCCAGGTGGATCGTGGTGGATGCGGCCGCCAGCGCGTCAAAGTCGAGTTCGTAGCTGGGGACGGTGAGCATGGCCGGACCCAGCAGGGGATCGTCCCGGCTCCCGTCGTCCTCTGCGGACAGGCCGAACTGCGCCGGGTCCGGCGCGGGCCGCTCGGACCAGTCCGCGGGCAGTTCGCCGGTATGGCTGGTCAGGGCGATGAACCTGGCCATGGCCGCGCCCATCCCCTCGCGCAGGTACGTGTGGTGGATGTCCCGGCAGGCCGCCTCGAGCTGCTCCCGGTCTGGCAGCACCGACACCGTCGGCGGCTCGTGCGCGACGAGGATCCGCACCTGTTCGGGATGGGCGGCGACCAGCGCCAGCCCGTTGATCGCCCCGCCGCTACTGCCGAAGATGTTCACCATCGGCAGGCCGAGGTCGTCGAGCACGCGGTGCAGGTCGTCGGCGTGCACATCCGGGGTGACCTCGGCGTCGTCGGTCCGCTCGCTGCGCCCGGTATGCCGCGGGTCGTAGGTCACCACGGGCCGGTCGGTGAGGTAACCGGCCAGCGTGCCGAACCCGGCCGCGTCCATCGGCGAGCCGATCAGGAACACGGCACGTTCGGCGGCGCCGGGGGCGGACAGGTCACCGCGGATGTCGTACCGCAGCCGCGCGCCAGGTACGTCGAGGATGCGGGTTTCGATGCCGGGCATGGCGTCTCCTTCGGGTGTCGACCGACCGTCAAGGTAGACCGCACCGGCGCACGGGTCCATCACATCCGGCGTTCAGCGTTGCCGCGCCGGCCGGACGACGATCTCGTTCACGTCGACATCGGACGGCTGATCGAGGGCGTAGCACACAGCCTCGGCGATGGCCCGCGGTTCGATGGCGCTGGCCCGGTAGGTCCGCATCGCCTCGGCCGCGCCCTGCTCGGTGATGGAGTCCGCGAGCTCGGAGGTGACCACCCCGGGCGAGATGGTGGTGACCCTGATCGCCGGATCGGACTCCTGGCGCAGGCCCTCGGTGATCGCCCAGGCGGCGTACTTGGTACCGGAGTACACCGCGCTGGTGGGCACGACCTGGTGGGCCCCGATACTCGCGATCGTCACGATATGGCCCGAGCCCTGCGCCGCGAACCGCGGCAGCGCGGCGGCGATCCCGTACAGCAGGCCGCGAATGTTCACGTCGATCATCCGATCCCACTCCTCGACCAGTAGGGAGTCCAGCCGGGACAGCGGCATGATCCCGGCGTTGTTCACGAGCACGTCGACCCGGCCGAACCGGTCCTTGGCGAACCGGACGAAGGAATCGACATCCGCCCGGTCGGTCACGTCCAGCCGTACCGGGTGCACGCTGCCACCGGAGCGCGCGGCGCGTTCGGCGAGTTCGCGCAGCCGGCCGGTCCGGCGGGCACCCGCGACCACCTGGTGTCCCTGGTCCGCGAGTCGCACGGCGATGGCTTCACCGATACCGCTGCTGGCGCCGGTGACGAGCACGACCTTGCGGTCGGCGGGGGCATGTTCTGCTGATTGGTTCGTCGGCATGCCCACGACTCTGGATGCCGGGCGGCCGCTGTGGGAGGGCGTTGTCTTCCTGGGAGTACTGCACCCGGGAAGATCCGGCCACCGCGACCTACGATGCCGGTTATGGCACGCTCCGATCTCGGCGCCTACCTCAGCGCCCGGCGAGCCGGGGTCCGCCCGGACGAGGTGAACCTCCCGCGCACCGGGCACCGCAGGGTCCCCGGCCTGCGAAGGGAGGAAGTGGCCCTGCTGGCCGGGGTCAGCGTGGACTACTACGTCCGGCTCGAGCAGGGCCGGGAACGTACCCCCTCAGCACCGGTGGTCGACGCGCTGGCCGCGGCGCTGCGGCTGGACGAGGACGGCCGCCAGCACCTGTTCCGGCTGGCCGGGCTCAGCCCGCGTGCCCGCGGCGCCGCCGTGTGCGAGCGGGTCGACCCGAGCCTGCTGAAGCTCATGGCCGACTGGCCGAACAATCCGGCCATCGTCTACAACCGCGCCCTCGACGTGCTGGCGTCCAACCCGATCGCCGACGCGCTTTTCCACGACTGGGGGCACCCGCGCAACCTGATGCACGTGGTGTTCACCGACCCGGCCGCGCGCGCCTTCTACCGGGACTGGCCCGAGGTCGCCCGCAACGCGGTCGCCGGTTTCCGGCTCGGCCACGGCAAGGCACCCGATGATCCGCGGGTACGGGAGGTGCTCACCGAGTTGGCAGGCCGGAGTCCCGAGTTCGCACGGCTGTGGGCCCACCACGACGCCCGGGGCAAGGCACTGGAACACAAACGCTTCGACCATCCCGGCGTCGGTCCGCTGACCCTGAGCATGCATACCTTCGACGTCCGATCCAGTCCCGGCCAGGAACTCGTGGTCTACCACGCCGAGCCGGATTCGCCCAGCAGTGAGGCGCTGGCGTTACTCGGCTCGTTGGCGGCCACCGCGCGTCGGGAGCCCTAGGCCCCGGATTGTCGCGTGCACCCGGTCGAGGGCGGTGCGCTGGGCCGCGCTGAGCCGGTCGGAACGCGCACCGATGGTGCAGGCGCCGGAATCGGTGCGCCCCAGCACGATCGGGTCGGTCGCCTCCGGGTGCCGCTCGGCATCCCGCAGGGCGTCGGTGACCCGGTCCGCGGGCCAGCCGAGCGCGGTCTCCAGCTGGTCCACGGTCAGTGGTGTACCGGCGTGCAGCAGCGCGGCGAGCACGGTCAGCGCGTCCTGGCCCGCAGCCAGGCTGGGGCCGCCGGACATGTCCTCGCTGAGGCGGGCGAAGAACCGGCCCATGGCCGCCAGCCGGTTTCCGGCCGGGGTGGCCGGGCCGAAGACCGTCACCCCCTGCTGCGCGGCCTCCGCCCACATCGCGTTGGTGCGCGCACTGGTCACCCAACTGCGGAGCCAGGCATCGTCGTCGACGAGGTAGCGCTCACGGCGCCGCGGGGAATCTCGTTCTCGCCGGATGATCTCCAGCCCTTCCAGGTAGCCGACCGCCTTGGACACCGAGGCGGGGCTGACCCGCAACCGCCGCACCAACTCGGCGGCGGTCAGCGCGCCCGCGTCGGTACTGACCAGGCAGGCGAGCACCCGCGCCGCCATCCGCGGCAGCCCGGCCTGGGCCAGCAGCCCCGCGAACCGGTCCACGAACTCGCGTACCACCTCGGGGTCCCGGCCACGGGTGTCCGGGAGCGGCTGCTCCGGCCGGGGCGCAGGCTTGCGCCGCCGGGCCCGCTCCCCGGTGGCATGCTGGGCCCGATCCGCCTGGTAGCTCTCGGACCCACCGTTGCGGGCCACCTCCCTGGCGATGGTAGAGGTCGGCCTGCCCAGCTGCCGGGCGATCTGCGCGTAACCCAGCCCTTCGGCCAGCCCGGACGCGATACGCCGCCGGTGCTCGTGAGTCAGCCTGCCGCCCGGCATCCGTGTTCGCCTCCTGATCGACGGGTCCGGTCCAGTGTGCGTTCACATTCAGGACATTGCAACGGTAGGTGAACCATACATTGCATTCACTGATTAGACCATTGCAATTACTGCTGTTCAACTCGCATGATCTGCGCTTAGTTCGTTGACGGAATTATGAATGCAACGTAGCCTTCGCAGATGTCGAAAGGATTCGGGCAATGAGTCGACGGGACCCCGACACGCGGGCCGTGCTGGACGTACGGGAGTTGCGCATGCGCTACGGAAGGACCGACGTCCTGCGCGATGTGACATTCCGAGCGCAACACGGGGAGGTTCTGGCTCTGCTCGGACCGAACGGTGCGGGCAAGACCACCACGATCGAGATCCTGGAGGGATTCCGAATGCGCTCGGCCGGACAGGTCGAGGTACTCGGCACCGATCCGGCACGGGCCGACGAGCGGTGGCGGGCCCGGCTCGGGATCGTGTTGCAGTCCTGGCGGGACCACGGCAAGTGGCGGGTACGCGAACTGCTCGCGCATCTCGGTTCGTACTACCGCTGCTACTCCACCGCGCTGGTCTCCCGGCCGTGGGACGTGGACGAGCTCATCGCGACGGTCGGCCTGACCGAGCATGCGGACAAGAAGATCAAGACGCTGTCCGGTGGGCAACGGCGCAGGCTGGACGTGGCGATCGGTCTGGTCGGACGCCCCGAGGTGCTGTTCCTGGACGAGCCAACGGCGGGATTCGACCCGCGGGCCCGGCACGAGTTCCACAACCTGGTACACGGGCTCGCCCGGCGGCAGGAAACCACCATCCTGCTCACCACGCATGACCTGGACGAGGCCGAGAAGCTCGCCGACCGCATTCTGGTCCTGACCGGTGGACGGATTCTCGCGCAGGGTACGGCGGCGGAACTCGCCCAGCGCATCTCCGGTGTGGACCAAGTGTGCTGGACCCGCTGCGGCCGCCGTTTCGTCCAGGAGACCGCCGAATCGACCAGATTCGCCTTCGAGCTGTTCCAACGGTACGGCGAGCAGGTCGTCGATCTCGAGATTCGGCGTTCCTCGCTGGAGGACACTTATCTTTCCCTGGTGCGGCAGGCGGAGTCCGGCCATGGCGGGGCGAGGCCGGACGAGTGGGAGGTGGCCAGGTGAACCCAACCGTGACAGCCCTGCGCGCGGGCTGGTCTCGCGGCCTGATCGAGTTGCGGCAGTCCTTCACCAATGGCGCGGACCTGTGGAACCATTTCTTCTGGCCCGGGCTGATGTTGATCGTCGTCTACCTCTTGCGGGACGTTTCCTTCGGGCAGAGTGGATTCGCTCTCGGCACCCTCATCCTGCCGAGCATCCTCGGCATGAACGCCGCGATGGCGATGGTCACCATGAGCCAGCTGCTCGCCATCGAACGCGAGGACGGAACCCTGTTGCGGGCTAAGGCGACGCCGAACGGGATGCTCGGCTACCTGACCGGAAAGATCGTCTCGGTGTCCGGCAACGTGCTCATCGATCTCGCGATCTTGCTGGTTCCCGGCCTGGTCATCGTGTCCGGCCTCGCGGTCGGCAGCCTGGGCACCTGGCTGACCTTGGGCTGGGTACTGGCGCTGGCACTGGTGGCCACGCTGCCGATCGGCGCGGTGCTGGGCTCACTGGGCACCAGCGCGCGCAGCCAGGGGCTGGTCACCCTGCCGATCCTTGGCATGATCGGGATTTCCGGGGTGTTCTACCCGATCGCCGCGATGCCGGAATGGGTGCAGTGGCTCGCCCAGATATTCCCGATCTACTGGCTCGGTCTCGGCATGCGTTCGGCTCTGCTGCCGGACGTCGCCGTCACCGTCGAACTCGGCGAGTCTTGGCGACACCTGGAAACCGCCTGCGTGCTGGGTGCCTGGGCCGCCCTCGGCCTGATCCTGGCGCCGATCCTGTTACGCCGGATGGCACGCCGGGAATCGGGCTCGAACGTGGCCCAGCGCCGGGAAAGAGCCCTGCAACGAATCGGGTAGGCCTCGGCACGCTCCTGGAACCGTCGGCGCGCCGCTACGCTTTATGAATGGCAACCGACGACGACTCCGTGACGCTGCGTCCCGCCACCTCCGAGGACGCGAGCGCGATCGCGGACATCTGGCAGGCCGGATGGCGCGACGGCCATCTCGGGCACGTTCCCGATGCGCTTACCGCGGTGCGGACGGCGGAGTCCTTCGCAATCCGGGCCGAGCAACGGGTCGGCGACACGGTGGTGGGGACCGTCGGCGGCGCCGTGGCGGGGTTCGTGATGGTGGTCGACGATGAGGTGGAACAGGTGTACGTAGCTGCGGGCCACCGCGGGAGCGGTGTTGCCGCCGTACTGCTCGCCGAAGCGGAACGTCTGGTCGCCACCAACGGCCACGAGTACGCCTGGCTCGCCGTGGTTGCCGGGAATGCCAGGGCCCGCAGGTTCTACGAACGCAACGGATGGACCGACGAGGGGCGTTTCGACTACCCCGCCGCGACCGAAGCCGGTGCGATCCCGGTTCCGGCACACCGTTACCTGAAGCGAACACGGTCCGCGTAGATCACCCGATCGTGTTCGAACACATGAGCGAATTCACAGTATCCTGGGGTTGTGACCAGGACTTTCGGCATCGACACCTCCCGCATGAGCGAGGAGGAACTCCTGACCGCGCTGGGCGACCTCGAACAGCAGCGGCGGGCTCTGTATGCCCGGGAGCTGGCGGTCCTGGCCGAACTCGACGGCCGCGACACCGCGAACCAGCAGGGCTACCGCGACCTGCCGACGTTGACGCGGGAGATCCTGCGGCTCAACCCGTATGACGCCCGCCAGCGCGTGGCCCACGCGCGGGCGGTGGTGCGGCGCTACGGACCCGGTGGGATACCGCTGGAGCCCGACCTGCCCGAGGTCGGTGCCGCCGCGGCCGAGGGCGTGATCGGGCCGGAACACATCGAGACCATCCGCGCCACCATCACCCGCTTCCCCCAGCCGGTCAGCCTGCCCGACCGGGAACACGCCGAAGCGCTGCTGACCAAGGCCGCGCGGGAGTACGAACCCCACACCATCACCACCCTGGGCCGGGAAATCCTGGCCCGGCTGGACCAGGACGGCACCCCACCCACCGAAGACGAACTCGCCCGGCCGGAACGCGCCCTGGACTGGCGCGAAACCCGCGGCGGACGACTCCGCGGCACCTTCGACCTCGACGCCGAAACCGCCGCCTTGTTGACCGGGCTGATCGAACCGAGGGCGAAACCCTCCGGCACGAAAGAGGAGCCGGATCGGCGGAGCAAGTTCCAGCGCCAGGGGGACGCGTTCGCCGACGTGCTGCGGGTGGCGGCGGGGTGTCCGGAGGAGGGGCCGACCGAGGCGGGGGAACCCTTCACCGTCATGGTGTCCATCACCCTGGAGGATTTGAAGCACGGCACGGGGTACGGGCTGCTGCATGGGCAGGAGTCCTACTCCGCCGCGCAGATCCGGCGGATGGCCTGCGACGCGTATGTCGTGTCCGCCGTCCTCGGCAGCAAAGGCGAGATCCTCGACATCGGACAACGCACCCGCGCGGTACCCCTCGCCATCCGGCGCGCACTGATCCTGCGGGATCGCGGATGCGCTTTCCCGGGATGCCGGAAAAAACCCAAACAATGCGACGCGCATCACGTGATTTATTGGGCTAATGGGGGACCAACAGCCCTGCACAACCTCACACTCCTCTGTTGGTACCACCACAACCTCATCCACCACACCGACTGGCAAGTCAGAATGCGCAACGGACTACCCGAGTTCATCCCACCCGCGTTTCTGGACCCGGAGCGAAGACCCAGGCGCAACCTCCTCCACCGCCAAGGAAAGGGGGCCGAGTAGATCTTGCGTCACACGGCCACATATTCCATTAGTCGGCGATGAGCATATTGCCCTTCCGGGCACCGACACCACGTTCCTGCTGACGGCGCACCAGCCAGCATCCGGCCGCCACTCCGCTGCCACCGTGCTCCGGATGCACCAGGTAGGCCGGTGCGGTGTTCTCGAAGGCCACGATCCCGAGCCCGAGCGGATCGCGCACCGCGGTGGTCCACTGGCAGGCACCTGATTCGGCGACGAGGGTGTGCGGGTTGTTGCCCGCCGCCCCGCGGACCAGTTCCACGCCTTCCAGCGGTACCGGGCGCCAGCGCGCCCCGATCAGGAGGTCTACCGGAGTGAGCATGGACAGTGGGAGGACGATCAGGTCGCCCTGGGCCTGGGGGCCGTCGAGTACTGGAATGGTGGCCTGCCGTTCCAGGTGGTCCAGCACGTCGAGTCCGGTTCGGTCGAGCAGTTCGGCAAGGTCCATTGTGATCACCTGTAGGTACGAAGGGTCAGGTACGGCGGCGCAGCAGGGAGTACTGGGCTCCACTGAGCCCATAGGACCAGCCGGCCGCGTCGATCGGGTCGTCGAACCAGGGCGGCACATGCAGCCCGTACTGACGGCGGGTGCCGTCTCGCTCGACCGAGCCGTTCACTACGTGCAGCAGGCGGGCCGGGGTGACTCCCCGGTGGCGGGGCAGGTCATAGAGACTCAAGTCGCAGCCAGGGTTACCGGGGTCGGCGGTCCTTCCGATGAGCGTCAGGCCCGCCCGGTCGATGAAGGCCTGCCAGCCGATGCGCTCGATCGCGCAGCGGCGCACCTCGGCGTTACGTTCCGAGGTGATCCGCCGCACGGTCGGCGCCTCGATCACCCAGGACGGCACCCAGGTGCCGTGCCAGGCATGTACGGCCCAGCCGTCCGGGAAGACCACGGATGGGCCATCGGCGTGGTGCAACCGCACCTCGTCGTAGGCGGTGCCGGGCAGCGGTTCGGTGTGGACCGCCGCCGGGCGTTCGGCGATGACACACCTGTCCCCGCGTGGCCACCACCAGCCGCCGGAACGCGCGATGGTGGCCCACAGCTCCAGTTGCTCAGCATCCGCCGCAGGCAGCGGATTGCCGTGCAGGAGGCGGCTCGCCTCGTACCGCGCCACCAAGTCGGCTTCATGCTGGCCGTACCAGACCAGACCGAGCCGCTCGGGCAGCTCTGCCCGGAGCACTCCGGCCACCGATTCCCTGGCTACCCGCCGCAGTACGTCGCCGATTCCTTCGTCCACAAGAGACTGAATGGTGGTACCGGAACGCAGGGCGGACAACGGATCGGCGGGCGGACCGGCGGTGTTCATCCACGGTTCCCTGTGGCCTCCGGTGTACCAGTCCAACCGTCTGCGCAGAGTGGACGCCAGGGTCGCGATCCGGCTTTCCACCGGCCACGGACCGCCCAGCCGGAGGGTGGGCGGCGGCGGGAGCAATCGCATGGCCGCGGCGGGCGAATCCACCCATACGAACCTCGGGCGAGGCTCGCCGAGCAACGCGTACAGGCCCGCTATGGCCTCCTCGGTCGCCTTCCGGTCGGCCGGTCCGGTACGAAGAATGTGGCGCTGCCACTCGGCCCGCAGTGCGACCGCACGCCACCAGAGCTCGATTTTCGCGGCAACATCCGCCGGGACGGCACGAGAGCGGGCCTTTCGCCCGCGCAGCCCGCTCAACGCGGCAGGGCGGATCCGCCCTTTCGATCAGACATGGTGCCGATCATGGCAGCCGCGAACCTCGCCCGCAACCATCGCTCGGTGCGCCGGCTCAGACCTGGGCGAGCACACGCTCCAGCGGTTCGGGCGGCCGCGCCGGGTCCAGTGCCTCCACGAGTAACCCCGCATACCGGGCCTTCCGGCCGGAACGGCAACCGAGGAACCGGCGCAGTTGCCTGCCGAGCTCACGATCACGCTGGGCGGGCTGCTTCTGCAGCACGCGGAAGGAAGCCAGCTCGCCCTCCGCCGCGAGCGTGCGCTCGACCCGATCCGTTCCCAGCGCGCGAATCAGCTCGTCCTCCAGATCCACCACGCAGACGTGGAAGCCGAGCCTCGCCATCTCCGCCCTGGACAGTGCGGCGCCGTATCCGGTGCGTTCCAGTGCACGCCGGACGTGGTGTTCTTCGGCGGCGTCGCACATCCCGGCCAGCCGCAGGCCACGTCCCCGTGGGCCGAGCCGTTCCAGGAAGTGACCGATGTTGGTCACACCGCCCATCGGCACGACCACCACCCCCTCAGCCCGCAGGTCCCTGCCGCGCAACCGGGCCAGGGTCTCGATCGCGCGGCGGTCACTCGGGCCCTCGACCAGGATGGCGGCCCGGTCACCTTCGCCGGGGTTCACCGGTCCTCCCGCCCATGGCCGTTCATGACCACTGGCTATCACAACCGGCGCCGGACGGCCTCCGATTTAGCTCAGCCAGCCCGCCCGGCGATAATTTCCAGCCGCAGGTCCAGGTAGCGCCCGGTCATCCCCTTCATCGCGGTGATGCCGAACTCGTAGCGATCCACCCTGGCCGAGGCCCGCGCGCGCAGCAACGACCCTTCCTGGCGTACCTCCTCCACCGGCACCTGGATCTCGCGGGCGCGGCCCAGCACGGTCAGCGACCCGGGCAGCACCCAGCGTCCTTCCACCCGCTCCGCCCGGTCCGCGGCGAAGGTGATGTCCGGATGTTTCTCGGTGTCCAGGTACTGGGCCGAACGCACCGTGACATCCCGCGCGGACAGCCCGGTGTCGAAGCTGCCCGCAGCGATGCTCGCCCGCACGGTGGACCCGGACACCGGGTCGGCGACGTGGATCTGCCCTTCGCGGAGCCGGAAGGTGCCCCGCACCGCGGCGAGGCCGAATATATGCCGGGTGGTGAACGAGACCGCGGAGCGCTCCGGGTCGATCCGGTAGTCACCCACGGCGGGTATCTCGATCTTCGGGTCGTTCATGAGGTACGTCCTTTCGTCCATGCGGTCCTCCCGCGATCCGATACCGCCAGCATCGCGGACCGCGCCCGGGGGCGCGTCGATCGCACGGCCACCGCCGCACCGACCAGGGTGGCGCCCGGGTTCGACTTTGGTCGCTGTCCGCACCCACCGGGCCGCCCGTAGGCTCGCCTGCCGTGTACAGGAATCCGGTCTGCCGACGGTGGGAACCGCTGGTGCTCGCCGCGGCGGGCCTGCTCACCGCGGCGACCGCGTACGGCGAGTACGCCGGGGGCAGCCGTGGCTGGGCGCTCGGCGCCGACCTCGCCGCCGGGTTGGTGGCCTGCGGGTTGCTGCCGCTGGTGCTGCGCAGGCCGGTCCACGGCGCGCTCGCGCTGGCGGCGCTGGCCGCACTGGTGCCGACCGCGACACCCGTCTCCACCATCGGCACCCTTCAGGTCGCCCGCAGCCGACCGTTCCCGGTGGCGGCGGCGGTGGCCGGGGCCGGGGCCTGCGCGCATGTCCTGCGTGGCCTGTGGCAGCCGCTGGGCGGGCTGTCCTTTGGCTGGTGGCTGGTGCTGGTGCTGCTCGGGCACGCCGCCCTGCTCGGCTGGGGCGCGCTGGCCGCGGCCCGCGGGGCGCTGATCGACACGCTGCAGGAACGTGCCCGGCGGGCCGAGACCGAGCAGGGCCGCCGGGTTGCCGAGGCCAGGGCGGCGGAACGGGCACGGATCGCAAGGGAAATGCACGATGTGCTCGCCCACCGGCTGTCCCTGCTGGCCACTTACGCGGGTGCGCTGGAGTACCGGCCGGATCATCCACCCGAGCGGCTCGCGCACGCCGCCGGGGTAGTCCGCACCGGCGTGCATCAGGCCCTGGACGAGCTCAGGGAGGTGATCACCGTGCTGCGCGAGGACACCGGGGGCGACGGCACCGGACGGCCGGTGCCCGGAATATCCGATCTGCCCGAGCTGGTCGAGGAGTCCAGGGCCACCGGCACCCCGGTCGAGCTGCGGGACGGCCTCGCCGATCCGGCCGCGCTGCCCGGCCCGACCGGGCGCACCGCCTACCGCATCCTGCAGGAAGCGCTGACCAACGCCCGTAAGCACGCCCCCGGCCTGCCGGTCAGCATCACGCTGGACGGCAGCGCGGGAGATCAGCTGCTGATCGAGGTGTCCAACCCGCTGCCCGGCGCCGCCGGCCCGCCTGCGGTCCCCGGCACCGGAACCGGACTGGTCGGGCTAACCGAGCGGGTGCGGCTGGCCGGTGGGCAACTCGACCAGCTGGCAAGGTCCGGCGAGTTCCGGCTGCACGCCCGGCTACCGTGGCCGGCATGAACGACATCGTCCGCGTACTCGTGGTCGACGACGATCCGCTGGTCCGGGGCGGGCTGACCCTGATGCTCGACGGAGCCCCCGGCATCGCGGTGGCCGGCGAGGCCGGGGACGGGGACCAGGTACCCGCGGCGCTGGACGCGCACGCCACCGACGTCGTGCTGATGGACATCCGCATGCCGCGGCTGAACGGGATCATCGCCACCCGGCGCACCCGGGCCAGGGCGAACCCACCCGAGGTGATCGTGCTGACCACCTTCGACACCGACGAGAACGTGCTGCTCGCCCTGCGCGCGGGCGCGAGCGGATTCCTGCTCAAGGACTCCCCGCCCACCGAAATCGCCGGGGCCATCCGCACCGTGGCGGCGGGCGACCCGATCCTGTCCCCCGGGATCACCCGGCGGTTGATGGACCGGGCCGCCACCGAGGCCGGTTCCTACCAGCGGGCGCGCAGCGCGCTGGACACGCTCAGCGCCAGGGAACACGAGGTCGCGGTCGCCGTGGGCCGGGGCGGCAGCAACGCCGAGATCGCCACCGAGCTGCACCTGAGCGTGGCCACGGTGAAGGCGCACATCACCCGAATCCACACCAAACTCGACCTCGGCAACCGGACCCAGATCGCGCTGCTGGTGCACGACGCCGGGCTGTGCTGAGCGCGCTGTGCTGAGCGCTCAGCGGGGCCCGCCGGAGCCCGCGCCCACCCTGGCCGCGGAGGTACCGAGCCCGGTCGGCAGGAAGCTGAACTCCGCGGGCGCGCCGGGGAACCGGTTACGTTTCAGCTCCGGCTCGGTGTAGCGCACGCACTTTCGGTGCCATTCCAGGATCCCGGACATCCACTCCTTGAGCTCGTCGGCATGCCGCTGGACGATCTCGCGGGCCTCGTCGTCCAGCTCGAACTCCTCGAACAGGGCGGGCAGCTCGTTGGCGATGATGTGCTCGAACTGGAGCATCCGCGCGGCCATCAGCTCCGCCACGATGTCCCTGGCCCGCAGCCGGTCCACGTTCAGGAAGTTCTCCACCACCAGCACCAGGTTGTGCACCTCGCCCTCGTACTCGATCTCCTTCTGGTAGGAGAACAGGTCGTTGGCGAAGCAGGCATAGTCCTGCGCGGCGGTGTCCAGCTCGTGCATGGTCCGCGTCCGGTACAGCTCGGCGGGCACCCGGTCGGCATAGGAGAGCCGGGCCAGGCTCTTGGTCATCTCCGAGCCGAACGTCCTGCGCCGCATCTCCACGTAGTCGATCGGGTCCGGAACCCGGTTCTGGGCCTGATTGGACAGTTCCCACAACCAGCTCTCCAACATTTCCTCGACCGCGAGGCGGAACCGCTGCCGGTTCTCCTGCGGCATCGGCTCGGCGGTGCGCTGCCACAGGTCCGCGAGGCCACGTTCCAGCGGGTTCAGCGGCTCCGGGGTTGGGCCCATGTCCAGCGGCATGAACTCGGCAAGCCGCGCGTTGCTCGCCCGCGCGCCCGCAAGGTCCCGGCGATGCCCGAACACCACCGGGTAGTAGTCGTCACCATAGGTTCCCCAGGCGAGCCAGTCCGAGGACAGGTAGAGCTCTTCCAGGGTTGCGTCGGCGTGGATCATCGCGGCGCAGTGCGGAAGATCGAGGCCGATGAACCGGCGTTCGTCCCACACCCCGCCGTGCTCGACCCCGGGCACGGAGTCCAGCATGCCCATCCGCCGGGCCCAGTCGACCGCGTAACTGCGGGCCGCGTCCAGATGCGGGCTGGTACGGATGGGGAACGGCATGTACAGCTCGGGCAGCGGCAGCGGGCCGACCGGCTGGAACGGAACATGCGCATGCTGCTCGGCCCGGCGACCCGCACCGATGCGCAGGGTGGCGGCGATCCGGCCTGCCGAGGTGCCGAGGCCGGTCGGCCCGCCGAGTGGGCCCGCCTGGCCCGCGGAGTCCGCGCCCTCGTTCATGTACCGGCTGGAACGCACATGCCACTCGTGCCCGCCGGACTGCCAGTCCTGCAGGCCCTTGGTGTAGGCGGCGATCGCGGCCTGGTCCTGGCATGGTGCCGCGCGGTCGGCGCACAGCGCGGGAACATCGGCCAGCGCGGTGCTCTCGAACTGCTGCAGGCGCGAGGTCAGCAGATCGTTGACCAGTTCGGCTGCCTCCTGGGTGGAGCAGTCGAAGAAGCGCTCGAACACCAGTACCGCGTTGGAGTTCTCCCCCTCCTCCTGTACTTCTCGCTGGTAGGAGAACAGGTCGTTGCGCAGGTGCACGGCATCGGCGAAGGTGTCGGCGAGCACCTGCATCGGCCGGGTCTCCGCGAGCAGCGCGGGAACCTCGGCGCCGACGGCGTACTCCACCAGGTTGGCCGACCAGGGCGCCCCGCCGACCCGGCGGCGCATCTGCACGTACTCGATCGGGTTCGCGATCCGGCCCCGGTCGATGTTGTCCAGCTCCCACATCGACTCGACCATCAGGTTGTGCGTGCTGGTGATGAAACGCTGCCGCCATTCGGATGACATGGCGGGAACGGTGCGCTCCCACAGATCCTTCAGCCCAGCCTCGGCGGGGTTCTCCGGTTCCGGCGGTGTTTCACCCTCCAGGGTCATGAACTGCTCGAGCCGGTCGAGATAGGCCTTCGCGCCGGCGCGATCCCGGGAATACTTGAACTGTTCGAGGAAATCGTCGTCGAAGAAGAACACCCATACGTACCAGTCGGTGATCAGGTCCAGGGTCGGCCCGTCACAGTCCGGATGGGTGTACGCGCACATCAGGGCGTAGTCCATCTGGTCAAGCGCGGCCTGGTCCCACACGACGCCACCGCCGGGCTTCGGCGCGTCCAGCATTCCCATTCGTCGCGCCCAGTCCGAACTGTGCTCCCTGGCGCGTTCCAGATGCGGATTGATCCTCGCCGGATAAGGCACGTAGAACTCGGGCAATGCAAAAGCCTGCATGGGCGCGTACTCCCTCGGCCGACTGCGATGACTGTGTCCAACCTGGCCCCACCTGGTCCAGCTCGCTGCATGACATTCGCATTCGGCCACTCCGCGCTGCAACGTCCAGCTGAGCGTTGTTCGGCACGTTCGGATGAATGGCCGAGCGCACGCACAGTAGTACCGCGGGTGAATCCGGATATCCGGACGCGGCTCAGTCCGGCCGTGGCAGCAGGCCGTTCGCCACCATCTCGGTGGCCGCGGCCAGCAACCGGCGCAACCCGGCCTCGTCCCGGTGCAGGGCGTCCGGCCGCCACCCGAGGCTGATGATCCCGTTCCAGGCCGACCACAGCACGGTCGCGGTCTCCTCAGGGTCGACCGGGCGCAGCTCCCCGGCCTCGATCCCCTCCCGCAGCGCGCGGACCAGGCGCTCGTTCTGCTCCCGCACCGCGCGGGCGAGCCGTTCGGTCAACTCCCTGCCTGCCGGGTACTGCCCGGGGGCGTTCGGGAAGGCCAGCATGCGGAAGTAGTCCGGGTGGGCGAGATAGAACGCCAGGTACTCCTCGGCCGCGGCGTAGATCCGCGCGATCGGTGAACCGGCGCGGCGGTAGGCGCGGTCCATATAGTCCCGGTCGAGCCGGATGGCCCGCTCCAGCACCGCAGCGTGCAGCCCCGCCTTGGATCCGAAGTGGTTGTACACCGAGCCCACGGCGACTCCGGCCCGGCCGGCGAGCTCCTCGACCGTCACCTCCTCGGCGGACCGCCGCCGGAACAACTCCTCCCCGGCGCGCAGCAGCGCTTCGATGGTGCGGGCCTTGCGGGGATCCATCCCGATCCTCTCTTGTAACGATTGCAAGAAGTGTCCCGGCCTGCTAGCGTACCGGCACGGTTCTTGTAATGGTTCCAAGAACTTTCGGAGGCCACCCATGGCGGAACCCTGCGGGCGGGACCCGCGGCTGGGGCAGGCGAAACAGGTCCGGCTGCCCGCGGGAACCGTGCGCTACCACGAGATCGGGAGCGGCCCGGTGCTCGTGTTCGTGCACGGCTACCTGGTGAACGCCGATCTCTGGCGCAAGCTCGTTCCGCTACTGGCCGACCGGTTCCGGTGCATCACCCCGGACTGGCCACTCGGCTCGCACACCTCCCCCATGCGACGCGAAGCCGACCTGTCGCCGCCCGGCATCGCGCGGCTGATCGCGGACCTGCTGGAGGCATTGGACCTACGCGAGGTGACCCTGGTCGGAAACGACTCCGGCGGTGCCTACAGCCAGCTCGTGGCCGCGCACCACCCGGAACGGCTCGGCGGGCTCGTGCTGAACTCCTGCGAGACACCCTGGTGCTCGTGGCCACCGGGGCCGGGTGGGTTCGGGCTGCTGAAACTGGCCGCGCGGCACCCGGCCCCGCATCGCATCCTCTACCAGCCGTTACGGCTGCGCCTCAGCTGGCGGCTGCCCAACACCTACGGCAGCCTGGCGAAGTACCCGATCGAAGCGCGGGTGATGCGCGGCTACGTACGGCCGGTGCTGGACAGCACCTCGGTCAGGCGCGACGGCCGCAAGGCGATCGGCGCGGTCTCCGCCAGGTTCGTCCAGGAGGCGGCCCAGCGGCTGCGGTCATCCTTCCCCGGACCGGTGCTGTGCCTGTGGGCCGCGGAGGACCGGGTCTTTCCCCTTACACACGGACAGAGTTACGCCGAACGGATCGGCGCCACCTTCCGTACCGTCGCAGGCTCGTTCACCTACACCGCGGAGGATCAGCCCGGACGCACGGCGGAGGCATTGCGTGGTTGGCTGGAACAGCCAGCCTGAGGTCCACTGTGGACTAAACTGGTCGCACCAGCCGGAAAGTCCGTACCATCGGCGGGCACTCGCGTGTCAGGATTCGCGCCATGACCGCAACCGCGAGGCACACCGAGCACGGCAACCGCGATATCGCGCTGGACGGCGAGATCCTGCGCACCGTCGTCGGTTCCGGGGTGCACGGCATCGCCATCGAAGGCACCGACGACCACGACGAGATGGGTGTGTTCGTCGAGCCTGCCGAGCATGTCCTCGGCATGCGCAAACCGGTCGAGCACTATGTGTTCCGCACCCAGCCGGAGGGTGTGCGCTCCGGCCCTGGCGACACCGACCTGGTGGTGTACTCGCTGCGCAAGTACCTGCGCCTCGCGATGAAGGGCAACCCGACGATGTTGCTGCCGCTGTACGCGCCCACGGAGGCGGTGGTGGCGCTACGGCCGCTCGGCGAGGAGCTGCGCGCACTCGCCCCCGCGGTGCTGTCCCGGCAGGCTGGGCACCGGTTCCTCGGCTACCTGGACGCCCAGCACCGCAGGCTGCTGGCGCACGGGCAGCAGGGCAGGATGCCGAAGCGGCCGGAACTGATCGCCCGCTACGGCTATGACGTCAAGTACGCCTCGCACGCGCTGCGGCTGGCCTACCAGGGGCTGGAGGTCGTCCGGGAGGCAAGGCTCACCCTGCCGATGCCCGAGCGGGAGCGGGAGCACGTGCTGCGGGTGAAACGCGGCGAGCTGCCGCTCGAGGAAGTACTGCGGGACATCCTGGAGGTCCGCACGGCGGTGACCGGACTGCTGGACGCGGGCCGCACCCCGCTGGCGGCCGGGCCGGACCTGGACCGGATCGCCGGATGGGCCACCGATGCTCACCGCAGGCACTGGTCCTGGAACTGACCCGGCCGGAGGAAAGTCAGGGCCCGCCCGGGCCCGCAGGCGGGTCGCCGTCCGGGAGAGCCCGGCCGTCCAGCACCCGGACGGCCAGCTCCCGGACGGTGCGGCGGTTCCTGCGGGCGTTCCCGCGCAGCACGGCGAACGCGTCGTCCACCGGGATGCTCATCCGCTCGGCCAGCGCGCCCTTGGCCTGCTCGATCAGCACCCTGCTGTTGAGCGCTTCCTGGAGCTGGCGATTGACGGCGGCGCCGTGCCGCACCGCACGTTCGTGCACCAGGCCGATGGTGGCGACATCGGCGAGCGACTGCCAGAGGTCGAGGCTGTCACCGCTCAGCGGGGCCGGGCTGAACGCGTTCATCGCGCCGATGGTGTGCTGCCGGTGCCGCAGGGGCACGGCGTACACCGTCAGGAACCCGGAGGCCAGCGCCTCGGGGGTGAACTCGGGCCACCCGGCCGTTCCCGCGGCCAGGTCGGTGTGCTGCACCCGGCGCCCGCTGTGCAGGCAGTCCAGGCATGGGCCGGTGCCCTTGCGCAACTGGAGCAGCCCGAGCTGACGCACCCGTTCGGTGGAGGCGGCGATCAGGCTCGGCTCACCGGATTCGTCCTCCAGCAGCAACCCGCAGTCGGCGATATCGAGCAGCTCCGCGGATCGGTGCACCACGGTGTCGAGAAACTCGATCAAGTCGAAATCACCCCGTACGGTGTCGGCCACCTCGACAAATGCCCGATAGACCCCCCGGTCGCCTTTCATGATCTCCTCCCGTCCAGGCCGCGTGATTCACCTCCGCGGCGCGAAACGGATCTCTCCCGTGATCACCCGTTCGCCGAGATCCGCCATATCCAGCCCGTATCTCCGTGCGCGAACACGCAACACCTCGATCGCTTCCTCGATGGTCAACCCGAGCTGCACGCTCACCATTCCGGCCGCCTCATGCACATTACCCGGGAGCAGCAACATATCGAGATCAACAGCGATCGGCCGACACGCGGAATCAACACCTTCGTCCTCGACCATCGGACATCCATTTCTCCGGCGAGTTGGCGTCGATCGGTACCGAGGAACGAGGCCAGCAGCAAAGACGGCACGATCGACCGGTCATTGCCATTGTCTGGCTCGCGGGAACACGCTGCCACTCGGCTGGGAAACGCGGCCGCGTTTCATTTCCGGCGGCCACGCCCCTGCCGGTCCGGTACCGACTGCCGCGCCACGAACTCGGCGATCCGCCCGGCAACCCGTTGCGCCTCGACGCTGCCGAGATGCTTGCCCAGCTCCCGTTCCAGCACCACGAACCGGTTCCGCACCCGAGTGGAGCGCAGGGTGGCGGACAGCTCCAGTGCACGCAACGCGGTCGCGAGCCCCTGCTCCAGGTCCCCGGCGAGGATCCGGTTGATCGCCAGCGAGATCTCGGCCAGCGAGCGGCTGCGATGCCTGCTGTTCCCGTAGCCGGTCAGTGCGGAGCTCAAGGTGACGATTGCCGAACGGGTGAAGCTGACATCCACGTACCGCGCCAGCTCGGTGTGCGCGCTGCCGATCATGGCCGCGATCTCCGCGGAGTCGACCAGTTCCGCCCACGGCGGCGCCGTCTCGGTGTCGGCCTGGGAGAAGTGCGCCACGGCACGCCCCAGCATGCTCAGCGCCTGCCTGCTGTCCCCGAGCTGGGCCAGCGCCCTTGCCTGATGCACGAGCAGCACGGCCTGCGTGACCCCGGGATCCCCGTCCTGCTTCGCGGCGTGCTGGCCAAGCCCGAACTGGCGGATCGCCTCGTGCGCGGTGCCCTGATGCAGGTAGACATGCCCCATCCGGTAGCGCACGTCCGCGAGCAACCCGTAGTTCCGCTCGGCGGCGGCCAGGGTCAGCGCGCTGTTGAAATGCCCGAGCGCGGTCGCGGTGAGGCCGCTGTCGAAGCTGACCCATCCGGCGAGGTTGTGCTGATCGGCCACCGCCGGGTACAGCTCGGCGCGGACCCGCTGGGTGCTCGCGGAGGCCAGCATGCGTCTGCCCGTCGACAACGCCGCCAGCACGTCGGCCCGGCAGGCCCGGCCGCCATAGCGATGATCCGCCACCCGCAACGTCCTGGTCAGCAGTTCCAGCCTGCGCACGTCGGAGACGCCCACCCGCGCCGATGGCCGCACCAGTAACTCGGTTGCGGAGTTGACTACACCCATCAAAGTCACCCGACCAACATTCGAACACGAAAGTCGCCGGGGTCCGGGGCGAAAGGACGACAAGCAGGATCCCGCACCCATGCGGGGTTTGGCTAGGGTCCCCGGGAAAACGACAACCCTTGCGCCCCCGGTCACCGGGTCTCCTCGGCGGCACCCGCCCGGACCAGCGGCGGGTCCGGCCGCCGGTGCTCTTGGGTGGGTTACCCTGCGGCCGTGTCGACCTCCGGCGAAACCCCCGTGACCGAGTACCGGCAGCCCCGCTTCGAGGCACCGCCCGGATCCACCGAGCTCCTGCTGATCCGGCACGGCGAGTCCGCGCCCGCCGTGGATGGCGTCCCGTTCCCCGTGCTCGGTGCGCACAGCGACCCTGACCTCGCACCGGAAGGCAGGCAGCAGGCCGAACGGGTGGGTGAACGGCTCGCCAAGGAGCACATCGACGCCATCTACGTCACCACCCTGCGGCGGACCGCGCAGACGGCCGAACCGCTGGCCGGGCGGCTGGGTCTCACCCCTGCGGTCGAGGCCGACCTGCGTGAGGTGCTGCTCGGCGAGTGGGAGGGCGGCCTGCTGCGCAAGCGGGTCGCCGAGAACCACCCGACCGCCCAGCGGCTGTGGGCCGAACAGCGCTGGGATGTGATTCCCGGCGCGGAACCCGCCCCGGAGTTCGCAGCCAGGGTGCGCGGAGCCGTCGAGCGGCTCGTCGCGGCCCATCCGGACGAACGGCTCGCGGTGTTCACCCACGGTGGAGTCATCGCCGCGGTCCTCGCCGCGGCAACCGGCTCGGAGCCGTTCGCCTTCATCGGCGCGGACAACGCGTCCATCTCCGGGCTGGTGGTGCACGGCTCGCGGTGGATCCTGCGCCGGTTCAACGACATCGCGCATCTCCCGCCGGCCGGCCGCTGACCGGGCGGCCGGTCCGGCAACACTAGCTCCGGCCCGCGCCGCCCAGCACCCGCTCGAACAGGTCCGGATTGAGGTTGGCCCCGCTCAGCACCGCCGCGATGGTCCCGCCGGGCAGGTCGTGCTCGGCGATAGCCGCGAGCGAGGCCGCTCCCGCCGGTTCGAGCAACAACCCCAGGGTCTGTGCCGCGGTGCGGATGGCCGCCAGCATCGCCTCGTCTTCGACCAGCACGACCTCGTCCACCAGCGCCCGCATCCTGGTGAGCGACTCCGGAATGGGCGCGCGCACGTTGATCCCGTCGGCGAAGGTGTCCACCTCGGCGGCCTCCGGCTGCCCGGAACCGAAACTCCTCGCCATCCCGGGCGCGCCGGCCGCGCAGGCTCCGACCACGGTCATCCGTGGCGCGTGCTCCTTGATCCACCTGGCCACTCCGGTGATCAGCGAGCCGTCCCCGACCGGAACGACCACCGTGTCGATACCGCCTGCCGCGAGCAGTTCCATGCCGATGGTGCCCGCGCCCTCTGCCACCGCGGGCTCGCGGCCGTCCTCGATGAAGATCCGGCCGGGCCGTTCCCGGACGTACTCCCGCGCCGCCTCTCGCGGGTTCCCCTCGACCTGGTGCACCACGGCGCCGAGGGAGCGCATCCTGGCCAGCTTGCCCTGGTTGCCGTTCGCCGGCGTGAACACCTCGGCCGTCATACCCCTGCGGCCTGCCGCGTAGGCGACGGCCTGGCCGAAGTTCCCGCTGGAGGCGCACACCACCTCGGCACCGGCGGGGTAGCCTGCCAGCAGCCACTGCGCGCCCCTTGCCTTGAAGCTGCGGATCGGGTTCAGTGTCTCGACCTTCACCAGCACCCGCCTGCCCAGCGCGGCGCACAGTTGCTCGTCCACGAACTGCGGGGTGTCCAGGAACAGCGGGTCGATCACCTTGGCGGCCTCGGCGATCCGGGCGGGATCGATATCGACGTCGGCGAGGTTGGCCTGCATGGGATTCGTCCTTCGCGGTCGGCTGATCATGACAACCTCACGCTAGGCCGGGGCGCTGTACCGACGATTGAAAGTTTCCCTCCCCGGACGCAAAATTATTGCGCGGCCAGCCTGTGCAGGTCGGTGTTGCCGCCGGAGAGCACCAGAACAGTGGCTCCTTCGGGCCGCGGCCGCACCGCCCCGGTGCGCAGCGCGGCCAGCCCCAGCGCCGCGGAGGGCTCGACGAGCAGCTTTGTCGACTCCACCATTCCCCGCCAGGCTTCGCCAATGGCCCGGTCCGGGACCTCGACCACCTCGTCCACCAGCGCCAGCACATGGGCCAGCGTGTGCCTGCCCGCGAACGGGGCGGTCAGGCCGTCCGCGATCGTGGCGGCCGGATCGGGTACCGGCACGATCTCCCCCGCGCGTACGGCGAGGCTCATCGCGTTCGAGGTCTCCGGTTCCACTCCGACGATCCGCGCCCGCGGCGCGAGTGCCCGCACCGCCACGGCCACCCCGCTGAGCAGCCCACCACCGCCAACCGGGACCAGCACCAGGCCGGGTTCCGGGCCGTCCGCGCAGATCTCCAGCCCCACGGTGCCCTGCCCCGCGATGACCTCGGGCATGTCGAACGGGTACAGCGCCGGGTAGCCGTGCTCGGCGGCCAGCGCGGCGCAGGTGCCCGCCAGGTCGTCGGTGGGCACGATCTCTCCGCCGTACCGCCGCACGTTCTCCACTTTGGACGCGATGGGTTCGGTCGGCATGGCCACGATCGTGCGCACGCCGAGTTGCTCCCCCGCCAGGGCGACCGCGGCGGCGTGGTTGCCTGCGGAGAAGGTCACCACCCCCTCCGGCAGGCTGCCCCGATCGCGCCAGTCCAGCAGGGTGTTCAGCGCTCCACGTACCTTGAAGCTGCCGGTGTGCTGCAGGTTCTCCGGCTTGACCAGTACCCGCGAGGCGAACTCCGCGGACAGCGGCTCCGGTTCCAGCAGCGGGGTGCGCAACGTCCGGCCCTCGATCCTGCTCGCGGCGGCCCGGACCTCGTCGATCGTCACCAGTTCCACCGGGCCACCCTAACGCCGTCGATCACTCCGGGGCGCGGATCGAAAGCGCCCGACGGAATGTCGGTGGGTGGGGGCATGATGGCGGTATGTACCGCGAGGCTCCGCCACCCGCCCGGCTGCGGCAGGCCGTGCGCTGCCTGTGGTGGTCCGCGGGCGAGGGGACGAAGCTGATCGTGCCGGATGGCTGCCTGGACCTGATCGTCGCGGCCGACCGGGTGTTCGTCGCGGGCCCGGACACCCGGCCGTGGGATTCCACAGCCACCGGGACCCTGCACGGCGTCCGGTTCCGGCCGGGGTACGCGCCGCGGGTGCTGCGGGTGGCCGCGGACGAGCTGCGCGACCAGCGGGTGACCCTGCCCGAGCTCTGGGGGCGGCGTGGCGCCGGGATCGCCGACCTGCTGCTGACCAGGCCGGCCGCGCTCGGCCAGATCGTGGCCGACAACCTGACCGACTGGCCGGATCCGGGGCTGGACCTGCTGCTGGCCCGGCTGACCACCGGGGTGCCCCGGGTCTCGGCCGCGCTGGACGACCTCGGCACGGGCGAGCGCCAGTTGCGCCGCCGGTTCACCCAGGCCGTCGGCTACGGCCCGGCGACCTACCTGCGGGTGGCCCGGCTACAGCGCGCCCGCGCCGCGGCACCGGCCGCCGCCAGCCTGAGCGCGCTAGCGTTGACGGCGGGGTACGCCGACCAGGCCCATCTGAACCGGGACTGCCGGGAGCTCACCGGCCGTACGCCACGCGAGTTCTTCGGCACCGGTGACCGTTCCGTCCAAGACCGCCCGCGCCACGGCGGCTAGCGTCCCCGCCATGAGCACGAACACCACTGTGGACACCGAAGCGGCCAGGCGCGGCCGGACCTTCCTGGCCACCCATGCCAGGGTGCTGGAACGGCGGCTCGCCGAACTGCACCTGGACGGCGGCGGACCGGCGGCCGCGTGCGCCGTCCTGGACGCCCTCGCGGCCCACCGCAACCCGGACGGCGGCCTCGGGCATGCGCTCGAACCCGATGTCCGCGCCCCGGCGAGCCAGCCGCTCGCGGTGGACTTCGGTCTCGAGGTCCTGGAGCAGGTGCTGGACTCCGCCGCGGGCGCGGACGAACTCGTGCGGGACCGGTCCCGGGCTTTCGCGGAGGACCTGTTGCCGTTCCTGGCCTCGGTCACGACCGCGGACGGCGGGCTGCCGATCGTGCTGCCGTCGATCGCCACCCACCCGCGGGCCGAGCACTGGGGCGACGGCGGGTTCCCCGCCGGACTGAACCCCACGGCCGGGATCGTGGCGCGGCTGCGCCGGGCCGGGGTGACCGGCGACTCCTGGCTCAGCACGGCCGAGGCCTTCTGCCTGCAGCGGATCGAGGCGCTGACCGCGGGACAGCCATGCGACGCGCATACGGCGCTGAACGTGCTGCGCTTCCTGGCCCGCTGCCCGGACCGGGACTGGGCCGAACGGCAACGGGCGGTGGTCACCGGGTGGTTCGGCAGGATGCCGCTGCTGCATCTCCACCCCGGCGCCGGCTACGGGCTCACCCCGCTGGACTTCGCTCCCGGTCCGGAGGATCCGCTGCGGGCGGTGTTCCCCGCCGATGCCGTGCGGGCACACCTGGATGCGCTCGCCGCGGCGCAGGCCGAGGACGGTGGCTGGCCGTTGTCCTGGCGTCCGCCGGGCCCCGCCGCCGAGCTGGAATGGCGCGGGGTGTGCACCCTCAACGCCCTGCGGATACTGGCCGTCAACCCCCGCTGACGAAACTCACAGCGGTTGGCTTCGGTGCTGCTGGGCGGCCAGGAAGTGGGCGATGTCGGCGGTCGCTGGGTAGAGCTCCCGGTACCTGGCATAGAACTCGTGGTAGGTCTCGGTCCGCCGCGGGTCCGGCCGGACCGTCCTGGCCAGCGGGTTCCACTCGGTGATGTCCGGGTCCATGCCGGTGGCCACGGCAGCAAGAAAGGCGTCCCCGAAGGCCGCGCCCACGGTCTCCGCGGGCACCTGCTGCTCCGCCCCGGTCACATCGGTGACGATCTGGGTCCAGAGCCCGCCCTGCACCCCGCCGCCGACGGCGACCAGCCTGCCCGCGGTGCCGCCAGCCGAGCCCATCACCTCCAGGTTGTGCCGCACCCCGTAGGCGATGCCCTCCAACGCGGCCCGGTACAGCTCGCCCGGCCCGTGCGCGGTGGTGAGCCCGGCGAGCACCCCGCGCGCGTCGGCGTCGAACAGCGGCGTCCGCTCGCCCGCGAAGTACGGCAACAGCAGCAATCCCCTGCTGCCTGGCGGCACGCTCGCCGCGCCGGCGACCAGCCCGGCGAAGTCGCCGCCCAGCAGGGTGCGCAGCCAGTCGGTGATCGCGCCCGAGGTCGCCATGCCCGCGGCGAGGGAGTAGGTGCCGGGGACGGTGCCGCGGGTGGTCCACAGCCCAGGGTGCGGGCGCGGATCGGACAGCACCTGGATGAGGAACATGGTGGTGCCGTACATGACCATGGTGTCGCCGGGATCGGTCACCCCGACGCTGGCCGCCTCGGCCCAGGCGTCCACGGTGCCCGCGGTGACCGGAAGTCCTTGCGGCAGGCCGGTTTCCGCGGCCGCCTCCGCGGTCACCGCGCCGGCAACCTCGGTCGGCCAGGCCAGCCGGGGCAGCGGCACCCCGGGTGCGGTGCGCTCGGCCCAGTCCGTGGCCCATTCCGCCGCGCGCAGGTCGTACATCGGGTCGCACTGGCTGGCCGAGTGGTGGTCCAGCACGTACTCCCCGGTCAGCCGGTACACCAGGTAGGAACTGGCCATCAGGAACAGCTCGGCCCGCTCGCACACTGCGGGCTCGTTGCGCGCCAGCCAGCGCCATTTCGGCCCCACCGCCTGGGAGGACAGCGGGGTGCCGCCGCGGGCGAGGATCTCCTCGGCACCGAGCTCCGCGGTGAGCTCCTCGATCTCCCTGGTGGCCCGGGTGTCCACGCCGTACAGGATCGCCGGCCGCAGTGGGCCACCGTTGGCGGTCGCGGGCAGCAGCACCGGCCCGATCCCGCTGACGGCCAGCCCGGCCAGCCGGTGCCCGTCGGCCGCCGCCGCCAGCTCCCTGGCCAGCGCGAGAAAGTCGCGCCACCAGACGGATTCCGCGTCGTGCTCGACCCAGCCCGGATGCGGGGTGGAGGTGGCATGCGGCCTACTCGCCCTGGCCAGCACCCTCCCTTGTGGATCGACGAGCACTCCCTTCGAGCTCGAGGTGCCGATGTCGATACCGAGCAGCAGGCCGTCACTCATCTGGACCACTCGTCCAGGTCGATGTCGAGCAGCCCGGCCACCGCGCGCAGCTCCCCGCGCCGGTCGCCGGGCACGGCGTGGATGTGGTTGGCCCCGAACCGGCTGAGGAAAACCGGGCCATCGACATCCAGCCGGGCGAAGGCATGCGGCCATTCCGGGGTGGACTGCCGGACGAGCCGCTGGGTGGTGGCCTCGTCGTAGCTCTCGAACTCGCCGAGCATCAGCTGCAGCCGGTACCGCCCCTCGTTGCGGGTGAGCCTGGCCAGGGTCATCCGGCCCGGTGCGGCGATATGCTGCACCGAGGCGCCACCCGCGGGGAAGAAGAACACCTCCGGGTAGAAGTTGACCTTGGACAGGTTCTCCGCGGGGTCCGCGCTGCGCGCCGCGTACCAGGTGGCATGCTGCCCGGAGTTGCACAGATCCCAGATGTCCAGATCGGCGTGGTAGTGCCGGACGTCGGCGAACAGCACCGGGTCGCCGGAGACCAGGTGCAGCAGCCGCATGGTGAGCGCGCCGTCCATATCCGCCTCGGTCGCGGTGACGTGGACCTCCTTGGGCCCGTTCCAGTCGTAGGGATCGTTCAGGAAGGCCTCGGTCACGTCCATGGTGGCGAAGTGCTCGGTCAGCTCCGGCTGCGCCTTGATCCCGGAGAAGTCGAGGCCACGCTCGGCGATGATCTCCCGGACGGCCAGGTAGGACCGGATCTGCCGCTCCAGCAGCTCCGGGGTCAGCTTGTTGCCGTCGTAGTGCACCCCGGCCGCGGTGGCCTCGATCCACTCCCGCGCCTTCTTGGCCTCGGCGGCATCGGCTCGCTCGGCACGCAGCACGAGCTCGTACTGGTCGATCTCCTCCACGTCGATCCCGAACTGGCGCATCCACTGGTCGGTGTTGGCCACCGCAGTGTTCATCCCCATCGGCCTGCCACCGAACCGGCCGAAGGTGGAGCCGCGCAGCCCGGCCACCGCCGCGGCGGCCCGCGCGTGCACCGCGATCTCCGCGCCCAGCCCTGGATCGTCCGGCGCGCCCCACAACCGGGTGTGCCGCCGCCCGATCTGGTCCAGTGCCCCGCCGGCCGCAAGCATCCCGACCAGCCCCGGTTCGGTGGGATCGGTGCTGGCGAGCAGGATCAGCGGGCTGCGGGTCGCGTCCGCGGCCAGCATGGTGAAATGCGGGAAGCTCCAGACCGCATAGTAGAAGATCGTCAGGTCCACATCGGCGCGGGCGACATGGCGGGCGACCGCGGTGGCCAGCGTGTTCGTCGCGACGAGGTCGTCCCCGGTCACCACCTCGTGGCCGGAGGCGGTCAGCGAGCGCACCAGTGTGTCCTGTTTGGACTGAATGAACCGGGCGTTGCGAGCATGCACGTGGTTGCGTCCGTCGGAAATGCTGATCACGCCGATGCGGGCCACGGTGCCCTCCCAGTGCTCGCCGGGTAATCGTTTTCCAAAGACGCTAGGCTTCCCCGGGAAGCGGTGTCAATAGACTGAGAGGGGTGCGCGGTGGCTACCATCAGCGATGTCGCGGCGAAGGCCGGCGTCTCCACCGCGACCGTGTCCCGGGCGCTGAACGGTAAGTCCACGGTCGATCCGCAACTCGTTGCCAAGGTCCGCACGGCGGCGGACGAGCTCGGCTACCAGCCCAACGGCCTGGCCAGGAACCTGCGCAGGCAGGAGACGGCCGTGCTCGCGCTGATCATCTCGGACGTGGAGAACCCGTTCTTCACCGCGATCGCCCGCGGGGTGGAGGACGTTGCGCAGACCGCGGGCTACTCGGTGGTGCTGTGCAACTCCGACGAGAAGCCGGACAAGGAACGGCGCTACCTGGACGTGGCGTTGCAGGAGCGGGTTGCCGGGGTGGTGCTCTGCCCGGCAGGCACCGCCAGCGGCGCGGAGGTGCTGCGCCAGCGGGGCACGCCGGTGGTGGCCGTGGACCGGCCGTTGCCAGGTGAGCCCGGTGACCAGGTACTGGTGAACACCCGGCTCGCGGCGCGGGAGGCCACCGCCCACCTGCTGGCCGCGGGCTACCGCCGGGTCGGCTGCGTGACCGGGCCTGCCGGCATCCGCACCGCCGACGAGCGGCTGGCCGGGTATCACGACGCCCTGCGCGAGGCGGGCGCGGATCCGGCCGCCGGACCCTCCCGGCACGCCGAGTACCACCGGGCCGACGGCGCGCGGGCGGCCACCCTGGAACTGCTCGACCTCGCCGAGCCGCCGGACGCCCTGCTGATCGCCAACAGCGCGATGGCGATCGGCGTGCTCGAGGCGCTGGCGGGCCGCGGGCTGCGGCCGGGAAGGGATATCGGGGTGGTCGCGTTCGACGACCCGCCATGGGCCACGCTGATCGACCCGCCGCTGTCCGTGGTCGCCCAGCCCACGTACCAGATCGGGTCGAACGCCGCGGAGCTGCTACTGGCCAGGATCGGTGACCCGGGCCGACCACCGGTCACCCGTACGCTCGCCGCCGAGCTGATCCCCCGCGGCAGTTCCCGGCGGGAGGAGGGCGGCGCCGCGGGGTGAGAGGCGGTAGCCGACCTCGAGGCTCTCGGTGAGCCCGAGGTTCTTCAGCTTGCGGACGTCGGCCTTGAACGCCTGCAACGGCCTGCCGGTGGAGTCCGCGAGCTCGGCGGCCCGGGCGCCAGGGCGCGCGGCGATCTCCCGCAGCACCCGCCCGGTCCACGCCCCGTGCCTGCTCGCCCGGTCCAGCCGTTCCAACGCGGCCAGCAGTTCGGTCAGCTCGGCACCCTCGGCCACCCGGTCCCGCAGCGCCTCCCGCGGGTCGGGGCCGGAGCGGCTCAGCTCGATCCGGTACACCTGCCCCTCGGTGCGGGAATCCAGCTCCGAGCGCAGCTGCGCGGCCGAGTCGTAGCCCGCCCGCCTGGCCTCCTCGTCCCGGATGGCGGCCGGATCCACCGGTTGCACGGCGCCGATACGCAGCACGCCTGCCGCCGTGCGCAGCGTGCCACCCGCCCGCACCGAGGGCCGCCGCCAGCGCCGGAAGGCCAGGGTCACCTGCCCGGCCGCGATGAGGTCGAGAATCCGCCGGGGAATGAGCACGCCACGAGTGTGCCACCGGCACGGCGGGGCAACACCGGGAAGACGGCAGAGAGAAGGCTGGACAATCGGGCTAGGTGGGCGCACACTATCCCTCGATTGTCTACCAGTAGTGTTTATTCGTGTGCGGTATGTAGGCGATCTTGGTGAGTTCACACACAATTTGCCGAAAGAGCGCACGAACCCGCACACACGAGCTACCCTAGGCGTATGACATTGGCGTTGGAGAATGTACTGGCCAAGGCGGGCCTCCGGGTCGACGCGACGGAGTTCCTGACACTGGTCGAGGACGCGGCCCGGCGGCTGTCCCCGCCGAACCCGGACCCCTCGCACTTCTTCTCCCCCGACCAGCGGGCCGCACTCACCGACGTCGGTCTCGACCTCTCGCCACACCAGGAAGGCGAGCCCGACTACCGGGCCCGCACGGTCGCGGCACATGCCGTGCTGGCCGAGTCGGCGCTGACCGTCGCAGAGGCCGCGCGCACACTCGGCGTGGATGACAGCCGGATCCGGCACCGCCTCAAGGACCGCAGGCTCACCGGCTGGAAGGACCAGGGCGGCTGGCGGCTGCCCTCCTGGCAGTTCACGCCCAGCGGCGTGCTGCCGGGACTGGAGGTCGTGCTGCGCGAACTACCCGAGGACGTGCCCGCGCTGGTGGTCGCGGCGTACATGAACACACCCCAGTCCGACCTGGTGATCAACGACAAGCCGGCGACACCCCGGCAATGGCTGCTGGCGGGCGGTGACCCCGACCCTGTGGCCCAGCTCGCAGCCACACTTGGCACCCCGGCCTAAGCTGGCGGCAGCCCACAAGATCACAGAAGGACAGGTAACCGCTTCACATGGCAAGGCTGCCCCTGCCTCCCGCGCGTGCTGTCCTGGTCAACGAACTGCGCCGGACCGAGGACGTCGTCGCGGTGCACCCGGCGACCAGGCTGGTACGGATCTTCACCGCGCACGGCAACCACCCGCAACGGTGGAACACGTTCCGGTACACCGGTCCGCTGCCGCACGGCCGTTTCGACCCGCAGCCACCGCGACGCGGTTCGGCGGTGACCGACCCCGGTAACGGCGTGCTCTACTTCGGGCTGTCGGTGCGGACGAGTATCGCCGAGGTGTTCCAGACGACCTCCACCATCGACCGCAAGACCCGCGGTCCCCGGCTGGTCGTCGTCCGGCCCGCACGGACCCTGCGGCTGCTCGACCTTTCCGGCCTGTGGCCGACCAGGGTCGGGGCGTCCCAGGAGATCTCCAGCGGCCCGAAAAAGATCACCCAGGCATGGGCGCGGGCCATCCGTGCGGCCTTCGGCGACCTGGACGGCCTCTGGTACCGCTCCTCCATGGACGGCGGCGATCCGGCCATCTGCCTGTGGGACCCGCCGGCGGGCTCGGCCCTTCCGCTGGCCCCGGATGTGCTGCTCCCGCTGGACCACCCCGGCCTGGACGTGCCACTGGGCCGGGTCTGCCAGGAGCTGAACTACGTCATGCTGAACTAGGGTCGTCCGGCGCGAGGTGCCGGGCCCACCAGTCCAGCACGGCCTCGAACCGCTGCAGGCGGTGCCGCGGCTTGCCGGAACGGGACATCTCGTGCCCCTCCCCCGGGAACAGCAGCAGCTCCGCGTCGGCACCCGCACGCCGCAGCGCCACGAACAGCCGCTGCGCCTGCTCCACAGGGCACCGCCAGTCCTGCTCGGAATGCACCACCGCGAACGGCATGTCGATCTTGTCCGCATAGCTCAGCGGGCTGCGGTCGCGCTGCACATCCGGGCCGTGGAACCCATAGCCCTGCACGAACTCCCAGCCCACGTCCGAGCTGCCGGCGAAGGAGTCCCAGGCGTTCACCGCGCGCTCGCTCCACGCCGCGCGGAACCGCTCGCCGTGATGCGCGGCCAGCCAGGTCGTCATGAACCCGCCGTAGGATCCGCCCATCACCCCCACCCGGCCCGCGTCCAGCTCCGGCCTGGCCAGTGCCGCGTCCAGCATGGCGAGCAGATCGTCCACGTCCACCGTGCCGAACCTGCCGACGACGGCGCGGCCGTGTGCCTGACCGTAGCCTGCCGAGCCGCGCGGGTTCGCCAGTACCACCGCGTATCCCGCCGAGGCATAGACCTGGGCCTCGTCGAAGAAGCTCCACTCGTACGGGGCGAAGGGCCCACCGTGCACGGCCAGCAGCACCGGATGCGGCCCCGGCCCGTCGGGCAGGGCCAGCCAGCCGTGTACCGGGTACCCGTCTGCCGACTCGGTGCTCAGCTCCTCCACCGGCCGGACTCCCGCGGCGCGCAGCGGCGCTGCGAAGTCGGTGAGCCTGCGGCCGGCATCGTCGCCTGCGCCGTCGAGCAGCACCAGCTCCCCCATGCTCTCCGGACCGGCGATCACGGCCGCGATCCGGTCACCGTCCACGGCGAAGCCCCGGACTACCTCCCGCGGGCCGGTCAGCAGGCCGAGCTCGCCCAGCCGGGCGGACTCGGCGTCCGTCGGCACCAGGCGCAGCTCGGCCGCGCCCCGGTTGCGCACCACCACCAGCACGCCGTCCCGGTACCGGGCGGGGCCGCCTGCGTCCGGTTCACAGTCCACCGATTCGGTGTCGGTGTGCCTGCGTGGCACGGCCGGGGTCCGGTCCGCGGGCAGCGTGGCCGACCACAGGCCGGAGTTGCGTGCCGCGAAGTTGATCCCGTCGAACTCGGCGCCGTAGTACCAGACCGTGTCCCCTTCGACCATCGGCCGCCGCGCGTTGCCCTCGGTGCGCACGGCCAGCACGGGATCACCGCCGTCCGCGGGGACCGTGTAGAGGTCCCGATGCAGGGTCTCGACGCGTCCCCAGTCGCGTGCGGCCACCACCAGCACCGAGCGCCCGTCGGCCGTCCAGGCCGGGTCGTCGACATCGGTGCTGTTGTCGGTCAGCGGCCGGAGGGCCTCCCGCGGGCCGGGTTCCGGCCGCGCCGGAACGTCCAGCACGAACAGGCGCCGGGGCCGGTCCAGGAGGAAGCCGATGTCGTCCAGCCGGTAATCCAGCCGGGTGATCCGCCGCGGAGCCTCCTCATCCGGCTCGGGGACCCAGCCGGAACCGTCGGCGACCGGCGTGCCGTAGCGGCCCGGCTCCGGCACCCGCGCGGTGAACGCGATCCGGCGCGAGTCCGGGGCCCACACCGGGGCACCCGCCCGAGCGGCAGCTCGGTGAGCCGTACCGGCTCCCCGCCGTCCACCGGCATCACATGCAGCTGCGGAGCCGCACCCCGGTCGTCGCCCGCCCGCAGGAAGGCCAGCAGCCGGCCGTCCGGTGAGAGCACCGGCGAGCTGTCTCGCTCACCGGTGGTCCACGGGCGGTCGCCGTCCGGCCCGACCTTGCGCAGGGTGCTCAGGTAGCGGTTGCCGGCTAGATCGGGCCGGGACAGGGCCACCAGCAGTAGTTCCCCGCGCAAGGTCGGCGAACCGGGCACGGTCAGCAGTTCGAGATCGGTAGGGCGCACGGCGCCACCCTACCGGATCATTAGCAGAACTAACTACCTTCCGGTTACCGTTCCGCGGCCGTTGCCGCCTCCTCCGCCTGCGCCCGCGCGGCCCGCTCCTCCGGAGCCTCGGCGTCGAGCATCAGGTTCGGCCCGGCCGCCGCGTCCGGGTCCCTGCGCGTCTTGTACAGGCTGGCGACCGTGGTCACGGTCAGCACGGCGACGATGACGCCGAGGGAGAGCCAGTTGTTGATCTCCAGCCAGTCCGGCACCACGTGGTACTCGTGCAGGGCGTGCAGGAACAGCTTGGCGCCGATGAAGCCGAGGATGATCGCCAGCCCGTAGGAGAGGTAGACCAGCTTGGTCACCAGTCCGCCGAGCAGGAAGTACAGCTGGCGCAGCCCCATCAGTGCGAACGCGTTCGCGGCGAACACCAGGTACGCGTCCTGGGTGATGCCGAAGATCGCCGGGATGGAGTCCACCGCGAACAGCAGGTCGGCGCTGCCGATCGCGACGATCACCACGAACATCGGGGTGATCCAGCGCTTGCCGTCCCGCTTCACCGTCGACCTGTGCCCGACGTAGTCCTCGGTGACCGGGAAGATCTTGCGCACCCACTTGGTGACCGCGTTCTCGTGGTACTCGTCGTGCCCGCCCTTGTCGCGCACCATGCTGACCGCCGTCCACACCAGGACGGCGCCGAACACGAAGAAGATCCACACGAACTGGGCGATCAGCGCCGCGCCGACCGCGATGAAGGCGCCGCGCATGACCAGCGCGAGCAGGATGCCGATCAGCAGTACCCGGTGCTGGTGGATGGCGGGGACCTTGAACGAGGACATGATCACCATGAAGATGAACAGGTTGTCCACGCTCAGCGAGTACTCGGTGATGTAGCCGGTGAAGAACTCGACGCCGGGATCGTGCCCGCCGAGCATCCACACCGCGGCGCCGAAGACCACGGCGCAGCTGATGTAGAAGATCACCCAGCGGGCGGCCTCCCCGGTGGAGACCCGGTGCGGCTTGCGGTCGACCAGCACGAGGTCGACGGCGATCAGCGCGAGAAGCCCGCCAATGGTCGCGAGCCACAGCCACAAGGGCACGTTCATCTAACCAAACCTCCGGTGAGCGGAAATGCGGCCACTACCGGAGGTCTCTTCCACCGGCGCGGGCGCCGGCCGACGATGCCGGGTGCGCTGATCCTTGGATGCAGGGCAGCCGTGCTGACGACACCGCCGTGGGGGAATACTCCCCTCCACGTCGATACGTATCGTCGCCGCTCCACGTGATCAGCGCCAGTCAAGGTCAGCAGCGTCACCGGGTTGCCGGGCGTAACCTACGTCACACCCGCGCAACCGGGGGCTACCAGCGGACTCTCAGGAAAGCCCGAATACGGTCGTCCCGTGCGCCGAATCCCCTTCCTCACTCACTGGCGCGGCAGACTCGCCGCCCTGGCCGCGGTCGTCGCCCTGCTCGTCGCGGCCGGACTCGTCTGGGCAGGCGGTGAGGAGCCCTCGCCGGTACGGACCCAGGAAGCGACCGTGGACGTCCCCGCCGCTCCCGGTTCGAGCGAGCAGGTCCGGCTGGACACCACGATGTACACGCCGGAAACCACCCCGGCACCGGCGATCCTGCTCGCGCACGGGTTCGGCGGTAGCAAGGACAGCGTGGCCGGCCAGGCCACCGAACTCGCCGAGCGGGGCTTCGTGGTGCTGGCCTACTCGGCACGGGGGTTCGGGCGCAGCACCGGGCGGATCGCGCTGAACGACCCGGACCACGAGGTCGCCGACGCCAGCAGGCTGCTGGACTACCTGGCGCAACGGCCTGAGGTCAGCTCCGATGCCGCGGGCGACCCCCGGGTCGGGGTGACCGGCGGGTCCTACGGCGGCGCGCTGGCGCTGCTGCTCGCTGGCACCGACGACCGGGTGGACGCGATCGCCCCGGTGATCACCTACAACGACCTGGCGCAGGGGCTGGTCCCGAACGCCGCGAGCAGTGAGCCGGTGGCGGCCGATACCCCGGCGCCCGGCGCGTTCGGCCCGGACGGGGTGTTCAAGGAGTCCTGGGCCGGCATTCTCTTCGCCGCGGGCACCGGAGCCTCCGCGGCCGGCCCAGGTGCCGCGGCCCTGGAGCCCGGCAGCGAGCTGGAGGAGGACGAGGTCGCCGCGGCGGACATGCGTTCCGCGGGCCCGGCCCCCGATGGCATGCCGGGGCAGGGCCAGGGTTCCCTTGCCGATCCCTGCGGGCGGTTCACCGAGCGGGTGTGCGCCGCCTATCGCGATGTCGCCATCGACGGCAGGCCGAGCGAGCAGACGGTGCAGTTGCTGCACCGCGTCTCCCCCGCCTCGGTCACCGGGGACATCACCGTGCCGACCCTGCTGGTGCAGGGCGAGAACGACACGCTGTTCGGGCTGGACCAGGCCGACGCCAACGCCCGCCAGATCACCGAGGCCGGTGGCGAGGTCACCATGATCTGGTACTCCGGCGGGCACGACGGCGGCTCACCGGGCTCGCAGCTGCGCGGCCGGATCGCGGACTGGCTGGACTTCCAGCTCACCGGCGCGGGCCAGGGCCCTGGCGCGCCGTTCAGCTACGAGGTGCAGGGGGCGCTGCGCACCGATGGCGCACCCTCGATCCGCAGGGTGGAGGCACCGGCCTACCCGGGTCTCGATGGCGGCAGCACCGAGCGCAGGCAGGTGCGGCTCGGCGGTGAGCCGCAGGCCATCGTCCGCCCGCCGGGCGGGAACCCGGCCGCGGTGAGCGGGATTCCAGGGTTGAACCGGCTCGCCTCCAGCTCCTCGCGGCTGTCCAGCATGTTCAGCATGGACCCGCCCGGCCAGGCCGCCCGGTTCACCTCCCAGCCAATGGACTCGCAACTGCTGGTCACCGGCGGTTCGACGGTGCGGCTGCGGGTCTCGGTCCCGGAAGGGCAGGCGCCGCGGGACCCGGCCAGCGGTGCGGTGCTGTTCGCCAAGCTGTACGACGTCAGCCCCAGCGGCAGCCGGACGCTGCCCGCGAACGCGGTGGCACCGATCCGGGTTCCGCGACTGCCCGCCGACGGCAGCGCCGCGGAGGTCACCGTGACCCTGCCCGGGATCGTGCGCCCGGTCGAGTCCGGACACTCGCTGGAGCTGGTGGTCGGCACCACCGACCGGGCCTACGCGACCCCGGCCGAGCCGGCCGCCTACCAGGTGGAGCTGGCCGGCGCCGGGACGGTGGCGGTGCCGGTGGTCCCTGGCACCACGGTGACCGGCGGGTGGCCGGTGGGCCAGCTGATCGGCATCGGCGGGGTGCTCGCCGCCGCCGCGCTGGCGACCGTGGTGGCCGCGGTCCGCCGCAGGCGCTCGCATCGGGTGGACCCGGAGCTCGCGGACACCCCGCTGGTGATCGACGGCCTGACCAAGGCATACCCCGGCGGGCTGACCGCCGTGGACAAGCTGTCCTTCCGGGTGGAACGCGGGCAGGTGCTCGGCCTGCTCGGGCCGAACGGCGCGGGCAAGACCACCACCCTGCGGATGCTGATGGGGCTGATCACGCCGACCTCGGGTGAGATCAAGGTGTTCGGCCACCGGGTGTCGCCGGGGGCGCCGGTCCTGTCCCGTATCGGCAGCTTCGTCGAGGGTTCCGGCTTCCTCCCGCATCTTTCCGGCGCGGACAACCTGCGGCTGTACTGGGCCAGCACCGGGCGCCCCGCGGGCAAGGCACATCTCGACGAGGCGCTGGAGATCGCCGGGCTCGGCGATGCCGTGCACCGCAAGGTCCGCACCTACAGCCAGGGCATGCGGCAGCGGCTGGCCATCGCACAGGCCATGCTCGGACTGCCGGAGCTGCTGGTGCTGGACGAACCCACCAACGGGCTGGACCCGCCACAGATCCACCAGATGCGCGAGGTGCTGCGGCGGTACGCGGCCACCGGCCGCACGGTGGTGGTCTCCAGCCACCTGCTCGCCGAGGTGGAGCAGACCTCGACGCATGTGGTCGTGATGCACCGCGGCGCGCTGGTCGCCGACGGCGAAGTCGGGGAGATCGTGGCCGCGGGCGGCGAGGCGACCTTCCGGGTGGACCGGCCGGAGCAGGCCGCGGATGCGCTCAGGTCGGTCACCGGGGTGTCCACCGTGGAGATCGACGGCAACCTCGTGCACGCGGACCTGGACGGGCTACCACGTGCGGAGGCGGTGGCGGCACTGGTCGGCGCGGGTGTCTCGGTCGAGCAGGCCGGGCCCCGGCGCCGACTGGAGGACGCGTTCCTGCAACTGGTCGGAGAGGGTGGCCCCGGTGAGTGAACCCGGCAGCAAGGCGGGCAAGGAGACGGCGGCCGAGCAGAACGCGCGGCTGGACCACGGAGTGCACACCGACCCCGGCGCGCTGCGGGAGCTCACCGTGGCGGCGGAACACGAGCGCACCGAGGTGGGCCAGGACGGCGCGGTGGCGGGCTACCGGGCGGGCCGCACCCTGCGGCTGAGCGTCGAGCTGCGCAGGCAGTTGCGCAGGCGGCGTACCCAGCTGGTGCTCGGCCTGGTGGCGCTGCTGCCGTTCGTGCTGGTGGCCGCGTTCGAGATCGGCGAGGCGAACCCGGACCGGCGTTCCGGCGGGTTCGTGGACCTGGCCACCGCGAGCGCGCCGAACTTCGTGGTGCTCACCATGATGGTGTCCGGCACCTTCCTGCTGCCGATGATCGTCGCGTTGTTCTTCGGCGACACCATCGCCAGTGAGTCCTCATGGTCGAGCCTGAAGTACCTGCTGGCGATCCCGGTTCCGCGGCATCGGGTACTGCGGCAGAAGGCGATCGCCTCGGCGCTGCTGTCCGCGGCGGCGCTCGCCCTGCTCCCTGCGGTGGCGCTGCTGGCGGGGGTGATCTGGTACGGCGCGGGCGAGGCGATCAGCCCGACCGGGGATGCCGTGCCCTTCGGCGACAGCGTGCTCGCGATGGTGCTGGCCGTGGTGTACATCGTGATCCAGCTGGCCTGGGTGGCGGGGCTCGCGCTGCTGCTGAGCGTGTCCACCGACGCCCCGCTCGGCGCGGTCGGCGGGGCGGTGCTGGTGGCGATCGTCTCGCAGATCCTCGACCAGATCACCGCACTCGGCGACCTGCGGGACTTCCTGCCAACGCATTTCTCCTTCGCCTGGATGGATCTCATCTCCACGGAGGTGGACTGGTCGGATATGGCCACCGGGGCGCTGTCCTCGGTGAGCTACGGGACGGTGTTCCTGCTGCTGGCCGCCCGCCGGTTCGCCACAAAGGACATCACGAGCTGAGCCGCCTGCGGTCGGTCGCCAGCCGGGCGTGGATCTCCACGTCGTAGCGGGCCCCGCCGTAGCGCAGCTTCTCGCGTTGCACACCCTCCGGGCGGTATCCGGAACGCAGCGCGACCCGGCAGGAAGCCGGGTTGTTCACCCGGTGGCCGAGCTCCAGCCGGAACAGCCCGAGCTCGCGCAGCGCCCAGTCGCTCACCGCCCGGCAACCCGCGGTCGCCACCCCCTTGCCGCGGGCGGGCCGGGTGGTCCAGTAGGACACCCAGCCGGTGCCGTGCCGGTGGTCCACCGCGGTCACCGCGGCATTGCCGAGGACCACCCCGGCCCGGTCGGTGATCGCCCAGGCGTAGCCGGAGCCCGACTCCCAGTGCCGGGCGCGCGCGGTCAGCCAGGCCGCCGCCGCGTCCGGGGTGTCCACCACCTCGACCGACTGCCGCCACAGGTCCTCGTCGGTGAACGCGGCGAGGACGGCGTCCACGTCATCGGCGTCCCACGGTCGGAGAATCAGGCCGCCATCGGCCTCCAGTCGTTCCAGTCGTTCGGTCACCGAACAACGGTCGATCAGCTCCGCCCGCCGGTCCACCGATTTTCCGGACTCCGGTCGCCGGGCAGGGTCACTGCACGCAGAACTCGTTGCCCTCCGGGTCACGCATGACCATGCACCGGCCACCCGGTTCGTTCACCTCGCGGATCGTGCTGGCCCCGGCCTCGGTGAGGGTGCGGACGTGCTCGAGCACCCGCTGCCAGCCGCGCTCGGTGTGCAGGTCCGGGAGGCTGGCGTTGACGTCGAGGTGCACCCGGTTCTTGGCGGTCTTGCCCTCCGGAACCCGGTGGAAGAACAGCCGGGGACCGTTGCCATCGGGATCGACCACCGCGGAGTAGTCTCCCCATCGCTCCCGCGGGATGCCTGCGCTCTCGGCGAAGGCCTCCCAGGAGTCGAAGCCCTCCGGCGGCGGCTGTACCTGGTAACCCAGGGCCAGCGCCCAGAACTCCGCCAGCTTCCCCGGGTTCGCCGCGTCAAAGGTCACCTGGAATCCAAGCGCCATGACTGGGTCCTTTCTCCATCCTGATCGTGGTCCGGAGTATGCCCGGAGGCACCGACAAGATTCCGGCAACGGGCGCAGGATCCCGCGCTCACCCGGTGCCGGGTACGCCGGCCGGGTGCCGATGGCCTCCCTCCACCGGCACCCGGCCACCCCCAGTTGCCTGCCGTGCACTGTCGATATGCCGAGCTTGCGCGCTAGTGTGGGTTACCTACAACTCGCTTCGGGGTGCGCCGAATCGAGCCGAACTTGGACGGGTGGACCGCAGCGGCTCGAAGGGAACTATGAGCTGGCGAATACACTTCACCACGGACGACCTGGCACGAACCCGGATAGCGGCGGCCCCGCAACCACTTGTCGAGCTGAACGTCGCGGTACGGATGCTCCAGGACAGCCGGCATCACCCCGTGCGCTTCGGTGCGTGGCGGCGTACGGCACTCTCGCGGTTGCCCGCGCAGGCTCGCCTGGTGTTCGACCTGATACCGGTCCAGGAATGGGGACTGGACCTGCTGACACCCCCGGGTGCGGGAGACCCGAGGGCGCTGCTGGAACAAGTCCGCTCGACCCCGGCGCGACGGCTCAGGCTCGAGCTGGCTCAGCTTGCCGCGCTGCGCGAGCACCGGCGTCCGCTCCCCCGCTGGACCGAGCGGATCAATCACGATCCCCGGCTGCTCCAACAGGTGGCCGACCTGCTGGAGCAGGTGTGCCGGCACGCTATCGAGCCTTATGCGCGAACGCTCCACGCCTCGACCATGGCCGACCGATCAGTCCGCGCACGGCATATCGCGAAGGGCGGGATGGACCGGATGCTGTCCGGGCTGATACCCGGCCGGGTGCGCTGGGAACCACCCGTGCTCGTGGTGACCAAACCCGGTGGCGCCGACGTGGACATCGATCTCGGTGGCCGCGGGCTGCTGCTGGTGCCCTCGCTGTTCGGCTCGGATTACCCGATCCTCGCGCTCGATGCCGAGCCGCAGCCGTTGATGACCTACCCCGTCCACGACACCAACCCCGATCAGCCCTTACCAGCTCCCGTTTCGATCGGCCCGACGCCAACCACCCCGCACGCCCTGGCGTCTCTGCTCGGCCGGACTCGCGCCACCGTGCTCACCGTCATCGGGGAACATCCCGGCTGCACCACCGCCGAACTCGGGGCGCTGGCCGGTATCGCCCCGGCCAGCGCCAGCGAGCACGCCTCGATCCTCCGCAAGGCAGGGCTCGTGACCACCATCCGGCACCACAAGGCGGCGCTGCACTCGCTCACCCAGGCCGGCGTGGTGCTGCTGGACTCCCCGAATGCGGTGCCGGCAGGCTAGGTTCGTTCCTCGATCCTTTCCACGCGGCCAACTCGCCTACCTGAGCGGCCAACACGCGCACGCCGACGGCCAAAGCGTGCGCGTGGGCGGCAAACGCGGTTACTTGACGCCGGCGGCGTCCATGCCGCGCAGTTCCTTCTTCAGCTCGGCGATCTCGTCCCTGAGCCGGGCGGCGAGTTCGAACTGCAGGTCGCGGGCGGCCTGCATCATCTGGTCGGTCATCTGCTGGATGAGGTCGGCCAGTTCGGCACGCGGCATGGTGGACACGTCCTTGTCGGCGAGCATGCCGGAGCTGCGCACCTTGTCGCCCTGCTCCGGTTTCTTGCCGCGGGAGGCGTTGCGCCCGGAGCCGCCGACCGCGACCTCCTGCTCGGAGTCCTCGGCCTCGGTGTAGACCCGGTCCAGGATGTCGGCGATCTTCTTGCGCAGCGGCTGCGGGTCGAGCCCGCGCTCGGTGTTGTACGCGATCTGCTTCTCGCGCCTGCGGTTGGTCTCGTCGATGGCGTAACGCATCGAGTCGGTGACCGAGTCCGCGTACATGTGCACCTGCCCGGACACGTTCCGCGCGGCCCGGCCGATGGTCTGGATCAACGAGGTGCCGCTGCGCAGGAAGCCCTCCTTGTCGGCGTCCAGAATGGACACAAGGGAAACCTCGGGCAGGTCCAGCCCCTCGCGCAGCAGGTTGATCCCGACCAGCACGTCGAAGTCACCGGAACGCAGCTGCCGCAGCAACTCGATCCGGCGCAGTGTGTCCACTTCGGAATGCAGGTAGCGCACCCTGATGCCAAGCTCGAGCAGGTAGTCGGTGAGGTCCTCGGCCATCTTCTTGGTCAGCGTGGTGACCAGCACCCGCTCGTCCCGCTCCGCCCTGGTCCTGATCTCGTGCACCAGGTCGTCGATCTGCCCCTCGGTCGGCTTCACCACGACCTCGGGGTCCACCAGCCCGGTGGGCCGGATGACCTGCTCGACGAACTCGCCGCCGGTCTGTCCCATCTCGTACGGCCCCGGCGTCGCCGAGAGGTACACCGTCTGGCCGATCCGGTCGGAGAACTCCTCCCAGGTCAGCGGTCGGTTGTCCAGCGCGCTCGGCAGCCGGAAGCCGTGCTCGACCAGGGTGCGCTTACGCGAGGCGTCGCCCTCGTACATGCCGCCGACCTGCGGCACCGTCTGGTGCGACTCGTCGATCACCAGCAGGAAGTCCTCCGGGAAGTAGTCCAGCAGGGTGGCGGGCGACGAGCCCGCGGGCCGCCCGTCCACATGCCGCGAGTAGTTCTCGATCCCGGAGCAGGAGCCGATCTGGCGCATCATCTCGATGTCGTAGCTGGTGCGCATCCGCAGCCGCTGCGCCTCCAGCAGCTTGCCCTGCCTCTCCAGCTCGGCCAGCTGCTCCGCCAGCTCGGCCTCGATATCGGTGATGGCCTTCTCCATCCGCTCCGGGCCCGCGACGTAGTGCGTGGCCGGGAAGATGCGCACCTCGTCCACCTCGCGGACGATGTCCCCGGTCAGCGGATGCAGGTAGTACAGCTTGTCGATCTCGTCCCCGAAGAACTCGACCCGGATCGCCAGCTCCTCGTAGGCGGGGATGACCTCGACGGTGTCCCCGCGCACCCGGAAGGTGCCGCGGGCGAAGGCCAGGTCGTTGCGGGTGTACTGGACGTCCACCAGCGCGCGCAGGAACACGTCCCGGTCGATCTCCTCCCCCACGGTGAGCTTGCTCGACCGGTCCAGGTAGGACTGCGGGGTACCGAGGCCGTAGATGCAGGACACGCTGGCGACCACGATCACGTCCCGCCGGGACAGCAGGTTCATCGTGGCGGAGTGCCGCAACCGCTCCACATCGTCATTGATCGAGGAGTCCTTCTCGATGTAGGTGTCGGTCTGCGGTACGTAGGCCTCCGGCTGGTAGTAGTCGTAGTAGCTGACGAAGTACTCCACCGCGTTGTGCGGGAAGAAGTCGCGCAGCTCGTTGGCCAGCTGCGCGGCCAGCGTCTTGTTCGGCGCCATGACCAGCGTCGGGCGCTGCACCCGCTCGATCAGCCACGCGGTGGTCGCCGACTTGCCGGTGCCGGTGGCGCCGAGCAGGACGACGTCCTTCTCGCCCGCCTTGATCCGGCGTTCCAGGTCGTCGATCGCCTCGGGCTGGTCGCCGGCGGGCTGGTAGTCGCTGACCACCTGGAACCGCCCGTCCGACCGCGGGATCTCGGAGACGGGGCGGAACTCGGAGTGCGCCAGCACGGGGTGTTCGGTTGCGAAAGCCACGCCGTCCAGGGTAGGCGTGCCCCCCGACAGTTTCAGCCCGCGCTACCCCGCGGCGGGCAAGGGCCCGGCCCGGCCCGGTGTGGAGTTGGCCACGCAGAGTTCGCAGGGCATACCGCTGAGCTGGGGCAGCACCTCCACCTCGGCCGGTACGACCGGTTCCCCGCACAGTGCCGCGAGCGGCCCTGCCGATCTGCCGGACTCCGGTATCGGCACGACATGACAGACCCGTTTGCTTTCGCCGACCACTCCGGGTCGCGGTCGTACCACCGCGAGGATCTCGCCCGGCTCAGCTCGGCGCCCCGACAACGCCATGGGGCGAGGCTAGTGGCTGAGCGCGACCGGCTCTTCGTGCCCTCGGCCCAACGATCACTGGTCCGTTTGGTCCGCCGGACCGAACAGGTGGGCGCTACCGGCTGGACCGCAGCTCGGCGGGGTCGACGGCCCGCCCCATCACGTGCATCAGCAACGCCTCCGCGGGACCGCGCAACTCCACGGGCCCCTCCCCGTGCCGCCAGTCGATATCGGTGGCGACCAGCCGGGTACCGGTGACCCGCCGGGCGTCGGCCGCGAAGGCCCCTTCGGTCAGCACGGCGGTGAGCGCCGCGGTGAGCACCTGCTCCGGGATGTCCGTGCCGAGCCCGAGCGGGCGGCGGATGTCCTGGTGATGCACCACGTTGTCGACCAGCAGCAGCGCGGGACTCAGCCGGAACACCAGCATCATCCGGGACGTGTCCAGCGCCGCGACCAGTTCTTTCGCCGGGCGGCGCGCCCAGCGCGCGGCGGCCCTGCGGTTGTACTCGTCGTGGTCGAACCGGGCCCCCGCCATGCCGAACAGGAAACCGCCGAGCCCGACCCTGGTGTTCTCCGCGACATGCCCGGCCACCTCCCGGACCGTCCAGCCCGCGCACAGCGAGGGGGCCGCCCACTGCCGCTCGCTCAACCCGGCCAGGGTGGTCGCCAGCCTGCGGCGCTCAGCCAGCGCGAGGGTGCGCTTGTCCGCAGCCGTCATGACCTGCCTGCCCATCTCCACGACCCCCATCAGTCAGTGCTCGATATAATTAGCAAGCTAACTAACTGTATTGTAAGCTGTCAACCGGACCCGCTCGGCTAGGCTGGGCGACGCGAGCGAGAGGCGGAACGGAGGGGTGGACATGCCGGAGCCCGCCGCCCCGGGCCAGGAGGCATCCGCGCCGGAGTGGCTCACCCAGAGCGTGGCGCCGAAACTCCATCGCACGGCCAAGGCCAGCCGCACCTTCTTCGAACAGTTGCTCGCCGAGCACGGCGCCAGCTTCGCGATGTGGACCGTGCTGGCCACGCTCACCATGAAGGGACCGATGATCCAGCGGGAGATCGCGGCGCAGCTTTCGATCGAGGGCCCGACGCTGACCCGGCACCTGGAGACCATGGAGGCCCGCGGGCTGGTCAGCAGGACCCGGACCGACACCGACCGCAGAAGCTCCCTGGTCGAGCTCACCGAGGTGGGGCGGCAGCTGTACGAGCGCCTCGCGGCGGTCGCCACCGAGGCCAACGAGGCCATGCTCAGCGGGGTGAGCCCCAGCGACGTCCAACGGTTCGGCCGGGTTCTCGACCGCATCCTGGCCAACGTGGCCAGGCGCTAACGGAACGGGCTCTCAGGTGAGCACGGCGGGACCGAGCCGATGGCAGAGGTTCAGCGCCAGCTCCAGGTCGAGACGCTGCTCGCCGATCGGCCTGCCGAGCAGTTCCTCCACCTTGCGCAGCCGGTACTGCACGGAGTTCTTGTGCATGTTCAGCCTGGTGGCCGCCGTGGTGTAGCTGCCACCGGCGGCAAGGAAGACCCGTACCGTGTCCCGTAGCCTGCGATGCGGGGTGTCGTCCCTTGCCAGCGGCCCGAGCGTGTCCTGGACCCAGGCGCGCGCCCCGCCGAGGTCCGCGGCCAGCAGGGTCATCGCGCCCACCTCCTCGTACCCGAGGATCGGGTCGCAGTGCTCTCCCGCGGCCAGTGCGAGTGCCTGCACCCGCACGGCCTGCCGGTGCGTGCGGCGGAACCCCGCCACGTCCCGCCCCGGTTCGCCCAGTGCCATCCGGATACCGGGACCGCGCTCGGCCAGTGTCTCCTCCAACTGCTGCCGTTTGGGCAGCGCCGGGTCCTCCAACGGCAACCACACCCATGCGCTGGCGTCGTCGTACGGCACGAACAGCGGGCGCCGTGGGCATCCGGTGCGCTGTTGCAGGCTCAGCGCCAGCGCCTCCAGCCGGTCGAGCCCACCGCAGGCAGGCTCCTCAGCGGACCGCCACAGCACCATGCCGAGATGCAGCCCGCGCAACCGGTACCCGATCGCGGTCTCCGCCGCGCCGAGGTCCGCGGCCTCCTCTGTCAGCAGCGAGCGCACCCGCGCGGCCCGGACCGCGCTGTGGTTGAGCAGCCACCGGTCCCGCTCGTCCTGGTACGCCGAGACCACCTGCTGGGTGACCCGGTCGATGAAGGCGAAGGTGATGGTCAGCGCCCTGCGGAACATGGCGTCCAGCAGGGCAGGGTCCTCGATCCCCTTGGCGGCCTGGGCGAGCGAATGCTCCAGGATCGTGGTCTGCCCCAGGTAGTAGGCCCGGATCAGATCGATCACCGGGGTGCCCCGCTGCGCGAGCCGCCGCGCGTACTCCACCGCGGCCGCGGGAGCATCCACCCCCGCCGGGTCGATGCCGTGCTGGAAGATCCGCATCGCGGTGTCGATGTTCTGGTGCACGCTGGCCGAGAGCAGGCTGACCATGCGCTCGTCGTCGTGCACCAGCTGGGGTAACTCCCGGTCGTACACGCCGACCAGCTCCGCGGTCAGCTCGCTTGCCCGGTCGCCGAGTTCGGCGGTGACCCGGGCAAGCTGTTCCGCGACCAGGGTTTCGTCCACCATCGGGCCGAGCCTACGACAGAGATCGGCAACGCTGGGCATGATGTCGGCATGAGTGGCTTAGGGAGCACGCCGCACCCGCCGAAGGTGGAGACCTTCGACGTGCCGGCTTCGGTCAACGTCGACCCCAAGGGAATCACCAGGGCCGTGGAGCGGTACCGGGTCGAGAAGTTCGGTCTCTACCTCGCCCGCCCCGCTCCCGGCCGCGCGCAGTTCCACTATCTGGAGTCCTGGCTGCTGCCGGTACTCGGCCTGCGGGTGACCGACTTCTGGTTCAACCCGGGGCACGAACGGGACCAGGACTTCTACCTGGACGTGGTGGACATCGAGCGCGACGGCGACCGCTGGCGCGCCACCGACCTGTACCTGGACATCGTGCTGCGGGACAAACGCGGCCTCGAGGTGCTGGACACCGACGAACTGCTCGCCGCTGCCACCGCGGGCCTGCTGCCGGCGGCGGGCGCCCGCGCCGCGCTGGAGACGGCCTACGGCACGGTGGAGGGGCTCGCCCGGCACGGCTACGAACTGGCAGCCTGGCTGGCCACCATGGACATCGAGCTGGACTGGCTGCGCCGCTGACCCCACGGGTCAACCGATCGGTTGACCCCGGCCGCCCGAAGGCTGACCGGGCCGTGCCCGCCGGGGCGATCCGGCGCCGGCCCGGTCCCGGCGATCCTTGGCCCATGTCGATCGTCGAAGTACAGGGGTTGCACAAGCGCTACCGGGACAAGGTGGCGGTGCGGGACGTGTCCTTCACCGTGGAACGCGGGGAGATCTTCGGGATCCTCGGGCCGAACGGCGCGGGTAAGACCACCACGGTGGAATGTGTCGAGGGGTTACGGGAGCCGGATGGCGGCTCGGTCTCGGTGCTCGGGCTGGACCCGCGGGCCGACACCGCCGCCCTGCGCGAGGTGCTGGGCGTGCAGTTGCAGGACAGCAAGCTGCCGGATCGGATCACCGTCGCCGAGGCGCTGCACCTCTACGCATCCTTCTACGCCGAGCCGACCGACCCGCGGGAGCTGCTGGACGTCCTCGGCCTCACCGAGAAACGCCACACCCACTACCGCAAACTGTCCGGCGGGCAGCAGCAACGGCTGTCCATCGCGCTCGCCCTGATCGGCAACCCGCAGGTGGCCGTGCTGGACGAGCTGACAACCGGGCTGGACCCCGGCGCTCGCAGGGACACCTGGGAACTGATCGAGCGGGTACACCGGCGCGGGGTGACCATCCTGCTGGTCACCCACTTCATGGCGGAGGCGGAACGGCTGTGTGACCGGATCGCCGTCATCGACGCCGGCAGCGTGGTCGCCGTGGACACCCCCGCCGGCCTGATCTCCGCGGTGAACGACGAACAGCGCATCCGGTTCCGGCCATCGGGCCCGGTCACCGACGCGATGTTCACCGAACTGCCCGAGGTACGCACCGTACAGCGCTCCGGGGACCAGGTCGTGATCACCGGAACCGGCAACGTGCTGCACGCGGTGACCGCCGTACTGGCCCGCAACCAGATCATCGCCGGCGAGCTGCGCGTCGACCAGGCCAATCTGGACGACGCCTTCGTCGCGCTCACCGGCCGGAAACTCGACTGACCAAGGGGACATCACGATGGCCGCGTTACGCACCATGACCGCCACCGAGGCGAAGCTCTACCTGCGCGACCCCGGCACGCCGATCATCGTGCTGGGCCTGCCGATCGGGCTGCTGCTGGTGCTCAGCCTGATTCCGGGGGTCACCGAGCCCAGCGCGGAGTTCGGCGGGAAGGTCCCGCTCGGCACCTTCATCGCACCGCTGTCCATCGCCATCCTGATCGCGATGATCGCGCTGAACATCTTTCCTTCCTATCTCGGCAACTACCGGGACCGGGGCATCCTGCGCCGCCTCGCGGCCAGCCCGGTACCGCCGCGGGACCTGCTGTACGCGCAGCTGATCGTGAACCTGGTGGCCGCCGCGGTGGTGGTGCTGCTGATCGTCGTGATCGGCCGGCTGGCACTGGGCATGGAGCTACCTGCGAACCTGCCGGGGTTCACGCTCTCCGCGCTGCTCGGCGCGGCCGCGCTGTTCTCGGTCGGGCTGCTGATCTCCGCGTTCGCGCCGACGCAGAGCGTCGGCAACGGGATCGGCTCCGTGCTGTTCTTCCCGATGCTGGCGCTGGGCGGTGTCTGGGTGCGCAAGGAGGACCTGCCCGCCTTCCTGCAGGTCGTGGCGGACGTGCTGCCGCTGGGTGCCACGCTGAACGCGCTGCGGGAGACGGCGGCGGGCGGGAACCCGATGCCGCTCCAGCTGCTGGCGCTGTCCGGGTGCACGGTCGTCTGCGGGGTGCTGGCGGCACGGTACTTCCGCTGGGGCACCCGGTGACCGCGCACGGTAGCGGGCCGGGCTGATGACGGCGGGCCCGGAATACCGGGCGGATAATGGCCGGGTGCGCACCGTACCCTGCCAGCGGCCGTCGGCCTTCTGGCCCACACTGCTGGTGGACGACAAGGTCCAGCCATGGCACCCGTGGGTGCTCGGCATCGAGCGCGCGTTCCCCTTCCTGCTGCTGGCCGTCGCGACCCTGCTGGCACTGCCCGCCTCCGCCGGCGACCGCTCCCATCAGCTGGGCACGCTGGGACTGGTGCTGGCCGCCGCGGTGTGGGTGCTGCTCACCGACACGCTCCGGCCGGGCCCGCTGCGGACGAGCCAGTGGGCCGAGCTCGCCGCCTTCGCCGGTTTCACGGCCCTCGCCACCGTGTTGATGCTGCGCGAGAACCTGTTCCTGGTGTTCATGGTGGCCGGCTTCTTCTATGCCATCCGGCTGCGCCCGATGCCGGTGATGTTCGGCGGGCTGGCGGCGTGCTCGCTGCTGATCCACACCATCCCGGCAGGCGGGGTGGTGCGGGCGCTGACCGAGAACCCGTTCCTGTGGCTGACCATCATCGCCGTGCAGACCCTCGCCATCGGCGGCGGCTCACTGATGTCGGAGACACTCACCAGGCAGAGCGAGGCGCGCCGCAAGGCCCTCGCCGACCTCGAGGCCGCACAGGAGGAGAACGCCGGACTGCACCGGCAGTTGCTCAGCCAGGCACGGGAGGCCGGGGTCATGGACGAGCGGCAGCGGCTGAGCCGGGAGATCCACGACACCCTCGCCCAGGGCTTCACCGGGATCATCACCCAGTTGCAGGCAGCCGAGCAGGCCAGGGCCGACCCGGCGGTATGGCAACGGCATCTGGCTACGGCCTCCGCGCTGGCCAGGGAGAACCTCGCCGAGGCCCGCCGCTCGGTGCACGCGCTCGGGCCGGAGCCGCTGGCCGAGGCCCGCCTGCCGGAGGCACTGACCGGGGTGGTGCGCCGGTGGTCGGACATGCACGGGGTGCCGATCGAGTTCACCACTACCGGGAACACCCGGCCGATGCACCCGGAGATCGAGGCGACGTTGTTGCGGATCACCCAGGAGGCACTGACCAATGTGGCCAAACACGCCAAGGCTGGCAGGGTTGGCCTCACACTGTCCTATATGGAGGATCAGGTGGCGCTGGACGTACGGGACGACGGCCGCGGCTTCGACCCGGAGGCGGTGCGGCCGAACGGGCACAGCGGCTTCGGGCTGAGCGGTATGCGGCACCGGCTGCGGCGGCTCGCAGGCACCCTCGAGGTGGAGTCCGAGCAGGGCGTGGGCACCGCGATCTCGGCGAGCGTCCCGGCTGTCCCCGCGGAGAGTGCCTGATGCCCATCACCATGGTGATCGCCGATGATCATCCCATCGTGCGGGACGGGCTGCGCGGCATGTTCACCACCGAGGCCGGATTCGAGGTGCTCGGCGAGGCGGCCGACGGCGCCGAGGCGGTCCGGCTGGCCAAGCGGCTGCGGCCCGACGTGGTGCTGATGGACCTGCGGATGCCGGGCACCGACGGGGTCACGGCGATCACCGAGCTGGCCGGGCTCGGCAATCCGGCCAGGGTACTGGTACTCACCACCTACGACACCGACGCCGACGTGCTGCCCGCCATCGAGGCAGGGGCCACCGGCTACCTGCTGAAGGACTCGCCGAGGACGGAGCTGTTCCGGGCGGTGCGGGCCGCGGCGCGCGGTGAGGCGGTGCTCTCCCCCGCCGTGGCCAGCAAGGTCATGAGCAGGCTGCGGTCCCCGGCGAAGGAGCCACTGAGCCGGCGCGAACTCGAGGTGCTGGACCTGGTCGCGGCAGGCAGCACGAACAAGGAGACGGCACGGAAGCTGTTCATCAGCGAGGCCACCGTCAAGACACACCTGCTGCACGCCTACGCCAAGCTCGGGGTGAACGACCGGGCGGCCGCGGTGGCGGCGGCCTACGAGCGCGGGCTGCTGCGCCAGTCAGGACGGTGACCAGCCGGTGCGGGTGGCCCAGTCCTCGGCCCGCTGGAAAGCCGCGTTGACCCAGCCCTGCTTGTCCTCGGCGTAACCGAAGACGGTGCCGTCCGCGGCATGCGCCTCGGCAAGGCGCCGCTTGTGCCCGGCATAGGCGTCCCGTTCCGCGGGTTCGGCGCGCAGCCAGTCGCGAAACAGCAGGGCCAGCCGCCAGGCAGGGCCATCGGCCGGGCGCACATGCAGGTTCACCGGCCGCCCGGGGTCGGCGCCGGTGTGCAGCCGCTTGGCCCAGCGCGCCGGACCGTCCCCATCCTGCGGATCGTCGGACCAGTCCCCCGGCTCGCGCAGGAAGCCCGCGCCGCCAAGCGATTCGGCGATCGCGTCGGCATCGGCCAGCGTGGGAACGGTCAGCTGGAGGTCCAGCACGTCCTTGGCAGGCAGGCCGGGCACCGCGGTGGATCCGATGTGGTCGGCCCGTACCGCGCGCTCTCCCGCCGCCAGCCGCACCCTGGCCAGTGCCCGCGCGGCCTGGTCGGGCCAGGACTCGTCGTAGGCCGTGATCACCGGGGACCGCTGCGCCCGCGGCCGGTGCAGGCGGAGGTTCGCCTCGAACGGGACCAGCCGGTCGGCCCACAGGGCGTCCACCGCGGACAGCACGATGTCCGGGGCGCCGCCGTTGTCCAGCCACACGTCGGCTGCCGCCCGGCGCTGGCGCTCATCGGCCTGCGCGGCGATGCGGGCGCGGGCGTCCTGCTCGGTCATGCCACGGGACTCGGCCAGCCGCCGCACCCGCACGTCCTCCGCGGCATCCACCACGACCACCAGGTGATAATGCGCGGCCAGCCCGTTCTCCACCAGCAGCGGGATGTCGTGCACGAGCACCGCGTCCGCGGGCGCGCGCTGCATCAGCTCCGCGGTGCGGGCGCCGACCAGGGGATGCACGATGCCGTTCAGCCTGCGCCGGGACTCCTCGTCGGCGAACGCCCTGGCCGCCAGCGCCTGCCGGTCCAGGCTGCCGTCCGCGGCCAGCACCCCGGTGCCGAAGGCGGCGACCACCTCGGCCAGGCCCTCGGTGCCCGGTTCCACCACCTGCCTGGCCAGCGCGTCCGCGTCGATCAGCACCGCGCCGTGCTCGGCAAGCCGATTGGCCACCGTGGACTTTCCGGCGCCGATCCCGCCCGTCAACCCGACTCGCAGCATGGCGGCCATTCAACCAGTCCGCCCCTGCCCGGCGCCCGGCGCTCCGGGATTGCCGACGCAGAGCCACTGACCGTGTCGTTATCCAACTGAGGTGAGTGACACGCCGCAAGGTTCACACGTTTTCACTCCTGGTTTGCGTACCGTGCCGTGCGACGGTGATCGCCCATACGGAGGAACGATGCCCGCCAGCAAGCATGTCGGACGGCACCGGCTCGGGACCCCGGGCCTGGTGCACTGCGTCATGCACCGCCCGGTTGCCGAGGCACTCGCGGAGTACCGGCGCAACTGGTTGACCGCGCTGCTGATCCCGGCCAAGCACAGCCTCGCCGGGCTGCGGCGCAGGGCCCGCGCTGCCGCGTACGAGCGCGCCTGGGCGCCAGCTACGACCTGAGAACAGGCACTGAGCGCGCCCGCACCACGGGAATTCGGCGACGAATTCCCGCTTTGTCCTGCCCTGAATCCCTTTCGGCAGATCGGAGTCGCACGCAGGGGGATGCCCCGGTCCGTTGCCGGACCGGGGCATCCCCTTGTCGCTATCCGGGTGTCGCTCAGGCGCCGCCGGAGAGCTTCTCCCGCAGCGCGGCGAGCTGCTCGTCGCTGGCCAGCGTGCCACCGGAGGCGGCCTGGTTCGACTCGCCCTGGGCGGAGGAGTAGCCGCCACCCTGCTCGGCAGCATCCTCGGTGTCGCCTGCGACGCTCTGCGCCGCCGCCTCGGCGTCGGCCTCGGCTGCCTTGGCGATCTGCCGCATGTGCTGCTCGTAGCGGGCGTGGGCCTCGGCGTACTGCCGCTCCCACTCCTCACGCTGCTTGTCGTAGCCCTCCTGCCACTCCTGGGTGTCCGGGTCGAAGCCCTCGGGGTAGATGTAGTTCCCCTGTTCGTCGTACTCGGCGATCATGCCGTACTGCGTCGGGTCGAACTCGGTGTCCAGGGTGACGCCCTCGTTGGCCTGCTTCAGCGAAAGCGAGATCCGCCTGCGGTCCAGGTCGATGTCGATGACCTTGACCATGACATCGCCGTTGACCTGCACGACCTGCTCCGGGATCTCCACGTGGCGCTCGGCCAGCTCGGAGATGTGCACCAGGCCCTCGATGCCCTCCTCGACGCGGACGAACGCGCCGAACGGGACGAGCTTGGTGACCTTGCCCGGCACGATCTGGCCGATCGCGTGGGTGCGGGCGAACTGGCGCCACGGGTCTTCCTGGGTGGCCTTAAGGGACAGGGACACGCGCTCGCGGTCCATGTCGACTTCCAGCACCTCGACGGTGACTTCCTGGCCGACCTCGACGACCTCGCTCGGGTGGTCGATGTGCTTCCAGGACAGTTCCGAGACGTGCACCAGGCCGTCCACGCCGCCGAGGTCCACGAACGCACCGAAGTTGACGATCGAGGAGACGACGCCCTTGCGGACCTGGCCCTTGGCAAGCGCGTTGAGGAACTCGCTGCGCACCTCGGACTGAGTCTGCTCAAGGTAGGCGCGGCGGGAGAGCACCACATTGTTGCGGTTCTTGTCCAGCTCGATGATCTTCGCCTCGAGCTCGCGGCCCACGTAGGGCTGCAGGTCCCGCACGCGGCGCATCTCGACCAGCGAGGCCGGAAGGAAGCCGCGCAGCCCGATGTCCAGGATCAGGCCGCCCTTGACGACCTCGATGACGGTGCCCTTGACCGGCTCGTCCTTCTCCTTGAGCTCCTCGATGGTGCCCCAGGCGCGCTCGTACTGCGCCCGCTTCTTGGAGAGGATCAGCCGACCTTCCTTGTCCTCCTTCTGCAGGACAAGAGCCTCGACTTCGTCACCGACAGTGACAACCTCGGCAGGATCGACATCGTGCTTGATGGACAGTTCGCGCGAGGGGATGACGCCCTCGGTCTTGTACCCGATGTCCAGCAGAACTTCGTCGCGGTCGACCTTGACGATCGTGCCTTCGACGATATCGCCATCGTTGAAGTACTTGATGGTCTTGTCGATGGCGGCGAGGAAGTCCTCCTCCGTCCCGACGTCGTTGATCGCGACTTGCTGAGCCTGCGCGGGGGCAGTCGGGGCGGTGGTGGTGTCGGTGGTCATTAGGTCGGTTGCTCCGATTATGGCTTGGTCTTGGGGTGTGCAGTTTGCGTGCGCCGTGGGAGACAGGCGACTACCATGCATACCGCCACATCGTCTGCATCGTCCGACGAGGAACGGCCGCGAGCATCACCAAGCGGTGCGCGACCCCGAGTCCCAGAGCGAACGCCTGAACACTGCTGGGTGAAAGGCAGCGCGAACCCACTGCGCTAACAAGTATCCTACGCGGCCGCCCGACGGCGACACAAACAGGGTCTCCCCCGACGGAGCGGCACCAGTTGGGAGGATCGCCACCGTGCCCCAGCCACCATCGACCAGCCAGGTCGGCCCGGCCGTCGACCGCCACGAACGCGCGGAGGAACGGCTGGGCACCACCGGCGTCGCCTACCGCGAGGTGGGCGCGGCCGAGGCGACCGCGGCCAACCTGGCGTGGTGGGACGCGGACGCCGACGAGTACCAGGCCACCCACCGCGAGTTCCTCGGCGCGGCCGACTTCGTGTGGTGCCCGGAAGGGCTACGCGAGGCCGAAGCCCGGTTGCTCGGCGAGGTGCGCGGCAGGTCGGTACTGGAGGTCGGCTGCGGTTCCGCGCCGTGCACCCGCTGGCTGGCCGAGCAGGGCGCACGCGCGGTCGGCATCGACCTCTCCGCGGGGATGCTGCGGCACGCGCTGGCCGATCACCGCCGGACCGGCGCGGACGCACCGTTGATCCAGGCGAGCGCCGAGCGGTTGCCGCTGGCCACCGGGAGCTTCGACGCCGTCTGCTCGGCCTTCGGCGCGGTGCCGTTCGTGGCCGAACTGGACGCGGTCTTCGCCGAGGTGGCCAGGGTGCTGCGACCGGGAGGGCGCTGGGTGTTCGCGGTGACGCATCCGATGCGCTGGATCTTCCCCGACGATCCCGGCCCGGCCGGGCTGACCGCGACCCAGCCGTACTTCGACCGCACCCCGTACGTCGAGGTGAACGCCGAGGGCACGGCGACCTACGTGGAGTACCACCGCACCATGGGCGACTACGTGCGCGCGCTGGCCCGCGCGGGCTTCCGGCTGGCCGACCTGATCGAACCGGAGTGGCCCGAAGGGCACACCAGGGTCTGGGGCCAGTGGAGTCCGTTGCGCGGCAAGCTGTTCCCCGGTACCGCGATCTTCTCGGCCGTCGCGGCAGGCGGGTAGCGCACCGCCGGTGCGGGAACTGGTGCTCGCCCAGTCGGCGCGGTTCGCCGCGCTGGACCCGCTGCTGCCCGAGCCTGCCGAACCGCCGGAAGGCGAGTGGCTCACCGCCACCCTGCCCGATGGCCACAGGGTGGCCGGTGTCCTCTACCGCGCCCGGCACGCACCCGGCTCCCCCGCCAGCCTGTGGGCGGCCACGGCGAGCTGGGAGCTGACCCCGCTGCTCGGGGACACCGGCGGTGCGGGCATGGCGGCGCTGCTCGGGGCGCTGCGCCGCAGGCTGGACCGGGAACGGGTGGGCCAGGACTCGGCCTGCGCCGTCACCTGGCCCAGCCGCGATGCCGAGGTGACCAGTGTGCTGCTGAACCATGGCCTGGTCCCGCTGAACGCGCTCGGGGTGCGGTCGCGGCCGCCGCCTGCCCTGGCCGGTGCAGGCCACCCGGAGGTGGTGATCCGGCCAGCCCGCGCCGCGGACGAGGAGGAGGTCGCCGCGCTGCGGATGGCGGAACTGCAGTACTCCGCGCTGGTCGGGCCGAACACGGTACGGGCGGACGCCGCGCAGGTACTCGCCGCCGAGGTACGCGCGCAGCTGCGGCGGGGCGACCCGGCCTGGCTCGCCGAGTCGGCCGGGCTGGCCGTGGGGCTGGTCGGCTGCGGCTGGGGCAGCCCGGACGGCGAGCAACGGATCCGGCTGCGGCCGGGGCGCTGGGGCCAGTTGCGCACCCTGTCGGTGCTGCCAGCGGCCCGGGGCGCGGGTATCGGCAGGGCGCTGACCGCGGTGGCGCACGACGCGCTGCGGGCGGGCGGGGCCGGGGGTACATTCCTGTTCTACAGTCCGGCGAATCCGCTCTCCTCGGTGTTCTGGCACCGGCAGGGTTACCGGCCACTGTGGACGTTCTGGGAGGTTCGTCCGGCTTCGGCGCTGCGCTGAGCACCCGGGTTCGTAACCTCCGTCACCCGGACGTGGGCTACCGCGCGTTTCCCATTGCGGGCGCCCCGTCGTCGGTCTAGTTTTGAACTGACTGGTCAGTTCAAAAGGAGGCCGTATGCAGCTTCGCGCCGACCGGGTGTCCCTCGACGGCCCGCACGGCACGTTGTTGCCGTCCACCTCGCTCGCCGTGGCCGACGGTGAGCTGGCGCTGGTGCACGGCGAACCCGGAACCGGGGTGACCGCGCTCGGCCTCGCCCTGGCAGGCAGGCTGCGCCCGACCACGGGGACGGTGACCGTGGACGAGGTCGCCGACGCTGCCAAGCTGCGTTCCCTGGTCGCGGTGGTGGACGCCCCCGGGGTCAGCGAACCGGACGAGGCACTGTCGCTGAGCGTGGTCGTCGGCGAGGAGCTGGCACTGGCCGGGCAACCGGCGGCCGCCGCCGATGTGCGCCGGTGGCTGACCGCGCACGACCTCGCCCCCTATGCCGGGACCCGGTTCGAGCGGATCGAGCCCGCGCTGCGGATCCGGTTGCTCACCGAGCTGGCGGCCACCCGCGCGGGGGTGGCCGCGCTGGTGCTGGACCGGCCGGACCGGCACACCAGCGAGGTGGAGGACTGGGCGATGGTCGCGCACGAGCACGCCGAGCGCGGCCTCGCGGTGCTCGTGCTGACCGCCACCGCCGCGGTCACCGCGTTACCCGCACCGCCGGCCCGCATCGGGCAGCACGACCAGCCCGCGCCCCAGCGGTGCCGCACCGAGACCGCTGAGACTGCCGAGGCCGGCGCGGCGGGCGATGAAGGAGAGACCCCATGAGCAGCATCCGGATCGCGCTCAACGAGCTGCGCAGGCTCAGCAGCGGGACCCTGCCGAAGCTGGCACTGCTGGCGCTGGTCCTGGTCCCGTTGCTGTACGCCTCGCTGTACCTGTACGCCAACCAGGATCCCTACGGCAGGCTGGACAAGCTGCCGGCCGCGGTGGTCACCAACGACACCGGGGCCACCGACCCGGACGGCAACCACCGGGTGGTCGGCCGCGAGGTCACCGACGAGCTGGTGAGTTCCAGCAGCTTCCAGTGGCACGAGGTGTCCGCGGAGGAGGCACGGCAGGGGGTGCGAGACGACGACTACGCCTTCGCGATCACCATCCCGGAGAACTTCTCCACCGCGCTGCTGTCCACAGGGGACTTCCAGCCACAGCAGGCCACGATCACGCTGACCACCAACGACGCCAACAACTACCTGGCAGGCACGATCGCCGACCAGGTGGCCGAGCAGGTCAGGGCGACGATCGCGGAGAAGGTCGGCAGCGAGGCGGCGGAACGGTTCCTGGTCGGCTTCTCCACCATCTACTCCAAGATCAGCGAGGCCACCGAGGGCGCGGGCAAGCTGGCCGAGGGCGCGCAGGAGCTGAAGTCCGGCCAGCAGGAGCTGGCGAACGGCAGCAAGGAACTGGCGACCAAGACCACCGAGCTGGCGAGCGGGCTGAACACGCTGCGGCAGAGCACCGCGGACCTGCCGCGGCAGTCCAGGGAGCTGGCCGACGGGGCCAGCCAGGTTGCGCAGGGCAACGCCAGGATCGCCGAGGTGGGCTCGCTGCTCGCCTCCGGTTCCGCGGACCTGCAGGGCAACCTCGACCAGGCCCGCGCCGATATCCAGCGACAGCTACGGGAGGCCGGGCTGCCGGAGGAGGACATCCAGCGCGCGCTGACCGTGCTCGACCAGCTCCGGCAGCCGGTCGACCAGGCCGATGCCAAGATCCAGGACGCCTCGGGCAAGCTGAACACCCTGGCCGACGGCGCGAACCAGGTCGCCCAAGGGGCCGCGACGCTGGCGGGTTCCGCGCCCGCGCTGACCGAGGGCATCGGCACGGCCGCCGACGGGGCCCAGCAGCTCGCCGAGGGCGCCGGGCGGCTGCGCGAGGGGCAGCAGGAGGCGCTGAGTGGCACCACCGAGCTGGCCAAGGGAGCCACCGACCTGCGCGAAGGGCTCGGCGCGGGGCTCGAGCAGATCCCCAACCCGGACGACCCGACCCGCACCGCAACGGCGAACACGATCGCCGATCCGGTCGCGATCAACTCGGTTGGCATGTCCTCGGCGGGGACCTACGGGGCGGGGCTGGCGCCGTTCTTCATCGGGCTGGCCACCTGGATCGGCGCGTTCGTGCTGTACCTGCTGCTGCGCCCGCTGGCCACCAGGGCACTCACCGCGGGAGCCTCCCCGCTGCGGGTCGCCATCGGCGGGTGGCTGCCATCGGCCGTGCTGGGCGTGGCGCAGGTCGTGGTGCTGTTCGGCGCGGTGACCTGGCTGGTCGGAATCCATGTCGAGCATCCGGCCGCCGCGGTAGGGTTCGTCGTGCTCACCTCGCTGACGTTCACCGCGATCGTGCACGCGCTGAACGCGCTGTTCGGCGCGGTCGGCAAGTTCCTCGGCCTGGTGCTGCTGGTGCTGCAGCTGGTCAGCGCGGGCGGGACGTTCCCGTGGCAGACCATCCCCGACCCGCTGTACCCGCTGCATGTGGTGCTGCCGATGGGGTACGTGATCGACGGGCTGCGGCACCTGCTCTACAGCGGGGCCTCGCCGCAGGTGCTCGGTGATATCGGGGTGCTGGTGGCCTATCTCGTCGGCGGGCTGGCCATCTCGACGCTGGCAGCCTGCAAACGCCGGGTCTGGACGGCGAGCCAGCTCAAACCGGAGCTGAGCCTGTGAGTGTCCGGTCCGACCTGACGAAGCGGAAGCTGTTCGAGGCCACGCTGCGGCTGGCCGACAGCAAGGGGCTGATCGGGCTCACCGTGGACGAGATCGCCGCCGAGGCCGGGGTCGCCAAGGGCACGGTCTACTACAACTTCGGCAGCAAGGACGGGCTGGTCGACGCGCTGCTGCGGTACGGCGTCGACCAGCTCGCCGGGCGGCTGCGCACCGGCGCCCGGGCCGAGGATCCGGTGGTGGCCCTGGAGTCGCTTGTGGACAGTTCGCTGGAGTTCATCCGGGAACACCGGGGCTTCTCGCAGATCCTGGTCAGCGAGATGTGGCGTACCCCTGGCCAGTGGCAGGAGACGCTGACCCTGCTGCGGGAGGAGATCATCTCGATCGTCCGCGAGCTGCTGCACCGGATCGACGAGGCAGGCAGGCTGCCCGAGGGGGTACGGATCCCGACGGCGGCTGCCGGGCTGTTCGGCACCCTGCTCGTGGTTGCGCTGGACTGGCAGGTGTTCCAGCCGGAGCGCTCCCGCTCCGAGGTCCGCGACTCGATCATGCTGCTGGCCCGCGGCCTCGCGCGCGAGGTCGGCACCCACCCCAGCTGACCCCGGTTGACTGGGGCTACAGGTGGGGGCGGCGCTGGCCGACCTGGTGCAGCGAGGAGGGGCGGCCGTCCAGCGCGCGGCGCAGCGCGGTGAGCACCCCATCGACGATCTCGGCCTGCGCCAGCGCGCGGCCACTGTCGCGTTCGGACACCGTGCCGAGCAGCACCTGCTGGGTCGGGTGGCCGGGCAGGACCGGCTCGGCGGGGTCCCCGGCGGGCCCCGCGGCCTGACCGCCGGCCACCTCGACCACCGGGGCCGAGGGCGCCAGCAGGCGCTCGACCGCCCCGATGACCGACCGGCGGTAGGACTCGTGCACCCAGGCCACCAGCAGATCGGCGGGCCCGGTGAGGGCCCGCTCGGCGGAGCGGGCCAGTTCGCGTGGCCGCTCCCACTGGGCCTCAACCCAGATCGCGTGGCCAGGGGCGTCCCTTCCGGCGGTCGGGAGGTGCCCCTTCGGGCGTAGCGCGTGGCGGGCGGCGGCCCCGGGCCCGCCCTCGGTGCCCCGGAAGGCGATCGGGTTGTAACGACGGCTCGGCAACACGACCTGCCACCCCTCGACGATCAAGGTCTGCACGACCTTGTCGAGCATGCCGGTGCCGGCGAGGATCAGCGCATTCTTGCCGGACATGTCCGCAACGCTACCGTCGGCCTCCCGTGTGACCAGGGGGTTCAACCTGCATTTTCGGTCAGCTTTACCCGAAAAGAGCAGCAGTCGGTGCGGGGGGTTACGGCTACTCGTCGAGGCACCACGGCTTGCTCTCGTCGAACGGCTTGCGCTCGGTGAGACTGAACCAGTTGCCCGAGTCGTCCCGGAACACGGCCTCGATCCCGTAGGGCCGTTCGGCCGGCTCCTGCAGGAAGGTCACCCCGCGCGCGGACAGCACCCGGAAGGTCTCCCTGCAGTCGTCGGTCCCCCAGACGCCCATGCCGAGCACGCCTTTGGCGATGAACTCGCGCAGCTGCTTCTCGGTCTCCGCGTCGTGCTGCGGCGGGCCCGGCTCCATCAGGACGAACTCCAGGTCCGGCTGGTCGGCCGGTCCGACGGTGAGCCAGCGGAACCGGCCGTCCATCTTCATGTCGGTACGCACCTGGAAGCCGAGCTTCTCGGTGTAGAACTCCCTGGCGGAGTCGTAGTCCAGCACGTAGATGCCCGCGTGCGACAGTTTCCTGATCATGGTTGCTCCCTTGTCCGTGCTCACGGGGAGTAACACTATTCGGAGGCGGGACCGGGCTCCTTATCCGAGAGTACGGAATCAGGCGCCGGGCGGGTCCACATCATCAGGTAGCAACCGGGGATGGGCGCGGGCCCGGACCGTCGCACGGCCGCCCGGTACCGCGTCGGGGACATGCCCACCAGCTCGGAGAACCGGCGGCTGAAGGTACCGAGGCTGGCGAAGCCGACCAGCATGCAGATCTCGGTGACCGTCAGGTTCGCGGCACGCAGCAGATCCTTGGCCCGCTCGATCCGCCTACGGGTCAGGTAGGCCATCGGCGACTCGCCGTAGGCCGCCGCGAAGGAGTGGATGAAGTGCGACCGGGAACATCCCGCCACCGCCGCCACCTGGCTGACCTCCAGCGGCTGGTCGTAGCGCGTGTCCATCCAGTCCTTGGCCCTGCGCAGGTGGGCCACCGTCGGCAGCGGGCGGGCCATACTAGTGCGCGGCCTCGTTCCAGGACCGGCCGAAGCCCACCGAGACCTCCAGCGGAACGGCCAGCTCGTAGGCGGCACCCATCGCCTCGCGCACCAGGCGTTCCACCTCGGCCCGCTCGCCGTCCACCACCTCGAGCACCAGCTCGTCGTGCACCTGCAGCAGCACCCTGCTGCTCGCCTGCGCCTCGCGCAGCGCCTGGTGCACCTTGAGCATGGCGACCTTGATGATGTCCGCCGCGCTGCCCTGGATCGGCGCGTTCAGCGCCATCCGCTCGGCCATCTCCCTGCGCTGGCGGTTGTCGCTGTTCAGATCGGGCAGGTACCGGCGGCGCCCGAAGATCGTCTCGGTGTAGCCGACCTTGCCCGCCTGCTCGACCACGGTGTGCAGGTAGTCGCGCACCCCGCCGAACCGGGAGAAGTAGGCGTCCATCTGCGCCTTGGCCTCCTCCGTGGAGATCCGCAGCTGCTGGGCGAGGCCATAGGCGGACAGCCCGTATGCCAGCCCGTAGGACATGGCCTTCACCCGGTACCGCAGTTCCGGGGTCACCTCATCGGGCTCGATGGCGAACGCCCGCGAGGCCACATAGGTGTGCAGGTCCTCGCCGGTGTTGAACGCCTCGATCAGGCTCTCGTCCCCGGAGAGGTGCGCCATGATCCGCATCTCGATCTGGCTGTAGTCCGCGGTCATCAGCTCGGCGTAGCCGGAACCGACCACGAAGGCGTCCCGGATCCGCCTGCCTTCCTCGGTACGCACTGGGATGTTCTGCAGGTTGGGGTCCACCGAGGACAGTCGCCCGGTTGCCGCGATGGTCTGCTGCAGGGTGGTGTGGATGCGACCGTCCCCGGCCACCGACTTGATCAGGCCCTCGACAGTGGTCCGCAGCCTGGTCGCGTCCCGGTGCTCGAGCAGGTGCTGCAGGAACGGGTGCTCGGTCTTCTCGTACAGCGTCTGCAGCGCCTCGGCGTCGGTGGTGTAGCCGGTCTTGGTGCGTTTGGTCTTCGGCATGGCCAGCTCGTCGAACAGCACCACCTGCAGCTGCTTGGGTGAGCCGAGGTTGATCTGCTTGCCGATCACCGCGTAGGCGTCGTCGGCCGCCTGCTTCACCCGCGCCGCGTAATGCGCCTCGAGCTCGGTGAGCTGGTCGAGGTCCACCGCGATACCAGCGGCCTCCAGCTCGGTGATCACCTCGAGCAGCGGCAGCTCGAGGTCGTCCAGCAGGTGCGAGCCACCCATCTTGCCGAGTTCCTCGGCAAGCGCCGAGCCCAGCTCGGCCACCGCGCGGGCACGCACCAGCTCGGCCTGCACCAGCTGGGCGTCCCCGTCCTCGGGCCCGCTGCCCGCGGAGTCCAGCAGGGACAGCTGCCCCTCCCCCGCTCCCGCCTCGGAGCGCAGCTCCCGTTGCAGGTAACGCAGCACCAGGTCGTCCAGCTCGAAGGAACGCTGGCCGGGGCGGACCAGGTAGGCGGCCAGCTCGGTGTCCATGGACAGCCCGGCCACCGTCCAGCCGCGGGCCCTTGCCGCGTGCAGCGGCACCTTCAGCGCGTGGCCGACCTTGGGAATCGCGCGGTCGGCGAGCCAGCCGGCGAGGGCGCTTTCGTCGGCCTCGTCCATGGCGGTGACGTCGATATAGGCGCCCTGCCCGTCCGGGGCCGCCAGGGTGACCGACTGGAAGTCGGCGTACACCGAGGCGCCCGTGGTGCGGAAGGAAAGGCCGATCGGCTGCTCGCCAGCCGCATGCTCGCCGAGCCAGCCTGCGACCGCGCCCGGCTCCAGCGCGTGCCCGCTGACCTGGAAGCCCTCATCAGCCTCCGGCTCGGCGCTGGAGAGGGTGGCGAAGAGCCGGTCCCGCAGCACCCGGAACTCCAGCTCGTCGAACAGCCGGTGCACCGCGTCCCGGTCCCATGGCCGCAGCTCGAGGTCGTCCGGCGTGGTCTCCAGCGGCACGTCCCGCACCAGCTCGGTGAGCTGCCGGTTGAGCAGCACGGCGTCCACATGCGCGCGCAGCGCGTCGCCGACCTTGCCCTTCACCTCGTCGATGCGGTCGACCAGCTCGCCGAGGGTGCCGAACTGCTTGATCCACTTCGCCGCGGTCTTCTCCCCCACCCCTGGGATGCCGGGCAGGTTGTCCGAGGGGTCCCCGCGCAGCGCCGCGAAGTCCGGGTACTGGGAGGGGCTGAGGCCGTACTTCTCCTGTACCGCGTCCGGGTCGAACCGGACCAGGTCGGACACGCCCTTCTTCGGGTAGAGCACCGTGACCGACCCGTTCACCAGCTGCAGCGCGTCCCGGTCGCCGGTGCAGATGAGCACCTGGTAGTCCGGTCCCGCCTGGGTGGTGAGGGTGGCGATGATGTCGTCGGCCTCGTAGCCCTCCTTGGTCAGGATCGGGATGCCGAGGACGGCCAGCACGTCCTTGATCAGGTCCACCTGGCCCTTGAAGTCGTCCGGGGTGGCGCTGCGGGTGGCCTTGTAGTCGGCGAAGGTCTCCGAGCGGAAGGTCTGCCGGGAGACGTCGAAGGCCACCGCGAGGTGCGTGGGCGTCTCGTCCCTGAGCAGGTTGATCAGCATGGAGGTGAACCCGAACACCGCGTTGGTGACCTGACCGGTGGTGGTGCGGAACCGGTCGGCAGGAACCGCGAAGAACGCCCGGTAGGCCATCGAGTGCCCGTCGATGAGCAGCAGCCGGGTGCCCTCGCCTGCCGGGGCCGGGGCTGTGGTGTTCGCTACGGTGGTGTTCTCAGTCGGGCTCACGGGGGCGAGTCTAGGCTGCAGGTCCGACACTCTTTCGGGAGTGTCCTTCAGCGTCATGAGCAGGGAGTCAACGGTGACCGAGCCCACCTCCGACGAGGCCCGTGCGCTGCTGTCCGGGATCGACCCGGCAGTGGCCGACCAGCAGCTCAACGACAAGATCGGGCTGGAGATCATCGAGCTGAGCCCCGAACGGGTGGTCGGCACGATGCCGGTCGCGGGCAACCTGCAGCCGTACGGGCTGCTGCACGGCGGGGCGAACGCGGTGCTCGCCGAGGCCCTCGGCTCCACCGTCGCCGCGCTGAACGCGGGCCGGGACCGGGTGGCGATGGGGCTGGAGCTGTCCTGTACCCATCACCGCGCCGTCCGCGCGGGGAAGGTGACCGGGGTGGCCAGCCCGGTGCATGTCGGGCGCGGGACCGTCACCGTGGACATCGAGCTCACCGACGACTCCGGCCGGCGCAGCTGCTCGGCCCGGCTGACCTGCGTGGTGCGGGACCGGCCGCCGAAGTAGCGGGATGGACCTCGACCTCGCGCAGGTCCGCGCATTCGTGGTCACCGCGCAGCGGCAGAGCTTCAGCCGGGCGGCGGAGCAGCTCTTCCTCACCCAGCAGGCGCTTTCCAAGCGCATCCGCAGGCTGGAGGAGGCGCTGTCGGTCCAGTTGTTCCTGCGCACCGGCAGGGCGACCGAGCTGACCGAGCAGGGCGCGCGGTTCCTGCCGCATGCGGTGGAACTGCTGCGGGTGGCCGAAGCCGCCGTCGCCGCACTGGACGGCGCGGCCAGGCCGCTACGGCTGGACCTGATCGACTCCCGGCTTTCCCCGATGTTCATGCTGCGCAGGATGGCCGAGCGGGACCCGGAGCTGCGGATCGAGCGCAGCCAGTTGCGCGGGCTGGCGAACGCGCTCGGCCCGTTGCTGCACGGTGAGCTCGACCTCGCCTTCGGCCGGGTGCGCGACCTCGGCCGGGAGCTGCCCGCGGAGCTGGAGCACCGGCTGATCCGGCTGGAGCCGCTGGTGGCCCTGCTGCCACCGGAGCATCCGCTGGCTGCGGGCGAGGTCGTCCGGATGACCGATCTGCGGGCGGAGGGAATCTGGCTGCCCTCGCTGGCCGGGCCGGTGGAGTGGCTGGCGTACCTGCGCCGGATGAGCGAGAGCCTCGGGGTGCCGCTGGACGAGTCCGGGGTCAGCTACGACCTCCGGCACACCCTGGAGCAGACCCGGTACGGCAGGCAGCGGGTCACCCTGGCCGGTGCCGATATGGAGCTCGCAGCCGACCTGAACCTGCGGGTGCTGCCGTTCGAACCGGCGCCGCTGTTCCCGTGGTCGGTGGTCTGGCACCGGGACAACCGGCATCCGGGCCTGGCAAGGCTGCTGGCACTGGCCGGCCAGACCAGCAGGGCGGAGTCCTGGTGTGACTACGACCCCGCCAGGAACTGGGTGCCTGCGGACGAGCCGGTTACCGCAGGCGGGAGCGGAACCACGCGGTGAACTCCGCGTCCACCGCTGCGGCGTGCGGGGTCTGCGCGGCCGCCTCGATGCCGGGCTCCTCGGCCAGTGCATGCGCCATGCCGCCGATGGTGACCAGCCTGGCCCGGTCACCGAGCTTGCCCGCCAGTGCCGCCGCGGGCTCGGTGAAGGCGATGTCGTCCTGCTCGCCGAGCACCAGCAGCACCTCGGCGGTCAGCTCCTCCGCGCGGCGCACGAAGTCGAACCGGTCGGCCACCGCACGGGACCGCTCGCTCCACGGGTACCGCACGCCGTAGGCCCGTTCGTTGCGCCCGACGGCTGCGGCGAGCTGGACCACCGGGCTCACTACGGCGGCGGCCGCGATCGGCAGCTCCGCGCGGGCCAGCACCTCCAGTGCCACCGCCGCACCCGCCGAGCCGCCGGCCACGCCGACCGGGCCGTCCGCGATGGGCAGGGCGGCGCGCAGCTCGGCGACCACGGCAGGGAACTCGGCCGCGGCCCGCTCGGTCACCGGTTCGGCGATGTTCAGCACGAAGTCCTCGCCCGCCAGCCGGAGGAACTCCGCGAAGCCGCCTTCCGGTGCCCTGCTCCCGCTCATCGGCAGCCCGAGGTGGACCCGCCAGGCCGGCAGTCCGGCCATCGGCAGCGCCGCGGCCATGGCCTGCTCGCTGCGCGGGGGTTCCATCAGGTGCCAGGTGACCACCAACGGTGCCGGTCCATCGGCCGCGGCCGGTGGGACGGCGACGTACGGAACCCCCGCGGCGATCCCCTCGACGGCTGGCGAAGTCTGCATGAGGTCTCCCCATCTTCGGTGGGCCGGGACCTTCCCGGCCCGCTGACCTCAGCAAACCGCCCCCGCACCGGCCCCGTCCAACAGCCATCCGGCGCCCGGCCACAACCGGCGGTTGTGACCGGGCGCCCGGTTGGTCAGGCGACCCCGAGGTAGGCCTCCTTGATCGACTCGTCGGCGAGCAGCTCGGCGCCGGTGCCGGACTTGACGATGTAGCCGGTCTCCAGCACGTAGGCCCGGTGTGCCCTGGACAGGGCCTGCTGGGCGTTCTGCTCCACCAGCAGCACGGTGGTGCCCTGCTCGTTGATCTCGGTGATGATCCGGAAGATCTGCTGGATGATCTGCGGCGCGAGCCCCATCGATGGCTCGTCCAGCAGCAACAGCTTCGGTTCCGCCATCAGTGCCCTGCCGATCGCGAGCATCTGCTGCTCCCCGCCGGAGAGGGTGCCGCCCACCTGGGTGCTGCGTTCGGCCAGCCGCGGGAACAGCTCGTAGACCCGTTCGAGTACCGCGCGGGTGGCCTTGCGGTCGCGGCGAGTGTAGGCGCCCATGTCCAGGTTCTCCGCCACGGTCATGCCGGGGAAGATGCCGCGCCCCTCCGGGGCCTGCGAGATCCCGCGGACCACGCGCAGGTCGGCCCGCAGCTTGGTGATGTCCTCCCCGCCGAAGGAGATCCGTCCCGCGGACAGCGGGCGGATCCCGGAGATGGCGCGCATGGTGGTGGTCTTGCCTGCCCCGTTGGCCCCGATGAGGGTGACGATCTCGCCTTCCTCGACGGTGATGGTGATGTCGGCGACCGCCTCGATACGTCCGTAGTGGACGGACACTCCGGACAGCTCAAGCAGGCTCATCGTCAGGCACTCCCAGGTAGGCGGCGATCACGGCCGGGTTCTCCCTGATCTCCGACGGGCTCCCCTCGGCGATCTTCTTGCCGAACTCCAGCACGACGATCCGGTCGGTCACGCCCATCACCAGCCGCATGTCGTGCTCGATCAGCAGTACCGTGTAGCCGTCGTCGCGGATCTTCCGGATCAGGCCCATGAGCTCGGCCTTCTCTCCGGTGTTGAAGCCCGCGGCCGGCTCGTCGAGGCAGAGCAGCTTCGGCTCGGTGGCCAGCGCGCGGGCGATCTCCAGCCGCCGCTGGGAGCCGTAGGGCAGGTTCTTCGCCTTGTCCGCGGCCCGGTCGGCGATATCGACGAACTCCAGCAGCGCCATGCCACGCTCGACCGCTGTCCGCTCCTCGCGGTCGTGCCGGGGCAGCCGCAGCAGCGCCCCGGTCACGCTGGTCTTGTGCCGGGCGTCCGTGCCGACCACCACGTTCTCCAGCGCGGTCATCTCGCCGAAGAGGCGGATGTTCTGGAAGGTGCGGGCGATGCCCCGCCGGGTGATGTGGTGTTTCTTGGCCTTGCCGAGTGGCTTGCCCTCCAGCAGCACCCGCCCCGAGCTGGGCCGGTACACCCCGGTCATCGCGTTGAAGCAGGTGGTCTTTCCCGCACCGTTCGGCCCGATCAGCCCGAGGATCTCGCCGCGCTGGATGGCGAAGGAGACCGAGTCCAGCGCCACCAGCCCGCCGAAACGGACGCTGAGGTCCTGCAGTTCCAGCAGGGTCTGCCCGACCTCGACGTCCATTTCGCGGTGGGGGGCCACGGCCTGCGCGACCTCGGCCTCGTGCTCGGCTCGCTGGCCGGGACTCATCCGGTCCAGCTCGGCCAGCAGCCCCTGGTCCAGGTAGACGGTCGGTTCCTCGTCCCGCCCCGGTTCGGTCACGGCTTACCCCCGTTCCGGTGCTCCCCGGTGAGTGGCGAGTCCCCGCTGACGCTCTCGCCCCTGCCGAGGAAGCGTTGGTACACCTTTCTGCCGTAGGCGAGCAGGTGCTGCCGCGCCCCGAGGAGACCCTGTGGCCGGAAGATCATCAGCACCACCAGCGCCATCCCGAAGATAAGGTACTTGTACTCGGCGATCACCAGGAAGCGCAGTGGGACGTAGGCGATGACGAACGCGCCCAGCACCACGCCCACCTTGTTCCCCGAGCCGCCGAGGATCACGGCACAGAGGAAGAGGACCGAGGTCACCACGTCGAACTTCTGGTTGTTCACGAAGGAGAGCTGGCCCGCGTAGAGCGCACCGGCCAGCCCGCCGATCGCAGCCCCGATCACGAAGGCCCAGATCTTGTACCGGAAGGTCGGCACGCCCATGAGCTGCGCGGCGTCCTCGTCGTCCCGGATGGCGACCCATGCCCTGCCGACCCGGGAGCGTTCCAGGTTCCCGACCAGCATGAGCATCACGATGATGATCGTGACGCAGAACCAGTACCAGGGTTTGCCGTCGGTGTTGGTGAAGATCGCGCTGCCGTCGGACCAGGTGCCTGGCGGCGCGCCGACCTCCTGGAAACCGCGGTTGCCGCGGAGCGGGTCGATGTTGTCCGCCAGCAGCCGGACGATCTCGCCGAAGCCGAGGGTGACGATCGCGAGGTAGTCACCGCGCAGCCGGAGTGTCGGCGTTCCGAGGATCACCCCGAACACCATCGTGATCGCCATGGCGATCGGCAGGACCACCAGGAACGGCAGCTTGGCCAGCACCGAGTCGGGGCTGGTGAACAGTGCCGCGACATAGGCGCCGATGGCGAAGAAGCCGACGTAGCCGAGGTCGAGCAGCCCGGCCTGGCCGACGACGACGTTCAGCCCGATCGCGATCAGCGCGAACCGGGCGACCTCGAACATCGCGATGGAGAAGTCGAAGCCCGGCTCGGTGGTGAGGATCGGCGGGTTCAGCACCGGGAGCAGGTAGATGAGCACGACGACCGGGATGAGCACCGCCCACTGCTGGAACCGGTTGAGCGTGCTCCACCACTCGCGGACCGGCCTGCCGCCGCTTCGCCTGGTGGGTTTCGGGGAGGTTGTGGTGGCCGTCGTCATACTCGTGCCTTCCCGAGAGACTCACCGAGGATGCCCGTCGGGCGGAACATCAGGATCAGGATCAGGACCACGAAGGCCACGATGTCCCGCCATTCACCGCCGAACAGCGACTGCCCGTAGTTCTCGAACAGGCCGATCAGCAGCCCGCCGAGCAGTGCGCCGCGGATGTTGCCGATGCCGCCGAGCACCGCGGCGGCGAACGCCTTGATGCCGAGCAGGAAGCCGCCCTGGTAGGAGGCCCCCTGCGGGATCTTCATCATGTAGAGCAAGGCGGCCGCACCCGCGAGCAGGCCGCCGACCAGGAAGGTCAGCATGATGACGCGTTCCTTGTTGACCCCCATCAGCGTGGCGGTGTCCGGGTCCTGCGCTACGGCGCGGATTCCCCTGCCGATCCGGGTGCGGTTGATGAAGGTGTCCGCGACAAGCATCAGGGCCAGCGAGGAGAGCACGATGATGATCGTGAGGTTGGTGACGCCTGCCCCGAATATCTGGAAGGCCTCCTCCGGCCGCATCAGCCGGATCGCCTGCTCCGCGTTGCCGCCGCGCCAGATGAAGATGATCTGCTGCAACACGAACGAGGCACCGATCGCGGTGATCAGGAAGGCCAGTCGGGGCGCCTTGTGTTTGCGTAATGGTCGATAGGCGACACGTTCCAGAATCACCGCCGTGCCGCCGGATATCAGCATCGCCGCTATCAGGGCGAGCAGCAGGAACCCGACGAGTTCGAAAATCGGCAGATCGGGCGTCGATCCGGGACGGAAACCGAGCCCGTAGAAGGTGAACCAGGTGGCGAAAGCACCATAGATGAAGACTTCGGAATGCGCGAAGTTGATCAGCTTCAGCACACCATAGACGAGCGTGTAGCCGAGCGCGATCAGCGCATAGATACTTCCTTGGGACAGTCCCTCGACGGTGTTGAACCAGAACTGCTCACCGAGGGCTTCGACGTCGAAATTGATCCAGGGGTCTTGCGCGAGAAACAGCGCGGGCAACTCGTGGCGCACGGCCTCACTCGTTTTCTACAGCACCAGGGCGCACGCCAGGCGGGTTCGACCGCCACACGCGCGCCCCGGATGCAGGCCATCAGTCGGGTCGGGAATCAAGGAAGGGAGTGGGCGCCGGGCCGACGTTGCCCGGCCCGGCGCCCACTCATTCAGTCACTTGATCTCGACATTGCGGACGATCTTGCCATTCTCCACTTTGTAAGTCCACACCGGAGTTTCGGTCAGGTCGCCCTTGTCGTCCCAGGTGAACTTCTTGGTCAGGCCCTGGCCCTCGTAGTTGGACACGTAGTCCAGCATGGCGGCCCGGTCGGTGTTGCCCTCGTCGATTCCCTTGAGCAGGATCGTGGTGACGTCGTACCCCTCGGCGGAGTACGTGCCAGGGGCCTTGCCGAACGCGGCGTTATAGGCATCGATGAAGTCGGTGAACTGGTCCTCGGGCACGCAGGGGCAGGTGAAGTAGGCGTTGTTCGCGGCCTCGCCCGCCCCCTTGACGAACTCGGCGTCCTTGATGCCGTCCGGACCGGCGAAGGTGGCGTCCACACCCTGGTCGTAGAGCTGCTGCGCGAAGGGCGCGGCCTCACGGTAGTAGCCCGCGTAGTAGATCGCGTCCGGAGACTCGCTCTTGATCTTGTTGATGACCGCGGAGAACTCCTTCTGCTTGGACTTGACCTCCTCCTGGCAGGCCACGCTGTCACCCAGCGCCTCCTTCACGGAGTTGGCGAGACCCACGCCGTACTCGGAGTCGTCCTGCACCACGCACACGTTCTGCGCGCCGAGGTTCTCGGTGAGGAACTTCGCCGCCGCCGGACCCTGGTCGGTGTCGGTTCCGACGCCACGGAAGAAGGTCTTCCAGCCGTTGCTGCTCAGGTCCGGGTTGGTGGCCGAGGGGGTGATGGAAACCAGGCCGGCCTCGTGGAAGATGTTGCCCGCGGCCTTGGACTCCCCGGAGAAGGGCAGGCCGACCACGCCGATGATGTCCGGGGTGTTGGCCATCTGGGTGACGATGCCCGGCGCCTTGTCCGGAACACCCTCGGTCTCGAACTCGGCGAGCTTCACCTGGCACTGCTCGTTGGCCTCGTTGTGCTGCTCGACCGCCAGCTTCACGCCGTTGAGGATGTTCTGACCGAGTGCAGCGTTCTCGCCGTTAATGGTTCCCGCATAGGCGATCGTTGTTGATGGATCACATACAGCATTGCCATCGCCTCGGGGATTTGCGGCGTCCACCGGCTGGGCCGGTGCGTCAGCCTGGGGCTGATTGTCGTTACCGCCACCGTCCGAACCGTCGTCGCGGGCGGCGCAGGCGCCCAATGCGAGCGAAGCAGCCGCTGCCAGCACGAAAACCCGTGTGAGTCGTGCTTTTGACACTCGTCCCTCCAAATGCCGACATGCCGCGTGATGAGCGGCGGTCCTCTCGAGGACTATGACTGGCCGATGAACGTAGCCGTCGGATGCCCCGATGCCCAGGGGCAGCCAAGGTCTTGTATCCACATCGTGACGGTCATCACCCGTGTTAGCGGCTTTTCTTACCTGATTGCCGGACTGCAACAATCGGAGCAGTAACGCGCTGTAAGACCTGGTCGTTGATTCGACCGGGACGTGGACCGATTCGGCTGATTTACGGGCCCCGGCCGATCAATGTTGCTTTTTCACCGGACCGGGCAACCGATCGTCGACTCACGGTAGCCGAGCCATGACCTTGTGGAAGGCAAAGACGGACCGCCGCCGCCTGACCGCGACAGGTGAAAGTGGAGGCAGGTACCGCTCAGCTGATGTTCTCGACCACGGCTTGCGCCACGGCCTTCATCGTGGTGCGCCGATCCATGGCTGTACGCTGGATCCACCGGAACGCGTCGGGTTCGGACAGCCCCTGCGCGGTCATCAGCAGCCCCTTGGCCCGGTCGATGATCTTGCGGGTCTCCAGCCGGTCGGTCAGCCCGGCGACCTCGGACTCCAGTGCCTGCAGCTCGGCGAACCGGCTCACCGCGAGCTCGATCGCAGGCACCAGGTCGCGCTTGGCGAAGGGCTTGACCAGGTAGGCCATGGTGCCTGCGTCCCGGGCCCGCTCCACCAGCTCACGCTGGCTGAACGCGGTCAGGATGACCACCGGCGCGATCCGATCCCCCGTGATCTTGGAAGCAGCCTCGATACCGTCCAGCTTCGGCATCTTGACGTCGAGGATCACCAGGTCAGGGCTAAGATCGGTGGCAAGCTTGATGGCCTCCTCACCATCGCCCGCCTCGCCGACCACCTCGTAACCTTCCTCGCGCAACATCTCGACCAGGTCAAGCCTGATCAGCGCCTCGTCCTCGGCGACAAGCACTCGCCGCTGGGGTTCGGCCACACCACCATTGGCCTCGGCAGCCACTTCGGTCACCGGGGTCCTCCTGCGCGCTCGACGGGTCGGCTGAACGCGGCGTACCGCGACACCAGAAGCTTACCGGGAGTGAAGCCACCTCCCGAGATGGTGTTCACCACGTGGCGCACCGGCCACCACCGGCGACCCAGGGCAAGACCATCCAGCCCGGTCGCGTAAAGTCTGCCGTCGCCGCCCCCGTAGCCCAATTGGCAGAGGCAGCGGACTCAAAATCCGTCCAGTGTGCGTTCGAGTCGCACCGGGGGCACACCGCCTGACCAGGCGTTACAACCAAACATAGATCAACTCTGTTGATCATTAGGTGCGGCCGTGGGTGCGAGTACACTCACGGCTACAGCTGCTGCGCGCTCCGATGGTCGCCAGCGCGGCCGGATCGAGGAACGCGGGGACTCGCTCCGCGTGATCGTCTATGCCGGGCTCGACCCGGTGACCGGCAAGCGCACGTACCTGCGTAAGACGATCGAAGGCACCGACAAGGCCGCGCAGCGGCGCGCGCAGAAGCAGTTGAACAAGTTCCTCACGCAGGTGGACGAGCAGCGCGCTCCGTCGTCGTCCGTGACACTCTCCTACGTGCTGGACGAGTGGATGCGTGTGACCGAGTTGGAAGAGAGCACGCGCAACACCTACGAGGGCTACATAGCCCGCACGATCAAGCCAGCGTTCGGCAACGAGCCAGCGCGCAAGATCGACGCGCGAGCGTTGGAGAGCCTCTACACCGAGCTACGGCGCTGCCGCGCCCGTTGCGATCGCAGGCCGTTCATCGAGAAGCACAAGTCGACCGAGGCCGATCACGACTGCAAGGCACGCGGGTGCAAGGTCCACACCTGCCGACCGCTGGGCGCCTCCACCGTCCGGCAGATCCACGCGATTCTGAGCGGCGCCCTCGGCGCCGCCGAACGCTGGGGCTGGATCGACGGCAACCTTGCTCGGATAGCCCGCCGTCCGAAACAGAAGCCACCGGAACCCGATCCCCCGACACCAGCCGAGGCCGCGAAGCTCGTCGAAGAAGCATTCCGGATGGATGACGACTGGGGAACACTGGTGTGGCTCGCGATGACCACGGGCGTACGCCGAGGAGAACTGGCCGGACTCCGGTTCTCCCGGATCGACCTGGACGCCGAGGTGATCGACCTACGCCGCAACTGGGTACGCGGCAAGGAGAAGGACACCAAGACACACCAGAATCGACGCATCGCGCTCGACTCGGAAACCGTGGTGCTACTCAAGGAACACCGTAAGCGCGTACAGAAGCGACTCAAGGAACTGGGTCGGAAGTTCACCGACGATCTGTTCGTCTTCTCCGGAACCAAGACACCGGACCACTCCGAACCCTACTCCCCCAACGCCGTCACGCAGCGATACAAGGACATGGCGACACGCCTCGGCATAGATACCCACCTCCATGCGCTACGCCACTACAGCGCAACCGAGCTACTCTCCGCTGGTATCGACTTGCGCACCGTCGCCGGACGTCTCGGCCACGGTGGGGGCGGCGCAACAACATTGCGCGTGTACGCCGCGTGGGTCGCAGCCACCGACCGCAAGGCCGCAGAAATACTTGGTTCAAGAATGCCAAAACAAAGCACCAGAAACACATACAGAACTTGAAAGCATAAAATGCCAAAGAAAGAGATATATGGAGATTCTAATTGAAGGCACTCCGCCAGCAGACTGGAAAGACCTGGAATCTCGAGCCGCCCAGATTCTACAAGAAAGCGGATGGCAAGCAGAGCGAGGAAAATCACTTCAACTAGCACGTGGATCAGTGGACGTAGACGTCTACGCATTCGATCCGAAGAGTTCCCCTCCTGCAACCATGATTGTTGAATGCAAGAATTGGCGAAGTCGAGTATCTAAGAATACGGTTCACGGATTAAGAACCGTCGTAGCCGACACTGGCGCTAACATAGGAATCTTAGTGTCGTCTTCGGGTTTCAGCAGGGAGCATCAGAAGCCGCCTTGCATAGCAATATCAAACTCCTCACATGGAACGAGTTTCAGTATCTGCTTGTGGAGCGCTGGTATAACGAATACATGCTTCCAACAATTCGGGCTGAATCAGAAGCGCTTATCGACTATACAGAGCCAATAAATAGCCGAATACTCAGAAAGGTGGACGAACTACCCGAAGTCAAACAGAAAAAGTTTATTGATCTTCGAAATAGGCACTTACGACTAGGGTCATTGGCAATCTCGCTGCTATGGAGGCCTGATAACTACGCACAGCGCGCATCCTTGCCAGAGATGCCACTGCGAAAGAAAATGAGCAAAAAATCAGGAATTCAGCCTCACTCCGACCTAGGCGAGATACTGGACGCGACAGCTCTAAGGCCGCTACTATTGGCATTAATTCAAAGTTTTCAAAATGCGACCTCGGATTTTGACGAAGTATTCGGCGGACGAGCATAGAATCCAGGATTTCTAATTGATGGCGGTCCGGCTCTGACCGAGGCTCCCTACGGCCGCCTGGGATACTTGTACAGGCCGTTAGGGTTACGCTTGTGAATGATGAACGTGGCGGGTGGCAGACCTTTGGCGAGCGGACGATCTATGACAACCGGTGGGTTCGGCTCGGGTTGACCGATGTGCAGGCGCCGAACGGTGAGCGGTGGGAGTATCACGTTGTCAACCTGGCGCGTATCGCGATAGCGCTGATCGTGGACGAGCGGGACCGGGTGTTGATGTTGTGGCGGTACCGGTTTGTCACTGATCAGTGGGGCTACGAGTTGCTTGGTGGGTTGGTGGAGGATGGGGAGGACCCGGCGGCGACAGCGGCGCGTGAGGCGGCCGAGGAGAGTGGCTACCGGCCGTTGGGCGAGCCGGAGCATCTGATCGGGTTCGAGCCGCTGCCAGGGCAGGTCAGGGCACAGGTGGACGTGTTCCTGTGGCGTGGTGCCGAGCGGATCGGCGAACCGACCGACACCGAGGAGGTCGGGCGGCTGGAGTGGGTGCCGCTGAGCCGGATTCCGGAACTTGCGCAGCGGCAGCAGCTTCTTGGTGCGGGCGCGTTGGTGCCGTTGCTGTACTACGTGGCTTCACGTGGCGTTGGTGGCTCCGGCGGGCAGGATGAGGCGCCCGAGTCGGCGTAGCTGGCGGTCGGACTTGATCTGGGTGGCGAGGCGGCGCGCCTGGCGGGCATGATCCAGTGCCGTGTCGCGGTCGCCAGCGGCGGCGTGCGCGAAGGCGAGATCAACGAGCATCCCGGTGCGTGCGCGTACGAAGTCCGGCGGCAGGCGTGGCAAGGTGTTGCCGATCTGGTCGATCGCTTCGGGATCGCCGAGCTTGCTCAACGCGCTGCCGCGCCAGCGGTCGAGGTGGACGCCGCCGAGGAACAGGAACGGCAGGGCGGGGTCGACCGGATCGGGCGGTAGCAAGGCGTCGGCCGTGTCGAATGCGCGCAGCGCATCGTCGCCGTGACCGGCCACCGAGAGCCCTTCACCGTGGGCCGCTGCGAGCCAGGCCCGGAGCAGTGGCGGTGCTGAGCGTTCGGCGAGTTCGCGGGCCTCGGCGAGTTGGCTGACGGCCATCTCGGTTTCCTGGATCTCGATCAGGATGAACGCTTGTTGTGCGGTGGCGTGTGCGAGCAGGGTCGGTGATCCGGCTTCGCGGGCGGCTGCCTTGGCGGTCTCGTGGTGGTCCCATGCCTGGCGGATGGCGTTGCGGTCGAGTGCTTCCCACCCGGCCAGTGCGGATACTTCGGTGAGGACGGTGGCCAGTGCCTCGCGTTGCCCGCGCAGGGTGCTGAAGCCGAGGCGCCCTTGAATGTGTTCGGCGTTGCCGCGTAGCTGGTCCAGGAGTGTCACGCCGCCGAACTTGCGGTCAACGTGCCGGGCGTAGTCGAGTTGCTGCCGGAAGGCGCTGACGGTCTCGGTGTCCACGGTCCGGGCGGCTGCGAGTCGCGCGCGTAGCTCGTCGGTGCCTTCGTCCACTCGCTCCGGTGGGAAGCCGAGTTCCTCGTTCGTGCGGCCGTACACGTCCCGGAAGAGCCGTTGGTAGGGCTCGCTGACCGCCTCGCGGCCGTTCTCCCACCGGGACAGCTTGGTTTTCAGGCTTGTCGGCGACATGGCGGGTACGCCGAGGATGTCGGCGCGCCGGAGCAGCATTCTGATGACGTCCTCGGCTTTGTAGTCGAGGTGTCTGCGGGTGACTTGGAGCTGTGTCCGCCACCCACCACCTCCGCGTGAAGATCGGTGTGCTGGTTGCGGCACGGACCGACCACGAGGCCAATGCGGGGCCGACGAGAACCCCGATCACGCCGGCGACCGGACTCATCACGGCCGGCAGGCAAGCTGCACTCACCAACCAAGTGTCCGCATCGAAGACCGAAATCGAAGACAGACGGGCCGAGCCGACCAGCCCACCGCTCACCCGAGTGAACAGCCACAGTCTCTCGACCGCGGATAAGGAAGGGCGGGGCCGCTTCGTCAACACGAGCGGCCCCGCCCTTCGCGGACGTGTCAGTTGCCGTTGAGCGGTGCGGGCTCGATGTCGTCGATCGACACCGCCCGACAGCGGTGACCGAACATGCGTGTCGAGGCCACCGGCACCGAGTTGTGGTTCCGAAGTAGCCGCCGACCCAGTACGGCTTCCACTCCGGCACACTCGGCGTTGTTGCTCATGCTGTGACTACACCTCAAGCAGCGGGTGTTTGGACGGTGGCGCTGCTCATCACGAGCCGGACGAACGACCTCCAGGTGGAGTGGCTCAGCACGAGGTTGGGACCCTGGCCAAGCTGCTTGGAATCGCGGATACCGATGGCGTCTTCGGTGTACGCGACCTCGACGCAAGCACCCGAGCCGTTGCTTCGGGTGCTCTTGCGCCAGCGGGCGTTGGTGAAATCGGACGCGGACATAACCCTTCTCCTTGTCCTCACGTCCGGTCCCGACGGATCTCGGCGATGCGCCGGGCGGACGCTTCCGTGTCGAGCGCGAGTTCGCTGACGCGCTCAAAGTTCAGGGTATATGCCTCAATGCTCGGCTCGTCCTCGATGAACCACCCGTCATCGAGGTTCTCCAGGTAGACCGCCGCGACGTCACCGTCGCCGAAGTCGAGCAGGTGGTAGGAGGCACCGAACCCGGGGTACGGGCCGAGCTCCACCGGCAGTACCTGCAGCGTGATGTGCGGCTGCCGGGCCTTGATGACCAGGTGGTCGAGTTGCTCGGCCATGGTATCCACCCCGCCGACCGCCTGGAGCAGGGCTGATTCGTGCACCACGGCGTGGAGGTGGAGCGGGTTCTCCGGATCGTCCAGCCGTGCCTGACGTTGCTGGCGGAGGTGGCGCCGTTCCTCGACAAGCTGCTCATCGGGTGTGCGTAGCCAGGCCCGGACCAGCGCATCGGTGTAGGCCGCGGTCTGCAGCAGGCCCGGGATCAGCAGGGCTTCGAGGTTCCGGACGGCCGTCGCTTCGGCCTCGGTTTCGAGGTAGTCGGTCAGGTACGTCGGTACGGTGTCCGGTCCGTAGTCACGCCAGAAGCCCGGATCGTCCAGCGCTTCGACAGCCAGCTTCACGACCCGGTCGCGCTCCTCGTCCTCGACCCCGTAGATCGTGGCGAGGGCGATGATCTCGGCCGGCCCTGCCGGATAGGTCGCGGTTTCGAACCGGCTCAGCTTCGCGTGCGGCCAGTGGAGCTGTCCGGCGACGTCTTGGAGCGTGCCCGCGTCTCGCTCCTTGCGCCAGCGACGAAGCGTCCGGGCAACTCTTCGCTGGCGGACGCTGGGTCGCGTCGTCTTGGCCACTGAGGTACCTCCCGAGATCGTTGCGACCGAGCCTATCGGCGCCCAGTGCCTCTCATGCATGACTACCCCAATGTAGTGAACGTGTTCATATTGAACATGTTCATCGTCTACCGTGAACAAGGTCACGTTGTAGGCAGCAGATTACCCGGTCGCCCCTGGAGGACCCGATGGCACTGCTCGTCCGGTACCCGGCACCCACAAGCAGCCTGGTGGACCGGAACAGACCCCGACCTGAGCCGGTCCACCAGGTGTCCATCCGGGCGGCCTCGCAGAGCGGGCCACGACCCCTCTGCGTCGGGCCAGCGCGGCGGAGCTGCGGCGGCGGATGCCGCGTCGACGGCGCTCTCGGCCGCCGCGTGACCCCATGGTGCGCGGCGAGCGCCAGGCACGCGGGTATCCGCATCGCCTCCCTCCGCGATCCGCATGCCTGCCGCGCACCTGCCGGTCCGCACGGCCGCGGTGAACCCAGCACCAAGGCCGTGCGGACCGGCCCCCGCCCTGAAACGAGGTGAAAGGCATGACACAGCGCAAGACCGCACTCCCCCTGATCCGGCTGCTGGCCCGGCTCGGCTGGCAACCCAATCCGGACGCCTGGACGATCCGGTGCCGGGACGGTCACGGCAAGCGCGCGCGGCTACGGGTCCAGCTCGCGACGACCGGCGTCGCCGTGGTGCCCTCCGCGCCGGGGCCGTGGTGCCTCGGTCCGCTGGAGGGCGGGCGACTGCGTCGAGTGCTCGCCGAGGCGTTCCTCAGCTACGGGCATCTCGCCGGAACCGAGCCGCGTGATCTCGCGCCCCGAGCACACCACGGTCCGCGGGCCGCGGTCACACGCCGGTGCGCTCCTCGCCCGCAACAACCGCCCGAACCTCACGACCCGTCGTCGCCGGCGGCGAGCACGCGACACCCCGCGGAGGAAACCACTGCGACAGCGAGCGCAACGAGGCCCAGCGACCGACCGGCGGCAGCACCGCGCTGGCTGCGCGACCTCGCGCACGCGCGAGTCGAGTACCAGGGCCAACTGGGCTGGCCGGTCCATCTCGAGGTCAAGGAACGGCGCCTGGTCACCCAGGCCGGTACGGCATTCGACGCGCTGACCATGCCCTTCGACCTGGCCGAGGAGACCCGGCGAGACCTGGAGATCGCCATGCTGGTGGGACCGGTCTTGACCGGTCCCGGACGGCGGTGGTGGACGTTCCTCACCAAACCAGCGCCCTCGCGCAGGCTGCATGTTCCTGCCGATCTTCACCAGCTGAGAGTCCGGCCGATTCCGCGCGGCACGCACATCGTCCTGCCGTTCCACATCGACGTGCGTCAGCCTGAGTCGTGGCAGTGGATCGAGTCGCCCATGCTTCGCCGCACGTTGCCCCCGTGGTCGACCGTGGTGGCGGTCGCGCGCCGGGTCGCCAATCGCCGGAGCGTTGAACTCGCTCCGCCTACCCGACCACAGGTGACGTGACGGAGCGCTGCCGAATCACCTCCGGGGCACGCCCTTGCCCAGACGCTGCCGCTCAGGTCCGGCGGCTTACGACCGGGAACCGCTATGCAGAAGTCCACGCTCAATTGGGTGCCGCTCGACCGCGACACCTACCGCGTCACCTTTGACGGCAGGGTGTGGATCCTGCGGCGAACCCCAACAGCCAAACGCCCTTGGCTTCTCCATACGAAATGTGACGGCCGGACGGCGGGATGTCACTGTCGCGAGCAGGAGATCGGTGTGTCCGCTCTAGCCGACGCGCAGCGCGTGGCCGAGGTCTGGCTGGACATGTCCTCGCCCCGGTACGGACTTTCCTGGTGGGACGAAGATCATCAGGCCGGAGGCCACACATGAGCTACGGCGGCCACGAGGAACATCAACTGAGCGTTCCTGTCACGACGCGCTGCAGCGCTGGAATGATCCTCTACCAAGGTCGCCTGCCCGCCCTGGTGATCGACTACGGGGGCGCCGAACTCATCCTGGTTACCAACGAGGAGCGCTCACTCGCCACCACACGCGAATTTATCATCAATCTTATTTCCGCGTCCGCGGCAATGATGAACGCGCTCACCGTAATGATGCACACCGGCCGACATCGTCTCCACGAACAGCCGGACGACAAGGAGACGTAAAGAATCGCCCGATTACCACCCAAACTACAGGGGTCAATTCGCCTCAAACGTCAAGGACCTACGCATGACCATTCAGCCCACCAGCCTATGCTCCAGCGAAACTTACTGCCGAGCGCTCGGAGACGAACTCCGCCGACTGCGAAGACGCCGCGAATGGACTCGAAAGGATCTGCAAAAGCGACTCCGAAGCAATATTTCCTTGCAGACGCTGGCAACCTACGAGCTGGGAACTCGGCACTGCTCGGTGGTCCGGCTTATCGAGCTGTGTCTCGCCTTGGATGAACAGCCGGAAACGCTGATCGCGAAGGTACATCGGCGCGTATTCCCGGACAACCCGGGCTGCATTCGGGTGAGCCTGACACACGTTGTTGCCGACAGTCAGCCAGAGCTGCTACCCCTGCGCCGGTGGGCGGAAAACCAGCTGCGACAGCACAAACCATCTGGATCGGACGAGGTACTACTCAGCCTTGCCGCGATCGAGTGCATGGCCGAGCTCTGCGCCATTCCAGCCGCCGACCTGACCGCACACCTCCTCACCCTGCGTTGCCCGAACGACCGATAAACGGCATGAGGCCTGCGCCAGAAGCTAGCAGCGGCAGAAGAGTGCGGCGCAAGTCTAGGAGCGGCCCTTCCAGGGATGCCCGATGCCCGTTCGTGTCGCGCTGCTGCCGGGTGGCAGGTCGAGGACGTCGATCAGGCTGTGGTCCTCGTCGATGGCGTGGTGCAGATGCCCGGTCTTGGCGGTGCTGCCGTCCGCGTCGGAGGAGCCGATGAGCTGCCAGGTGCCGTCATCGGCGTCATGCTGGACCAGCAGAATGGGCTCGCGGCGCTCGAAGACCTCGAGGGTCTGGACGCAGGTGGTTCGCAGCAGCCAGTGCCACATCCACCAGGCCCGCCGATCGCGCTGCATGATCTGGTCGGTGACCCACCAGACGAACGGCAGGTCCTCATGGGCGCGTGCCTCATGCGCGGTCAGGTCCGGGCCGCCCTGTGGGACGCTCTCGAACGGGTCGTCGATCAGCGAGAACGCATGCCCGCCCTCGTTCTCGAAGATGACCGCATGGAAGGTTCCGCCGCCGGGGTTACCCGCGCCGATCCCGACCGACAGGCGAGCGACGTGCGGGTCTGCCCCAGTGGTCCAACCGAATGCGTACGAGGCCAGCTCACCCTGCGGCCCGACAAACTCCCCGAACGCACGTCGATCCATTCCCGTAACAGCCTTCGTGGGCACCTCGACCAGCGCACCCTCCAGCACCTGAACATCCACGCCCGCACGATAGCCGATCAAGAAACCACTCTCTCAGGTACACGCCACCCCTCTGCCACTTGGCTACCCGGACACACACAGCGGCACGAGCGGATGGTTGACAGATGTCGCTGACCATCGTCCCCGATGGCAGGGATACACCGAACATCTACAAGTTCGTCGCGGTGGAGTTCACCGGCGTCCCGCGGCAGTCCTCCTGGTCGTCAGTCGAGGTCGTTGCCGACCACCGCGGACCACTCCTCCGCCGGTGCGGGTCGATCCTTTTCGTCAAGCTGGGTAGGCATGACCTCGTCGAGACCCGCGTGTGCTCCTGCGGCTTCGGAACCAGCCATCACGGTCGCCTCCGACAGTCGCTTGTTGGCCCGGGTTCCGCTGCCGAGGTCGGTCACCGTGACGTGCACGGCCCCATTCGCGTCGATGTCGACGAGGACCTCGATCTGCGGTACGCCCTGGGGCACCGGAGGCAGGTCGGTGAGTTCGATGACGCCGACCTTCTTGTTGTCTTCGGCCAGGTCGTGGTCGCCCTGGAAGACCTGGACGGCCACGGTGGTCTGGTTGTCGTCGGCGGTGGTGAAGATCTCCGAGCGCTTGGTCGGGAGGGTGGTGTTGCGCTCGATGAGCCTGGTGAACACCCCGCCCTTGGTCGCGATGCCCAGCGACAGCGGGGTCACGTCGAGCGGCAAAACGTCCTTGACCTCGCCTTTGAGCACACCGCCTTGCAGCGCGGCGCCGACCGCGACCGCCGTGTACGGGTCAACCTCGGCCAGTGGGATCGGGCTGTCGCCGAGGGACGTGAGCATCCGCGAGATGGCCGGGAGTGCCGCGGAGCCGCCCACGGCGGCGACGAGGTCCACCTCGTCAGCCGAGATGCCGACGTCCCGGAGGACGTCCATGACCTTCCGCCTGCACCGTTCGACGAGATCCGTGGTCCGGCGCTCGAACGCGATGCGGTCCAAGGTGACGTCTAAGTGCACGGGTAGCCCGTCAGCCTGGGCCAGGTAGGGCAGGTGCACGCGAGCGGTGGTGGCGTGCGAGAGCTCGATCTTGGCCTTCTCTGCCTCCTTGCGCAGTCGCCACGCCGCAGTGGAGTCCGACCGCGGGTCGACACCGCTCGCCTCGATCGCGAGTTCGACCAGCCAGTCGAGCAGCCTCTGGTCCCAGTCCGACCCGCCGAGGCGCTCGTCGCCGCTGGTCGCGCGGATCTCAACGACCCCCTCGCCGAGCTCCACGACTGAGACGTCCAGTGTTCCGCCACCGAGGTCGAACACAAGGATGGTCTGCTCCTTGTCGCCAAGTGCGGAACCCGCCGCCAACGCAGCCGCCGCAGGCTCGTTGATCATCCGCACGGCGTTGAGACCGGCGAGGCGCGCGGCGCGGCTCAAGGCGTCCCGCTCAGCGACGCCGTAGTGCGCGGGGATAGTGATGACCGCATCGCCCACCGGCTCTCCGAGGTACCTTTCCGCATCCCGCCTGAGCTGGTCGAGGATGAATGCCGCCACGTTCTCGGCACTGTACTCCGCGTCGGCGACGACAAAGGACCGGCCAGTCCCCAACGCCCGCTTGACCTCGGCGATCGTGGTACTCGGGCGCAGGTGCGCCTGGTCCTTCGCGACGGCTCCGACATCCACCACCGATCCCTGGATGGTGACGACGCTGGGCGTGAGCTGCACGCCCAGGTGGTTCGACACGACCACGGGGCGGCCGTCGACCAGGACGGCAACCACCGAGTTCGTCGTGCCAAAGTCGATCCCGACGCTGTGCGACGTGGGCTCGACCGTCCGCTCGGCCGCCAGTCCGACCGCGATCGGGACGGCGCTGCCCACCTTCTCCCGCCACACGGCCAGGGCCCGCTCCGCCACAGCCTCGTCCGCGTCCCGTGTCAGCGGCACCAGCGCCTCTCGCGCAGCGTTGCCGGTCTGGACGTCGTCGAGGAGCCGCTCGAGCCCGAGTGTGGCCCCGAAGCGCTCCCAGGGCTCTCCGTTCACCACCGCGCGATGGATCGCGGCGGGTATCGGTGGCTCAGCCTCGTGGCCCTGATACAGAGCGCGGATGTTGCGCGCGAGGTAGATGGTCCCGCTGAGGCGGTCCATGGACAGCTCGGGCTTCTGATTCGCGACCTGTTGCGCCACGCGCATGCTGACGAAGCGGTAGAGGTCCTCCACGCTGACCTGACCGTCGGAGTCCTGATCCGCCAGGCCGGTGCTCATCCCTTCGATCACCGCGGAGGTGAAGACCGAGGGCTCTCCTGCCGGCTTGCTCAGCACCGTGGACTCGTAGGCGTACTGCAGGGCCGAGCATGCTGTGATGACCGCTTTACCGTGGCCCTGGAAACGCTTGCCGACCACAGGCTCGTCCTGCGCGCCCCGTTGTCGGAGGCCACGCGTGTAGCCGCCACTGAAGCAGCAGTCCAGCAGCAGTACTGTCCTGCGGGCGCGGGACTCATCGATACAGTCGTTGACGAACTGGGCGGAGATACCAGTGGCCGCGAGGTAGGCGGACTCGGTGTCCCGCGCGACGAAGTGCAGCTCACGAGTAGCGGAGACCTGCCCATGGCAGGACATGTGCAGCAGAAGCAGGTCGTCCTGCTCCGCGGTGGCAAAGAACTCCTCGATGTCCCTGCGCACGGTCCTGGCGTCCTTGTCGGGCACGACGGTGACATCGAACTCGCCGATCGCCCGGGACCCGAGCACCTCGGCGAGCTGCTGGGCATCACCTGCCGCGCCCGGCAGCTCGGTCCAGCGCGGGTCGTCGTACACCTGGTTCGCTATGAGCAGCGCCCGCTTGCGCAAATCTGAGCTCCCAAGGTGTCAGCGATCGCGAGGACCGACTCTCCGTGTTGTTCGCTACCGTTATCCCGCGCGATCAATCGCGGCGCAAGGACGGCGGCCGAGCCTCGGGCGGCCGACGCCACCCGCGATTCGCTCCACGGATCCACGTCGTTCTCCGTCGTTGCCTCGGCGACCTCGCCGGTATCGTTGACCAAGTGCTCACTATCTCCCTTGCCGTTGTCGATGACGACCCAGAGCGGGTCGACGACCTCACTCGACAACTCGCGCAGGAACTCAGGGCCACCGAAGCCGACCGCGTCGAGGTGATCCATGCCCCGGTCCCGGAGGGCGCCAGGTCGTCTGCGGGGTGGTCGTCTCGATCGTCGTCGCTGTGGCGACCTCGCCGGTGTTGGTGTCCCTGGCCGGTGTCCTGCGCGAATGGGTCAATCGGCGGAACAAACGCAGCATGGTGATCCGCGACGGCGACCGGTCGATGGAGGTAACCGGCTACGACGCTCAGGATATCGCCGTTTTCCTGGGCAAGTGTCAGCCTTCGGGGCAACCGGAGCGGGAGCCCGGTGCACCTGACGAGCCCGCCTGACGCCATCCGTGGCGACCTGGTTACAAGCAGCGAACCGCCCCACCAGTCTGAACATGCGCTCTCGGCAGAAGAGTGCACGCTTTGCGGCATGACAGGACGTTGGAAAAGAAGCGGACCGCTTCGCCGCGGCGCTGTGGCGCTCAAGCTGCGAGGCGTCACGCGCGCCAGCTGATGTACGTCAAACCGATGAAGCTCGGCGGCGGGACGACTACTCTGACCGGGTCCGCTGGCTCAGCGCCGCTGGCAGGTCAAGGCCAGGAACCGCGGCTACTGCCACGGAAGCGGGTACCGTTGCTCGATCTCGGCTGGCGGCATCGGCTCCAACAGGTCGGTGAACTGGAAGCCGCTGTCCACCGCTGCGCGGAGGTAGGCGAACTACTCCGCGTCGGCGTATCCCGGTGGTACCGCCAGAACAGGGGTGAGCGAGGTGCGCCCCCGCCCGATGCACATAGCTGGGTGCAGCCCATGCCATCTCAGCGATACTCGGCGCACCAGAGTGTCAGCTTCGACGCCAGTAGTTTGGTCGCCACCAGTAGAGCGACGTGTGATCGGTCGGCCAAGGTGCGCTGTTGACACCCTGGAGCTCGACGTTGTCGACGGCGAGATCGATGGGGCGCCAGCCGTCGTCGACCGGCTCGGATGGGGTGGCTGTACGCACGAGACCGGTGAAACGAAACTCCATCGCACCGAGTTCGGCGTAGGCACGCTGCGCATCAATCAGTGCAGGAGTATTCGCACCGCCGCTCCAGTCAGGCCACCGCAACTGGACCGCATCGTCCTCCCAGAAACACACTTCGCAGATCTCGTGGGAGCCTGGCGGCTCAGTGAACATCAGATGCCCACAGCACGGGCACGGGTACTCCGCCTCCACGATCGTTCAGTGTCAGCACCTGACAGACAGGAGTCAACTCGAATACCAGACTGTCCTGAATGGCATCCAAGTCTGCGCGATCCATCTGGTCGCGCTGAATGTGGCGGTGTCAGTATGCAAGGTTGGAGACCGAAGACACCAACGACAAAATGGAGGAGACGTTCTTCGCCGACTGTCAGTGGGAACTTCGAGCGGGCGCCGTTGCGGGCCAGGTCCTACCGGATCGCCACCAACGACTGCTCGACCTGTTTGCCCAGCCTGCCGCCGGTGGCGAGGTGCTGCGGCTGCGCCCAAGCGCCGTTCTCACCTTCGTGAACGGCCGCGTTCGAGATCGTCACCCCCGACAGGCGCCGCTGAAAGCTGCGCGACGGCGAGCCCGGAGGACCACCGCCACCAGCGCGTGACCCCGTCCACTTATCGGCAATAGCATGCCGTGGGCCCGGTGCCTCGCAGCGGTCTGCGCGAACATGGCGCGCTACTGGCTGCTGATGAGTTGTTCACGCAGGATGTCGACGTGCCCGCAGTGCTGGGCGAGTTCGCGCAGCACGTGCAGATACACCCAACGCAGAGGTAGCGGGCCACGGCGGTTGCCGTGGACCATGTCATCTAACCCCAGGGACGAGGTCGTGTGACGTGATGCCGCACGCGCGTCGCGGTGTGCCTGCCGGGCAGAGGCGATAATGTCGCCCTCATCGAGGATGAAGGACTCGTCCGGTGTCGCGGGGATATCGATCTCGGCACGCGACCGGCAGGTGAGGGCTTCGTCGAACCAGACCTTCTCGATGAACGTCGCATGCTTGACTAGGCCCAGCAGCGTAGTCCGGGACGGCACCAACGATCGGCACACCTGCTCCTCGGTCAGCCTGTCCAAAACACCTGCCGAGCGCACCCCGATGCTCATCGAGGAACGCCTCGAACTGGACCCGAACCGGCTGATCGATGACGTCCTCGGCGGACATTGTTGAGAGCGTGGACATGTACAGGACATCCCAGACGGACGTCCGCGAACAACACATATCGGCACGGGCGAGTCCTGGGCGGGCAGAATCCCAGCATGGACACTGAACGTGAGCACGACCGATGGACGGCGACCGAACGTGAGTGCGGGTACATCCGTGCGCGGTTGCGGCTTCTCACCACGGCGCAAGGCGGTCGCCTCACCTCGATCTGCTCGGGCTACCGGGCGCACTGGGCCTTCCCGCCAGATGTCGATCAGGAACGCCACGACGCGCCTCTGACTCTGGAGCAAGCGAGGACACTGGCCCCTGGCGAGGACGCGATGGTTCGCCTTCACCCGCTCGTGCCCGACCTCTGGCCACAAGTCGCGGTGGGCCTGCGGCTGTCGATGCTTGAGGGAGCCCGAGTGGTCGGGCTGGCCGATGTCATGGAGACAGTCTCTCCGGTCCCATGACCGAACACGACCATCGGCAGGTGCGGATGTTGCTCGGCTGGGCTGTCTCGATCGCGGTTGTGGAGCGTGCACCGCGTCGTGTTTCACGTATCCGGGGTCTCTCCCCAGCGCGGCTGGGGAGAGGGCACTCGGATGTCCACGTTCTCGATAGGGTCCACGGCCTTGCCGAGACTCTTGAGGTGGTCGAGAACGTCCGCGAAGCTGCCGATCAGGATCGTCGTGGCGGGGCACCGGGGACACGGCTTGTCGCGGCGGCATCGAGGGTCTCCGTTGACCAGGTTGCGGGCGTGGTTGTAGGCACTGATCGGGTCGTCGGCCCGGATCAGGTGCCACTCGCCATGCTGGTGGTCGGTGGGTAGGCCGGCGGCGAGTCCGGGGGCTACGGGGCGGGTCGATGCGGCAGGCGTGGTGGCGGATGAGGAAGTCGCGGTCGAGGGGATCGACTTCGTCGTCCTCGGGCTGGCGGTCGAGGTACCACGCCAACGCGTCGGTGGGTGGTCCCGGTCCCCACAACATGTCGATGGGAGACTGCGTCGTGGTGTAGAGAGCATCGAAGCGCCACAGGTCGTCCAGGTTCTGCGTTGAGGCGCGAACCAGGATGGTCATCACCGGCCCTCCCAGCCGGACATGAGGGAGTTCGGCGGCAGCACAGGTTTCCTTGTCGCCCGCCGAGTTCCAGGACACGGCGATCACAGTGCGCTGGACAGGTGCCGGATGAAGCCGGCCACCAGGGGTGGGTACATCCCACAGGCAGTTGATGATCTCGGCTACGTCGCGGATGCTGCGGGCGGCCTCGACCGGGGAGCTCAGCTGGTAGTGCGTGGGATGGGCCGTCATGTCACGTAGATGCTTCTGAGTCGCCGCGATCCGTCGCGCCCACTGACCCGGCAGCAGCCCTTCCTGCTCTGCCCAGCGCCGCAAGCCGCCCAGCATGCCGTTAAAGGATGGGATGGTGCTGCCGGATCGCGGCAATTCGAGGATGCGGTCCGCAGGACGAATATTGTCGAGTTGATCCTTGATGTCGTGGAACGAGCCGCCGGTCAGAAGCCTGGCGGCACCGGCTCGGTCCCTGACCGGAATCCCGGTCGCGTAGTACGTCATGAACCGGTCCCGGAAAGCCAGCTCCATGAGCAGCCGGGCCCGGTCCTCGGCAAAGGTGAACAGGTCGTAGCTGAGGGCACCATAAATTAACGCTGATCGGACCTGGTCGAAGGCGTTGCGGGTGTTCTCCGGTACCGCGTCCGCCAGAACGATCGCCGCCATCAGCTCGTATTGGAAAGCCACGGTGCTCTCGGACGTCAAGATGTGCGATCCGCCCAGCCCCCACGGCGTGAAGCCCTGGGTACGCCGGTCGACGAGCCGCAACTCCTCCAGCGTGTGCGGCAGGCAGTCTCGTCGCTCCGCATCCGGCAGTGTCTCGTCCTCCACGACAGGCCTCCTCCTGGACATCAGGGCCCGCCGACCATGGCGAGCCGACCAGGATGTCACAAGCCCGGCTGCCGCCGCATCTGGGTTTGCCCATCCCGATCCGCACCGCGCGCTGCCTCGGCGTAGAAGCTTGTCTCGGTTGTCACGGGGGCAACGCGGTCGCATTTCACGAAATGAAACCAGGCACACCCCGGCACGACGGGGTGTGCGGTTCATCGTCCGATGAGTGAGTCGTGTATGTGGTCGTCGAGTTCGGTGAGGAAGTGTTCGGTTCGCCAGGGGCGCAGGTGTTGTCGGGCTAGCCGGATTCGCTGTGCCGGTACGCGTCCGCCGGTGGTGGCGGTGATGTCGATGGCCTTGTGCAGGAGGTCGGCGCAGGCGGGGTCGCCGAGTCGCAGTCGTGCGAGGGCGAGGTCGGTGCTGACGATGCCGCGTTGAACGGCGTCCCGTGATGTCTTCAGGGCGTTGAGTGAGTGGGCGAGGCTGTCGTGGGCGCGGTTGGCGTCGCCGGCGTGGAGTGCGCAGAGTCCGTCGAATCCGTGGAGGCGGTCGGCGTTGAACCCGCTGTGCGGGTCGTCGGACGTGAGTTGCTCGACGGTCCGCCAGGCTCGGTCGAGTGCGGCGCCGGCCTCGCGGGTCTGGCCGGCGCGTGCGCAGATCTCGGCGTGCACGGCGTGTGCGCGGGCTCGAACGGCGTAGCTGGATCCCTGATGGGCGTCGATGGTCGCGGCGTGGGCGATGGTGCGGGCTGTGTCGAGGTCGTTGGTCGCGTGCAGGGTCACCATCGTGTGGCTGGTCCGTACCGTCGCGCGGTGATTGCGGTCTTTCAGCTGTCCGGCGACGGCGGTGGCGTCGGTGTAGAGCGCAGTGGCGAGTTGGTCGTCGCGGGTCTCGAAGGCCAGCCGTGCGGCAAGGGCGTAGGTGTGGGTGGCCAGCCGGGCCAGCTCGTCGTGCTGTCCGGGGTGGTCGCGCTGCAGGAGCCGGCGGCAGGACTCGACGATCGGCGCGAGCTGGAGCTGGAGCCGGACGAATGGGGTCGATCCCACCTGCCTGGTGATCGCCGTGACGGAGCGCTGGAGCTGGCCGAGCAGGTCGTGGTCGAGCGGGCAGGAGCCGCGCTGAACCGCCGTGATGCCGAAGTGGGTGGCTGGCGACAGCAGCGTCGACGAGTCGCTGCGGGCGTTCTGGGTGACCAGATCAAGGAGCGCTTGGATGCGGTGCGGTGGCGTTCCGAAAAGGCGGAGCGCATCCAGCAGGGTGCCGAGATCGGATCCGGGTCCCAGGGCCAGGTCACCGGAGGGGTGCGGGCGTAGAGGTGGGCGAGCAGGACCTGGTAGCGATCGCCGGGGCTGGTTCGTTCGGTGCCGCTTTCCCATCGGGCGACGGTGCGTTGGATGCTGGTGACCTGGCGGTGCGTCAGCGAGGTGACGGCAAGCTGGCGCGCGGTGTCGCGCAGTGCTCGGGCCAGGTCGGCCCAGGACCAGCCACGGCCTTCGCGCAGCTGGCGCAGCAGGCGCGCCCCGGTGTCCCGATCGGTGCTCATGGCATCCAGTACACCATCCCCAGCAGATCAGACGGGCACGACCAGCCGGGGTTTGTCCTGCTCGGCGGCGTAGTTCACGGTGTACCAGGTGCCGCTGGCCGGATCCGTGCCGTGCGGGAAGGCGATCACGAACCTGCTGCGGTCGACCATCCATCGGTTGCGGGCGTGATAGGCCGAGGCGCCGAGCGTGTCGGCGTGCAGTTCGACCACTCCGGTGAGCCGGCCGGCTCGCTGCCATCGGCGAATCACCTCGCCCGCGGCTGCCGGCTGGTCGGCCACGGTGCACGGCACGACAACGGTGAGGTCGGCCTGGGTGTGACTGGCCAGCCAGTCCAGCGCGGCGGTGTCGATCCCCGCGGCTCCGCCGAGGTAGAAGGTGGCGTCCGGGTCGGCGAACGGCCGCAGGTAGTCACCGAACAGTCCGGGTAGGTCCGCCTCGGTCTGGGGAGGGATCGACCGTGCGCCGGTGATCGTCACGTGGCGGGCCAAGCTCGCGCTCCCTCCCGGATGTCATCGAATGTCATCTACCCACATCGTGCCTGGTCACGTTCTCATGAACGCACCGGCTGCGGCGAGGCTCGCCCCCCGACCCGTCGCAGCCGGTTGCCCACGCCACGGGGACCGTGAGGAGGAGCCTGCTGACCACGACCACGTACCCGGGTGCGGCGGACGACCTGCTCCACGTTTTTGGCACGAAAGCGGGTGGAATAGCGCCACCAATGAATCAACAGTGAAAATCACCCCATTAAATATGCGCGCGAACGGGAATGGCGATTACGACAAGAGGAGAAGAGGTGTCCCGATGACAACGGTCCTCACCGGGGAACCAGGCGGCGTTTTCGATCTGGATGTTCGGATGGAGACGGAGCGGATCTTGTCCGAGGCGGTGGCGTGCCAGACCGAGGACGGGTGTGGGCATACGTGCCAGATTTCCGCCTGTGTGTCGCAGCTGTGACTTTCTCGGGGTTGGGGCCTGGATTCGTTCCTGGCCCCGCCCCGGGCTCCACGTTTGCTGATAGGAACGGGAGGTGCGGGGATGCCCGAGGTGGGCTACCGGCATCGCGGTACGGGGGTGCTGCGTGCGTCGGCGCAGCAGGTCACACCGGCGTGGTGGCCGGCCCTGTCCGATGCGCGGGATTGCCGCGCGTGGCTGGGTGAGGTGTGGCCGACGGTCGCGGTGGCGGTGCGGCATGCGAGCCCGGTGCTGGCCTGCGGGGTCGAGGCGATCCTGGCCGGGCGTCCGCGGTCTGGGCGGAAGGTGCGTCGCGCGGCCCTGGCCGTGGTCCGGTACGTGTTGCGTTTCCAGCGTTCGACCCCGTTCGGTTTGTTCGCCGGAGTCGCCCCGCTCACGGTCAGCAGCACCAGCAGTGTCCGGTTCGGCCAGCAGCATCGGCCGGTCGCGCGGCCGGATCACCGGTGGCTGCACCAGGTGATCAACCGGCTGAAAGCGTGCTCGGAGCTGCTGGCGCAGCTGGATGTGGTGTTCCACGACGCGGTTGAGCGGCAGGGCGAGCGGCTCGTGCTGGCGGGGCCGGAGGTGGTGAGTGTCCGCTGCACCCCGGCGGTGCGATTCGTGCGTCGCCACGCGGCCGGTCCGGTCCGCGTCGGCGTGTTGGCCGAGGCGCTGGCGGCGGCGTTCCCCGGTGCTGGCGATGCGGCTGTGCTGGTGCGGTCGTTGCTGGAGCACGGTTTCCTGGTCAGTAGTCTGCGCGCGCCGAGTACGGTCACCGACCCGCTGGGCTTCCTTACCGATTCCTTGCAGGCGCTCGACACCGAGGGCACCGCGGTGGCGTCGCTGGTGAACGAGCTGGGCGAGATCCGCCGCGCACTCGATGGGCACAACCAGCACCCGTGCGAGCAGGCGCGGACCGAGCTGGCCGCACGGATGCAGGCGATCGCGGGCGTGCCGCGAGGGGTGTTGTCAGTGGACCTGCGGCTGGATGGCCAGGTGCGCCTGCCAGAGCGGGTGGTACGGGAGATGGAACGGGCCGCCGACGTGCTGGCCCGGGTGGCGCGGGAACACACTGGAAGCCGGGCGTGGCGGGAGTACTTCACCGCGTTCTGCGAACGGTTCGGCACCGGCACCTTGGTCCCGCTGCGGCTGCTGGTGGACCCGGCCTGCGGCGTGGGCTGGCCGCAGGGCTACCCCGCCGGGCCCGCGCAGGGCGGGCGGCATGTGTTCTCCGAGCGGGACCGCCTGTTGCTGTCCTGGGCCGCCGAGGCCACGGCCGGGGGCCGGCGCGAATTCGAGCTCGACGCCGGGGCGGTTGATGCGCTGGCCGCCGTGGGCGGCAACCCGGAGGTCGCGCCGCCGCATGTCGACCTGGGCGCGCGGATTCACGCCGCCAGCACTGCCGCGCTGGATCGGGGCGAGTTCCGGCTGACCGTGGCACCGGGCCGGGCCGCGGGCACTTTCTCCTCCCGGTTCACCCCGCTGGTTCCCGAAGCCGGGCTGGAGGCGGTGTTCGCCGGGCTGCCCACCATCACCGAGGGGGCGGTTGCGGCGCAGGTGTCCTGCGCGCCCCTGTATCCCGGTGGGGAGAACGTCGCCCGCGTCCCCCGCTGTCTGCCCGAGATCGTCTCCGTCGGCGAACACGAGCCCGCCGCGATCGGGGTGGACGACCTGGCGATCACCGCAACCCGCCACCGGCTGCACCTGGTCAGCCTGTCGCGCCGCCGGGTGGTCGAGCCGCTGGTGCTGCACGCGCTCGCGCCGAAGCAGCAGCCGCCGCTGGCGCGCCTGCTGGGCGAGCTGCCCGGGGCGCTGGGCACGGGGTGGCTGGGGTTCGACTGGGGTCCGGTGGCCGGGTCGTTGCCGTTCCTGCCGCGGCTGCGCCACGGGCGGGTCATCCTGGCTCCGGCGCAGTGGCGACTCACCCGGCACGAGCTGCCCGCCGACACGGCTGGTCGGGACCGGGCGCTCGCCCGGTGGCAGGCGGCATGGGGGTGTCCGGACCGGGTGCAGCTGCGGGACTTCGATCAGCAGTTGCCGCTGGACCTGGCCGTGCCCGCGCACCGGGAGGTGCTCGCCCACCACCTGCACGGATCTGAGGAGGCCGTGCTGATCGAGTCCCCCGAGCCCGGCGCCGACGGGTGGCTGGAGGGCCGTCCGCATCTGGTGGTGCTGCCCCTGGCCTCCCGCCGCAGGCCGGAGCCCGCGCCACGGGTCGAGTCGTTGCCCGTGCTGACCCACCAGCACGGCCACCCACCCGGCTCGGCCCACTCGGGGTGGCTGTACGCCAAGCTCTATCTGCCCGCGCACCGTGTGGATCGGCTGCTGGTGCACCAGCTGCCGGACCTGCTGGTCGAGCTGGGTGAGCGGGACTGGTGGTTCGTGCGCTATCCCCGTACCCGCGACGGCGACGAACCGGATCACCTGCGGCTGCGCATCCGCACCACCGGCGACGCCGACAAGGTGCTCGCCGCCCTCACCACCTGGGCCGACCGGCTCCGCGAGGACGGGCTGCTGAGCCGGGGGGCGTTGGACACCTACTACCCCGAGACCGGCCGCTACCGCGCCATCCACGATGCCGAGCGGCTGTTCGCCGCCGACTCCCGGCTGGTGCTCGCCTGCCTCACCCACCGCCCAGGTGGGGTGTCCCCGGTCGCGGCCACCGGTCTGTCCCTGTTCGAGCTGGCCGCCGCGTTCCTCGGCGACCGGCAGCACGCCGCCGACTGGCTACACCACCGGGCACCCCGCGCTGTGCCCGGCCGGGCCGCGGTCGACCAGGTCATCCGGCTCGCCCGCGGCTGGCCGGACACCGCCGAGCCAGCCGAGGTGGCAGCCGCACACCGGGATCACGGCGAGGCGGTGCGCCGCTACCGGCACGCCCTGCCCGCCGACACCGATCTCGACGCCTGTCTCCATGCGCTGCTGCACATGCACCACAACCGCGCCCTCGGCGTCGATCCAGAACTCGAGGCGGTGTGCCTGCGGCTGGCCCGGCAGGCCGCCACCACCTGGCACACCACCCACCCGGGGCGGTCGTCGTGACCGCACAGTCGCTGGCCGACGGGCCCGCCGGGCAGGCGCTGCTGGCGCTGGAACGCGACCAGGACGCCCGGGACTGGCTGGCCGCGATGGTGGCCGAGCCCGTGCGCGCCCACCCCGACGAGGTCAGCCTGTTCGAGGGAGCCCCCGCGGTCGCCTTCACCCTCGCCGCCACCCGCATGGCCGACACCCAGGACGTGCTGGACGGGCACGTCCGGTGGATCACCCGGGCGCGGTTGAAGGCCGCGCACCACCGCCTCGCCGCCGGGGCGCTAGCCGACACGCGCGAGTTCGACCTCATCTCCGGCCTCACCGGGCTCGGCGCCTACCTCCTGCGCCGCGGCGGAAACCACGAGCTGCTGCGGGACGTGCTGCGCTACCTGGTGCGGCTGACCCACCCCCACCGCGGCGGACTGCCCGGCTGGTGGGCACGCAGCGGCCCCACCGGTCCCGGCCCCGGGTGGCACGGCGGGCACGGCAACCCCGGCATGGCGCACGGCATCGCCGGGCCACTCGCGCTGCTGGCGCTCGCCATGCTGCGCGGGATCGTCGTATCCGGGCAGGCCGCCGCCATCGACCGCGTCGGCACCTGGCTGGACCGCTGGCGTTGCGGCACCCCACCCAGGGTGTGGTGGCCCGAGGCGATCACCCGCGCCGAGCACGACCGCGGCGAGGCCTTCCGACCCGGTCCGGGCCGGCCGAGCTGGTGCTACGGCACCCCCGGCATCACCCGCGCCCTGCACCTGGCCGGCCGCGCCCTCGACGACCCCGCACGGCAACACCTAGCTGAGGAGATCCTGGCGCTGTGCGTCACCGACGAAGCACAGCTGGCCCAGCTTGCGGACGTGTCGCTGTGCCACGGGTGGGCCGGCCTGCTGCACACTGCCTGGCGCGCCAGCCACCACAGCGACCGCATCGCCACCGCTCTGCCCCGTCTGCTCCACGGACTCACCGACCGCCTGGCCCGCCGGCCACCGGCCGGGCAGGGACTGCTCACCGGCACCGCCGGGGCCCTGCTGGCCCAGCACGCCGCCCGCACCAACACGCCACCGGTCACCCGGTGGGATGCCTGCCTGCTGCTCAACGACGAAGGGACACGATGAACCACGCCACCACCAGCTCACCCGCCGACCTGCGCGAGACCATGATCACCAGCGTCAAGCAGGCCGGGTACGCCCAGCGCCCCGAGGTCGAACGGGCACTGCGCCGGGTCCCGCGGCACGAGTTCGTGCCCGAGGCCGACCTGGATACGGCCTACGACCCCTGGCAAGCCGTCATCACCCACCGCTTCACCGACGGCACCGCTCTCTCCTGCGCCAGCGCGCCCTCCGTGGTCGCCATGATGCTCGACCAGCTCGCCGTCGAACCCGGCAACGCCGTGCTGGAGATCGGGGCCGGGACCGGCTACAACGCCAGCCTCCTCGCCGAACTCACCAACCAGGACACCCACGTGGTCACCATCGACCTCGACGGCGGCGTCACCACCCACGCCACCCGCAACCTGGCCGCGACCGGCTACCACGGTGTCCGCGTCGTCACCGGCGACGGCGCGCTCGGCGTCCCCGAACACGGCCCCTACGACCGGATCATCGCCACCGTCTCCCCCTGGGACATCCCTACAGCCTGGTGGCAACAACTCACCCCCGGCGCCCGTCTCGTAGTCCCGCTGCGGTGGCGCGGGCAAACCCGCAGCGTCGCCTTCGCCCACCACAACGGGCGGCTGGTGGCCGACTCCATCGAACTGTGCGGCTTCGTCCCCCTCGTCACCGACGACGACGGCGAACTCTCCGCCCCCATCACCGCCGATGGCACCATTCACCTGCACTGGGACCGCGACCAACCGGTCGACCCCACGGTCCTGCACGGAGTCCTCGACCGGCCGAGCAACACCGCCTGGTCCGGCGTCAGCATCGCCGGAGACGAACCCCACGACGGCATCTGGCTACGCCTCACTGTCACCGACCTCCGCACCTGCCGACTCAACGCCCCCGCCGATACCCCGCCCGAGATCTGCGCCCCCATCTCGCCGTTGCGCGCGCCCGCCCTCGTCGACGGAACCTCCCTGGCCTACCTCACCCTCCGCCGACACCAAGGCAGCGGACCCAGCCGCTGGGAACTCGGCGCCATCGGGCACGGACCAGCCGCCACCGAACTGGCCACCCACCTCTGCGACGAACTCCGCGCCTGGTCCATCGATCGAGACCGGCGCAAACCCAACCTGACCGCCTACCCCGCCGACACCCCCGAGCATGAGCTGACCGGCACCATCATCGACAAGGCCCACAGCAAGCTTGTCCTCACCTACGACACCGACGAACCACACGAGCACCGGTACCGTGCCTGATACGGAAACGGACGTTGATGAACGAAAGCGCCGATCACGGCATAACCGGATCGTCAATCGAGATCGACAACCAGTGCTATGCACGTGCCGTGGTCCTTCGTGGAGGACTGCCGGCGTTGGCTATCGGCTACGGCGGCACTGACACGGTCTTGTCCGCCGGTCCACGGTTGCAGGACGCTGCGATAGCGAAAGAATTCGCCATCACTCTCGCCTCGGCAGCGTTGGCGTTCGCGGGCGGCTGCACCGTCCGTCTGACACAGAGACATAATCAGCACGAGCCCGCGCAGCCACGCCTCAACGAACACGACAGCCCGGATCACTGACATCGCCTCGACGAGTGTCGATCCCTGACGGCGGATCATGTCCGATTCTCCGGCCCGAGGTAGCTGACGCTCCCGAGCGAGCAGGACACGATCCATGATTCTTCAGTCCCTCGCCGCGTTGTTGATCTTATACGCGCCCGCTCGAATGTGACCCCAATCACCAGGGCCGGTTCTTGCGCAACCGTCCTGTACGCACAGACCCTCGCGCTTACACTGAGCGTTCAGGGGGAACGGTCATGTAGCTGAGTTCGGCGATCGGGAGGGGACCGTAGGTGTCGGGGGGAGCCGAGGAGCAAGGTCGGCACGGACGACGGCCACGCACAGTGGACCCGGACGAGGTACCGAGGCAGGCGCCGGATGGCCTGTACCTGCTCACCACGCCTACGGGACATGGCGGAGTCATCGAGTTGTGGACGCTCCGTGATGGAACCTCTGCCGTGATGGGTTACTCCTCCATCGGTCGGCTGATGGTGGCGTGCGGTAGCGGGCAGCCGTTCCGGCACATGGCAGCCGATGAGGTCGAATCGACCTGCGAATCGATAGGTGCCAAGGTCGTCGTTGTCGATACGGTGCCTCCCGGTGGCCGGCGGTATCCCGAGGTCGATTCCCGGGACCAACCCGACTTGCCTCTCCTCGACGCCGAGGATCCGGACCAACCGGTCGTCTATGTGCCCTCACGGCCTTACCGTGCGGGTCAGCGCGATGCTGTGCTGGAGCTTCAACCGCATGAGGGTCGGCTGACACTGCTCGCCTACACCTCACGCGAACTACTGGAGGAAGGGTGCGGGCCGTATCAGGCGTGGGTGTCGATTCCTTCTCACCTGCTCGAGGAAGCCGCCTGGCGGGTCGGGGCTGAGGCGGTGCTGTTCAACCCTGTCCTGTCGGAGGAGTCCAGACACGCCGCACCGGTGCTGGACTGGACCCGCCGCGACAACAACCGATAGGAGCATCGCACATGGGTGGTAACGAGGGATTCAGCTACAGCACGGCCGGACTGGAAAGCGTGGTCAGCCAGCTACGCGAGGGCGCCCGGCACCTCGACGAAGCCAATGAAGCCGCGGTGGAGATGGTCGACGCCGGTGGTTCCTCGGAGATCGTGGGGAAGGCGCTCGCCGACTTGCTGATGTCGTCGGTCAACTCCGCGGCGACGATGGACAACGCCGCGGGCAAGGTCGATGCGGCGAAGGGCAGCTACCACGACATCGAGAACACCAACGAAGGCGCGATGCGCAAGAAGCAGCACGACATCATGGAGGACTATCCCGACGTGCACGACATGAATGTTCCGCTGAACTGATCCGGGCCACCAGGGAAGGGGGAGCGACATGGGACAGGCGCTGAACACCCAGGTCAACGGCAGTTCAGGAACCTGCGTCGAGGCCGCGGACTGGCTTGCCAAGCTCTACAGCCAAGCGCACCAAGCCGCGGCAGCGGCCGCCGGGGCGCGCGGCACGGCCGAGGCCGACTGGCACGGCCCCGCGCAGGAAGCGTTCCACGAGGCCACCACGAACGTGGACACGCACACGAGAGCCATCGCGGACCGTGCTTTCGAGTGCGAATGGGCGTTGCGGGACTTCGCTGACTCGCTGGACTCCATCAATGCCAAGATGGACGACGCGCTGGCCAAGGCCACCGCGGCCGGCCTGCGGGCCGAAGGCCCCTTCATCATCGCCCCCGAGGCTCCCGCGGCACCCAAGCTCCTTCCCACCGGCCCCTGCGGCACCGCCGACGCCACGGCGATCATGCAGCAGAACCAGGAAGCCATCGCCGCGTACAACAACGGGCCGCTGGCCACGTACAACGCCAAAGCCGCCGCCTACAACGAGTGCAAGGCGATCGTCAACCAGGCACGCAACCTGGAACAGACCGCGCACGAGACACTCCGCGCGGCGATGGGCAAGGCAACCGAAACGGCGAACGACACGGTCTCCTCGCTGTTCACCTGGGTCTCCCAGACACGCAGCTACGTCGGAGGAGGAGAAAACTCCCGCCGTCTTGCCGCAGCCAAGGCCGAGCGCCTGTTCGCACAGTCAAAGTTCTTGAACGACTTCGCGCTCGGCGCGGTCTCCGACACCAACCCAGCTCAGCAACGCATCCTGAACAGGGCCGCGGAACTCGCCAACGACGGCGGCAAGCAACAGACCCGCGCGCAACAGTTCGAGAAGTGGGTAAAAATGATCCCGAAAGACGTCCGGGACGTTGTCACGCGCTATCCAGGACAAGGCGCGGTAGAGCGCCTGTCCGAGCACTCGAATGTGAAGGTCCCCGACTTCTCCTCCAGGATGCTGCGGTCGGTGCCCTACGTCGGTGCTGGCCTCACCGTGGTCAACGAATCAATCGGCGCAGCCAAGGGCGAACAGTCGTGGGGACGAGCCGCCGCCGACACAGCCGCGGCCATCGGCGGCGGCGCCCTCGGCGGGGCGCTGACCGGCGCGGTCGCCGGTAGCGCCTTCGGACCCTTCGGCACTGTCGTCCTGGGCCTGGCCGGAGGGTTCGGCGGCGCCATGTTCGCACAGGACATCGTCGCCGGCTTCGCAGGAGACGGGAAATAGGCGAGACACGACATGGCAGGCCATCACCGCCGCAAGACACCGCAACGTACCTGGCACGAATTCCCCCAGCTACCACCCCGGCCAAACCCCGACACCGGCGAACCACTCCCCCCTCATGCCCCCGGCTACTCAGGCCCCGACCACCCCGGCAACAACCCCCGGCTCGCCGGTCCCATGTTCGGCCCGCCCGAGCCACCACCAGGGATGGGGCCGTGCCTGGCCTGGCACCGCGACGACATCACCGGCAACATCCGACGCTACATCGTCGCCCTGGCCATCCTCGCCCTCGGCAGCTCCGTGCTGTCACTCCTGCGCGGCGACACCTTCGGCGACGCCCTGACCTACTGGCCAGTATGGATCGTCATCGTCGTCTTCGCCTACCTGATGTCGGACCCGCTGACCTTCAAAACCATGTCCGCAGGCGCCGACTGGCTCCAATGGGGAACCCGGAAACGCTGGTACCACCGGACACCACGCGCCGGCCACGTCAAATTCTACGACCTCGTCTCCATCACCGCCTCAGGCTCCGGAATCACCATCTACCTCAGACTGGAAGACACCGAAGGAAACGTGCTGTACCGGATGCCGCACGCACTCCAACAAAACAGACACATATGGGACCTGCTATACAACGGCATCCTGCACTCCGTCGCCAACGGAGCCGAAATCGACAACCTCGCCATCAAAGCTCTCCGACTAGACGAAACCCAGGCACTGCAACTACGCCAACAGATCTCAACAACAGACGACTAGCCCGGATCTTTCGCGGGGGCGGCCGGGTTGGGGTCCGTAACAGAAACGGTGTTTCCGGCTCTGGTTGTCAGTAGCTCTCAGCGCCCGGCCAGGGCGTGAGGATGTCTACGGGTTGCCGATGATGAGCACTCCTCGTTTCGTTGGCCCGAGCGGTTGTAGGCAGCTAGGGGCCCTCAGGGCTGGAGTCCGTAGTGTTGTCGTGCTTCGGTTTACTGTTATCCTTGCCCGCGAATCCCTCCGGCGGGGTGATGTCGAGGATGACTGGTGTAATGTGGAAGCCGTTCTTCAACTCTGCGTCGGCCTGCTCTTTGAGAGTAGCTCGGAGCGCGTCCTTGTCCGGGTGGAGATTCTTGGGCCAGCCACGTCCGCTAGGGCGACGGTCGGGGTGGATCCAGTAGATGAGCAGGATGCCGTGGCGTCTGCCTTCCGGGATGAGGTAACGGTCGATCAGTTGTGCCCGCATAGCTGTCAGGACTTCTGAGTTGTTCGCCAGTTTCGCCTCGAACAGCACCCGGGCTGTGCCCTTGGTCTCGGTGAACGTTGTGGCAACGCCGTCGATCCGAGTTCCTACACCTTTGGGCTTCACGCGTTTGGCTTGGACCTCCCGGTCCACGACGACGCCCTCAGAGAGGCGGTCTTTGAGGCGCCGCTTCACCCAGTCGGTGATGCTGTCCTCCGAATGGGGGATGTTGCCGCCCCAGATCTCCTGGAACGCAGTGCTGTGGGTGAGGTGGTGCTGCAGGTTGTCGAGTTGGTGCAGAATGACTGTGAGTAAGTCAGCGTCATCGCGGACCAGTCGGGCGTCGGCGGAGCGTAGAAGGTCCAGCAGGGTCTGCGGGCTGATGGCCTTGACGGCGAGGTCGGCTTGGCGTGCGCGGGCGGTGGCCAGGTATTGCCCCAGGATTTGCTGTTCTATGTCTTCACGGTGTGCCAGCAGAGTGAACAGGTCATCCACCCGACCAGCCGAAGCCAGTTGCTGCAGAAGATTCGAGCGTAGTCTGCGGGCCGTGTCCTCTGGCTCCACAGCGCCACTTCTCATCGGCGGGTCGTTGTGGTACGGGAACGTGTCAAGCAGAAGCCGGGCGGCCGAGAGCACGTGGTCGTGGTCGAGCCCAGCGGAGTTGATCCTGCTGACGACTGCCGCGACCTGTGCGGATGTGTGATCCGCGCTTGTGAGTTCGTCGAGGGCGGAGTTCGGATCCAGTCCTGGGAGCAGTTCCTTCGCGCGAGCGGCCAGTGGAGAGTCTGGCTCGTTGCGCAGTCGGTGGCACAGGTCGAGAGCGGTCTCGGTCGCACTTGCTCGGACGACTAGGGACAGGAGTTCGTCCGCAGTCGGGCTGGTCTCGGACACGTCGAGCAGCCAGGCGACCATCCGGTCAGCGAACTCCAGCACCACGTGCTGGTAGAACCCGTACGCGGACAGGTGTTCTCCTGCGGCGTGCAGCACCTCAAGGTGGTTTATCGCGTGGTCCGCCAGCACCGGCCGCAGCTCGGTCGGGATGGCGTCAAGCAGGAGCCCGCGCAGGTCGTCAGGATCGTCGCCTGCGAAGACGGGCACGGCAACGATGGCGCTTATCCAGCGGCGCCAGACATCCAGCTGAACATCGGAGAGCTTGTTTGGGTAGTGCCAGACAAGCGTGGTGAGTAGATACACGCCGGCCCAGTCCGGCATGACCTGATCGCTGGTCCACGAGATCAGAGGCGTCCACGTGGCTGGGTTCGGCGTGTGCGCTTCGAGGTAGCGGATACCGGTATCGACTACTTTTGCGGCGTCCTCGGGCTGTAGCTCGTTCCAACCCGGCCATGCGGTCAGGTCGTGCCCCCCTGACGGTGCGGCGTCGCCTTGTCTGGCTTGCTGGACGAGTACGGGTATCTGCCACCAGGAGCCGGGATCCACGTCGACGTGCGTCAGGGCGTTGTTGAGGGCAAGCTTCGCCTGCTCCTGGGCCTGGGTTCGCGCCTCAGCGGCCTTCTGCATAGCGACAGCGTGCTTACGTTGGAACTGGGCGATTTCGCTCGACATGTCCACGCTGCCGCGCAAAGAGTGGGTGGCGTCGTAGGCAGGGTGGCTAGGCTGGAGGCTCAACAAACGATCAGCGAGCGCCGCGGTCATGTCAACGATCTGGATGCGTGCCAGGCATTCGGCTAGTGACGCGGCAGTAGACGGCGGGCAGGTATCGACCTCGTCGAGGAGCCATTCCACGTCGTGCGACCCCAACAAGCCCATCAGAATGATCGCCTGCCAGCTGTCCTCCTGGATGGCCGCCATCTCCAGGACGAGGCTGTGCCGACGATCCGCTTCTCTTTCGATCCACGGCAAGGTGGTGCGTCCTTCCCGGGACTGGAGGCGCCAGCTTGCGGAGACAAGCATCCGCGCGAGCATTTGTCGGACAGCGGTGTCGTCGCTGTGCTCCCACGCTTGCCGCAGCAGTCCTTCGACAAACCGATCGTAGCGGCGGGCAATCGACTTGTCGTCGAGTTGCCTCAACCAGTCGAGTGCGAGGGGAAGGTCGGTCGGGGGAATGCGATCAGCAAGCTCGCCGAGCGAACGGCTGTAGTAATAGTCGTAGCCCACGGGATAGGAGGATCGTGGTCGGAGGGCCGCCAGCAATGTCCGCGTGGACATGAGCTTCGGGTACAGGACGTCGATGACGGCCGCTCGCACTTGATGGTCAGGGTCCTCGTCCTGGTCCAGGATGCTCGCAAGTCCGGTGATGATGTCGTTGTCGCCCAGCTCGCCGACAGCGATCACAGTCGCACGACGTGCGTAGGGGTACCACTGCGTGTCGACCGCAGCCTCCACCAACGCCGCGGCAAGCCCGGTGCACTGGCCAGCGGCGGCTAGGCGGGCGATCCACCAGAGCTGTTGAGACCGCTGCAAAGCTTTCAAGCTCTGGCTCAGCTCTGCCTCAAGGGAGGTGTGGACGAGCAGTGCGGGATCGACCCTCCAGTCCGTGTGGATCTTTCCGCTGGCCGCGTGGTCAAGCAGGGCGGCGACCACAGCCGCACGTATCGCATCCGAGGGCAGTTCCGTCGCCGCACCGGACGATGCGAACATCAGAGCGTTGGCGTGGACCAGGCTCTCGACCAACCCGGGTTGAAGCGCTCCGAGCCAGGCGGCCACTCCAAGCCGACTAGTGGGGAGCAGTCCGTTGGAGTGCACGCCCAGCAGGGCGGGAACCTGGCCAGGTTGCAGCTTCCGCTCGACCAGGTATGCGGCGGTCGAGTATTCGACGTAGCTCTGGTGTCGGAACACGACTGCGCCTGCCGGACCAGTGTCGAACAGCGCAGTATCGAGTACATCGCGGTAGTCGGCGGGATCGATCGCTCTGGCCGTTTCAACGGGCTCAGGTTCGGACGGCAACTGATCGACGGTCAGCGTGCTGGGAGCGCCTGAGGTTGAGACTGCGAATGCCTGGGTACCGCTGAACGTCTCGAACGCCGCCAGCCGCATGGCGATGCGCATCGCCCGGTCAGCAGGAAGATCGCGTAGACGCTGGGAGTTGGTCTCCTGAAGCAGGTGCGCGACCTCGTACTCCATGGCCTCGACCGCGGTGTCGGGCAGGACCCCGCGGCCATGCCAGAACCGTGCCACCGCGATCAACTGGCTCAGGCAGCCCGACAGCCTGCCCAACCCCGCCGCTGCCGCAGCCTCGATGAACGCGGCCCCGTCGAAGTCAGCAGCACCCACAGCTTCCCCGACTACCGCCGCAGCCGTGACCCGGTCCAGGGGAAGCAGCTTCCACGTCTTGAAGTCCGGCAAGGACGTGGCGAAGACCCGGTCCCACGCCGCTGCCCGGCAAGATAGACGCCAGTACCCATCGGCAGCCCCAGGCCGACCTAGTTCACGGGCCAACCAGCGCAGGATGAACTGATCGCTGGCAACGGCCTCATCCAAGGCGTCGAAGTACAAAGTCTTCTTCGTGCCCGCGGCCCCTGAAATCAGGTTCTCAAGCTTGTCACGCGTCTCAAGCGGAGTCTCGACGTACTCGGCATCCGGCTCGACCGCGACGAGGGCGGTCGTCGTCGTGGTCTTGCCCGCCCCACCTGCTGCCAAAAGGGCAAAGTTGCGGGAGAGCGTCGGCAGGAGCGAGACCGGCACCACACCGCTCTTGCTATCAAGCTTCAAGAAGCCATCACTGTCGACGGGGACGGGCTCCTCAGGAGACGCGGCATAGCGGTGAAGGCCGTACGTTGACACCTCACCACCTCACCACACCGATGTTGCCTTGCGAACACCGCCACGCCGACGGCTGCCATTCGTGTCGCCATCGTTGGCAGACACGTCCGGACGTCAACCTCCACCGTGCCGACACACCGTCTGCCGCCAACTCGGGTTGAGCTGGTGGTCCCGTCGATTCGGCTCTGACCATCGCCACGAGCAACAGAGCGCGTGCGGCTCCGATACGGAGCACTGGGAGGACCGGGCGACGGACTCAGTCTCGGCCGCCAGCACCTCGCGGGCTCGAATCACCTCATAGGTGGGGCTGACACGTGGGACCCTGACGTCATGCTCCAGGTCATCACGGGGATGTACTTCCAGGATGTACGGCTCAACGAGACCGAACATCGCCGGACCCTGTATACGAACGCGTCCTTCTGAGGCGTGACCATGTCGACATACCTATCGGTCATTTGACGCCGGCAACAGAGTGGTCCACCGTCAACACGATTCTCGCGTACTTCACCGAACGTCTTGAAGCGGTCCTACCTGACGGCAGCGACGACTTCATGATCTCAACCGGCGGTGATGCTATCGCAGACGATCTCGCCGTCGTGCTTTCGTTTGCGCTCGGTGCTACGTTCACTCCGAACCGAGAGAAGGCCGACCGACTGATCCGTGCACCGTCGGGGTCACTCCACAGTCCAGCCCCAGCCGACATTCTTCCGCGCACCTTCACCCCGCAGGTCGTACTCAACGATGGTGATCTTGATGATCTGCGCGCATTTATGATCGAGTTGCTGGCACTTAACCGAGGCGTCTTCGAACGGACGATGAGGGCGATGCGGCGCATCGTTACGGCGAGCGAGCGCGTCGCCGAGGATCCGACGCTTTCCTACACTGACTACGTCGCCGCCCTTGAGTCACTCTCGACGGACGTCAAGGTGCCCGCTCCGACTTGGAACCGTCTCGACCCCCGTAAGCGTGGGATTCTCGACCGAGCCTTGGACACGTTAGGGGCTGGCGACGCCGACCGTGTTCGCACAGCGATCCTTGAAGCCGAGCGGGCAGGCATCAAGTACAGGTACGTCGAGTTCGTACTCAGCCATGTTCGCCCATCGTTCTTCCGCGAGGAAGCGATCGGCTTGAACCGTCCAGTGCGGCAAGCGTCCCTTCGACGGGTGGTGTCTAACGCCTACGACGCACGTTCGAAGAATCTCCATGAACTCGGGGACCTTGCCATCGGGAAATGGCTTCTTGTCGGTGGCGCGCACACTGTCACCCCGCCCGGCGAAACGCTGATGCTCACGCACGCGGAACTCAACAGGCTAGCCCGGCACGTGGTCCGTACCTACGTCCAGCGCGGATCTACCGAACTCGACCGAGACTACAAATGGAGAGACCATCTTCCCAACGTCATCAAGGCGCAACTGGCGCCGGAGTTCTATCTCGGGACCGCCGAGGCCATGCGTCCGGCCGATGCGGCAACCCGAGCCGGTGAGTTTTTTGACCACCTGATAGAAGCGCTGTCCGGACGCGTCAAGCTCAAGATCGACATGCGCCCTGCTCTCAGCCGTATTGAGGAATTGCTCGTCACCCAGCGGTCGCCCAACGTCCGAGAGCCGATGCTTGCTATCTACCTGCTTTGGCACCGCCTACTGCCCCCGGAGGTTCATCAGCCAGCACCCGAGAGGGTCATGACGGCCGCGCTGGAAGAGTTACAACGCCCGAGCCTATACTCGTTCACGGCAAGTGTGCTCCTCGACGTGATCCCGCCTTGGTCCGTAGACGAGGTATGCGAGCTAGCGGAGCAGCGGCACGTTGAGCTGCAAAAACGTCGCCATCTCGAGCTTCCCTCACGCCTTGACTCCGCGCTCTGGATCTACGCCGCAAAGCGCCTGTGGTTCGATGGACCACAGGACCTGGCGTCCGCGGCGGTCAGAAGGGCAGTGGAGTGCTCTCCCGGCCATGAAGACCTTCTCGCGCTCGAGCACGAAGTTGCCGCTGGCCGTGAGATCGATTTCAACGTCCGAGCCTTCCTGCTCGGTGCAACCCCAGCGACAGACGAGCACTGATGTCGCGGCAAACGCACTGTGGCCGACCGGTGCCAGCATACGACGGCGTCCGCCTCGACGAGGCCCACACCAGCACCGACGACGCCATCACGGCCACTCGTCGGCACCACTCGCCTCCCGTGGCGACTGGTCAAACCGAACCCGAACGGATCGGCCAGCTCGCGCCGCAAACCCTGCACAACCCAACAAGTGCAGTCGTTCCGCGAGCAGGAGGCCCACGCCCAAGGCTTGAATACCCCTGGCTGGCATCCCGCGCACGACACCGCCGGCGACAACCGGCCTCGCCGCCACGGCCGACCTCGCCCTCAGCCCAGATCGGGTCCAAGCGGACGAGGCCGGCTGTGGCAGCACGCTCCCCTACATGAAGCCGCTTGCGCGAGTTACTGCGCGGTCAATGCTGGCCGCCACGTCCTCCAAACCTGCCACTCTGTTGGCGGCATCGGCCAAAGTGGAAACACTGTCCTCAAGGTGCGCCAGATCACGCGCGGCCGAAGACAACACCGAGGCGTTGTCTTCGAGGTGCCCGAGGTCACGCGCGGCGGTGCTGAGCATGAAGACAGCGTCCGGGTCAAGGATGGACCCGGCTTTACGCAATGCCTTGATCTCGTCCGACAGTTCCCGTACGAGGGCCGCAGCTTCCGCATCGGTCCGTTCGAGGCGCGCCAGCGTGGTACGGATGTCGTGGTTCTGATCATCGATCGCCGAAGTGATCCGCTCGACCAAACCGTCCTCGGTGACGTCGCGGAGTCCCCGCAGTTCCTCGTAGCGGCCTTCCTCACGATCCAGCTTCCAGGCTTCGAGAACTTCGATCGTGAATCGTTCGGCGGCTCCCGGTTCGTCAACGGTGTCGTGGTGAGGCTTGCAGAGGAACAGCAGATTCTCGAATGCGTCAACTCGATCGCGGGATATGCCCGGGATGTAGCGTTCTGCTGCCTGTTCGTCCGATCGTATATGCGCGATCTGCAGGTTTAGGCGATACCTGTTTTCAACTTTCATGAGAAGGGGCTCGGTGCAGCCCGGACCCCAATAACACTTGCCTCGGCCGAACAGAATCAGCGCGGCACGGTCGCCGCGGGTGTAGTTGCGCGGTGGCACGGTTCCTCCTCCTGAACGTACGGTCACGGACGTGATACACCCGGACACCGACAGTTCTGGTCACCGAGGAGTGCGTCACCCGTTTATGCCACCCGTTTGGCGCAACTTTGTGTAGGCGATAGCCCTCCTTCCGCGCCGCTCACCGCAGTCGACGCAGACGCCATGCTCCGCTGCGTGACTGGGTGAGTACCGGGACGGCATACGAGCCAACTCCATCGATCTTGCACGCTCACATCCCCAACGATGCAGACCAGCACTTCACGCTCCGACTGACTTCCCGCGTCCCATAGCGGAGCTGCCAGGCTGACTTGTCCTGATCATCGACACCAACAACCGGGACCGCGCGGCACCGATCCGAAACTGTCGACGCAATGTCTCGGCAGAGATCGGTCTGTCGTTTCCGGCTGAATACTGACCCCCTGGTTCCGCTTGGGTTCCAGTGCTTGTCGCAACACTCCTGGTAGAAGAGGGCGTGCTGATGGCGAGGCGTGGAGCGAAGCGGCGGCTGGATCTTGAGTCGCGGTACTGGCAGTTGATCCTGTCGGGGGTAGGGACGGTCGAGGCGTGCCAGATCATCGGGATCGGCCGTAAGACCGGCTACCGCTGGCGGGCGGAGAACGGCGGGCTCCCACCTGCGTTGGTCGCCGAGGAGGCCCGTTCGAGCCGATATCTGTCCCGGTCCGAACGGCAGCGGATCGCCACCCTGCGGGCCCAGAAACTGTCGATCCGGGAGATCGCGCGGCGGATTTGCCGTCACGCTTCCACGGTCAGCCGGGAGCTGCGCCGCAACGTCCGGCCGCATGATCAAGGGCGCTACGACGCTGACCTGGCGCATTCCCGGGCCCGGCAACGTGCGCGTCGGCCGCGCCAGGCTCGGTTGATCCAGGATTCGCAGCTGCGGGCGGCCGTGCAGGCGAAGCTTGAGCTGGAGTGGAAGTCCCGAGCAGATCGCCAACTATCTGCGGTCCGCTTTCCCTGATCACGCCAGCTGGCACGTGTGCCACGAAACGATCTACCAAGCGCTCTACCACGGTGGCAAGGGCGGTCTGAGCCGCCGGCTCACGCAGCGTCTGCGTACCGGCCGGGCGTTGCGCAAGCGTCGCCGCCGCGCTGATCAGCGACGGAGCCGGTTCGTCGCGCCCACTCTGCTGATCGAGCACCGCCCGGCGGCGGCCCACGAGCGGACCCGCGTTGGTGATTGGGAAGGTGACCTCATCGTGGGCCGCGGCAACCAGTCGGCCATCGCCACCCTTGTCGACCGCTCCAGCCGCCTCCTGCGTCTGGTTCACCTGCCCGGCAACCGCGGCGCCGACACGGTCCGCGACGCCCTGATCGCTGTCCTGGGCGCCCTTCCCGAAGCAGCGCGACTGACGTTGACCTGGGACCAAGGATCCGAAATGGCCTACCACGAACAGATCGCACCGCTGCTGCGTGAAGGTGTGTTCTTCGCGCACCCAGGAAGTCCATGGCAGCGCGGCACGAACGAGAACACGAATGGCTTGCTGCGCCAGTACTTTCCCAAACGCACCGACCTCGCGATCCATACGCCCGAGCACCTCGGCATGGTCGAGCACAAGCTCAACCACCGGCCACGCAAGACACTCGGATGGCGGACACCCGCCGAGGTCTTCCACAACGCCGTGGCATCATAGACCCCGTCACCGTTGCGACGACCGCTCGAATTCGCCCTGGAACCCAAGCGGAACAGATGGGTCACCATTCGACCGACGTTGACATCGGTCGACGGTGCTCCATCCAATGGCGCGCATCCGCCCGACGTGCCCGCTCCAACAAACCATCCTCGACGTGAAGCGATCCGCTCTTGGCCCGCTCTGACTCCGGCCGTTGGGCTCGTGTCGCACCGTCGCCGAGGGCGGTCGTTTCCGAACGTGACACCTCAGACGCTGCCACGCTGCTGGCCCGAACGGTGGCTGACACGGCATCCAACAGCCCCGGCCCTACCTCGGCCCAACCAATCAGCAACAGCGGACCCACGGCATCGAAAGCGGCCCTGCCGAACTCACCGGCGATCAACGGGTCAGCCACATTCAACGCCAACGCCACCACACTGGCGAACACGAGCAACCGCCGAGCAGGCCGAGTCTGTTCGGCAGTAGCCCCGTGCAGCACCAAGTGACGGATACCAAGCAGCAGGCCAACGATCGACAGATCGACCGCCGGCGCGACCAATGGAGCAACCCACGGCGACACGCCCAAGCGCAGCGCCAAGCTCAGCACATTGCCGAACCCGAACATGAAGGTCAACGCGACCACGACACCAGCAATCACCGTAACGCATCGCAACGTCGCATCACGCTCCGTAGAATGGTGTGGCGTGCTAGCAGCCTCCACGGGCATCCCGGAGGTCATCGCTGATTCCCCTGCTTCCGGCGCTCCATCACCAGCGGCACCCGCGCCTCGATAACCAGCGGCTTCCCGCTTAGGCGTGGGCTACCTGAACGAGCCGCCCGTGGCTGCTGGACGGATCCGGAATCCGTGTGCATCCTGCGCGAGTCGCACCGGGGGCACCAAAAGGCCAGGTCACAGGCGCGGCGGGTGGGCCTGTCGACCGTGACGCCGGGCGTGTCCATGGTTTATCCATGGAGAACGTCCGGGGGAGGTCTGAATGCCTCGTCCGCCGTTGCCCCTCGGCACGTGGGGTGAGATCCGTACGCTGCAGGTCCCGGCCGTGCTCGACGACACCGGGGCGCTGGTGAGAAGGGCCCGGTGGCGGGCCTTCACCCAGTACCGTGGCCGCGATGGCCGTACCCGCCAGGTCGAGCGAAGCGGGACCAGCCGTACCGCGGCCCTCCGCCGTCTCCGTGAACACCTGCGGTCCCTGACCGCCGCCAGCGGTAGTCCAGAACTGTCGGCCTCGTCTCGCCTCGCCGAGGCTGCCGACCTCTGGGTCGAACGGGTGATCAGCCGGCGGGAACCCACCACCTACGATCGCTACCGGTGCCGCCTGGACAACCACATCCTGCCCACTCTCGGGGACCTGCTCCTGCGCGAGTGCACGATCGGCCGTCTCGAGCACTACTTCGACAACCTGGCCCTTACCCTGGCTCCGAACACCCTCCGGGCATCCGCAGCGTGCTCTCCGGGATCCTGCAGCTCGCCGTCCGCCGCCAAGCCCTGGACCACAACCCCGTCCGGAACATCGAGCCCATCGAAGGCGGCAACACCCGCCCCAAGCTCACCTTCACCGCCACCGACCTGAGCGACTTCCTCACCCGGCTCGACGCCGATCCCGGCGCCCGCCGAGCCGACCTTCCCGACCTCGTTCGCTTCCTGTTCGGTACCGGCGTCCGGATCAGCGAGGCCCTCGCGCTGCGCTGGTGCGACCTCAACCTCACCACCATCACGGTCACCCGCGACGGTCAGGCCATCCCGCCGTGGTCGGTGTGGATCAGCGCCCACCTCGTCGTCGTCACCGGCAGAGGAATCCTCCGCCGCCCAGGCCAGGCCAACCGGACCAAGAAATCCGACCGGATCCTCGGCCTGCCCTCATACCTCACCACCGTGCTCCTGGCCCGCCACCCCGCCGACGCACGTCCCGACGATCCCGTCTTCCCTTCCGCCACGCTCGGCTGGCGCCACCCCTGCAACGTGCAGCGCTCCGTCCGTCGCCTACGCGAACGTGCCGGGTATCCCACCTTCACCACCCACGTCGGTCGGCGCACCGTCGCAACCGTTCTCGACCACGCGGGGCAAACCGCACGCCAGATCGCCGACCAACTCGGCCACGCCAAGGTCTCCACCACCCAGAACGACTACCTCGGCCGTCACCTGGCCAACCCCCTCGCCCCCGCACTTCTCGACCACCCCACCGCACCCACGCCGGTATCCCTCGGCGCCACCGCCGCCCCGGCGCACACCGTGAACCCGTACTGAAAGAAACGCATCGTGCCCGATCCCAGATTCTCCGCAGCGCGCCACCCGACGCGCACAACGCCGGAAACGACGCCGCCAGACGATCACAACGGCCGTCTCGCTCCTCCGCAGAGCCCTGGTACATCTCGGGGCGAACGTGATCGCAGTACCGATCGTTGCGGCCACAGCCTCGGCATGGTGGTTCCAGTACAACGCGATGCGCGCGGCCGGACTCGCCGTTCTGCTGGCCTGCACGGTGGCCACGTCGCTGGAGTCCCTGGGCCTGACCTTCGCCGGTCTCGCCCACAAGGCACGCACCGGCCAGGACTCCGCAGCGCCCTACCGAATCGGAATGTGGGCCATCGTCTTCATCGCCGCCGCTGTGAACTACCGACACGGCTCACCCGGGACTGTCCGGACAACCGAGGGGGTGTCCCTATGTGGTTGTCAAGCCGCCGCGGCAGGAGCGGAGTCTGGTCGGGGATGCCGGTAGTAGGTGCGGTTGCGGAGCATGGCGAACAGGACGTCGCAGCGGCGTCGGCGATGATGAACGCGTCGCGGGCGTCGGTCTTGGCGGTGCCGGGGTAGAGGTCGGCGATACGGCGCATAGCCAGTCCAGGCAGGTAGGCCATCTGGTGGCCGCAGGCGCGGGCGACCGGTAGCGCACCGATGGTGGCCGGTTGGTCGACAATGACCAGCAACGATCCGTGGGCGGCGAGCTTGTCGAGCAGCGCCCGCAGCTTAGGCTCGCTGTTGGGCAGCGGCCCGTCGTGCAGCCGCTTCCCGGTGGGGTCCAGGCCGACGCCGTGGTGTTCGCCCTTGCCGACGTCCAAGCCGAGGAACACGCCATAACTGCTGGTCATGCGCAGTGTCTTTCGTCCGTTGCGGGTGGTCGCCGGTCGAGCATCGATGGCTGGCACCCACGTTACGACGAGACCTACCCGAAAGCAGCCGTGTCCCTATTCAGCGGTCCTTCGATGCCACCAGGCCCGGTGACACGCGGCGCGGCCCGGCCACCGTCGCCACCGTGGTTCGTTGCTGGATGCGACGAACCACGGTGGCGACGGTGGCGATCTGCTCGTTGTTTACCAGGCCACTACCCGTCCGATCACCGCCGGTCAGCCCGGGTGCGCCGCCGCAACAGCAACAGGAGGCCACCGCCGGTGGCCACGGCGAGCAGCCCGATGATCGCGACCGGCGCCACCGATAGCCCGGTGACCGCAAGGTCGCCGGAAGAAGACATCGGCGTCGGCGTATCAGATTCGGCGACCGGCCCATCCTCCGTGGCCGTCGTCGTGGGCTCCGTCGTCGTGGGCTCCGTCGTCGTGGGCTCCGTCGTCGTGGGCTCCGTCGTCGGCGTGTCACCGCCACCGTCGCCGCCCGCGTCGGAGCGCGGCAAGGAGCCCGAGACCGTCGCCGACTCGCTACCGGCGGCCACGACGGCCTTGTTGGTGTACTCGTCGAGCGGATCGCCGCTCACGTCCGCTGCGACATACATGCGGATGACCTCGTCTTGCGCAACGTCGTCCACCCGGAGAACGAGCTCATCGGCCGTACAGCTGACGACCTCGTAACGGTCGGCGGAGACGGCCTGCACGTTCTGCAACTCGCCGACCTCGTTCCACTCCGCCGAGCTCTCAACCGCCACCGAGTCGCAGTCCATGGCCATGCCCGCTCCGACGGTGTCGGTGATGGTCACTGACGGCCACGGCCCCTTGACCGCCTCAACGCCCCACATCGCCCGCTCGTCCTGCTCACTCCAAAACCCGAACTTGCGCGACTTGCCACGGTCGATGACGCCTGCTCCAATGTAGACTGAGTCGGTGAATTCCGTGGTGTCGTTGACCGTGAAGGTCACCGGGTTGTCGGCGTTGAAGTCGATCTCGTCTTGATTGAACTTGCTGGTGAAATATGCCGTACCGGCGACGTTGTCGTGGCTGTCCGCGTAGCCGGTCAAGGTGAACGTGGCGACGTCGTCCACGATCTCGGCGGTGGCGACCGTCTCCCCGTCCGGCGACTTAAGGTCGAAGCCGTCCGCCGTGGCGTCCAGCTCTGGAGGCAACGTCAATGTGAACGTGTCACCGGACGCTGCCGAATCCGAGACGGCCCAGTCGATGTCGACATGCACGGAGTCCCAGCGGTCAGCCGAATCCTCACGCACCTGAACATTCGTGATCGCGTCGTCGATCTGATCGGCGGAGGCCATCACTACCCCCAAGCCGAACACGGTCACCAGTACGACCGACAGCCCGGTCGCAACGGCAGCCAATATTCTCATTGTCAGCTCCTTCTCAAAGATCCTGCCGTTCGTCGGTTCGGCTGATCCTCGAAACGAGATACCCGATATCAAGGCCACACCTTGACAGCCCCTCGCGGCAAGGGGGCCAGATCTTCGACAATGTCGCCCAAATTCACACGATTGTGCTACCCAGGTGGGTCGACTCATTACCCCGGGACAGAAGTCATTCCAGGCACCAGCTGAAGGCGGAGTCGAAGGCAAACCGCGCCGCACCACCGCACCGGACTGGGGCACGCCACCGCTGTACACCACGAGCTTGATGTCGATCAGCTCGGCAGTGCCCGCCGATGGCAGCACCAGCTTCGCTGACGCTGAGCACCTACAGCTGCAGCGAAGGGCAATACGTCGAGGTCGCCGATGCTGCCGACGGTGGATTTTGGGTACGCGACACGAAGGACCGTTGCCGCCCAGCCCACTACTTCACCGCTGCCGAGCGGCGAGCGTTCGTGGTCGGTGTCAAGGAGAGAGAATTCGACACAGAAACGCCCCGCGACCTTGACAGCCCTGTGGTTCCCGACTTCCGTGGCAGATTCTCAGCCCTACTGGCAGGGACACGGCAGATCTGCCACGGGAGTGAGATATGCGCGTTTGGGTACCGGGCCAGCGGCTCGGTACCCAAACGCGCTCGGTATGGACGATCATGTGCATATGATCGACGACACAGTCGGGGCCGTGCGCGTGCGGATTCACGTCGGCGAAGACGGCGCGGAATTCGCCATGCAGTGGCGTCAGGCCGGTACGGAATTGCTGTTCGTGACACAATCGTGGCGGACTTTCCGCTGGTATGATCAGACCGATCAAAGCAATGGGCAGCCGAGAGTACTCTAGTTTGATCCGGATGAGTGTTGGGATGAACACCAAAGGCAGCGCTGCATGATTTAAATTGCGCTGGAGTGTGGTAGGCATAACCACCCCAATGAGGACGTGTGAACCCCACGCTGCGCAGCGGAACGCGGCGCCGGGCCATGACCATGGCCGGAGATGCCCCGGCCCGGTTGGACAATCTCACGTTGGCGCGCAAGGAGGGCTGGCGGTGTTTCGTCAACGCACCCACCCGCACCCAACCAGAGCCACTGACCACGCGAGAACTCTGCGCGTTGGGTGAGGTGGCGCTGGCCGACTACAACCGGCGGCGCCGGGAGTGGCACGCGAATCTAGGACCGATAAAGACCCGCAGTTGGCCGCGCTGCACGAGGACTTGTGAGACATTGCGGACGGCAATGCCCAGCTCCTCGGCGACATGGGCGATGGGACGGGTCTGGCAACGGGCGACCAACCGGCGGCGGCCCTCCAGTGACAGCGGGGCGTTCCGATGAGACACGGAAGGGTCTTTCTGCTCGACGGACGAGTGACTTGGCAGTTCTCATCCTGCCGCCGAAGGACCCGTCCCCCGCCTCAGACCCCCACAGCCGTCAACAACGTCATGACCCGCAACAGCAGGCGGAATGCGCCTTGGTCACGATGGCGCTCATCACGATCTCGAACAGGCGCTCGGCGCGCGCCTCGAGCCCCGGCTGGTCGCTGAGCCAGACGAGCGAGGAGACCAGGGCGAACAGGTCGGCGCCGTCGAGGTCGGTGCGCGCCGCGCCGGCCCCCTGGGCGCGGGTGAGCAGCCGCGCCCCGGACCCGCGCATCGCGACGCAGGAGGTGTGGAGCGCCGATTCGGGGTCTTCGATCGCCTGCACCATCGCCGTCACGACGCCGCGGTAGTTCGTGCAGACCGCGATGAAGTCGCGCAACCACACCACCAGCGCCTCGCCAGGCGAGTTCGAGGTCTCGACTTGCCCCGCCCGCTCGGTCAGCTCGTCGAAACTTGTCCGGAGCAGGGCTTCGAGCAGCGACTCCCGGGTCGGGAAGTGCCGCTGCAACGTGGCGAGCCCGACCCCGGCGCGGCGCGCGATGTCGCGCATCGACGCCTCGGTGCCCTGCTCGGTGATGACGGCGCCAGCGACGACGAGCAGGCGGTCGTGGTTGGCCTGGGCGTCCGCCCTCATCTGCTCTCCTTGCTTAACCGGGTCACTGACCCGTATTATCGGGTCAGTGACCCGGTTATACGGGTCTCTGACTCGTTTCGAGTTTACCCCGTGAGACATGGAGAGAGCTGTGCCGACAGAGACCATGAACGCGATCCGCCTGCACGAGTACGGCGGACCCGAGGTGCTGCGCTACGAGGCGGCACCCGTGCCCAAGCCGGGGCCGGGCCAGCTGCTTGTCCGGGTGCACGCGGTAGGCGTCAACCCTCCCGACTGGTATGCGCGCGAGGGGATGCCCGACGTGCCGACCGAGCTGAAGCCGCCGGTCGAGCTGCCCCTGATTCCGGGGACCGACGTCTCGGGCGTCGTCGCGGCGATCGGTGCTGGCGTCGAGGGTTTCGCGGTCGACGACGAGGTGTTCGGCCTGCTGAACTTCCCGCTCTCCTTGCAGGGCAACGCCTACGCCGAGTACGTCGCCGCGTCGGCAACGGACTTCGCGCACAAGCCGGCCGGTGTCGACCACGAACACGCCGCGGCCGTGGCCATGTCCGGGCTGACGGCGTGGCAGTTCCTGATCGAGCTCGGCCACGACTTCCCCTCACCGTTCCAGCAAGCCCAGCACCGCCCGATGGCGCTCGACACCGGGAGCACGGTCCTGGTCAACGGCGCCGCCGGCGGCGTCGGGCACCTCGCGCTGCAGCTCGCCAAGTGGCAGGGCGCGCGGGTCATCGCCGTCGCCTCCGGCGCCCACGAAACGTTCCTGCGCGACCTCGGCGCCGACGAGGTCATCGACTACACGAAGGACCGCCCCGAGGAGATCGCCCACGACGTCGACCTCGTCCTGGATTGCGTTGGCGGACCGCAGAGTAAGCGCTTCCTCAAGACGATCAAGCGCGGGGGCTCCCTCTACCCGGTCTACTTCGGCGAGTTCGACGACGAGGAGAACGCGAGGCTGGGCATCACGGTGACGGCCGCGCAGGTCCGATCGAGCGGCGCGCAGCTGGTCGAGATCGGCCGCCTGCTCGAAGACGGCACCCTCCGCGTCGAGGTCGACAGCGCCTTCCCGCTCAAGGACGCCCAGGCCGCGCATGAGCGAGCCGCGCAAGGGCACCTCCAGGGCAAGATCGTGCTCACCGTCGCATGAGCCCGGCAGAGCGGCTCGCCGTCCACGAAACCCTGGCCCGCTACGCCTTCGCGCTGGACCAGCACGACTCGACGGCGCCGGAGACCGTCTTGGCCGAACACGCGACCTGGACGTTCGAGATCCCCGGCGAGCCCGCCTCGGCCCCATCGCTGGACGCGAGGCGATCCTGGAGTTCGCGTGGGCCGCGGAAACCGGGCAGCGGTGGCACCACCTGACCAACGTCGTCGTCCGCGGCGCGGACACCACAACCGCGCTGGCGACCGCCTACCTGATGCTGACGTCCAACGCGGCCGTGCTCGTGACCGGCGTCTTCACCTTCCAGCTCGACCACACCGGAGGTGAGTGGCGGATCGCGGAGCTGTTCCTCGCCGCCGACAACACCTGGTCGTGAGTGGCAAGTCCCCTTAAGAGATACGACCTAGGAGCAGGCTGACAATCTTGATCACCAGCTCGTGAAAGACCGAGGTCTATCTATTCCTCGGAGTCATGGCGGCTTGTCGATGGCGTCCGACTCGGTAGCCGCGTCGACCGCGAGGTAGTCGGTCCAGCTGGCCTGGGCGAACTTGGCCCAGCTATGCGCTGTTCCAGGATGGATGCCGAACAGGTCGGCGATAACGATCGGCGGCAGCTCGCCTACGGCCTCGATCATGGCCGTGTTGCGGGCGGCGAGCGTGAGCAATCCGTGCTGTCGCAGGAGTTTCTGCACCGCGCGGGCGCTGCGCGGTTTGCCGGGCCGGGTGGCGGGCAGCAGGTACCGGGGTGGATCACTGGCAGGCCCAGCGCAGGAAGGACGCGAGGTCTCCGCACCGGGTCGGATTGGTGTCCAGCCAGTGGTCGAGCTGATCCTGGGTGAGCGCATCAAGCGTGGATATCGCAGCGTCGAGCCAGTCCAGGAACACGCCGCACGGACCGTGTCGACCCGTGTCGACATCGGACAGCAACCTGGTGAGCGTACCTTCGGCGACACCGAACGCCTCCGCGGTGGCGGTGTGCACACCGTGGCAGTAGTGGCAGGCGTTCAGCCCGGATACATAGGCGGCGATCAGTTCCCGCTCGGCCACGCTGAGCGGCGAGGGCCCGCGCAGCAGCTCCTGGTGGTAGTCGATGAGTGGGGCCGAGGTCTGCGGGTGGGCGCGAAACACGTCCAGCAGCGTGGCGCCCTCGGGCAACGAGGGAAGATCAGGTCACGGTGGGGAACCCTCTTTCTCCGGTTCGTGGTCCGGTGCCTTGGCGACAACCCGGCGGAGCGGAAACGGCAACCTCCGGCCGGGCCGTGCCCACGAACCCAGCGCTCGCTTCGCCTGCTCCACCCGGCCCGGCTCCGCTTCCGGCAGGTACAACCCCTCGACGATCAGCGCCGCCTGCTCCGGTGTGTCGACCTCCCGCCAAAACACCCTGTGCTCGCACCTGCCGACGACGAAGCCGTGCGCTCGCAGCAGCGGTGCCAGCCCGTCACGTGCCTGCGGGTTCGGCCAGGGTTGATCACGAATACCCAGCGCCCGGAACACACGCAGCCAGCGGACAGCCCCGACCGGGCGCCAGCCCAGTCGGGACGGCACCAGCGCGACGATCCGCCCGCCGGGTCGCAGCACCCTGCGTACCTCGCCGAGCACGCCCTCCAGCGGGGTCAGCAGCTGCAGGCTCATCGCCGCGCACACATCGACGACCGCGTCCTCGGCAACCGGCAACGCGTCCGCCCTACCCAGCACCACCGGTCCCCTGCCGGCCGCCGTGGCGAGGCCGAGTTCGCCCGTCGAGCTGTCGACGCCCAGCCATCGCGCATCCGGCAGCAGTTCCCGGGTGGGGGCCGAGCCGCAGGCCAGGTCGAGGATCGGGCCGGGGCTCGACCGGAGCGGCTCGACCAGCCAGCGGTAGGGCGAGGCGACCCCGCGGGCCGCCGCCACGCTCAGCACGCGCTCGGTGATTCCCGGCCGCTCATCGTGATACCCGGCCACGTAGCGGCACCATCCCGCCGCGTTCGGCCGGGTCCGCCGCCCCGACAGGTAGCCCACGCCGGCCACGATAAACGGCACGGCGTGGTTCACCGCAACCCGAAACAGGTGCCGACCGCCGCGGGGTCCGGTTGCCGCTCATGTGGGCTTCTGTGCCACCAGCAGGCCGTAGCCGATCACGCCGTCGGCCACGGCCTGCCGGACGAGTTCGGTGTAGCGCAGCACGGCTTCGATGTCGACACCCGCCTCGGTCAACCGGCTGGGTGCGGTCATCCGCAACAGCCGCAGCCGGGCCTCGATCTGATCGATCATCTCGGCGATCGCGCCGTCGTGCCGCTCGGTGTGGATGGTGGTCAACCCGGCCGCGGCGAGGATGTCCGCGTACTGCGCCAAGGGCCGGGCATCGGCGATGCAGGCGATCCAGGCGGTGAGCGTGCGCAGCTGCTCGGGCAGCCCCGCCTCGGTGATCGTCACATCGGTGATGCCGACCCGGCCGCCAGGACGCAGCAGCCGGGCGAACTCGGTGGCCGCGGTCGGCTTGTCCGGGAAGGTGCAGAACGCGCACTCGCAGAGCACCGCGTCGAAAGCACCGTCCGGTAGCGGGATTCGCTCGGCGTCTGCGAGGTGGAACCGGATCCGCCCGGCGAGGCCCGCGGCCTCCGCCGCCGTCCGCGCCCGCCGCACCGTGTCCTCGCCGAGGTCGACTCCGTCCACCGTGGCGTCGTACTCGGCGGCCAGCAGCCGGGTGGTCGCGCCGGAACCGGCGGCGACGTCGACTACCCGCTGCCCGGCACCCAGCCCGAGGGTCGAGGCAAGCCGCCGGGTCAGCTCCAGCCCGCCCGGGTGGTAGGACTCGCCCAGCAACAGCGCCACCGCGTCGCTGCCGTAGGCGGCCGTGCAGCACGCCTTGATCTCCGCCGGGGTGCCGGCGTCGCCTGCGCGGTTCATGGCTCGACTCCTCCTCGCTGCGCTCCTCGGCCCGCAGGCCGGACCTACGATGCTCGCTCGTCGTCGCCTGCGCGGCTCATGGCTCGACCGCCCGGCGCCCGACGTTGGTGCTGTCCGGGGCCAGGGGTCGGACACCGTTACCATTGCCGTTGTCACTGCCCGCCGTGTCCGGACCGCTCGCGACCTTGGACCCGTAGGGCGAGTCCACGACGAGGGGTTGCAGCTCGATCGCGTTCGGCACCACGTCGGCGACGGTGACCCCGGACTGCTGGGCGCGCACCTGTTCGCGGTAGCCGACGGAGTTGTAGGCACAGAACGGGATCATCCGGCCGTCCGGGGTGATCTCCTCCACGCAGCACTTCATCAGCTGCTTGACGTTCAGCGTGTAGGGGTCCTGGAAGTCCTGCACCACGATCATGAACGCCCGCTCGGTCAGTTCGGCCAGCGCACCCGGCAGGTTCACCCCGCAGGCGTCCGCGCAGTCCAGCGCCTCCGCCGTCGCCCGCAACCTGTCCTCGGTGGTCTCGGTGCCCGGGAACGCCGAAGCGCTCCACAGCTTCTCCAGCGCCTCCCGGATCGCATAGTCGGGCACCACCCGGTTGGACACATAGTCCAGATAATCCTCCACCCGCAACAACCGGGGAATCGGCACCACCCCGAAACCCGGCTCGCCAGGGGTTCCCTCGGTCAGCAGGTAGGTGATCGAGCGGCAGGTAGGAAAGCAGCACGGCACCGGGAAGAAGTCATCGGTGCGGAACCAGTCCGGCCGCTGCCGCGCGATCAGTTCCAGCACATCGGAATTGGTCAGCCGGGTCAGTGGGTCGAACTCCACATGCCGCCCGGAATGCGTCACCGGCTGGAACGACACCGACCGCACCGCCGGATGCCCCAGCCCGAACTCGATGATGTCGCCGAGTTCGTGCTCGTTCAACCCGCGCTCCACCGCGGCCACCAGGGTCACCGTCAGCCCGGCCTCGGCACAGTTGTCCAGCGCCTGCCGCTTGCGCTCCCGCAGGTCCTTACCCCGGATCTCCCGATGGGTGCGCTCATCGAACCCGTCGAACTGTAGATAGATATTGATCGACTTGCCCTCCCGTCGCCCACCATCACCCTCAACGGAGGCACTTCGTGCCGCTGCGCCTTTGCCGTTGCGCTCCCCCAGCGCGGCCACGAACCGCCTGTCCGTGGCCAGCCGGATGCCGTTGGTATTCAGGTTGACGTTCCGGATCGGCTTGGCCTGGGCCAGATCGATGAACTCGAGAATGTTCTTGTGGATGGTGGGTTCCCCACCGGAGAACATCACCACCTCGGCCTCACCCTCCGACTCCACGAACACATCCAGCATCCGATCACACTGCTCCACCGTGATCGAATACCCATCCGGCTGATGCCCCGAATCGGCAAAACAAATCGGGCAGTCCAGGTTGCACGCCGTGTTCACCTCAATGATCCCCAGGCACGCGTGCTGCTTGTGCTCCGGGCACAACCCACAGTCCGAGGGGCAGCCGTCCTTCACCTCGGTCTGGAAGGTCAGCGGGATCGTGCCCGGCTTGTTGAACCGCGCCGAGGACAGGTACGCCTGCGCGTCCCCGTACACCAGCGCCTCGAACGGCCCGTGCTGTTTGCAGCGCTTGCGCAGGTAGACCTTGTTCTCGCGAATGTTGACCTGCGCGTCCACCACCACTTTGCACACCGGGCAGATGCTCTTGGTGTACTCGACGAACACCTCGCCCCGATCCCGCTTCCGATCCGACACCGGCCGCTCCTCGACATTGGTGATCGTGCAGAGTCCAGCTCAGCAACGATCGTGCCGGAACGCATCCCGAATGTCAGCGCGCGGACACTCGGCGGGCCGCACCGGCGCTTCGCCGCCCGCGGGCGCGGCCGACCAGGTGATCAGGACGGCGGCGTCGTCTCTGGCGGCGCGACCCGTTGGCCGAGGTCGTATGCCTCAGCGATGGGGAGGGCAGCCGCTTCGGGGTGCCGGTCAAGCCACGGACGCGCCGTCTCGGGGCCGGCGAAGAAGTGCACGTGATGACAGAAGGCGGTGCGCACGGAGGTGAGGTCGTCCGGCGTGACCAGCGAGACGACGGCAGTGCCGGGATCGACGCTGGTCACGCCGGTGCCGTCGACCGTGAGGCGGATGGGTGTTCCGGTGGCATGGCACGGGGAGGTGACCCGGGCCGGCTGGGCGAGAAGCCGCGGGTAGATGAGGGTATCCATGGCGCACCAGGTGTAGAGCACGTGCCCGTCGATCTCGAACTGGTGTGGGGTGGGGCGCAGGGTGAGACCGGCGCCGACGATGCGGCCGTGCTCGTCGTATTCGATGTCCGGCGCTTCGGCCAGCGCTTGCCGCACCTCGTGTACCGGCCGACCGTAAGCCTCGGCCAGGGTCTCGACCTCGACAGGTTCGCCGTGGGCCAGTAGCCGCAGCAGTGGCGCACCGTGCCAGCCGTGGGCGGTGTTGCGTTCGCAGCCGAACACCGCGTCCACTGTGGCCGCAAGCCGGTCGCGTTCGGTGGTCATGAGAAGCCTTTCGGGTGTGGTGGGTCAGGCGGCGCAGCAGGAAAGCTTGGTGATGTCGCGAGTAAAGGTTTGGGCGGCGAGTTTGAGGGCTTCGGCCATGGTCAGGTACGGGCACCACAGCTCGCCCATCTCGTAGACGCTCATCCGGTTGTGCAGCGCGTAGACGGCGGTGGCGATCACCTCGCCCGCGCCGTCGGCGAGCACGTGGGCTCCGAGTAGCCGCCCGGTGCCGCGTTCGGCGACGAGCTTGACCAGCCCGCGGGTGTCGCGGTTGACCAGGGCGCGGGGCACGTGTTCCAGCGGCAGCACCCGGCACTCGCAGTCGTAACCCCGCGCCGTGGCCCCGGCTTCGGTGAGCCCGGCCGCGGCGACTTGGGGACCGGTGAAGGTCACCCGCGGCAGGTGGTGGTAGTCGAGCCCGCGTTCGGCGTGGTGGAAGGCGTTGTCGACCACGACCGCGCCGTGCGCGCCGGCGACGTAGACGAACTGCGGATGCCCGGTCACATCGCCTGCCGCCCAGATCCGGGGGTTGTCGGTGCGCAACCGCTCGTCGACGACGATCTCGCCGCGCTCACCGACGCGCACCCCGACGGCATCCAGCCCCAGACCGCCGGTGACCGGTTTGCGGCCGGTGGCCATCAGCACCTCGTCGGCCCGCAGCCAGCGGGTACATCCTTCCGCGTCGCGCAACTCGGCCACGACCTGCCCACCCTCGCGGCGCACTTGGCTGAGGACCGTGCCCGTGTGCACGCCCATCCCCTCGTCCAGGAGGATCTCGGCGAGTGCGGCGGAGAGCTCGGGTTCCTCGGTCGGCGCCAGCCGGTCCCGCATTTCGACGACCTCGACCCGCACGCCGAGACGTGCGAACAGTTGTGCCTGTTCCAGCCCGACATAGTTGCCGCCGACCACCAGCATCGACCCGGGCAGAGCCTGCAGTTCCATGGCGGTGGTCGAGGTCAGGTGGCCCACCTCCGCCAGCCCGTCCACCGGCGGCGTCCATGGTGCCGAGCCGGTAGCAATGAGATAGTGCTCGGCCTCGATCCGGCGCGCCCCTCCCCCGGCGAGCGCGACCTCCAAGACCGGACCCTCGCCGAACCGGGCCTGGCCGGCGACGATCTCCCAGCCGTACTCCGCAGCCAACCCGGTGTACTTCTCCTGCCGCATCCCAGCCACCAGGTCGGCTTTCCCCGCGATCAGCTCGGCGAAGGCGACCTCCTCCGCGCCGGCCCGAACCCCCGGGAACCGGTCGGCCGACAGGGCCACCTGCCGGGCCTCGGCCGCGGCCAGCAACGCCTTCGAGGGCACGCACCCGGTGTTCACGCACGTGCCACCCACGATGCCGCGCTCAACCATCACCACCGAACGGCCCGATCGCCGCGCGGCGATCGCGGCGGCGAACGCTGAGCCTCCGGAGCCGATGATCGCCAGATCGAAGGCCATACCCGTCACCTCGTCTCCACCCGGAGGTAGCGGTCTACCTCGTCATATTCGCCTCTGCGGATGTATACTGCCTCATAGTATCCGCCTTGGCGAATATGTGAAGGATGGTTGGAGGAACGCCGCATGAGCGAGGCCGCGGGCATCGCCGCCGGTAGCGGGCTGCTGGGCGAGGGGGACGAGGTCGGCACGGTGGCGAAGTTCTTCCGCGCCCTGGGTGACCCAAGCAGGCTGCGGCTGCTGGAGTTCCTGCTCGACGGCGAGCACAGTGTCAGCGACTGCGTGGCCCACATCGGGCTGTCCCAAGGGCGAGTATCGACCCACCTGGCATGTCTGGCCGACTGCGGCTACGTCCAGGCCCGCCGCGCAGGCCGGTGGTGCTACTACCGAGTGGCCGACCCGCGAGTGGCCGAGCTGGTGATGCTGGCCCGCGCGCTGGCCGCGGACAACTGCGCCGCCCTGGCCACCTGCGAGCGCATCGACGGCCCCCAGACCGCGCCGAGGCGGAACTGAGCGAGGAGACCGATGGCCACGACGAACAAGCGGGGTGTGCTGACCACGCTCGGACTCGGGGCGGTACTGGTGTTGTGCTGTGCCGCGCCCGCCCTGATCGCCGCGGGCGCGCTGGGCGCGCTCGGCGCCTGGCTGGGCAACCCGTGGGTCATCGGCGCCGCCCTGGCCGCGGCGGTCGTCATATGGCGGATCCACAGGCGGCACCGGCGCGGACACACCAGCACCCGTGATCCGTCCGATCGTTCCCACCCCGACGGCAACGACCGGCCTTCCGGCCCGTAACAGCCGTTCCGTACCCGTTCGTGATCAGGAGCGTTCATCTCCGAGCCGCCCCGCGGCCGCTGATCATGGTCATGCACTGGCCGGTATCGGTCGCCGGGCGCTTCCTGTGTTGACCTTCCCCCAGGAGCAAGGTCATACCGTGCCACGACGACATGAGAAACGCAGGTCACAGACCTAGGAGGCGTTATGGGCATGGTGGAGCTCCACGTGCGGGGCATGGAGTACGGCGCGTGTGCACAGCGGGTGACCGCGGTGCTGAAACGGGTGGACGGGGTGCGTGCGGCGACCGCCGATCACACCTCCGGCCGGGTGGAGGTCAGCGTGGGCGCGGAGCTACCCGACCGGGAGGTGCTGGTGGAGCGGATCGAGGCGGCAGGCTTCGAGGTGGTCGAGGACGTTTGTGCCATGACGACCGCTGCCGAGAACCGTGCCCGGCTGTGGGAGTCCGAGCCAAGCCCGCGGGAGGGGCATCGGCGGATCCGCGCGAAGCTCGCGGGGCTGCACTGCTCGCTGTGCACCGGCACGATCGGGGACTGTTTCAAGATCGGTGGGTTCGGCCGACACGCCGGGCTGAGATCCGGCGGGATGGGCACGAAGTGTGATGACTGTGGATGTCGTGACGAGTGGGGCATCGAAGAAGAAGACCGACGAGGCCGCTGCGGCGGGCGCACAGCACAAGCTGGCTGCGGAGATGATCAAGCAGGCGCACGAGCAGGGCCTGGCCCTGACCGGCCCCGACGGGCTGCTGGGGCAGCTGACGAAGACGGAGAGGACCGAGCACCTCGGCTACGACAAGCACGACCCCGCTGGGCGGGGCAGTGGGAACTCCCGGAACGGAACGCGGTCCAAGACGATGCCGACCGAGATCGGCCCGGTCGAGATCGAGGTTCCGCAGGATACCGACTCCTCGTTCGAGCCGCAGATCGTGCGCAAGCGTCAACGCTGGCTGGCCGGCGTTTAGGAGACCGGCAGAAAGTCGGTCTCAAAGATCGGTTCCAGCACCAGCTTCAACGCCTCCCGAACCACCCGATCCGCGATGGTCGGAATGCCCAGTTTCCTGAGCTTCCCCGAACCACCCGGTTTCGGGATGCTGCGCTCACGCACCGCAGCGGCCGGAACGACCCCTCCTTGACCAGAGCACGCAGCTCGTCCAGGAACCCCGGGACCCAGGCGCTGCTCGACATCGGCGGCGGTAACACCATCGACGTCAGGCGTGTTCGCGCCCCGGTTACCCGCAACCCGGACAAACGCCATGATCAACGTCGCCGGGGCATACACGAAGTTGAACACATCATCGAACCTGCGACCAGGATCGGCCGCCCAACGGTGAAGCTTGGCCTGCATCTCCGAGACCCGCTGCCACGGCCCCTTCGGGGCCTCGGCCGGGGCACCACCATTCGATGGTACGTCTTTCGGCCTCACAGCCACCATCTCCTGTCTATCCGCTGTCGCCCTTCCCCATACACCGGGATTCCCCGGCCCGGAGTACTACGGCGACTTCGCCCCACTCCAGGCCGACCGGTTGACGGTGAACCCAGCACACCCACAATGGGCTTGTGGACCCGGGTGGGACCCGAAGTGGTTTCCCGTGTTCACTGTGGTTCGCTTGATCGAAGAGGAGCCCGACTCTGCCCCAGCGGCTTCGCCACGACTACGCCGCAGACCTTGAGCGCAGCCTCCCGGAGGCCCGTTCCAAGATCCACCCGAAGTGTCGGTCACCGACACGAAGTTGCCCCACTACAAGGGACACGCACCGCACCTCGCCCATATCCACCAGATTCGAGCCGATTCAGCGTGGTGGGACGTTACGACATCGGTTCCTCGCGTACTCCTCTCGATCCCGCTCACCGGACCCGCGTCATCTGGCAGTACTGACACGCCCCGGCTTTGCCAGAACTGCTCCCACCCTCCCGGCACCTCCCGGATCAGGCTGCCCTCAGCTCCTATCGGGCCGCCGTGACCACCCAGCGGCGATGGTCTCTCACCTCCACTCAAACCACAGCGCCTCACGGCGATGAACCCGCCGCTCAACGCCTTCACCACAACGTTCGGTGATCGCTGGCCAGCGCCCAGAAGTACTAACCAGCAACGCCGAACCCACCGATTCCGTTACAGACCCCACGCAAGCTGAACCTTGCGGGAAGCCACTAGCCGACCTCCGGTCCTAGTGCCGCATCAAGCAACGTTGCCTAGCTAATCGCCCGAAGAGCCCTGAACGTGGCGTTCGAGACGTCAGATGTCTCGGATGTGCCGTTCGCGACGGTGAGCGTCCGGAAAGCCACGTTCAGGGCACCCCCGGCGGGCAACCCGTAACAGCGGCAACGTTCTGTGCGGCGGCACTAGCACGGTACGGAGTAGTACCGCTTGAGACTTCGCCTCACACCGCAATGACGGTGACGTTATTCGCGCATGACGGCCGCACGACGCGTCTGGTGCACCATCACATTGCGCGGTTGCGCGCGGGACTTGTCTCCCGCGCGCTCAGGTCCGCCAACCGGCCCGAACCCGATACCCACGCACTGAAGGATTGGCTGCATCTATGAGCAACTTGGCTGCCGCCCAACGACTCACCACGGCACTCACGCTGGATCTACCGCCTATCGGACTCACCTTCACAGATACCCCACCGGCGGACATCCCCGGTCCTGCCCACGAGGTGACCTCGGCTTGCGCATTCTGGCGAATGGCCGAGCAACGCGTCTTCTATGCACCAGCCGAAACCCACAACAACTGCCCTATTGGTGCGATGGTGATGGGGTTCCCCCTCACCGAACAACTCAAGGCTCAACTCGACGACCTGGTGGTCTCGATGTGCGACTGCTCCTACCTCAAAGCCGAGGAAGGAGACAAGATCCCCAGCATCCAGCCCTCGACCGCCGGTATCCTCTACGGTCCCCTGGCCGACCTACCCACCGCACCCACGCTGGTTCTGTTCTGGCTCGCTCCTCGCCAGGCCATGCTGTACAACGAGGCCGCAGGAACCGCCAACTGGACTCACACCTCCATCCTGTCCAGTGGCAGACCCGCCTGCGCCGCCCTGCCCAGCGCCCTTTCCAGCGACGCCCCCGCCATCTCATGGGGCTGCATGGGTATGCGCACCTTCACCGAGATTCCCGATGACCAGCTCCTTGCCGCCGTACCCGGCGCCCGCCTGGATGCCCTGCTCGACGACCTGGACAAGGTCATCGCCGCAAACGAAACCATGAAGATCTTCTACGAACGCAAGAAGGCCGAACTCGCCACCTGACCCACCCGCGGGTGCGTCGGGGTCGCGTAACGAAAGCTTGTCGCACCCCCAGTGGTGTATTCGGATAGTTGCCGTGCGGGTCTGCCCAATCGGCTGTGTCCGATGCGGCGCGGCCGAACGCGGGCGCTCTGGCCGTGGCTCAGCACGGCAGCGCCCCGGACATCGCCCGGCTACCCGAAGGCTTTGACCCCCAGAACTGAAGCCTCCCAGCGGAGCCGAACGATCTTGGCACGATCATGGTCACGCACACCGGCGCTCGCTGGGATTCTCGCTGCAGAAGCGAAGCGGGGATAGGCTGGGCATGTCCTGTCGGCCGAACGCCACATGGCCGGATTGATCAGCCGTCCGGACAGACGAACGCCATCGGATCTTCCTTGCATCCTTCAGGTGCCGCCTCGGACGGTTCTCCGTGCCGACCTTCCTCCAAGATGCGCAGGAAATCCTCGGAAGGAGTCACGCCAAGCTCGGTCTGCAGAAGTTGACAGTATTCCTGGTAATGTCTGTGCGCCTCGAACTGGCTGCCTTCTGCAAGATGTGCCTTGATCAGCAGCCGGTAGGCGCTTTCCCGGAAAGGATCAGCTCGCACGGCGGCAAGGGTCGCCTCGATGGCCGCGCCGTACCAACCTGCCTCGAGCACGTTTCTCGCCAACACTTCCAACGCGTGCACACGCAGCTGACGGAACCGTTCGCGCTCGGTGATCAACCACTCGGCGTCGCCGATGTCCGGTGCGATGTCCTGGTGAAGATTGCAGCGCAACGCGACCTGGAGAGCATCGGGCCCCAGGTCCGCGGACTGGTGGATCAGCCGGTACGCGACGTCGAAGGCTTCCTGGATATCCACCGTCACCATCGGCGAGAGTCGTACGTCGTAGAAAGAAGCCTCGACGGCCTCGTCGCACCCTTGCTGAAGCCGCCAGAGCATGGATCGCAGGTTTGCGGCTGCCCTGCTACCCCGAGCATCCGGCCATAACATGCCGGCGACCTGTGCACGGGGAAGATGTCCCGAGTTGATGCCGAGCAGCGCCAGCAACCGCTGACTCGTCAGGCCGAGCGGAACAGATCGCCCGGCCACCGAGAGGTCGAACTGGCCCAGCAGACGCAACGAGATCGGGCGCGCTGGGCCGGCGCTTTTCTCGGGAAAGTCCGGACGGCTGTTGAATGCAGTGCTGTCACGGCTCGAAAAATGATCACGCGACATCGCTTGCCCCCATACCAGAATAGCGCTTGCCAAAGATTTGCCTATCCGGAAGTATGACATCAATCGGGCAGCCGGTCCATAGCACAGAACGAACCGTACGACCAATTTCCATGCATGTCATCGCGCCCCGACGATGATCGAAAACATCGCGTTACCCAGTCAGAACCGAGTACCCGCCAGCCTGTTTGGACAGTAGAACCCACCCCGCGCACCGGAACTGCTCGCCGGGCTCGGCATCGCTCGTTCAACACGCAGGCTTATTAATAAAACTTACAGCATACACTTATTGTTCAATAATACCTGGTCACTCGCGTACGGTCAACTACACGAGGCACCCGGCCAGACAACGGATGCGATACTCACGACTACTGGCGTACACGTAAGCTGGGGACCTAAGTCGAACCGATCAAGCGCGGGAGGCCTCGTGGACGCCGGCGCCGAGCCAAGGGAGCCGCTCAGCCGGGCACGTATTCTGCAGGTTGCCCTCGACTACGTGGACAAGCACGGCCTCGAGGCACTCAGTATGCACAAGCTGGGCGCTGAACTCGGTGTCAAGGGCATGTCGCTGTACAGGCACATCCAGGGCAAGGACGGCCTGCTCGACGGCCTCGTCGAGGCCATGTGGGCCGAAGTAGTCCTACCGGAGGAGACCGCAGACACCTGGCAGGCCGAGGTGCGAGCCTTCGCCCAGTCCCTACGCGAGATGGTGCACCGACACCCGGAAGCCGCGCGACTGCTTACCAACCGGCCGATCATGCCTACCCAGGCGCTGGAGTACTTCGAAGCGTTCGCGGGGCGCCTGTGGGCGAGCGGAATCTCGCATACCCGCGCGCTTCAGCTGATCCGTACACTCATCTCGTACGCGCTCGGCTTCGCCTACTTCGAGCTCACCTGGGCGGACAACGGCGACAACCAGCGCAGCACCGAACCTGACGATGGGCTGCGAGCCTTCCAGCATGTCAGCAGAATGGTCCCCGCCGGCACCTCCGAGCACCTGCTTCGGTTCGCCTTGCAACTGTGCACGGGTTGCGACATGGACGCTCAGTTCAGTGACTCCGTCAACATCGTGCTGAGTGGAATGGAATCCGGCGACGGCCAGCGCGACTGATCACTTGTATCGTTCCGCTCACCGGCCGCGCGTGACGCTTCCGGGGCACTACGACGCAGCACCTACTTCCATGCGGCAGGACGAGTCCGCCCAGCTGAGCAGTGAAGACACCCCGCGACACCATCCCCTTTCGCCAGCTCAGTACAACATTGACGGTGAAATGTATACGCCATAAGCTTGCGTCATATACTCGCCGAGTGAACGAGGTGGAGTGGATGCTTGAGGCGCACCAAGCCAAGGAGGGGAGGGCTTCTAGGGTGCAGACGGCCCCGGCGATCGAGCTGCGTTCCTTATCGAAGACCTACGGCCGAGGCAGCAGGGCCTTTCCGGCCGTGCGCAGCCTGTCGGTCAGCGTTGCACCGGGTGAGGTGTTCGGGTTTCTCGGCCCGAACGGCGCGGGCAAGACAACGACGATCAAGATGTTGGCCGCGCTGCTCCTGCCGACCAGTGGCTCCGTCCACATCTATGGCTACGACGTCCAACGCCAGCGCAGTCGGGCCGTCCAGCAGATCGGCGCGGTATTGGAAGGCTCCCGCAACATCTACTGGTCGCTGACCGCTGTTCAGAACCTGATCTACTTCGGCCGACTGAAAGGGCTGCGCACCGCCGAGATCAAGCCGCGTGGCGAGTGGCTACTTCAGGAACTCGGGCTGTGGGATCGGCGCAACCAACAGGTCGGTGGGTTCTCCCGAGGTATGCAACAGAAGGTGGCGATCGCCGCGGCCCTGGTCACAGACCCACCCGTGCTGCTGCTAGACGAACCCACCATCGGTCTCGACGTCGAGGCAGCACGTACCGTCAAGCAGTGGGTGCACCGGCTCGCCAAGGAAGAGGGCAAGACAATCGTGCTCACCACCCACCAGCTCGCCATGGCCGAGGAGCTCAGCGATCGGGTGGCAGTCATCAAGGACGGTGAAATCGTCGCTGACCTACCCACCGGCGATCTGCTCGATCACTATGCCGAGAATCGCTTCGAGGTCCGCATCGGCGTGCCGGCCGATGTGGTGCCCGCCGAGTCGTTTGGCAACCTGCAGATCGAGGCATTCGCGCCGGAACAGACCAGCATCTTGCTCCCAAGTGAAGATCAGCACGTGCTGTACACCGTACTAGCCACCGCGAGGGAGAAGTCTCTGCCGATCGTCGCGGTGAACCGAATTCGGCCCAGCTTGGAAGAGGTCTTCGTCGAGATCGTCCGGGGAAAGTGACCATTACCATGACCGTGCCCTCGCCAACCAAAGCCAGCCGAGCCGGGTTCGTGCGGCGCATGATCGGTAACGAGATCCAAAAGGGCCTGCTGATCACCTGGCGGCACCGGGCAACCGTGATTCCCCAACTCGCCTTCGTAACCGGGCTGTACTGGACGATTCAGTTCTTCGTCGGTGGTGGCACGATCGTTCCGCAGCTCGCGGCCCAGACTCTCATCGGCTACCTCGCCTTCGTTGTCGCCTACATCGCTCTGGTGCGAATGGCCGGCGGGCTGCTGGAGGAGGTGTTCTCCGGAACCTTCATGCAGAGCCTGCTCAGCCCACTGCGGCCGTGGGTGCTCACCATCGGGAGGCTGCTCGGCGTTCTCGCGGAGGGTGTGCTGAGCGCCCTTGTGGTCGCCGTGCTGTTCGTACCTCTGTTCAGCCTCAAAATCACGTTCCAGTTGGATGTCGTGTTCCCCGCTGTCCTGGTACTGGTCGAGGCTGCAGGCTTCGCCTTGTTCATCGGTGGCCTGGCGCTCGTCGTGAACGCGATCGGCGCGATCACTCACGTGCTATGGACCATGCTGGTGATGATCAATGGCTCGTTCATTCCGGCCGACGTCTTCCCGATCTGGCTGGAGATCGTCGCCAAGATCTGGCCAACGACGCTGTCCGTGGAGATCGCGAATCACGTCCTGTTCGAGGGTGCCGGCCTGGGCGAGCTGTGGGCCGACTTCTCGTTGCAACTTGCCATCGGGCACGCCGCAGTCATGTTGTTGCTGGGCTGGGCGGTGTTCCAAGCCGCCGTCCACCATGGCCTGAAGATTGGGAGGCTCGGACCGTGAACACGACTACCACCGAGACCTTTCCCGCTCGGCGACGGCTCGGCAAAGCGATGACGGCTATCGGCAACGAGATCGTCAAGGGCTTGCGGCACGGCTGGGCCGAGCGTACGCAGATCGTGATCGAACTGCCGATCTTCGTGACATTCATGCTGTTGCTCGGCTTCATCGTCGGCCAGGGCGACCGCATCATCGAAGGCCGGATGACCTGGTCCATGGACCCCTCGAAGGCCGCATGGCTGTTCCTCGGATTCTCCGTTTACATGCTGGTCTATCTCCAGATCCAGAAGATGTTCTGGCGCACACTGGCCGAGATCCAGACGGGGACCCTTGAGCAGACCTACCTCAGCCCGCTGCCGTCATGGGTGGCCACCATCGTGGGCAGGGCGTTATCGGCGATCATCGAGGCGGGGCTCGTGATCGCCGTCATGTACACCGTCATGGACCTCGTGATCGACCTTCCGCTGACGTGGCGGCTGGACGCGCTGATACCGGTCGCGTTCGTCCTGCTGAGCGGAGCTGGATTCGCCCTCATTATCGCCGGCCTCACCCTGGTGTTCAAACGCATCGAGATGTTCAACGACCTCGTGCTGCTACTGCTCTTGTTCGTCAGTGGCGTGGTCATCGCAGAGGACGGGTTGCCGGAACCGCTGGCTGCCATCAGTCCCTACGTGTTCCTCACGCATCCCGTCGAAGGCGTACGACGAATCATGTTCGAGGACCAGAGCATGCTCCTATGGGGTACGGGCGGCTATGTCTGGACGGCCGTCAGCACCGTGGGATGGCTCGTGGCGGGACTGGTGATCTTCCACGCCTGCGAGACGTATGCCAAGCGTGCGGGTACCCTGGGACAGTATTGAGGCCCCGCTCCTGCTTCGCCGCTGTGGAGACCGAACGCACCAAGCTGCGCCTCGCAGCGTCCCGGTTCGGAACCCGCTGAACGCTCACGAACTGCGTAGCAGTACGGGGAGCCGCTCCAGCCCGACGATACCTTCGTCCACCTCACTGAAGGTCACCGGTTCGGCCAGGGCCAGATCAGGGAAGCGGTGAAGCAACGTGCCGATCGCGACCTCGCCCTCGACCTTCGCCAGGCGCGCGCCGATGCAGAAGTGGATACCATGGCCGAACGCCAACTCATGGCAGGCACCGCGGTGGATGTCGAAAATGTCCGGGTCGGCATACTTGGCGGGGTCGTGGCCCGCCGAACCGGTGAGCACACGGACGTGACTCCCCTCCGGGATGATCGTGCCACCGATCTCGATGTCCGCGGTGGCGTACCGCGTCACCGAGGCAGCTGGAGTCACGTACCGCAACAACTCGTCGACCGCTGACGGCACCAACCCCGGATCGCGACGGACCTGGTCGAGCTGCTCCGGGTGCCGCAGGAGTGTCAAGACGCCGTTTCCGATCAGCTGCACGGTGCTGAGACCCGCGAACAGCACCATCACCGGCATCGACACGAGCTCGTCGGTGCTGAGCCGACCGTCGGCGTGAGCCTCGATGAGGCCGCTGACCATGTCCCCGGCCGGCTCGCGGCGCCGAGTCTCGATCAACTCGACGGCCACCTCGTAGGCCACCTCCCCCGGGAGGGCAGGCGGGGCGTCCCTTGCCGGTAGCAGCCGGTCGGTGATGTGGTTCGGGATATCGAGTAGCGCGCACAGCACGCGCACCACCATCGGGAACGCGAATGCCCTGATGAGGTCTGCCCGCTCCCGGTCGGCGATAGTGTCCAGCAACTCATCGGTGATCTGCTGGACCCGCGGGCGCAGCGACTCCAGGCGCTTGGCTCCGAAATCCCCCGCAATCAGACGGCGTAGCCGGGTATGGTCCGGAGGGTCCGCGGCGATCATGGACCGGTTCAGCACTCGATCCGCGGCGTTGGCGATGGCTGCGAAGGCGTCCTGGTCGACGAGGCGAGCGGCGGCGCAGTCGGTGGGGTAAAGCCCCCGGTTGCTCAAGTTATGGTCGGACAGCGCGGCCACCACATCGTCGTACCTGGTGATCAACCACCAGTCCTTACCGTCCGCGCTTTCCTCAGCACTGAGTAGCCGCACCGGCCCTGGCTCGTCGTCCTGAAACACCCGGACCTTAGCCATCCATTGCCTCCATAGCGATGTCGTGAGTACCAGGATGGGCACTCACGAGGACAGACATTGCTCGTCGCGGGGAGTCTGGGCGAACTGCACCCAGGCGTGCGGCGGCCCCGTCAACCGGTCGTCGTTGTCATGGATCTCGGCGAGCACCTCGAGCACGCGGCGGACCAGACTGGCGCGCTGCTGGGCCGTGGTCGCTCCCTCGGCCAGCGTGATGCGCACGGCATATCGCGGCACCTCGCCTTCCTTCACCGGCTCACCGCCGACAAACCAGTGCTCGATGTCGCGCCACACCAGCCAGGACAACGCACGTACCTCATCGGTGTCCGGTAGCCCGGCTGCGGAGTTCGTCTCGACGGCAATTCGGGAGCTGATCACGCTTCGCTGCTCGTCGCCGACGGTCCCTGACGGTGCGAATATCTCAACGAAAGGCACGAGCCCTCCCACATCGTGTCACGCGGGGTCAGCCGTAGCCTTGAGCCACACGACAAGCCGTTCGACGCCGAGGACACCGGCTTCGAGTTCGCCGACCTGCGCCGGCTCGGCAAGGGCGAGTTCGGGGAACCGATGCAGCACCGTACCCAGCGCGACCTCAAGCTCCACCTTGGCCAGATGTGAACCCAGGCAGTAGTTGATGCCATGCCCGAAGGCCAGCCCGTGCCCGCCGCGGTGGAGGTCGAGACCGTCCGGGTCGGAGAACATCGCCGGGTCACGGTTGGCCGAGTTCATCACGACGCGGACATGACTTCCCTTCGGGATGGCCGTACCACCTATCTCGAGGTCCTCGCGAGCGAACCGACTCACCGAGGACACCGAGCCGACGTACCGAAGGAGTTCATCGGTCGCCGCGGGAATCAACGTAGGATCCTCTCTCAACTCGGCCAGCTGGTCGGGGTTCTGCAGCAGGGTCAGCACGCTGCTCCCGATCATGTGCACGGTGGTCAGGTAGCCCGCGATGAACAGGATCAGCGGTAACGCGTGCAGTTCCGCGCAGCTGACCTTGCCTTCCTCGTGCGCGGCCACGAGTGTGCTGATCATGTCGTCGTCGATAGGCTCACGACGCCGCGTCTCGATCAGCTCAACGGCCGCGGGCTGCGCCACCTCGATGGGAATGACCGGCTTGCTGCCCTCCTCCCTGGTGAGCAGCCGCGTCCTGATCGGTTCGGGAATGTTGAGCACCTCGCACAGCACATGTACCGGCAGTGGAAACGCGAACGTCTCGACCAGATCCACCTTGTCCCGCGCCGCAATAGCGTCCAGCAGCTCGTCCGCGATCTGCTGCACACGCGGGCGAAGCTCCGCCAGGCGTTTCGCGTTGAAATAACGGACTACCTGCTTTCGGACACGCTCGTGCACCGGCGGATCGAAAACGAAGAACACCTGGCTGCGCAGAATCTCGGTGGCGGTCAGCTCCTCGCCCGAGCCGTGCTCCTTGTCCACGAGGCGCGAGAACGAGCATTCCGCGGAATCGTCAGGACGAAAGCCTTTCATCCGCAGGTCCGGGTGGTTGAGCGCCTCGACGACGTCGTCGTACCTCGTGACAAGCCACCGAGGAGAGGAATCCGGGCTCTCGTCTGCTCTTTCGAAGCGAACCGGCCCTGGCTCGATCCCTTTGTACGTGGGAACCGAATTCATGCGGGCATCCTCCAGTGACCTAGCGGCAGTGCGTCCGACCGTAGAGAGGGGGCCGTCACTCACGCGTCACACCCACGTCGTGAGCTTCTAGAGATCGAGGGTGATCTGGTTGGCAGTGAGCCACACGTTGAGCCCGAGAGCCGTCTCGATGCCACCCCGGTCGTACTGCCTGCTCACCTCCTCGACCGGTCGGCGCAGGAACTCCCGCACGCGGTCGCCGTCGAGCAGCGGTAATACCGGGGCGTCGCCCTCGGCAACGAGTCCGGCCAGCTCGTCCCGGATTCCCTGCGCGTATCCGGGATGATCGGTCATCGGGTATCCACGTTTAGCCCGGTTCCGGACCGATCCGGGCAGCAGATCCGCGGTGGCGGCACGCAACAGGCTCTTCTCCCTGCCGTCGAAGGTTTTCATCGACCATGGCACGTTGAACACGTACTCGACCAGCCGGTGGTCGCAGAACGGCACGCGAACCTCCAGGCCGGACGCCATGCTCATCCGGTCCTTACGATCCAGGAGCACCCGTAGGAATCGGGTGAGCGTGAGGTAGCAGAGCTCGCGCATGCGTCGTTCGATCCCGTCCTCCCCCGGCAGCACAGGCGTCTCACCGACCGCCTCCCAGTAACGCATTCGGCGATAGCCGGGTATGTCCAGCTTGCGCAGCAGTCCCCGATCCAGCAATGTCGTCCCGTCGAAATAACGGCCAGGAGCACCGATCCACGGGAACGCGTCCTCCCAAACCGACCTTGGGTCGTGGAAGAAAGGGTAGCCACAGAAGACTTCGTCCGCAGCCTCGCCGGAAAGCGCCACCGTGGATCGTTCTCGGACGGCGCGGAACAGCAGGTGCAGCGAAACCCACATGTCGCCCCAGTGGTTCAGTGGCAGATCCATCGCCCGCTGGACCGCCGCCCGCACCCCGGTGTCCAGCAGCCCGCGGTTGTCCAGCAGGACCTCGTTGTGCTCGGTGCGTGCATACCGCGCCATCTCGCGCGCGAACGGCGGGTCAGCCGTGTCCGGCGCGGGTTGCACGTTGTCGGCCGGTTCGAAGTCGACCGCGAACGTGCGCAGCCTGCCGGCGCCGCCCGCGGCCAGTGCTGTGCCGGCCATCGCCGCGACAGCGGACGAGTCGAGACCACCGGACAGCAACGAGCACAGCGGCACGTCCGAGACGAGCTGGCGGGTCACGATGTCCTCCAGCAGCTCACGGACGGTGCGGATGGTGGTCGGCAGGTCGTCGGGGTGCGGCCATGCCCGCAACTGCCAGTATCGACGCCGGTGCAGGCCGGAACGATTCACCCGGACCAGCTCGCCCGCCAACACCTCGTGCATCCCGGCGTAGATGGCGTGTCCCGGCGTCTTGACCACGTCCAGGACTTCGCGGAGCCCGTCGATTTCCACCGTCCGGGAAATGTTGGGGTCGGCCAGGATCGCTTTGGGCTCCGAGCCGAACAGCACGCCATGCCGTGTCGGAAAATAGTACAGGGGCTTGACACCCATCCGGTCCCGCACCAGCAGCAACTCCTCGCGGACGGGATCCCAGATGCCGAACGCGTACATGCCGTTGAGGTGGTCGACCAGCTCCACTCCCCAGTGGAGATAGGCCCGCAGCACTACCTCGGTGTCGCTGGTGGTGTGGAACCGGTGACCATACGACTCCAGCTGCCCTCGCAGCTCGCGGAAGTTGTAGACCTCGCCGCTGTAGGCCAGCACCGCGAGTTCCCGGCCATGCTCCACGGCCGTCATGGGTTGCTTCCCACCCTCGATGTCGATCACCGACAAACGCCGGTGCCCCAGCGCCACATGGCGATCCATCCATAGCCCGCCGTCGTCAGGACCCCGGTCAGCCAATGTATCCGTCATGGCCTGCGCCGTTTCACGCTCGCGTGTCAGATCGCGATCGAAGTCGACCCTGCCGGCGATGCCACACATGCCAGACCTGCCTTTCTCAGCCACATCCACCCGCATGGCCGTCGTCCCCAGCGGCCATCGCGACTTCCGCACCGACTGCATCGGCATTCCGTTGCACGCCGGCCACTCCTAGTGATCGCACGTGCTCGACGAACATCTCCAACCGATCGATCCCCCAGAATTGCTCTCCGCCGTGTACGAAGAACGGGACGCCGAACACTCCATCGCGGTACATGGCCATGAGACTGTCCGTGCCGGCCTCGACCAGGGCGGGGTCCTCGGCGGCCCCGGCCAGGCGTGCGCCGTCCAGCCCGAGCGTCTCTCCGATCTCGGCCACAACGGCCGGATCCGAGATGTCCCTGCCCTCCTCCCAGCGTGCCCGGCAGACCGCGGTCGCGAAACCCTCGCCGCGACCGGCCCCCTCGGCGACAAGGTAGGCGAGGTGGGAAACCTCCCAGCGGGGGGATCGGTCGACCGGCCACACCACCCGCAGGCCCCGCGCCGACGCGAGACGCCGCACGTCGCGGAGGGCGTACAGATGCTTCTCTCTGGACATGGGGGTGTAGAGGTAACGACCACCCGCCCTGATGAGCAGCGCTTCCGATTCGGGATCCGGGTCCCAAGCCGGCCGCCACTCGAGCACGTCGAGCAGATCTGCGTGACGGGTATGCAGGTCGTGCAACGCGAGCCAGGAATACGGGCTGCGCAGGCTGAAGTACATCCGTGGTCGCCAGCCGGCGCGCGATGCCATGCCGTCGTCTCCTTTCACAGCCTGATGCCGCCGTCGACCGGAAACACCCCGCCGGTGATGTAGGCTGCCCGGTCCGATCCGAGGAAAGCCACCAGCTCGGCGACCTCTTCGGGCCTGCCCCAGCGGGCCAGCGGGATCCGCCGGGTCAGTTCGTCGCGGCCCTGGCTGCCTAGACCCGCTGTCATATCGGTGGCAATGAGGCCCGGAGTGACCACATTGACCCTTATCCCGTACCCACCAACCTCTCGGGCGAGGGCTTTGCTCAGCCCGATGATGCCAGCCTTGGACGCGGCATAGTTGGCCTGACCGGCGTTTCCCTCGACGCCGGCGACCGAAGAGATCGTCACGATGCTGCCGGACCGGCGCTTCATCATCGGGAAGATTGCCGCGCGGCAGATATGGAACGTCCCGGTAAGGTTGGTGTCGAGCACCTCGTCCCATTCGTCATTGGTCATCGTGACCAGGTTTTTGTCCCGGGTGATGCCCGCCGAGGCGACCACGGTGGTGATCGGCCCGAGCTCGCTCTCGCTAGCGACGACGAAATCCTGCACGGCCTGCGGGTCCACGAGGTTCACCCGCCTGGCGAGAGTCTTCGCCCCGGCCGCACCGGCCACGGCGGCGACTTGGTCGGCCGCCTTCTCCGCCACTCGATAGCAGAACGCGACATCGTAGCCGCCGACGGCAAGTTTGCCGACGACGGCGGCGCCGATGCCTCGGGAGCCACCCGTTACCAGAGCCACGGGCCGGGTATCCGAATCCATCGCCTTCCCTTCGAAACCGTTGTCACCCCGGTGGCAACCGAAACGCGACGATCCCGGTGGCCCCGTCCCGGTCCACTGAGGCCACCAGTGCCAGCCGGTCGTGCGCGGCAGGCTCGGCAGCGGCATGGCAAAGCACAGCGGCCACATGCAGGGCGGCCGCAGCCGCTCCGGTGTCCGCCAGCTTGCTGGCCAAGGTGATCCTGCGCGGCAAAGCCTTGAACACTTCCCTGAGCCTGGCGTCCGCCGCACCGGTAAGGTCGCCAGCGAGCGCCCACACGTCGGTGGTCGAAGCGCCGGCCCGTGCCAACACCGACGTAGCACAGTCCGCGACAGCCGCCGGAGTCTCGGCATCGTTCGCGGGCACTCGGAAGGCGGTGCCCAGCAGGTAGGCCAGCACCGGGCGTCCCGCGTCCCGCGCGTCGGCAGGCGACTCCAGCCTGACCACCGCGCAGCCCTCGCCGAGTATTGCCGATCCATCGTTGCCCCCGCGCTTTCGCTCCAGCCATACCCGCAGCGGCGTGAGCTCCTCGACAGCCCCGCACAGGACGGTTCTGGCGTGCCCCGCACGATGCAGCCTGGCGGCGTACCGTAGCGCAGAGATTCCCGCGACGTGCCCACTTGCGATCGTGGCGTTCGGCCCGCGCAGCCCGTGCCAGATCGCGGCCTGCCCCGCTGCGCGGTTCATGACCGCGTTGGGAAAACGTGCAGGATCAACCAGATGGGGCCTGTCCTGGGTGAAGGAGTCACGCGTGAAGTCCATCATGGACTGGACGCTGCCGGTAGTAGTGCCGAGTACCAGGCCGGTGCTGCCCGCGTCGAGCCCGTGGCCCTGCTCCCGCTCACCGTCAACCATCCTGGCCACGGTCAACACAGCGAGACCGGTGACGCGGTCCATTGACCGGGTGTTCTTGCGCCCGAGGGCCTCCTTGACATCGAAGCCCGGCACCCTGCGTGCAAGCTCTCCCCGCGCATCATCGTTCGCCTGGCTGTTCCGGCCGGTCCAGCCGGGCAAGATGCCCTCGTTGAACGCCAAGGCTCCGATTCCCGCCGCGCTGACCGCGGACCATCCGGATATGACGAGTGGACCGCTCACAGGAACCACACCTTGTCGTACTCGTGCCAGCTGGTAGCCAGTTCGGCAATGTCGGCGGTAACGACGCCGTCCAGCAAAGCATCATCCGTGTGGCCGGACGCCGCCAGATCGTCTCTGTCCACCCATACCCTGCTCCCGGTCCGTAGCAGGGTCCGCACCCGACGCGCCGAATCCAGCAGCGCTCCCGACCCGTCACCGGAAGGCGAAAGGCCAAGGGCACACATCACAGCTGGCCCACAAAGCACCATGTCGACGGCGCCCAGGCCGGTGCGCAGGCCGACACAGAAGTCGACCGGGTCGGCGAATATCCCGCCGCCGTCGCCAGGGTGGCGCTCGACAATCGCAAGAACCCGCGACGTCATCATGACCCTCCGATATAGACTGTCTTCACCGCGCCGTCGACGAACTCGCCGAAGTTTGCGAACCCCGGTTCGGTGAGCACGCCAGGGATGTGCTCGGCGCAGCCGCACTCGTCACTGCACGACTGGCAGGCCACCCACGAGAATCGATCCGGATACTCGGCGACCAGTTCGCTGATCAGATCCGCTGCAGGTCGTTGGCCGCTCTGGCGGCAATCGTCGCCCGACTCATCCGGCGCGGCCGTGGTCGCGGTGAGCGTGTTTGCCACGCCGCATGCCCACACCTGGACAGAGTGACCGCTGCGCAGCGTGGCTTCAATCAGCCGCCGCACCGTATCGAACCGCTCCGCACCGTACCGGTCATTCGCCACGACCAGCAGCAGATCCCACTTGCGCCCAGCGCCAACCATCAGTGCCACACCACCTTGACATCGGGATCGCACAACAACGACGTGATCTCGTCCACGGACGCCGCCACCACGCCGGGGGCCAGTTGTGTACCCGGAATGTTCCGCTCGGCGAGGGAGACCTTGTCGGCCCGGATACTGGCGCCCGCCCGCACCGCGCGCGCCAGGTCTAGCCGGGATCCACGAGCGGACCGGACACCTTCGTCCACGAGGAACACCACTGTCGGTATGCCCGCCGTGGCCAGCTGGGCCGCGGCACGCAGGAGGCGGCCGCTCTGCTGTGCGGCGTCCCGGCTCTCCACAAGAAGCTGTGTCGTCATCGCGTCATTCCCCTCGCAGTGCGGCGAGCAGTCGCCGGTCGAACTGGACGATCTTGATCGCCCCGCGATTCAGGATCTCCCCGTAGGCGTGGGTGATCCGCCCGGTCGCGGTGCGATGCGGTTCCCCGTTTCGGAGCACGTAGGTATCCATGCGGGCGGTGTAATGGAAGCTCTTGAAGATGTCCTCGACGGTGAACACCGTATAGAGTTCCTCCTCCATGACGACCTCGGTCAGCATGCTCATCGACGAATGCGTGACCAGCGGGATCCAGCGTTGCTCGTCGAGCAGCCGCTTGATGGAAACGCCACGATCGGCGAGGAACAGGTCGACGGCCTCCTCCAGTTGCCGCAGGTAGCCCGACAGCTGTAGCCGTTCGCTGAAGTGGCAGTAGAAGTAGGGGACACGCCGTCGCCAGGCGAAGGCATTGGTGCCGCAGTTGAGCTTCGCCAGGACCGACTCTGCGTCCGCTACCTTCCCGGCCACGGCACACGGGTCCGGCCCGGATGCCCGCCGTTCGACACGGTTGGTGACGAACGGGGACAGCCCGTCCGGGATCTCGTCGGCGGCTTCGAAGATGCCGTCCCTGCGTAGAGTCACCTGGACCGACGACATCGCCGCCTTCTTCAGTTCGGTACCGCGCCGGACGAAGAGGGTCACCGTGAAGGAGATCTCCCCGGCGTCGGTCCCTGATCCGGTTCGGACCACCGCCCTCGCGAGGTCGTCGGTGTGCATGGCTGTGCTGATCCGGGTATCGATAGCGACCAGCTCGACGCAGAGTCCGTAGTCCTCGAACAGCGTGTGCGCGGATATGCCGGCGACGCGGAAGTGCTCCAGGACGGCCTCCTCGACCAGGTAGTTGATGTGCTTGAAGCCGATCCATGAGTTGATGTTCAGCCCCTCATAACCTGGTCGCACCGAGGTCGTGGTCTCGCCGTGGAGTGCGGTCGGGGTCACCGTGGTCATAGCCGCTCCGCCTTCCTCGCCGTATTGTCCGAGGTCCGCGTCACCTTGCCGATGAACGTATTCATGAGCGTCGCCACCTCTCGAGCACGCTCGACCATCGGGAAGTGACCGCAGCCCTCGAGAATTTCCAACCACGCGTGCGGAACGCGCCTGCCGAGGGCACGCACGCCTTCGGCGTGGGCGCCGAACTCGTCGTCCTCGCCGCCAACCAGCAAGAGGGGAACGTCAAGCGAATCCAGATCAAGAAACGGGGTTCGTCGGCAGGTCTCGTGGAAACGCAGCGGGGCCTTCCCGCCGACGAGCTCCAGCATGCGACGCGCGATCACCCCGTCCGCCACGTCGTCCAGTCGCGATCCGCACCTGCGCCTGATCTCATCGGCGACCCGGCCGTAGCAGCGTTCGAGTCCGGGGACAACCGCGGACCACGGGAAGTCCTCCGGCCTTTCCCGATAGAAGGGTGACAGCAGCACTGTAGCGGTCGAGGCGGGTGAATCCGGTCCGGTAAGCAGTTCGAGCATCACGTTCGCGGCAAAGGAGTGCGCGACCAGCACATCCGGCCCACGGCCGTTCACCCGCCGGACCGCCTCGATCGGTGCGGCCACACAACCGCGTACGTCCGGCTCCAGCGCCCAGTCCGGATCACCCGCTACGGCCCATGGCAGGCTGACATCCCACAGCTCGAGGTGCGGTGCGAGTAACGCAGCCAACGCATCCCAGCTACCGGGGCCTCCGCCCATGCCGTGCAGCAACAGCACGCTTGTAGGGGACCGGTTCCCCGTGGCGAGACGGCGCGGTCTGGGCTCAGCGACTCTCATACCGCGCCTCCCGCCCGTTCCAGCAGCAGTGACGACACTCCGTCCGTGGCCACACCCGCGGTGGCGAGGACGGCATCGGCGCCGCCGGAAAGCCACTGCACGCCCGCCACGGCCTGCAACACCCCGAGCGCTCCGGAAGCGTCCCCGAACACCGCGGTCAGATCCCGCCTCGGGACGTCCCGGATGGCCGCCGGAGCCGAGGCACCCCCGTCCACCAGCCACAGCCCTGGCGGCACATCCCCGCCGAGCACCGTGGTGACCGAGCCTGCGGCATCAGGTCGCCGAGCGTAGCCACGCAGGCGGGCACATCCGGCCGCGTCCCGCGTGGCGGCTTCGGCACCGGCCTCCAGCACCAGGGCCGCCGCGCCGTCGAACAACTCGAGGACAGACGCGCCGGTCAGCGTGGCCACCACCTCGTTCGCCGGCTCCGCACCCACGACGAGGACCTGGTGCGCGCGGCCCGCCGTGATGAGCAGCGTGCCCAGGTGTATGGCGTCGAGACCAGACGACGCGCCGTTGCATACCATCAGGTTCGGCCCGCGAATGCCGAAACGGACCGCAAGCGAGGACGCAACGATATTGCTCGACGCGTTCGGTAGCGCCATCGGGCTGGTCGCCCGCACCGACCTGTGCAAGATCGTCTCGGCGGTACGGCAGACAGTGTCGAGATTGCCCAGATTGGAGCTGGCCACCACACCAACGTCTGCGCCGGACACAGCCAGCTCGCCACTCCGTGGATCCGGGTCGGCCAGCGCCGCGTCGGCCAGGGCGCGGGTGGCCGCCAACATCGCAAGGCGGGTGGCCCTGTCCTTGTAGCGGAACCCGCGGCCCAGCTCGGTGACCGGGTCGAAGGCGATGTCCGCGACGGGCTCGCCGAGTGTGTCTTCGGGCTCCTTGAGCCTTGCTGAGGCGACACCGACGCCCACCACCAGTACCTCATTCATCGGCTCGCTCCATGATCGCGACGGCATTGACTCCCCCGAAGCCGAATGCGTCGACCTGAACGGCGGTCACATCGGCGCGGGCCTGCTCGCCCATGACCAACCGCAATCCCCCGGCGTGCTCGTCCGGCTCGTCGAGCCCGACGATCGGGGGAACCCGGCCACTGCGCAGCACCTCGCTCGCCACGACGACACTCATCAGGCCGGAAGCACCGGATGTATGTCCCGTCATCGACTTGATCCCGGCGACCAAGGGGCGGGCCCCGACGCTGGTAAAGGTCTTGGCCAGGGCCACAGCCTCTGCGTCGTCGTTCAGCACGCTGCCCGTTCCATGGGTGATCACCAGGTCGATGTCCGGTACGGTCACCGCGGCCCGCTCGTGCGCGGCGGCGATGGCGGCACAGATACCGCCCACGTCCGGCGCTGTCTCGTGACAGGCGTCGCAGTTCAGCGCGACCGACCGTAACCACGACCGAGCCGGGCTGCCATGACGGCGGAGCACGATCGCCGCGGCACCTTCACCCATCAGTACCCCACGCCGGCCACGGTCGAACGGCCGCACCTGGCTGAGCGGTGGCTGCTGCACCCGGTCCATGAGCCCGAACATGCTCGCGGTCAGCGAGTCGGTGCCCGCCACGACGGCTGTGTCCTCGGCCCCGGACTCGAGCACGTCTGCAGCAAGGCCCAGCGCATACAGTGACGCCGAGCAGGCGTTGTTGATCGTGCAGGTGTTGCTGGCCCCGAACCGTTCCCGCAGGGCTTCCCCGAAGTGCAGGCGGGAGACCGGAAAGTCGCCTGCCGCGGTCCAGCGAAGCTCGATCGAACGGAGTTCCCTCAGCCCCGTGCCGACAAACACCGGTACCTCGGACAGGTCCTCGCCGATACCGGCGTCCCGCGCCGCCTCGGCGATGGCGTCACACAGCCAGCGTGTCGCCCTTCCGTAGCAGCCCGCACCTGCCGGAACGTCGTTCATCTCGTACGCGTTCCGCAGGCGGAACCCTTCCGCAGGCAGACCACGCAGCGGAGACAGTCCACTGCGTCCAGAACACAGTGCTTCGAAGAACCGTCTGGTTCCCGATCCAAGCCCAGTAACAACGCCAGTGCCCGCGATCGACCAGAACCGGGTGTGTTCGGCGCTGGGTCTCATGCCGCGCCCCGCATGTCGGTCTGCGAAAGCCCGGCGTGATCGGCTCGGTGAGGCGCGGGCCTAGCCACGATCGTTACCTCCGAAGGTTGGGCGCATCGCCTCACAAGTCGCGAGATCCTCAACGGAGCGCCCGCCCGAGTACTCGCCCATGATCACAACTGCGTTGTTGCCCCCAAACGCGAGCGCGTTGTTCTGCACGACCCGCAGTCGGGCCTCTCGTGCGACGTTGGGCACGCAGTCGAGGCCGCACTCCAGGTCGGTCCGTTCATGGTTGATTGTCGGCGGGATGAACTGGTGCGTGATCGCCAGCGCGCAACCGATCGCGGCCAGCGCGCTGGCCGCACCCATGGTGTGGCCGATCATGGATTTGATGGAAATGGTGGGCGGTGGGCGCTCCCCGAATACTCTTCGAATCGCAGAGGCCTCGGTGATGTCGTTAGCCTTGGTGCCCGTGCCATGCGCAGAGATGAAGTCGATGTCGCCCGGCTTCACGCCAGCATTGGCATGGGCCAGCCGCATACATCGCGCCAGGCTGTCCAGGTTCGGCGCGACCGGATGGTCGGCATCACAGTTCAGCCCGTATCCGAGGATCTCGGCATAGACCCGCGCACCCCGGGTGAGCGCAGAGTCGAGGCTCTCCAGCAGCATCATTCCGGCGCCTTCACCGGTGAGCAGGCCCTTCCTGTTGGCGTCGAAGGGCTGGCAACGCTCTGGTGCGATGGTTCCGACGCGATAGAATCCGGCGAACGTTTTCCTGCACACCGCGTCAGCTCCGCCCACGAGAGCGAACTCCGCCTCCCCCGCGCGCACGACGTCTGCGCCGTATCCAATAGCGTAGTTCCCCGCGGCACAAGCCGTCGGGATCGTCACGGCCTCCACGTCAACGAGGCCGAGTTCGCGAGCCACGCAGGTGGAAAGTCGCGGCGCAGGGACCCGCCGGGCCACTACCTGATCGACCTGGTCCTCCGTGCCGTAGACCTGTGCCTGCACGAGTTGGTCCAGGTCACGTGACTCACCATCCGTGGTGCCGACGGCAACGAGCCCGGTCAGCTCACGAAGCCGATGTGGACACACGTCCGAGTCCGCCACCGCCATCGCCGCGGCCGCGACGGAGAACTGGGTAGCTCGGCCAAGTTCGTTCACCGGAAAGGAACGGATCCACGGCTCCGGGTCGAAATCGGTCACCTCGCACCCGTTCGCATGCGCAAAGCCGCTGGTGTCGAACGCCCGGATCGGCTTACCACCGTGGCGCCCGGTCCGCAGCGCAGCCAGGAAGTTCCCTGCCCCGACACCCACGCTGGTGACCGCACCCAAACCAGTCACCACCACGCGGCGGTTCTCGACGGTATCTGATGCCCGCATGACCGTGACTTCCTCCTCGGTTCGTCCCAGGCGAAACCGCGCACCAGGATCAGGTTCGAGCAGAGACTTCCGCGAGCACGACGTAGACGTTCTCCAATGTCGTCATCCTGCTCAGTTCCGACTGGTCGATCGTCACGCCGAGAGTGGTCTCCAGCTTCGCAAGGATCTCGATGGCCAGAAGTGAATCGGCGTCGTGATCATCGACAAAACTGTCTGCCTCTTTCAGCGCATTCGGTTCGATTTCGAGAATATCGCAGATGATCGACTTCACTTGTTGTTTCTGATCGTCGGTAATGACTACCATCCGTTCTCCTTCACCTTTATATTTCCGGAGGTGCAACACTGAAGCGGACCCGGGGAAACGGTATGGGGAAGCCCGTCACCGGGAAGTCACGCGGGCGTCGCGAGCAGCACGCGACGCCCGCGTGACGGGTGACTGCCACCCTGCCTGGAGCAGTCGAAGGTGAAAGTGAATCAGCCATGTCCTTGATCGGCGCTGCACCCGCGCGACCATCGCCACTCATCGAGCGCATACGGGTCACCGAAGTCCGGCAACTCGAGGATGATCTCCGCGTTCGGGCTCGCGTCACGGTCGATCCGGCAAACCCGGTTCTCGCCGGCCACTACCCGGGTCTGCCCATCTTTCCCGGCGTCTGCCTCATTGAATGCGCCCACTGGACGGTTCAGCTGGCCGCTACCGACATGGCGCCGATACTGGAGACAGTACCCACGGCCCGTTTCCGCAACGCCGTGTTCCCCGGCGAGCAGGTCGGAATCGAGGTGTGGGTAACGACACAGGGAAGCCGATGGAGGGCCGCGGCAACCCTGTACGGCCCGCGCGGCTTGGCCGCCGCGATCACCCTGCTCTATCGGTTGCCCGGAGGAAACCTGTGGTCGGCATAGACGAGATCGCGCGACGGCTTCCACACCGCCACCCCATGCTCCTCATCGATGAGGTAACCGAACTGGTTCCGGGCGAACGCCTCATCGCACGCAAGGCCGTCACGGCGAGCGAGCCATGGTTTCGCCGCGACCCCAACGGCTCGAACGGTGGCCCAATACATTTCCCACCGGTCCTGCTGCTGGAATCCCTGTGTCAGGCGGCTACGCTGCTCGCGGTATGGGACGCACCTACTTCCGGCCTCATGCGAGGCAAGGCGATGCTGTTGGGTTCCCTCTCCGACGCCACGTTCCATGCGTCCGTCACGCCGGGCTCACTTATCCACCATCATGTAAGCCTTTCTCGCGACCTCGGCGACAATTTCCTGGTCGGCGGCACCTCCCTCGTCGAAGATCGTCTTGTACTCAGCGTCAAGCAGGTGCTGGTAGCTCTGCGGCCTTCCAGGACGCTGAGTTCGTGAGCCAACCACCAGGACATCGAGATGTTGCACCTGTCATCCTGCGGATCGCTCGACGCAGGAAGCGACCGGTCAGACTTGCAACGGCAGGCATCCGGCGTTCACACACATGCTGCACACCCTGACGTACTCGACCAGACCGACCGTGTGGCCGTACCGTCACGAGCCCTGCAGGAACCCCGACCCAGTCACTGCGGGGCGTATCGCATTCGACCCGCACCAATACTCGATTTTCGCATTGGCAAGACGACGATGATGAAGTAACTTTCTTATCCGCATGTCTTACATACGACACGAGGATGATGACGAGATGCCCCCAGCACGCAAAACTGCAGCGCCACTTCTACCCACTGAGCCGAACGGCGTGGAAATGGTAGCCAAGTTCTTCCGCGCCCTCGGTGATCCGGCACGACTACGGCTGCTGGATTTCCTGCTGAACGAAGAGCGCACAGTCACCGACTGCGTCACCCGCGTCGGCCTGTCGCAGGGCAGGGTGTCCACCCATCTCGGCTGCCTGGCGGACTGTGGTTATGTACAGGTCCGTCGGGAGGGTCGATTCGCGTACTACCGGGCCACCGACCCACGAGTCGGCGAACTGGTGCTGCTGGCGAGATCCCTGGCCGCAGACAACTCCGCAGCACTAGCAGCCTGTGTGCGCATCACCTCAAACGACTGAGTCGGCGTGATACCCGGCCAACCATGATCACGAGTGTGCGCTCACGACCCTGGCCACCAGTGCTCCGGTACTACCGCTCCCGGTGTGCTGCAGCCTGATCCGCTGACTGTGAGACTGCCGTCCGCGACACCCGGCGACCTCTGATCCGCCCCAACCAGCCGCAGGTCACGGCACCGGTCACCGAGGTCTTCACTACATGACGCTCGTCGCCTGCGCTCGGACCGCGGGCCGCGCCGACGAGGCGGCCACGCACGCGCGTCACGCCCTCAGCAAGATCTTCTCCGAACACTCGACCGACAATCACAGAGGTTGACCGACAAACTCGTCAGACGCTACGAGGCTGGCGGCTTCGGCTACCGCCGTGGCGCCGAGCTGGCAACATACTGTTGCACACACGATCGAGGGGAGCTGGCGGAGTGGCTCGTCTGCATGTCGGCTGCGCGATGTGGACCCACCAGGCGTGGCGCGGGCGATTTCTGCCGCGATCGCTGCCGGCCGGGGAGCGCCTGCGGGCCTATGCGGGCTGGTGCAACGCGGTCGAGGGCAACACGACCTTCTACGCGACTCCCGCCCGCAGCACCGTGGCGGCGTGGGCGCGGCAGACCGGGCCCGGTTTCCGGTTCGTGGTCAAGCTGCCCAAGGTCGTCACGCACGAGCGCCGGTTCGCCGGGGTCGAGGCCGAGATGCGGGCATTCCTGGACGCGCTCGAACCGCTCGGCGACCGGGCAGTCCTGTGGACCCAGCTGCCCGGCTCGTTCGGCCCCGCGGACGTCGATGCCCTCGGCCGCTTCCTGCGCCGGCTCCCCGCCGACCGCAGGCGCGCCGTGGAGGTGCGCCATCCCGGCTTCTTCACCGACCCCGGCTCGACCTCACTGCTGGAGGGGGCGCTCACCGACGCGGGCGCCGAGTGGGTGCCGTTCGACACCACGGTCTTCTTCCACAGCCCGCCGACCAGTGCGGCCGAGCGGGATGCCTGGGCCAGGAAACCCCGGCTGCCGCGGCGGACACGGGCACTGACCGACCAGCCGATCGTCCGCTACCTGGGCCGGGACTCGGTCGAGGACACGGTCGAGGGTTGGCGGCCGTGGACCACGGTGGTCGCCGACTGGCTGCACGAGGGCCGCTCACCGACTGTTTTCCTGCACACCCCCGACAACGAGGACGCACCGGCACTCGCCCGCAGGTTCCACGACGACGTAAAGGCGCTGGTGCCCGGCCTCGACGCACTACCCGAGCCGGAGCCGGTCGAGCCCGCCACCCTGTTCTGACCGACACCACCACCGGACGCCGCGCAGCGTGTGCCGATGAACGACCGCCCAGCGGCAATAGCGGACGTTTGATGGTTCCCTGGTGGCTGCTGACCGTGCTGGTGGGAAGCGTCAGAACCGCGGTAGGGAGGTTGCCGTGGTGGTTCTGACGCTCCCCGTTGTGGTTGTCTCGGCTGTTGCGGGTGGTTGTCAGCTGCTGGTGACCGTGCCGCAGTCGTTGACGGCGGGTTTGCCTGCGAATCGGTCGTTGAGGAACGCGTATCCGGCGAGGTACCAGGGGGCTACGCCCAGAACGTGTTCGGCCAGCGGCACCCAGGTCACATCGACGGAGGCGCCCCGGGAGCACCATTCTTCGACCGCCTGTTTGTTCTGCGGGAAAGGGACGACTTCGTCGAGCATCCCGTGGTAGTTCGCCACCGGCGCCTTCGGTGCTTGCGAGCCCATGCTCTGCCGCTCGGCAGCAGCCACGACCTCCGGTTCGGCGAACAGATCCGGGGAGTTAGTGTACTGGTTGATATCCCGGAACGGCAACTCCGCGACCAGCTGCGGGGCGCAGGCATTCTCGTACCGCTTGTAGAATTCGCGGCCCTTGTCGTTGAGGAACTTCTGCAGGTGCGGGTACTGCTTCATGATGCCGATCATCCCCCCGGCAGCCAGACCTGCCGCGTACCTGCCGGGACCGGTCAACCACTTCACGACGTCGAGCAGTTTGGCCGGAGTGCCGCCGCCCGCAGTGCCGACATAGTTCAGTTCGGGCGCGTAGCTGCCCTGGAGCTCCGCGGCCCAGCCGGTGGCCAAGCCGCCACCGGAGTAGCCGAAGGCGGCGACCTTGGTGTTGCGATCCAGGCCGTCCGGGGCGAAGTTCAGCGCCGCGCGGATACCGTCCAGCACACCGTGACCGGCCATCCGCCCGACCCCGAACATTCCCTTCGGGCCCTCATAGTCGGGTACTACGACACCCCAGCCGGCCAGCAGGGCCGGTGCCACCGCGAACGGGTCGGCCAGCGGTTCGCCCAACCCGGCGAAGATGCCGTTGCGCCACGAGTACGATGGGGCGCAATCGATGCCCACCGAGTCCTCGGCGCTCTGGTACGACATCAGCGGGCGCGTCCCCGGACCGGTCCAGGGCTTGTCCGGGATGAGGACGGTGGCCACCGTGGCGGTCGGCGCATCCTCACCGTCATTGGTGCGATACGCCACCTGCCACGCCTGCACCGCCGGAAGCTCACCGAGCGCCCACTTGGGTGTGATCTGCCGGGACCGGATGACCGCACCGGGCTGGTAGTCGGCCACGTTCGATGGCACCGCGTAGAACGGGTCCTGACTCGGTGGAACGATATCGGCAGGCGACGCCGCGGCGGACGCGCCCACACCGGCGGTCAACCCGACCATGGTCATCGCCGCCACCACGGCGGTCACGAGTCTGCGCATCTGCTGCCCCTCACCGTCACCTACTGGCGAGTAGGATGCTCTACCCGCAAGAAAATTTCAACCGCTCGTTCCTCGGGTGGGGCGGTGGCGGTTGTCCGGGCAGGACCGGCCCCTTCGTCGCATGGGCCATCCGCTGACCAGAACGACCGCACAGTCCGGCAACGGCGGTGTGGCCGTTCAGCCGCACCCGATGGTTGACTGTCGGAGCCGAGTCCGTCCGCGAAAGGTCACCATGGATCCGCTGTCCGCAGCGAACGCCGACGAGATGCTGAACAGCTGCGAGGCGTCGGCGGCTGTGGTGGCCGGGCGGCTGGGACGGTGGGATGCGGCCGAGCCGGTGGTCGCGTCCGCCCTCGACGCCGGGCTCGGCGTGCTCGGTGACGTGACCAAAGCGGACCTCGATGCCGTCACAGCCTGGCGACCACCGAGGCGTGGGAACAGCGTCTACCTCGACACGACCACGGTGGTGACGGCCGCCCGGCTGCTGGCAGGCGAGCGGACCTGGCTCACTCCCCTGACACTGTGGGACCTGGCCACCGTCGCCGAGCGGGTCGTCCTCGCCGACCGCGTCTACTACACCGGCGAACACCTGGTGCGGGCCGCGGAGCTCAACGGCCTCCTCGGCGACGAGGTCTTCGTGAGCGTGCCGCCGCTGGCAGGCGAACGCGACGACCCGCTCAGTGCCGTCCATGACCGGAGCCTCGCGGCATACCGGAATCTGATCGCACCTCTCGTACACGGCAGGCCACGACCGGACGGCACGTACTGGGCGGACGCGGTCAAGCAGGTGACCGACGCGTGGTCCCTGCTGACGGGTCGGCCGGTCCGTGCCGAGCAGGCGCTTGTGCCCCGCGAGGCGCAGGGCTGGTTCACGCCGAAGGTCGATGCGGTGCCGGACTCCTACCTCGACGACCTGCCGATGGCGTCGGACCGCAGTGGCAGGCCGGTCCTCGGGGACATCACGTACCGGGCGTACGCGAGCCAGGCCTTCGCCAACCTGCTGGGTGTTCCGTACGCCCCGGCGACCGCCCGGATGCCGTTCCGCCACCACTTCTGCCGACGCAGCTGGGAGCTCGACGACCGGCTGCGCACCGGAGAAGCCGCGACCGAAGCCTACCGTCAGCTCGCCAAGGACACCGACCTCGTGCTGCCGGTCTTCCTGGCCGTCGCGCTCGCGGACGCGGGGCGGATCGACCAGATCTGGCCCCGGCTCGCGGAACTACGGGAGAAGGCACGCGGGTTCCGCAAGCACCGGGTCGAGCTCGACGAGTCGCTGGCGCTCGGCGAGGTCTCCGACACGTCCCGGCGGCTGCTGATGGCCGTGCGCAGCGAGGCGTTCAGACTGACCGAGCTGCTCGGCTTCGGCTATCAGCTGATCGCGCACGTCGCCAGCCGGATCGTCCGGGCGACACCACCGCAGCTGCCCGACGAGGTCGCGACGCTCGAAGGCATCGCCCGCTCGACGCTACCCGCCGACCTGCGCAAGCGGCTGTGGTGGACGGTCTTCAAGCCGGACCTTCGGTTTCTCACCCACATCCGGACGCAGTCGCGCCACATGACCGACGCCATGCCGAAGATCGGCAGGCTCTGGGGACTGCCACCAAGCCACGGCGAGCGGTTCCGCACCCGCTTCGAGCAGCTCGCCGGCCTGCGGATCGTCGCGTAAGGTCAGTCGAACCGGCGCTCTGTCTCGTCGATCCGCGCCTTGACCACCGGGTGTTCGGCCAGCTCGGGATCCAGCCGGACGGACTTGCGGATCCACGCCGTGCTCAGTTGTTCGGCCGTCAGCCCCCAGGCTCCGGTCAGGTCGACCTCCCACATGTCGGCGGCGTCCAGCCGGGCGCCGGCAAGGTCGGCGTCCTGCAGTCGCGTCTGGAACATGTCGGTGTCACTCAGGTCGGCGTCGCGGAGGTCGGCGCGCTCGAGGTCCGCAACCCCCATGCGGGCGCCGGTGAGCCGGGCACCACGCAGGTTCGCGTACCGGGCCCTGGCATGCACGAGCGTCGCGAGTCGCAGGTCCGCACCGGTGAGCCGGGCGTACGACAGGTTCGCGCGTTCGAGGTGCGCGTTGCCGAGGTGGGCCCCGGTCAGGTCGGCCTCGGCGAGCTCGGCGTTCTTCAGCTCGGCGAAATGCAAGATCGCGTCGTTCAGCCGGGCACTCTTCATTCTCGCGCCGGTCAGCGACGCGTAGGACGCCTGGGCACTGCGCAGGTCCGCACGTTCCAGTGTGGCGCGTTCGAGCTGGGCGTAGGACAGGTTGGCGTTCGCCAGCCGGGCTTGCCCGAGTTCGGCTCCGTAGACGTCGGCGTACTGCAGCTCGGCGCCGTCGCAGTCGGCACCGGTGAGATCGGCGCCGCGGAGATACGTGTGCGTCAGCCGCGCGCCACGCAGATTCGCCTCGCGCAGGGTGGAGCCGTTCATCGTCGCGTACGTGAGGTTGGCTTCCGACAGGTTCGCCCGTGCCAGGAAGGCCCAGCCGAGGTTGGCACGGAACAGGTCGGCGCCGCCGAGGTGCGCGTCGTGCAGGTCGGAATCGGCGAGCCGGGCATGGGCGAACCGCGCCTCGCTCAGGTCGGCCCCGCGCAGGTCGAGCCGACGCAGGTCGAGCGGTTGTTCACCCGCGCGCCGCGCGAGCACGGACAACGCGGCCTGCACGTCGGGCGCGGGGCGTACCGTGGGCCGCTTGCGCAGCATCGTCGGCGCCATCCGATTGAGCCGCGGGTGCGTGACGTTCCCGCGCACGAACTCGACGAGCCTGTCCACGATCGCGTCCTGCCCGCCGTCCTGCCCGGACAGCAGCGTTTCCAGCTCCCGTATCGTCGCGACGCGGTCCGCCACCTGCTCGGACCCTAGTCGCGCGAACACCTCCACGATCAACACGCGCGGGCGACCCAACGGCCAGACTGGACGACATCGAGCAGGGTGAGCCCCTGGGGACCGGTGTCATCGAGAACGACGAGGTCAGCCGGGCCGCCGACCTGGAACTCGCCGACCCCGGGCCGGACGCCCGGCGCGAGCCGCGCCGGGTTCCTTGTCGCCAGGACCAGCGCGTCGTGGAGCGCGAACGACGTACCGCGCACCAGGTTCCGCACGCCGTCCAGCAAACCGGCCGCGGCGCCCGCGAGCAGGTCGCTACCCACTTCCGACAGGCGCTGGTCCTGCCCGAGCTCGACGACGGAACCCACCGCGGTGCGGTACCGGCCAGGGGGCCTGCCACCGATCTCGGTCGCGTCGGAGACCAGGAACGCCCGGTCGACACCCTTGGCTCGTAACATGACCTCGAGTGTGTCGAATGGCAAATGGTGGCCGTCGGCGATGAGGCCGGCGCTGAGCCGGTCGTCGGCCAGCTGACGCCAGATGACGTTGGGATGCCGGGGCAGCGTCGTCGGGATCCCGTTGCCGAGATGCGTCGACAGCGTCGCCCCCGCGCTGACCGCCGCCGACACCTCGTCCGGGCTGGCGTGGGTATGCCCGATCGCCACCACGACACCCAGGCGGGTCAGCTGCCGCACCTGTTCCGCGGCGTGCTCACCATGGGGCGAGATCGTGACGACTCCGACCGGTCCCGCCCGCAGCCATCGAGACACCTCGTCGACATCCAGCGGCCGCACGAGTGAGGCATCGTGCACTCCGCGAGCCCCTGGCTGGTCGGAGATGAACGGGCCCTCGACGTGGACCGACGGGATAGCGCGCGCCACGATCGGATCCGCGGCGCGGGCACGGGTAACGCACCGCAGCGCTTCGGCGATGCGCTCCTCAGCAGCGGTTACCACCGTGGGCAGCCAGGTGGTGACACCGTACGAAGCCAGCAGGTGCGACAGCTGGATCACCGTGTCAGCGGTGATCGATTCGGCGTTCACATCGAGACCGCCATAACCGTTGACCTGCAGGTCGACCAGGCCGGGCGCGAGCAACGGCAGTGCGTCCGGAGCGGCGTCGAGCCGGCTGACCGCGGTGATGACCGGGCCCTGCCACTCCACCTTGACCGCCAGGTCGCCACTCGCCGTCGCGAGCCGTCCCGCTACCTCGGACACCGTCATAATTGTGGCACCCGCTCTCGCACGCGTTCGGCCGCCCGCGCGTTGTGCGCGTCGCCCCCCTCGGTATAACTCGACCGCCAGACCCAGGCTTCGCCCCCTGCCGCCACGATCTGCTCGACCGCGGAAGCCAGGACCGCGTGCAGCGCGAACGAGTTCAGTGCAGTCGAAGCCCCTCCCACGCGCACGCCCGGCCCGGCATCGAGCATGACATCGGCGGCGGGGACGTGGGTGTCGATGTGCACCTCCGCGAGCGTCGAAAGGTCTTCGCCGTCCCGCGCCCTCGCCGGATGACCGGACGGCAACGCTGCGGCGGCGGCCCGCGAGGACAGGGCGATGACCCGGGCCCCGAGATCTCTCGCCGCCTCGGCCGCCCCGACCGCGGCTGCGTTGACACCGAAGGCGTTCACGATGATGAAGGGATCTCCGCTGCTCACGCCCGACCCGGCAACCACGTCCGCCACATGTCCCTCGGCGCGCTCGGCAGCCGTCGACCGAAAGGCACCGCCGAGCAGTGTGGTGCCAGGGTCGATGACCGGAGCGAGGTTGACCGGGCACCCGGGACGGTAGAAGACGTCCTGGACAGCCAGGGCGGAATGTGCGCCGGGGCCGTAGACGTAGACCAGACCATCACCTCGTAGTTGATCCGCCACCAGCGTGGCGGCCGTGCGTATCGCCGCCGCCTCGTCGCGGACGATCGTCCCGAGCGCGGCGCACATCCGCTCGCTGTAACGCGCCAGCAGGCTCCCTGGGGCACTGGCCGTCATCGTGGATCGGCCTCGGCGTCGACGTAGAGGGTCACGCCCGGGTGCGTGCGCAGGGCCGTGCCGGGGTGCATCGGGCCGATCGGCTCGCCGAGGGTCTGCGCCACGGCGGTCCGCTTGGCCCGTCCGGGCACGGACGCGATCACGGCGCCCGCGTTGAGCAGTCGGGGAATCGTCACGGTCACCGCTGTCGTCGGGACGTCGTCGAGTGTCGCGAAGTGTCCCTCCTCCACCTGCTGCCGACGGCTCGCCGCATCGAGTGCGACAACACGGACGGCCAGCGGATCATCGAGGTCGGCAGGCGGGTCGTTGAAGGCCAGGTGCCCGTTGACGCCCAGCCCCAGCAGAACCAGGTCGAAGGGCTCCGTACCCAGCAACGCCTCGTACCGCTCCGCCTCGGCTTGCGGATCACCACCCGGGTCGATCCGGTGGAACGCGGCGCCCGGCGTGTGCCGGACGAAGTTGGCTGCCAGCCAGGTCGCGAAGCCCTGCGGGGCGCCAGGAGGCAGCCCGACGTACTCGTCCATATGGAACAACTCGACTCGGGTCCAGTCGATGCCTTCCGCCCGGGCGAGCGTGGCAAGGGTCGCGCTCTGACTGGGCGCTGCCGCGAGCATGACCCGTGCCCGGCCACCGTCGCGTAACGCCGCACGCAACACCTGGCCCGCATGGGTTCCAGCGCGCCGCCCCAGCGCGGCCCGCGTCGGCTCACTGACCACGGTCACGGACGTACCGGCCTTGGTTGACATGACCACCCCTTCTTGCGCCAACGACTGGCGCGGTATCTGGTAGTACTGTTTCGTGGACTTTGGCAAACGTTTGACATCCGGCCCCGAGACACGCATCGCGATTGTCGGAACCGACAGCTCACGGCCCTCGCGGCTGCTCGACTTCCTGACCGGGCCCGAGGCACCCCGCCGTTGCCGGGTGACGCACATCGTCGCGCTGGACGGCGACGACCCCGCGCCACTGGCGAAGCGGTACGCGATCGCAGCAACCGGCCGGGATGTGTCCGGCATCCTGGGCTCTGTCGACGCCGCCCTCCTGTGCGCCCGGGACGGTCGTGCCCACGCCGCGCAGGCACTTCCGCTGCTCGAGGCTGGGATCTCCGTCTGGGTGGACAAGCCGCTGGCGACCCGCGAGGACGACGCGCGAGCCATGGTACGAGCGGCCACCGCGCGGGGCTTGGTCCTCACGTGTCGCTCGGGGTTCCGCGCGGCGGACGCCATCTCGCCGACCGTGCGGTGGCTGCGGGAGGCGGCAGACCCGGCTGCCTTCGAGATCGCTGGCCCCGCCGAGCGCGAGAGCCCTTACGGGGGTTTGGCGCACTACGGGATCCACCACGTCGAAATCTTCTGCGAGGTGGCGCGGCGGGCAGGCCGGGGCCACCCCCGGGCCGTCACCGACGTGGTCCCGGATGAAGACGGCGTGCGCGCCACGGTGCTTGGCGACGACATGGCGGTCGAGCTCGCCTTCCACCCGCCGACGCGGTGCACCGGATTCACCATCACCGCGGGCGATCACCGCTGGCCGGTGGAGGCGCCCGCGCGGTACCTCGAGGATCAGGTGCGGGACTTCCTCGCGGATGTTCGGCACGGCCGTGGCACGCAGGACCCCGAGGCGCTGGTCACCCCGGTCCGGCTGCTCGAACAGGTCCTGGAGTTCCGGTGAGCCGCACCGGCCGCGGCGCGCGCTCACCGGAGCGCCTCGACCACCGCGGCCACGGCGGCGCCAGAGACCACCCCGAACGCGTCCACGGCCGGCGCGCTCACGGTGGGGGCATCGACTCCCAGTTCCTCGGCGGGAGCCGCGGAGTTGACCACCGCGACGACCGGGTACCCGTCCGCGCGCACCGATCGGACGGCGAACGCGAACGCTGCCGAGTCGCGACCAGCCTCGGCAGGCAGCGGGCACGCCACCGCGACGACCGTCGCCTCAGGGTGCGCACGCGCGACCGAGGCCAGCGCTTCGACGTCCACCGCAATCGCCTCGTGCCGCACCTCACCTCGGGCCGACGCCAGCGCCTGCGCCACGAGCCGGGCGAGCTGACTGTCGCCCACCACGACGGCAGGCCCTGGCACGTCCGGTCGCCCGTCCGTACTCACCGTCCTGGCCAGGTCCGCCCCACCCCACGACCCTCCCGCGTCGAGTTCGCCGCAGCGCTCGAGGTCGACGCCGTGTTCCCGATGCAGGCCGAGCCCTGCCCTGGCGCGCAGCAGTCGTGCGACGGCGTCGTCGAGCTCGCCGGGATCCAGCGCTCCAGCCGCCAACGCCTCCTCCAGCGTGTCCAGGATCGGCGGGATCTCACCGGCCTGGCATTTGACGTTGGCGACGTCGGCCCCCGCCATGAGGGCGGCCACGGCGGCCTCGGCGGTCCCCATGGAGGCCGCGATGGCACCCATTCTCAGCGAATCGGTCACGATGATTCCCTGGTATGCCAGCTCGGTGCGCAACCAGGTCCGGTTCACCACCGGCGACAGGCTGGCCGGACCATCCACTCCCAGGCGGGGCAGGGCCACGTGCGCCACCATGACCGACGCGACCCCGGCAGCCACCGCCGCTCGGAACGGGGACAGGTGCACGAGTTCGTGCTCCCCGCGGGTCCTCGGCAGGGTGGCCGGCGCCGCGTGGGTGTCCGTCGGACTGTCACCGTGACCGGGAAAGTGCTTGGCGGTGGCCAGCAGGTCACCATCCTGGTATCCGCGCACCTGCGCCGCACCGAGGGCGCCGGTCCGCTCCGCGTCCAGACCGAACGCCCGCACACCGAGGATCGGGTCGTTCGGCTCGGTCAGAACGTCCACGCAGGGACTGAAGGTCCAGTGAAACCCGACGAGGCGGGCTTCCCTTCCGGCCTCCTCGGCAACCAGCCGCGCCAGGCCGGCGTCGTCGCCGTGCCCGACACCGCGCGGATAGGGGAAGTCGGTGCCGCCCCCGCCAAGCGAGTAGCCGACCCCCGACTCGAGGTTGGCCGCCACCAGCGGCGGGGGAAGCCCGCGCCCGGCACCGAGCTCGGCGACCTCGATGTGATACCGGGCTGCGCCGGAGACACTGGTTCCGGCCAGGCCGTGCAGCACGCCGAGCCCGGCACCGAGGGCCGCCCGCGTCTCCTCGTCGGGACGGCCGTCGCCGGTGACACCCGGCAGAGCGATGAGTCGCTGGGCGAGCTTCTGCCTGGACGAAAGCATCCCCAGCTGGCTGTCAATCCACCTTGCGGCTTCGACTTCACCTGACTTCATGCCCAACTCTTGACGCTCAGGCGATCGCATTCTTATAGTCTATCAAACGTTTGCACAGCTCGGCAAACGTTTAAAGACTCGATAACAAACGTTTGCCGAATCTGTCAGGAGGAACCATGGTTCGCAGGACAGTCATCAGCGGACCGCTCGCCGTGGCGAGCGCACTTGCCCTGGCGGGTTGCGGGCTCAGCGACGGGAGTGCCCCGTCCGGTGAGCAGGTCGACACCTCTGGCGAGGTCACGGGGACCATCACCTTCCAGACCCTGCAGCTGTCGCCCACCTTTGACGACTACATCGAGGGCGTCATCGCGGACTTCGAGCAGCAGTACCCCGGGACCACGGTCACCTGGAACGACATCCCGAGCGACTCGGCGGCACGCAAGACCAACGCGGACGCCGTCGCGAACTCGTTGCCGGACGTCATGGACCTCGATACCGCCACCCTGGCACCACTGGCCCGCAAGGATCTCGTCGTCGACATGAACACGGCCGCGGCGGACGTCAAGGACGACTTCGTCGACACCGCGTGGCAGTCGTTGACGTTCGGTCAGGCCTCGGCCGCCCTCCCCTGGTACCTCAACACTCCGATCCTGATGAAGAACAGCGAACTGCTGTCCGAGGCCGGACTCGCCGGCGAACCGGACCCCGCAGGCTACGCCGAGCTCGTCGAGGTGTCCGCCAAGATCGCCGCGGCGACAGGCAAGGCCGGTTTCCAGCCGACCGAGATCGGGTTGCCCTGTTACCTGCTGAGCCTCGGTGTTCCCCTGGTCAACGACGACGGCACCAAGGCCGTGGTCAACACCCCGGAGGCGGTGGCGTTCATCGAGTCCCTTGCCGAGTTGCACAGGTCAGGGGGCATCCCGGCCGACACCGTCTCCGCCCAGCAGCGGGGCGAGATCGAGACATTCCAGGAGGGCAAGACCGCTTACCTGGAGACCGGCGGGTCGCGCCTGAAAATCATCGAGGAGAACGCACCGGCCGTCTACCAGCAGATCACTCTCGGCAAGCCGCTCGGCGTAGCCGACGAGGGCACCTGGCTGGTGACACACGGCATCGCCGTGCCGAAGGCGTCCGAGAACCTCCCGACGGCGGTCGCCTTCGCGAAGTTCCTGACCTCCTCGGCCAACCAGCTCGCCCTCGCGAAGCAGTCGAGCGTGTTCCCCAGCACCACCGCCGCCCTCGATGACGCGTTCTTCCAGGCGAAACCGACCGACCTGGTGACCGAGGCGCGCTCGATCGCGGCCGACAGCCTGACGGACGGCACCACGATCGTGCGGCCCGCCTCGGCCGACGCCGAGTTCGCGGCCGCGTTGTGGTCGGCTGTGCAGCCCGCGATCCTCGGCGAGGTGCCGGCCGAGCGGGCCCTTGCCGAGGCCGAGCGGAAGCTGACCACGATCCTCGAAGCACGGTGACGACGATGCTCCGGCGACAGCCGCTCAGACCGCACTCCGGCACCGCCCTGAAACGCCATCGGTGGTACGTGCCCCTGGTGTTCGTGGGGCCGGTCCTGATCCTGCAGGGAACATTCCTGTTCACCCCGCTCGTCAACACCTTCGTGCTCGCGTTCACCGACGCCAGCACCGTCGGCGGCGGCAGCTTCATCGGTCTGGACAACTTCACGGCCCTCGCGAACGACGGCGACTTCTGGGCGGCAGTCGGCCGGACATTCGCCTACCTGGCGGTCACGGTGCCGGTGATCGTCGTTCTCTCGACCTCACTCGCGATCCTGGTCAACACCTCGCTGCGCGGGTCCTCGGTGGTCCGGGTACTGCTGTTCTCACCGATGGTCATGCCACTGGCCACGATCGCCGTGATGTTCCAGTTCGTCCTGGATTCGGACGGCCTGATCAACGAGGTGCTCACCGGGCTGCAGCTGATCGCCGAGCCGGTGCCGTTCCTGAGCAGCTCGGATCTGGCTCT